>NZ_QXIK01000001.1:0-753103 GCF_003666065.1 Haloarcula sp. Atlit-7R | reverse complement strand
AAAAAAAAAAATCCGTTCCAGTACGGTATCTGGGGCCGGGAGTTCGGTTCGAAAGTTATCGTCGTCAACACGGGGCTGAAAATCGTCTGGATCGCGCTGGCGCTGGTCGTCCTGCTGTAGGCTCACTCGAACGTGTAGGCCATCATCACCTCGTCGACCTGCTCGCCGTCGACGGTGTAGTGGTTCCGCCGGATTCCTTCGGTGTGCCAGCCGTGGTCTTCGAGGAACACCATCGCGTTCTCCGTTATCGCCGGCACGCTGTTGTACAGTTTCCGGTAACCGTTGGCCCGTGCCCAGTCCAGCCCGCGTTCCATGAGTTGGCTGCCGATGCCCTGTCCCTGCCGTTCCTCCCTGACGCCGACGGTGAGCTGGGCCGTCTCGCGGAGCTTGTCCAGTTGCGGGATGTCGAGGTGACACCAGCCGACGACCTCGCCGTCGATTGTGGCGACGAAGAACACCCGCGACTCGACCGTGTTGTGCCGCGTGACGGCGTCCTCGTACAGCAACTGCTCGGCGACGCTCTCAGCGACGACGTAGGTGCCGTCGCTGGAGACGTTCCGAATCGTCTGGACGAGCCCCTCGAAATCGTCGTTACGGGCCGGCCGAATCGTGTACGTCAGCCCGTCCGTGGTGTGTTGCTCGACGGAGCCGACGTCGAGCGCCAGCGTCAGGGTCCCGCCATCGTCCTCGATGTATCCCTTCGACAAGAGGTGTGTCAGGGCCTCCTCGAATGCCTCCGGCGATAGATCCACCGCCTCGCGGACCCTGTGGCGCGCCGCGGTCCCGTGTCGCTCGACGTACTGATACACCTCCATCGCCGCGCTCGTCTCGAAAGTCGGCCGTTCAACAGCGTCCATATCGAGCATATATACTAGCAGATTATTAACAATTGTTGTTTGGTAACACAAACCATTGTTGCGGTGGTTTCCTGTGCGATCAGTCCCGGCCGAGCGTGCCGAGGCGGGCTTACCTGTCAGCTCAGGCCGTGTCCGGAATCGGGTCGGAGATGACGACGGCATCGCCCTCGATGACGCAGTTCCCCTCTGAGTCATCGACGGCTGTGGCCAGCCGGAACCGGTTGTCCTGTATGCGCTCGACGACCTCACAGCGGGCCGTGACCTCCTCGTCGATGTCGACGGGTCCCTGATAGCTCAGCTCTTGCGAGAGGTAGATGGTCAGCCCGGGGAGCCGGGCCAAGGCCGCGCTGATGACGCCGGAGACGAGTGTGCCGTGAACGATTCGGCGGCCGAACCGTGTCCCGTCCGCGAATGCCGTGTCGAGGTGGAGTCTGTTCGTGTCACCGCTGGCCTCAGCGAAGGCCTCCACGTCGCTCTGCGTTATCGTCTTGCTGAACCGGACGTGGTCACCGACGTCGATACCGTCGGCAGTCCCGTAGCTCTCGAAGGTCCAGTCCTCGTCCTCGTACAGCGTGTCCGGCCGGGTGAACCGCTCTCGCTGTGACGGCTCGTCAGTCGCTCCCCCTGCCCGCCTGAGGTGTGGGATGTAGTCAGAGATGTCGGTTGTTGTGACAATCCCGACAAGTTCGCCGTCCTCGACGACGGGCAGTTTCTTGACGTTGTTCGTCCGGAGCCGTTCGACGGCTGTTTCGATGTCCACTTCGGGGGTGACCGTCACCAGTGTCTCGGCCATCACGTCGCCGACTGACAGCGCTCTGGTATCGCCCTCGGCTGCGGTGACAGCGACGATGTCACTCTCCGTGATGATGCCGACGCAGCTGCCGCCGTCCTCGACGACGAGCGAGCCGATATCCTCGTCGCGGAGGCGCTGGGCCGCCTCGATGACCGGAGCGTCAGGACTGATAGTCTTGACCGGTGTCCGCATAATCTCTCTGACTGGCAGCGGGACGAGCATTGTACGGACACCCACTCGTGGCAAACCTATAACAGTCCGCCCAGCGGCACCGTCACACTTGTGCCGCCGGCCGACAAGGTCTATCCGATGCGATGGCCCGTGTTCGGTTTCGTCGTCGTTCTCGTGGTGGCTGCCGGCTGTAGCGGCTTCGCCGGCTCGCCGTCGCAGTCGACGGGGGCCGCCGCTGACGGCCAGTCAGCAATCGACGTGCCACACGCAGTCGTCACCGTTACCGTCACGGCCGTCGTCGACGGCGATACGATACAGATTGCCTACGAGAACGGGACTGGCGACACGGTCCGACTCGTCGGCGTCGATACTCCCGAAGTCCACACCGAGACCGACCCCGCGGAGTTCGAGGGCGTCCCCGAGACCGACGCCGGGTCGGCCTGCCTCCGCGGGGCCGGCACGAACGCCTCGGCGCTCGCCAAACAGCGGCTCCTCGGCGAGACAGTGGGACTCGCCTTCGATTCGAATCTGAACCGGCGGGGCTACTACGACCGACTACTGGCCTACGTCGTTCACGAGGAAGTGCTGTTCAATTACCGACTCGTCGAGACTGGCCGCGCGCGTGTCTACGACAGCGAATTCACGCGAACCGAGCGATTTTACGCGGCCGAGGACGCCGCGCGCTCCGACCGGCGCGGGCTCTGGCACTGTACGGACCCGGGCGCTACGACCCGGACGGATACCGCCGACAGCGGGGCTATCACCGAGAGCACCAGCGGTGTCGAAATTGCGACGATCCACGCCGATGCGGCAGGAAACGACCACGAGAACCTGAACGACGAGTACCTCACGCTCACGAACGCCGGCGACGAGTCGGTCGACCTCTCCGGGTGGACGGTCAGCGACGCTGCGGGGCACCAGTACACGTTTGCGAACCTGACCCTCGGCCCGAACGACTCGGTCACCCTCTACACCGGTCGCGGCACCGACACTGTGACCGAGCGGTACTGGGGCCGGAACGGGGCAGTCTGGAACAACGACGGTGACACTGTCACGGTCCGAAACGCCAGCGGTGAGCCGCCCCTCCGGCAGTCGTACTGACGCCGCTGCGCTGTCACGGCAGTATAAGCCGCTCCGGTGCTAACCGGTACCATGGCCATCCACCGGCTGACGCCAACGCCACGGGCGGTCGACTGGGGGCTGTTCGCGGCGGTGGCGACGCTGCTTGCCACAGGTATCGCCACCATCTTCGCAGGCATTCCCAGCAGTGCGTGGATAATCGACCTCCACGCGCTCTCCGGCGTGGTGCTGACGCTCCTGCTGCCGGTGAAGCTCCACCGTGTGGTCCACCGTGTCGCGCCGTCGCGGCTCACTGCGGCCCGTGTCCTCTCGGTCGGTCTGGCAGCGGTCACGCTGGGGGCGCTTGGCACCGGCGTCTGGTGGATATTCGGCGGCACGCTCGACCTCGGTCCGTGGGGGCTGTTTCACCTCCACGTCGCGCTCGGCCTGCTGGTCCCGCTGCTGTTGCTGATGCATCTCCGAACCCGGTTTTACTCCCCAGCAGAGGCCACCCGCGGCGGCCGCCGTGACGTTCTCCGGTACGCTGGGTTGGTAACCACGGGGGCACTGATCTGGCGACTCCAGGGGCCAGTCAACGACGCACTCGGTACGGCCGGCGCGGACCGCAGGTACACCGGCTCGCGGGAGGACGGGACCGGTGACGGCAACCGGTTCCCAGTCACTAGCTGGGTCGCCGACGATCCGGACCCGGTCGACGCGGCCGAGTGGTCGTTGTCGGTCGGTGGCCGGGTCGCCAGCGAGACCAGCTACGCCGCAGCCGACCTCTCGCCGGACGCGACCGAACCGGCGGTGCTTGACTGCACGAGCGGCTGGTACTCCGGTCACGAGTGGCAGGGCGTTCGCGTCGGTGACCTGCTCGACGCCGCCGACCCCGACGACGCGGCGGCGTGGGTCCAGTTCCGCTCTATTACTGGCTACCGGTGGAGTCTCCCGCTCTTAGAGGCCCGCGACGCCGTGCTGGCCACACACGTCGACGGCGAACCCCTGGCCCACGGACACGGCTACCCCCTCCGACTCGTTGCGCCCGGCCGTCGGGGGTTTCAGTGGGTGAAGTGGGTCGATTCGGTGCGGGTCAGCAAGCGCCGCGAACTCGGGGAGTGGATCGCGATATTCGTGAGCGGATTCTGAACGACGCCCACACCCTTCGAAAAGAGAGCTTACCGGTGTAGCTGTCATTGAAGCTACTACTAACGAAGTACTGTGTCGCGGTACCGGGTGGTATGAACTGGCGACACCCCGCCCGACTCATCGGTCCCTCGAACACTGCCATTGCTCTGTGGGCGGTTGCCGTCGCCTTTTTCGGCGTCGGCGACCTCGTCACGACGCTCGTCGGCTACAGTATTACCGGGGTGACGGAACTCAGCCCCGTTGTCAAGCTACTGCTTGCACAGCATGCGGTGCTGGTGTTGACCGGCCTGAAAGCCGCCGTGTTCGTGGGCTTTTTTGCCATCTGGAAGTACGTTTCTCGGCCGTACTCAATCGGTGTCCCGCTCGGGCTGGCGCTACTCGGCGTCGTGGTCACGGCGTGGAACACCGGCGTTATCCTTACCGCTGTACTGACCTGATTGTCGGCCGCTTCCAGTACGCCGCTCCGTACCGATGGCTCCGTGCGCTACACCAGCGCGTCGATAGAATCCCAGAGGTCCGGCCCGCTGTCATCACCCGACTCGTAATGAATCGGCACGAAGCCCGCGTTACGTGCGCCTTCGACATCGGTTTCGTACTCGTTGCCGACCATCACGTATTCGTCGGCCGGTAGCTCTTCCCGGACCCGGTCGAACGGCGCGCTGTCGGGCTTGTGTGCGCCGACCTCGTAGGAGGCGACAACAAGGTCGAACAGGTCGGTCTGCCCGTGGTGGTCGAGCTTGGCGACCTGCCGCTCCCGGATTCCGTTGGTGACAATCGCGAGCCGATTGTCGGTGGCAAGTGCGGTCAGGCTGTCCCGGGCTGTGTCGGGGACGGTCGTCGACGCGAACTCGGTCTGCTTGAGCGTCTCGACCAGCGCATCGAGGTCAACGTCTGCCCCGGCCGCTTCGGCGACCGCGGCCATCGACTGGCGGTACGGGTCCGGCTCCAGCGCCTCGAAGGCCGTATAAAATACCTCCTTGCTAACGGCCCGAAGCTCGTCGGTGTACTCGATACCATGGGCTTCGACGGTCCTTCGGATAATGTTCTTGTACGGCTCCGGATAGTGGACGACTGTGTCGTCAAGGTCGAAACAGATGGTCGTCGTCATGAGTCTTCGTCGTAGACCGGCTGGCCGTCTTCGGTCGGCGGCGCGACGTAGTTGATATACTCCTCGGCCGACGGTTCGTTGACGGTCACGTTCACGCGGATGTCACCGAGTTCGGAGGGGTCACCGACTGCGAAGTTTATGCGTCCCTCGAACGCCGCTTGCTTCTTCACGTCGAACGCGAAGGTGTCCCCCTCCAGATTGTCGAAGAAGACAGACCGCGCCGTATCGAGGATTTCCCGCCGGTGGAGTAGCTCAGAGAACCCGTCCATCGTGTGGACCTCGGCGACGAGTGCGCCTTGCTGGTGTGTCGGGTCGGCCTCCGGGAAGAGGGTCCGAACTGCGTCTGCGACCCGGTCGGTTACCTCGGTGTCGTTGACGGGCGCTTCGATTTGGATGTCGACGGCGTAGACGGCGCTCATTGGTTAAGCGCCTCCGACCCGTCCCGAATCAGTGTGCGAACAGTCCGCTGGAACGCGGCCAGCGTCTCCGTGTTCTCGATAGTCAGGTCGGCCATGTCCATGGCCTCGCCCATCCCGAAGCCGAGTTCGCGAGCGTCACGGTCCTCAAGCGACTCGCCGCCGTCTTCGGCCGAAGTGTCCCGCCCCCGGATGTCGAGTCGCTCGGCCCGCAGTTCGAACGGGGCGTCTATCTCGACGAGCAGGAACGCGTCGCCAAAGGCCGATTCGAACGCTTCAACCTCCACGTCCGACCGAATACCGTCGACGAGGACGGTGTCATTCGATTCGAGTTCCGCCTCAATCATCGGTAGCGAGCGCTCGGCGATGGCGGCAGGGCCGTTCTCTTCTCGAAGCGCCTTCGCGACCGTTCCGTGGTCCGATGCGGGGTCAAGCCCGCGGTCACGGCACTCCTCGCGGATGACGTCGCCCATCGTCACGACCGGCACGTCCATCTCGGCGGCGACGTTCGCTGCCTCGCTTTTCCCGCTGCCCGGCAGCCCGACGATACCGATAACTGTCATTGCCGGGCGTAATCGAGCAGCGGGCAAAAGCCCTCCCGTTCGGGCTCACCGCTCGCGGACGACGACGAACTCCGCGAGGTCCCGCAGGTACTCCATCGACTGGGACTCCGGGGCGTCGATGGTCGATAGCGACTCCAGGGCGGCGTCGGATTCAGCCCGCGCCCGCTCGTTTGCCTCCTCGGTCGTCAGCTCCGTCACTTCCACCAGCGACGGTCGTTCCATCTCCGCGTCGGTCCCGGCCGGCTTGCCCAGCGTTTCGGCGTCGGCTGTCGCATCGAGCACGTCGTCACGCATCTGGAAGGCCACGCCGACCCGTTCGGCGTACTGCCCGACCGCCTCGACCGTGTACGGGTCCGAGTCGGCCGCGATTGCCCCCAGTTCTGCCGCAGCGCGGAACAGCGCCCCGGTCTTCCGACGGGCCAGTTCCATGTACTCCTTCTCGTTGGAGGGCTCTGCGACCAGCTCCATGGCCTCGCCTTCGCCGAGTTCGACCATCGACTCGGAGACGGTCTGCATGGCGCGCTCGTCCGTCGAAAAGAGATTGAACGCTTCGCCGAGCAGGCCGTCAGAGGCGATGATAGCCGGGCCGTGGCCGAAGGCCTCCCAGGCGGCCGGAGAACCCCGCCGGAGCTCTGACTCGTCGATGATGTCGTCGATGACCAGCGAGGCGTTGTGGACGAGTTCGATGCCGACCGCGAAATCGACGGCATCGCCCGGCTCCCCGCCCAGCGCCTCACAAACCAGCACTGTCACCGTCGGCCGAACTCGCTTTCCCCCGGAAAGCGCCACGTGACGCACTTCATCTGCGAGTTCATCCGGCTCCACGCTGTCGAGAACCGCCTCCAAGCGCTCCTCGACCCGGTCTCGCCGGCGCTCGAGATACTCCATTACCGCCCCCTTAGGACTACCATAAAAAGTACCTTGTCACCCGCGATTCAGTGGGTCGCGGCTACTGGAACTGCTCGATGAGTGCCGGGACGACCTCGAACAGGTCGTCCTGAATACCGTAGTCGGCGATGTCGAAGATCGGTGCGTTCGGGTCGGTGTTGATGGCGACAATCGTATCCGAGCCCTTCATCCCGGCGACGTGCTGGACGGCCCCGGAGATACCGATGGCGATGTACACGTCCGGAGTAACGACCTTCCCGCTCTGGCCGACCTGGCGGTCCTTCTCCAGCCAGCCATTGTCGATGAGCGGCCGTGAACCCGACACCGTCGCGTCCAGTGCCTCGGCGAGGTCGTGGATAATGTCGAGGTTCTCCTCTTCTTCGATACCGCGGCCGACGGACACCAGCACGTCGGCGTCAGTGATGTCGATGTCGCCACCGCCGACCTCCTCGAAGCCCTTCACCGTGGACTTGACGGCACTCTCATCGATGGTCGCGTCGAATGCCTCGATTGTGGCGTCACCGTCCGCCTCGATTGTCGGCCACTCGGCCGGGCGGATGGTCACGGCCGCCTGCTCGGCGTGCACGTCGATTGTCGTCTCGGTTTTCGAGCCGTACAGCTCTCTGGTCGCGGTGAGGCCGTCTTCGGCGTCGATGTCGACCACGTCGGTCACGAGCGGCCGGCCCAGTCGGTTGGCGACTGCCGGCGCGTAATCGAGGCCGTTGACGCTGTTGGGCATCAGGAGAACGGTCGGGTTCAGTTCCGTGGCCAGCTGGGTGACGGCCTGCGTGTACACGTCGTGGTTGAACTCCTCGCCGATATCGACGGTGTGGACAATATCAACGCCCTCACGGTTCAGATCCGATCCAAACGCCTCGACATCACCGCCGATGACGGCGGTGTGTAGCTCGCCGCCGAGTTCGTCTGCGAGAGCGCGACCGGCTGCTAGCTGTTCTAGGCTCACCGGTCGGAGTTCCCCGCGCCGGTGTTCGGCGATAGCGAGGACCGACATTAGCTGGTCACCCCCTTCTCCGCGAGCAGTTCAGCCAACTCGGCCGCCGTCTCCTCGGGACTCCCTTCGAACACCGTCGCCTCGCCCTCGGTTTCCGGCTCGTACAGCGAGGTCTGTTCCAGCGGGCTCTCGATTTCAGCCGCGTCTAGTCCGACATCTACTAGGCTGTACTCCGCGAGTTCCTTGCTCTGAGCTTGCCGGATGCCCCGAAGGCTCGCGTAGCGTGGGTCGTTGATCCCGGTCTGTATCGTCAGTACAGCGGGGATTTCGATATCGGTGAGTTCCTCGACGCCGCCTTCCAGTTCACGGTGGACGCTTGCAACACCTGCCTCCAGATCGAGGTCGAGGTCGTTGACGACAGCGCCCCATTCCATGTCGAGTTTATCGGCCAGCGTGACACCGGTCGCCCCGAATCCGTCGTCGGCGGACTGAACGCCAGTCAGCACCAGATCGGGGTCTTCCTCGGCGGCGACAGCGGCCAGCACCTCGGCCTTCGTCTCGGGGTCCAGCAGGCCGGCGTCGGCGAGTGCGTCGTCCCAGACACGGATCGCGCGGTCGGCCCCTTTCGCCAGTGCCTGTCGGATCGTCTCGTCGGTTTCGGACGAGCCGATTGTGACGGTGACGACCTCGACATCGTCGTGGGCCTCCTTTATCTGGACGGCCTCTTCGACAGCGTACTCGTCCCACTCGTTGAGGTCGGCTGTGACATATCGGCCGTCGATAGCGAGTCCGTCGATCTCGAACTCGTCGTCGACGGCTGCCACCTCCTTCACCGTGACAAGAATTTTCATATCGGCAGTCCGATCGGACAGCGAATAAACGTTTCCGAACCAGAAACCACGCCCGGCTTGTTTACGCTCAGGCTGTCCTGTGGCTCACTCGTCGAAGTCGGTGATATCCTCGTCCGGGAACGAAATGAGGTTCTCCCGGCCGATGCGGAGTTTGTCGATCCGCCCTTCGTCGTCCATTGATGAGAGCAACTGGGACACCTTCGCGTTCGACCAGCCGGTCTCGGAGACGATGCGCGCCTGCTTCATCCGACCGCCGTTTTCTTCGAGGAGCCGTTCGACGCGTTCCTCGTCGCTCAGCAGTTCGACATCGACATCATCTGAGGCCGTGGTGTCGCTCGTTGCGGCTGCCGTCCCAGTACTGTCGTCTCCCTCGTCGTCGGTCCCGGCTGCGATTGATGGCAGCCCGTCAGTGTATCCCGTTTTGAACATGTACCCGACGGCACCAACGAGTAGCAACATCAGCACAACGCCGCCGATCCAGGCCGAGCCGATGCCACTGAAGATCGACTCCGGGGTCCCCGTCGGCGTTTCGGTCGTCGGTTGTTCGCCAGTGTACACGACGGACAGGTATCCCGGCTCGAACGTCCGACGCCCCTCGAAAACCAGCTTTCCGTCGTCTACGGCGCTCGGGGCGCTCTCTACACCGTACCCAGCCGGCGGCGAGATAACGAGTCGCTGGTCTGCAGTCAGCGTCCCGAACCACGTGCCGTCCGTTGAATTGAACGCGTCACCGACGACGACGTTCTCGCTGGTGACAACCGCGAAGTTCGTCCAGGTAAACTCGAGGATCAGTTGCCCTCTGCGGTCTGACACCTCGTACCGACGGTCGACGTTAGTGATCTCCATCTCACGACCGGTGACCGTACTGGCCTCGTCTTTTGCCTCCCGAAATGCTGGTAGCCATACCGCCTCGCCGTCGTCAGCGAACTGCTCACCGGTGTCTCTGAACGACTCAGTTTCGCTTTCGTCAAGCGCGTAGGTGTCTGTTATCGTCCACTTGGCGTCGCCGTTCGATTGTATCTGGAGGGCGAACGTCGTGTTTTCCGCGACCGGTGCCGGCGTCCCGGTTGTCTGTTGTGCGGAGACAGTATCCGCTGTCGCCGCTGTCGCGAGCGGCGGGGTCGCAAACAGGGCAAGCAGGACAAGGAGGAGGAGGGCACCTGAAACCCGCGGGGTCATTCTCGTTCATCGATGAACGTTCTGGGGGCAAAACCCTTTCCATCCGAGAATAAAACGTCAGCGGGCGCTTTGAAACGTCTCGTGCCTTCTCAGACGATTATTGATATATGGAGAATGGGGAGATTTTTGTACAGTGGGTGAGTATTCGTCTGTGATGCGTCCCCTCCCCGCAGTCGGTGTGATCCTCTTCATGGTTGTTTCCGTGGCTGCCCCGGTGACTGGGGCAGCCTCGCCAGCCCAGACCGCTGACGGCAGCGATCAGTTACCACAGATCACGGCCGTCGACAACACGACGAACCATCTCGCAATCCCAGCCAGTGATGTCAGGTCAACGACGTACAACCGGTCCTCAATCGACGTCGGCGTCGCGGTTGCAACCGGATCCAGTGACCTCCGGAGCGATTACGCGACGACGACGTTTGAGCGGCAGTTCTTCCAGCAGGACAGCGAGGCCGCTCGCAACCGCCTCGTCGACGAGACGCTGACCGATATCGAAAGCCAGCGAGCGAGTCTCGAACGACGGAATCAGGCCGCCATCCAGCAATACGCCAGCGGTGTGATAACCGCGACAGAGTTCCTGCGACAGCGTGCACTGATCGACGCTGAGTCACGTCAGTTGGCCACCCGGCTCGACCGTATCCGGGCCACCGCCGGCACCGCGCCGGACTACTCGCTCTCACCGGCGCAGCGCTTCCGCCTGGAGAACAGCAGAGGCGTGCTCAAGACGTACCGCGGCCCGATAAGTCAGCGTATCAGCGACGAGACCGCCGGGACGGTCGAGCCGAACGCGGTGTACGTTGAGGCGTCCTCAGAGGGGTATATGTTGTCTACAGTCGCAGACGGCCAATACACGCGCGAGACGTATCTCGGACAGGACCGCGAACAGACGGCAGTTGACCAGTTCGCACAGACCGACGACTCTCTCGGTGCGGTTAACACGCGGGCAGAGACCCTCTATCCGTGGCTCTACAGCGAGCAGTACCCGTCTGTTCAGACATACGGTCGGAGTGCCATCTACCAGATTCAGGCTGATCACTCCAACGGACAACTGACGGCCTATCTCGACGGCGGGACGACGAACGTCTTCTACGAGACGCAGACTCTCGAACTGACGACGGTCGACCGATCGGAAGTGGCGGCGGGTGTGAACCAGTCCGTTCGGGTTCGAGTCCAGCAGTCCTTCGAGTCCGGCCCGCTGCTCATCACGGCCACTGATAACAGCACGGGCTCTCCGACCGATGCGACCGTCAGAATAAACGGTAAGCGGATCGGTACGACCGGGACAGACGGCACTCTCTGGACGGTCGAGCCCCGTGGGGGGTACACGGTTACCGCCACCACACAGGACGGCGAACGGGTTCGAGTGCCTGTTAGCGGATCGGCGTAACGACGTGAGAAGGTAGAAACTCGCTGTTATTCAGGGACTTCTGCGATTGTCGTAATCGCACGCGGGCTGCCCGGTCGGGACTGCTGAATGTGGTGTTCGAACTCCTCGAAGCCGGCCTCAGTGAACATCCGGTCGGCCTCTTCCTCGTCGTAAAACAGCATGATGGCATCGGCCATCTTCTGGAAGACTGTCGAGTTCGGGTAGTCGGGACCGACGATGAGGACCTTGCCACCGGGTTTGGTCAGTCGGCGACACTCAGCGAGCGCGTCGACGGGGTTGGGCCAGTACTCGATGGACCCTGAGGACCACACCGCGTCAAAGCTGTCATCTTTGAACGGGAGTCGTTCGGCATCACCGAGGTGGTAGCGCACGTCACCGAACTTGCCGAACTTCTCGAAGGCTTTCGAAAGCTGGTGGGGGCTCTGGTCGAGCCCGTACACCGTATCGACGTGTTCGAGCAGTCCCTCGGTGGCGAAGCCGGTGCCACAGCCGACATCGAGGACTCTGTCGTCGGGCGCAAGGTCGAGCATTGCGATCGCCTCGTCGCGCATCCGTTCGTCCCAGATGAAGGGGTTGATCTGGTCGTACACCTTCGAGAGATACTTGTAGAACGTCCGCGCGCGGGCTTTATTCTCGAGGACTCCCATTACCCCCAGCTTAGGACTTGGCGGTCATAATTCCCCGGATTTTGGCCGGTGTCTCACACGGAGAAACTTCGCAACTACCAAATAGCCGCTCTGGCAACGCTCACATGATTAGAGAATGCCACGGCCAGAAGTTCTTGACAGGATACAGGAGGCCGAGCAGGAGGCCGACGAGATCGTCGCAGAGGCCGAACAAGACCGCGAAGACCGCATCGCGGAGGCTCGGGAAGAGGCCGAGGAGATCCGCGAATCAGCGCGGGATGAGGCCGACGCGGCCGCAGAAGACCGTCTTGAAGCGGCTCGCGAAGAGATCGAGGCCGAGCGCGAACAGATCATCGAGGACGGCGAGAGCGCTCGCGAAGACCTCGAACAGCAGGCCAGTGAACAGATCGACGAGGTAGTCGAATACGTCACAGACCTGTTCGAGGAGGCGGTGCATGCTCAGACCTGAGAAGATGTGCCGCGTCTCGGTGACGGGGTCGAAACGCGCGATGGAGCAGACAATCGAGGCCGTCCACGACCTCGATATGCTCCACGTCACCGAGTATGACGGCTCCTGGGACGGATTCGAACCCGGGAACTCGCTCGAGGGAACCAACGAGGTCTCGGATAAGCTCGTCACGGTTCGCTCGCTCCAGTCAATTCTGGATGTCAGTGAGGAGGACGCCGGTCCGACCCGAGTTGTCACTGACGAGGCGATCGAGGAACAACTCGACGAGGTGCGGACGGCGGTCAACGAACTCGACGACCGGCGCGACGATGTCCGTGATAAACTCCGGGCCGTCGAGGACCGGATCAACACGATGGCCCCGTTCGTCACGCTTGGCATCGATCTCGACCTGCTCCGTGGCTACGACTCGCTGTCAGTCGTCGTCGGCGAGGGCGACAGCGACGAGATCGAGACCGTCCTTGCAGCTAGCGACATCGAAACGTTCGAGCTGTTCACCGAGGACGGCGTCGTCGCCGTGTTCGCACAGGCCGACGAAGACGCTCTGCAGGACGCACTGGTCGGGGCGACGTTCTCCCGGCTCGAAGTCCCAGAAGGCGACGGCGACCCGACGTCATATCTCGAAGAGCTGGAACACGAGAAACAGCAGCTCGAATCGAAGCTCTCGACCGTCGAAGACGAACTCAATGAACTCCGTCTCGACCACGCCGGATTCCTGCTCGCAGCCGAGGAGAAACTGGCTATCGAGGCCCAGAAGGGCGAAGCGCCGCTCACCTTCGCGACGACGGAAAACGCCTTCATCGCCGAGGGGTGGATTCCGAACGAGCGCTACGAGGAGTTTGAGCAGGCCCTTTCGAGCGCTGTCGGCGATGCTGTCGACATCGACAGGATCGAAATCGCCGAGTACGACAGCGACGGGCACGCGGAGTCTCACGAGGAAGTCGAGCGCGAGGGCGGCAACGGCGGCGAACCGGTCGGCAGTTCGGTCGATGCTCCCGAGCCGGAGAGCGAGCGCCAACCGCAGGAAACCGTCGCTGACGGCGGTGTCATCACAATGGGCAGCGACGACCCACCGGTCATT
This sequence comes from Haloarcula sp. Atlit-7R, assembly GCF_003666065.1. Classification (NCBI taxonomy): domain Archaea; kingdom Methanobacteriati; phylum Methanobacteriota; class Halobacteria; order Halobacteriales; family Haloarculaceae; genus Haloarcula; species Haloarcula sp. Atlit-7R. The sequence continues at coordinate 739,557 of NZ_QXIK01000001.1, read as the reverse complement.
CAGGACAACCCGAGCGGCGTGCGACCCTTTGAGGACCTCGTCGAGGTCGTCAACCGACCGAAGTACGGCGAGTTCGACCCAACGGTCGCCTTCTTCCTGACGTTCCCGGCCTTCTTCGGGTTCATGATCGGTGACCTCGGCTACGGGCTCCTGTACCTCGCACTCGGATACGGGCTGTACTCGAAGGTTGACAGTGACGTGCTCAAAAGCCTGGGCGGCGTTGCGATGTGGGCCGGTGGCTTCACCGCGCTGTTCGGTGTGCTGTACGGTGAGGTGTTCGGCTTGCACACCATTTCGAACGTCTTCTGGCCCGCGCTGGGATTCAAGAGCGCGCCGATGCACAAGGGACTCCAGCCGCACTACGCCGACTACGCGCTGGCGTGGCTGACAGTCAGCCTGCTTGCCGGGACGGTCCACCTCGCTGCGGGCTGGATATTCGACTTCATCGAGAACCTGAGCCACAGCCTCTGGGACGCCGTCACCGAAAGCGGGTCATGGCTGCTGATGCTGTTTGGCCTCTGGGCGTGGGTGTTCTCCGGCGCGAACGGTGCAGCGCCAGACTTCCTCTATACCGCTGAGGCAGGTGTCTTCGCAGGGAATCCGTACGCATGGGGATTCACTGGGCTGCCAGCGATCAATCTCTTCACGATTCCGGGACTGGGTGCGCCGTTCTCGGCGTGGCTCATCCTCTTTTTTGCCGGCCTCGTGCTGCTGGCGCTCGCAGACCCAATCGAGGTCGTCGAGTTCCTCAACGTGCTGGTGAACGTCCTGTCGTACACGCGGCTGGCTGCCGTACTGCTGGCCAAGGCAGGGATGGCCTTCGTGGTCAATCTGCTGTTCTTCGGCGCGTACTCACACGACGGTGAGTTCCACTTCCTCATCGGGCATGGACCTGAGTGGGCGATCTCCGAATACGGCGCGGAAGCGATCATGTTCCCCGGGCTCATCCACTCCGGTATCGCCGCCGCGCTGGTCGGGGTTCTCATCCTGGTCATCGGACATCTACTCGTGCTGGTGCTCGGCATCACCAGCGCCGGACTCCAGGGCGTCCGACTTGAGTACGTGGAGTTCTTCGGCAAGTTCTTCGAAGGCGGCGGGAAGCGGTACAACCCGTTCGGCTACGAACGCACCTACACGACCGAGGACTGACCGCGCGCTTCCTTTCTCTTCGGGCTAATCGCCGCTGTTTACTGCCGGTTTTGCCAATTTCGTTGCGGGTGTCGACTGCTACACGCTCACAACCGACCACAGCTGAGCCGCTAAACCGCCCGAACAGCACGCTGACGAACCGTTTTGGGAAGCTTTATGAACTACGTGGATTCACATACGCCTGTTCGGACACGAGCAATTCCAGAGACTACACATCCATGATCGAAACCATCGCACTCCTTGTCAACGCAGTACTGCAGGAAGGTACCGCCAGTGCTCCAGCTATTCCGGCTTCAGCCGGCGCAGCGCTTGCCGTCGGACTCGCCGCGCTCGGTTCGGGGTATGCGGAACGTGGGATCGGGGCCGCCGCCGTCGGCGCAATCGCAGAAGACGAGAGCATGTTCGGCCGCGGACTCATCCTGACAGTCCTGCCGGAAACGCTCGTCATTCTCGCGCTTGTCGTCGTCTTCGTCGTCTAACAACACTCCGTCTTTTCCAATAATGAGCCTTCAAACAGTCGTAGAGGATATCCGCGACGAGGCCCGCGCGCGTGCTCAGGAGATTAGCGATGAGGCCGACGAACGTGCCGAGGAGATTATTACTGATGCCGAGGCCGACGCCGAGCAGATCAGAGAGGATCGCGAGGCAGAGGTCGAGCGGACCATCGAGCAGGAGCGAGAGCAGCGGCTCTCCTCCGCGAAGCTCAAGGCCAAACAGGCTCGACTCAACGCCCGGCGTGACATCCTCGAAGACGTTCACGGCGACGTCGAGGACGCGCTTGCGGCCCTCGAAGGGGACAGACGAGAGGAACTGACACGCGCACTGCTCGACGCCGCTGTCGAGGAATTCGGCGACAGCGACGAGCTGTCGGTGTACGGCCGTGCGTCGGACCAGTCGCTTCTCGAGGATGTACTCGATGACTACGACGGCGCGACGTACGCCGGCGAACGGGACTGCCTCGGCGGCGTCGTCGTCGAGAGCGGTGAGTCACGGGTCCGTGTGAACAACACGTTCGATTCCATCCTGGAGGACGTCTGGGAGGACAACCTGAAAGCAATCAGCGACCGCCTGTTCGAAGACCAATGAGTTCGCGAACGGGAACGAGCGGCCAGGGAAGCAACTACGAGTACGTCATCGCACGGGTTCGTGCCCGAAGCGCATCCCTGTTCGACGATGACGACTACCGGAAGCTGGTCCGCATGGGGACGGGCGAAATCGCCCGCTTCATGGAGGAAACAGAGTACGAGACCGAGATGAACGCGCTCGGCTCCCGGTACGACGGCGTCGACCTCGTGGAGTACGCGCTGAACCGTAACCTCGCGAAACACTTCGACGACCTGCTTCGCTGGTCCGAGGGGGCGCTGTACGACTACATCGCCCGCTACCTGCGGAAGTTCGACGTGTGGAACGTCAAAACCGTTATCCGCGGGCTCTACTCGGACGCAGAGCGGACGGAGGTCGAGGACGACCTCATCCGGGCCGGCGAGTTCGCCGACCGCCGCATCGAGGACCTGCTGAACGCCGGTTCTATCGAGGAGGTCGTCGAGCAACTCGACGACACCATCTTCGGCGAGTCACTGGCCGAGGCGTTCGACGTGTACGAGGAAAGCGGCGTCCTCGTGCCCCTGGAGAACGCGCTCGACCGCGCCTTCTACGAGACGTTGCTGTCGGGACTGCCGGACAACCCCGAGGTCGACAGTCCGACCGGGCTGTACGTCGAGTTCCTGGAGACGGAAGTCGACTTCCGCAACCTCCGGAACGCGCTCCGGCTGGCCCGCAGCGGCGCGGACATCGACCCCTCGGAGTACTTCATCGAGGGCGGCCAGCTGTTCGACGCCCAGGAGGTCGCACAGCTGTCGACGAATCTCGACCAGTTGGTCAGTGCCGTCCGCGAGAGCAAGTACGGCGAGGACCTCGATCAGGCGCTGTCGGCGCTTGAGGAGGCCGACAACCTCATCGACTTCGAACGGGCGCTGGACGCGGCGCTGCTCGAATACGCTGACCGGCTCTCGAACCGCTATCCGCTGTCGGTCTGTCCGGTGTTGTCCTACGTTCTCGCGAAGGAACGCGAGGTCGACAACATCCGGGCCATCGCCCGCGGTCGCGAGGCCGGTCTCGGCCCCGACGAAGTCGAACAGGAGCTGGTGATACTATGAGCCAGGAAATCGCTGTCATCGGCAGCCCGGAGTTCACGACGGGCTTTCGGCTAGCTGGCGTCCGCAAGTTCGCGGACGTGCCTGCCGACGAGAAAGACGAGCAACTCGACGAGGCCGTCGAGGAGATGCTCAACGACGACGACGTCGGCATCGTCGTAATGCACGACGACGACCTGTCGCACCTCTCACGCGGTGTTCGGCAGGACGCGGAGACGAGTGTCGAGCCAGTGATGGTCACGCTCGGCGGCGGCACTGGGAGCGGCGGACTGCGTGAACAGATCAAGCGAGCCATCGGTATCGACCTGATGGACGAAGACTAACCATGAGTCAAGCAACAGACACAGACGTCCGCGAGGACGGCATTATCGAAAGCGTCTCGGGACCGGTCGTAACGGCTCGGGACCTCGACGCCCGGATGAACGACGTCGTTTACGTCGGCTCGGAAGGGCTGATGGGCGAGGTCATCGAGATCGAAGGAAACATCACCACGATTCAGGTGTACGAGGAGACCTCCGGTGTCTCCCCCGGCGAACCCGTCGAAGGGACGGGCTCGCCCCTCTCCGTGGACCTCGGGCCGGGCATGCTCGACGCCATCTACGACGGCGTCCAGCGCCCGCTCGACGTGCTCGAAGAGAAGATGGGGTCGGCGTTCCTCGACCGCGGCGTCGACGCGCCGGGCATTGACCTGGAGAAGACCTGGGAGTTCACCCCCGAAGTTGAGGAAGGCGACGAGGTCGAAGCCGGCGATATCGTCGGCACTGTCCCTGAGACGCCCAGTATCGATCACAAAGTGATGGTCCCGCCCGACTCCGAGGGTGGCGAGGTCGTCGCCATCGAATCGGGCAACTTCACCGTTGAGGAGACGGTTGTCGAACTGGACAGCGGCGAGGAAATCCAGATGCACCAAGAGTGGCCGGTGCGCCAGCAGCGGCCGACCGTCGAGAAGGAGACCCCGACGGAGCCGCTCATCTCCGGCCAGCGCGTGCTGGACGGCCTGTTCCCGATTGCGAAAGGCGGGACGGCCGCCATCCCCGGTCCCTTCGGCTCCGGGAAGACGGTCACCCAGCACCAGCTCGCCAAGTGGGCCGACGCTGACATCGTCGTCTACGTCGGCTGTGGCGAGCGTGGCAACGAGATGACCGAGGTCATCGAGGACTTCCCGGAACTGGAAGATCCGACCACCGGCAACGCGCTGATGGACCGGACCTGCCTCATCGCCAACACGTCCAACATGCCCGTCGCGGCCCGTGAGTCCTGTGTGTACACGGGAATCACCATCGCGGAGTACTTCCGTGACATGGGCTACGACGTGGCGCTGATGGCCGACTCCACCTCCCGGTGGGCCGAGGCCATGCGCGAAATCTCTTCCCGGCTCGAGGAGATGCCCGGCGAGGAGGGGTACCCCGCGTACCTCTCCGCTCGCCTGAGCGAGTTCTACGAGCGTGCCGGGTACTTCGAGAACATCAACGGTACCGAGGGTTCGGTCTCGGTCATCGGGGCCGTCTCGCCGCCGGGCGGGGACTTCTCGGAGCCGGTCACCCAGAACACGCTGCGTATCGTCAAGACGTTCTGGGCGCTGGACGCCGACCTCGCCGAACGCCGGCACTTCCCGTCTATCAACTGGAACGAGTCGTACTCGCTGTATCGCGACCAGCTCGACCCGTGGTTCGAGGAGAACGTCCGGGACGACTGGCCGGAGACGCGCCAGTGGGCCATCGACACGCTGGATGAGGAGGCCGAACTGCAGGAAATCGTCCAGCTTGTCGGGAAGGACGCGCTGCCGGAAGACCAGCAGCTGACGCTGGAAATCGCCCGCTACCTGCGCGAGGCGTGGCTCCAGCAGAACGCCTTCCACGACGTCGATACCTTCTGTGAGCCCGAGAAGACCTACCGCATCATGGACGCCGCCAAGACGTACAACGATGCGGCCTTCGAGGCGCTCGATGCCGGCGTTCCCGTCGAGGAAATCACCGACATCGACGCCGCGCCGCGGCTCAACCGTATCGGCGTGCAGGAGGACTACAACGAGTACATCGACGAACTCGAAGACGACATCGAGTCACAGCTCAGGGAGCTGTACTAACAATGAAAGAGTACCAGACAATCACGGAGATCAGCGGACCGCTGGTGTTCGTCGAGACCGACGAACCGGTCGGCTACGACGACATCGTCGAAATCGAGCTCAGCGACGGCGAGACCCGCCGTGGCCAGGTGCTCGAATCTGCGAGCGACTACGTCGCCATCCAGGTGTTCGAGGGGACCGAAGGTATCGACCGCGACGCCTCGGTTCGCTTCCTCGGCGAGACGATGAAGATGCCCGTCACCGAGGACCTCCTCGGGCGGGTCATGGACGGGACCGGCCAGCCCATCGACGGCGGCCCGGAAATCGTTCCTGACGAGCGCCGCGACATCGTCGGCGAAGCCATCAACCCCTTCTCGCGGGAGTACCCCGAGGAGTTCATCCAGACGGGCGTCTCGGCCATCGACGGCATGAACACGCTCGTCCGCGGGCAGAAACTGCCGATCTTCTCCGCCTCCGGCCTGCCCCACAACGACCTCGCGCTCCAGATTGCGCGACAGGCGACGGTGCCGGAAGAGGAAGACGGCGAAGACGACGAGGGTTCGGAGTTCGCAGTCATCTTCGGCGCGATGGGTATCACGGCCGAAGAGGCAAACGAGTTCATGGACGACTTCGAGCGCACCGGCGCGCTGGAACGCTCGGTCGTCTTCATGAACCTCGCGGACGACCCGGCCGTCGAGCGGACGATTACGCCGCGGCTGGCCCTGACGACCGCCGAGTACCTCGCCTTCGAGAAGGACTACCACGTCCTGGTCATCCTGACGGACATGACCAACTACTGCGAGGCGCTGCGCGAAATCGGTGCCGCGCGTGAGGAGGTCCCGGGCCGCCGTGGCTACCCCGGATACATGTACACCGACCTGGCCCAGCTCTACGAGCGCGCCGGTCGAATCGAGGGCCGCGAGGGCTCCGTGACCCAGCTCCCGATTCTGACGATGCCCGGCGACGACGACACGCACCCGATTCCGGATCTGACCGGGTACATCACCGAAGGCCAGATCTACATCGACCGCGACCTCAACAGCCAGGGCATCCAGCCGCCGATCAACGTCCTGCCGAGCCTGTCGCGGCTGATGGACGACGGTATCGGCGAGGGGCTGACCCGCGCCGATCACGCCGACGTGAAAGACCAGATATTCGCCGCGTACGCGGAGGGTGAGGACCTGCGTGACCTCGTGAACATCGTCGGTCGCGAGGCGCTGTCGGAACTGGACAACAAGTACCTGGACTTCGCCGACCGCTTCGAAGAGGAGTTCGTCGATCAGGGCACCGACACGGCCCGCAGTATCGACGAGACGCTCGAACTCGGCTGGGACCTGCTCTCGATGCTCCCGAAGGATGCGCTGAACCGCATCGACGAGGACCTCATCGAAGAGCACTACCGCGAGGACGAGACTGCAGAAGCCGTCGAAGCGTAACGACGGCCCTACATCTCACGGCCGCCCGTCGTTTGTACCTAATATTTTGGGTATGTCACTATTTACCTTTGAGTGCCTAATGTAAACTGCACTATGCCAGCACCAGGGAGCGAAGGAATTTGGCTGTGGTTAGGTACAGCGGGCATGTTCCTCGGCATGCTATACTTCATCGCGCGTGGCTGGGGTGAAACCGACAGCCGGCGCCAGAAGTTCTACATCGCGACAATACTTATCACGGCAATCGCGTTCGTGAATTACCTCGCGATGGCACTTGGCTTCGGGCTGACAATCGTTGAGTTTGCCGGTGAGGAACATCCAATTTACTGGGCGCGGTACAGTGACTGGCTGTTTACCACGCCGTTGCTGTTGTACGACCTTGGACTGCTTGCAGGGGCAGATCGTAACACTATCACGTCGCTCGTCAGCCTCGATGTGCTGATGATCGGGACCGGTCTGGTTGCGACGCTGAGCGCAGGCAGCGGCGTGCTGTCGGCCGGCGCGGAACGGCTGGTCTGGTGGGGCATCAGCACCGCCTTCCTGCTGGTCCTGCTGTACTTCCTGTTCAGCTCGCTGTCCGGCCGGGTCGCAGACCTGCCAAGCGACACGCGTAGCACGTTCAAGACGTTGCGCAACCTCGTCACCGTCGTCTGGCTGGTCTATCCGGTCTGGTGGCTCGTTGGTACCGAGGGAATCGGCCTCGTCGGTATCGGGATCGAGACAGCCGGCTTCATGGTCATCGACCTCGTCGCGAAGGTCGGCTTCGGTATCATCCTGCTCCGGAGCCACGGCGTGCTTGACGGCGCGGCCGAGGCGACCGGAACTGGCGCAACGCCTGCAGACGACTAACCGCTGCCGTTCGTCGACCTCGTTTTTTCGGTGTCAGTCCGGAAGCGGCAGCGCTCGGACCGAAATAACTGGAAACCGTTAACTGCCTACGTCGAAAAGAGGCCCGTAATGGCTAAGGATGTCAAACCCACGCGCAAGAATCTGATGCAGATCGAGGACCGCATCGAGCTGTCCGAGCGTGGGCACGACACGCTGGAGAAGAAGCGTGACGGCCTCATCATGGAGTTCATGGACATTCTGGATCAGGCGCAGGACGTCCGTGAAGATCTCGACGATTCCTACGAGCGGGCCCAGCGCGCGATCAATATGGCCCGGGCGATGGAGGGTGACGTGGCTGTCCGTGGGGCCGCTGCAGCGCTGAAAGAACACCCCGAACTGACAACCCAGTCGAAGAACATCATGGGCGTCGTCGTCCCGCAAATCGAGTCCAGCAAGGTTCGAAAGTCATTGGACGAACGCGGTTATGGCGTTATGGGGACCTCGGCCCGTATCGACGAGGCTGCCGAGGCATACGAGGAACTGCTCGAAAACATCATTCTCGCCGCCGAAGTCGAGACGGCGATGAAGAAGATGCTCGAGGAGATCGAGACCACGAAACGCCGTGTCAATGCCCTCGAATTCAAGCTCCTGCCCGACCTCTATGACAATCAAGAGTACATCGAGCAGAAACTCGAAGAGCAGGAGCGCGAAGAGATCTTCCGCATGAAAAAGATCAAAGCCAAGAAAGAAGAGGAAGAGGACACGCTCGCGGCCGAAGAGGAAGCGGAAGAAGAGCCCGAAGCGGTCACTGCTGACGACTGAACAGAGAGCCCGTCCTGACCGGTATCGTTTTTGCGGTTTCCCGTCCGTGGATGAGTATGTCCTGTCCCGACTGCGGTGGCGATCTCGTTTCGATTCCGGTTCCGGCTGATCTCCAGCAGTATCTCCCCGGCGACGCACCGGGGGCCAGCGTCTGCCGGTCCTGTCTGGCACTGCGCCCAGAGACGGAGCCGCCCGCTGATGTGCCCGACCTCACAAGAATCGACAGTGCAATCCCCACTGCCGATGGGGCAGCGATCCCGGTGGTGTTGCTCGTCGGTCTGCTCGACTCGCTTGCGATGCACCGCGAGGAGATCACCGCGCTGCTAGAGCGAATCGAGCGCGAAGGCGTCGACCCGCTGCTGGTGCTGGATCGGCTTGCCGCAAGCTACGGGGAGGCGGCCCATGTCGACCTCGGCCGTCGCCGTCGGCAACTCGAACAGTTGCTATAACAGAACTGACGGTGTGAACGACGCGTTAGACGCCTGTCGAGTAACGCAGCAAGCCGGCGACGCCGCCAAAAGCGGTCAGCAGCTGTTCGCCTTTTTCGAAGTCAGTCGAGATGAACACCGTCTCTGTGCCCCGCTGGTCGGCCAGTTCCATCAGGTGGTCGATGGCGTCTTCGCGCTCGCCGTCCTCGGCGTCGACGGTGGCTCCACAGCGGGTACACTCGTGGTCGTCGGTCGCCGCGTTGCTGTTGATGAGGTCGTACTCGTCGTGGCCGTTCTCGCAGGTGTAGGCGACCACGTCCTTCCGGAGGTCCTCGGAGATGAGCAGCTGTTCGACCGCACCCATGTTGAGGTTCTGGCGGGTCTGGTCGAAGCCGTAGGTGGCCCTGTCCCCGTTGTGGAGCTGCTTGAAGAAGTCCTCCATGAGCTCCTTGTCCCGGAGCATCTCGTGTTCGGCCAGCACCTCGCCGGCTGCGTCCACGAGGTCGTACAGGCCCGACTCGTCGGTGTAGGCAACGTCGAACTTCCCCAGCACCATGTCCTGTAGCTCGTGGTGGAGGTAGTCGCCGTCGAGGAACTCGTCTTTCGTCGGTGAGGGGCCACCGACGAGGATACCGTCCAGGTCGTGGCGGTCGGCGACGAACAGGTCGTTGGCCATCCCCGCGACCTCCTGATAGAAGTTGTCGATGGCTTCCAGTCGGAGGCGGGCGAACCGCTGGGCGGACTGCCCACCTTTCCGCTGTTTGCCCGGAACCAGCGACGAGGCGGACTTGACGGGCTCGACGCGTTTGCCCTTCAGCCAGCCGACGTTAGCCTCGCGCCGGTCGAGCACGATGAGACCGAACAGCCCTTTGTCGGCCAGCATGTGCTCCAGTGGCTCGGTGAGAAACTCCGAGTCACAGTGATAGCGGAACGATTCGATAGGGTCCGGCGGGGATTCGAGGACCTTGGTCACCATGTCGGTCCGGCCGCCGCCGGTGTCGAACGCCCCCGAGAACAGCACTAGGCCGTTCTCCGGCGGCGTGTTGTCGTAGTATCGAAGCCGGTCTTTGATGGAAGTCAGCGCGTCTTGGACCGCGGTGCGGGTGTCCTTCGACTTGATGTTCGAGGCCTCGGAGTGCTCTTGGGTGACGTGGGCGACGACGTCGCTTATCTGCTTGTCCTCGGGGACGTAAATAGAGACCAGCTGGGTGCCCGAACCCTGGTACCCCTTGAGTTCCTCTATGACCTTCCGGAACTCGTATTTCTGCTTGTCAGATTGTTCCTGTTCCTGCTGCTCGCTCATTACTCTCTGTTGGCCGAGGTGGCGTAAGAACCTGTTGACAGCGAGGGGCGCGAACGGAGTGAGCCGTCCTCGTGCCGGAACGGTGACCGGTGGGTGCCGTGGAGGAAGGGGCGAGGGGCACGCGAAGTGCGGTCCTCGGATACCCAGCGGGAGGAACGACCTGCGTGGCCGTGGAACTGACTAGTCTGTGCGGCGCCTCCCGGAGCGGTTCGACAATTGACAGTCGCATTTATATGACTGCCTGCATTGTACCCAAGCAATCAGACTATGGCGGGGTACGTGTGTACGATTGCGGGCGGCAAGGGCGGCGTCGGGAAGACGACGACCGCGGTAAATCTCGGAGCTGTCCTTCAGGAGATGGACTACGATGTGGCTGTCGTCGACGCGGATCTGGGGATGGCGAACCTCGGCTCGATGCTCTCCGTGGAGCCGGAAAAGAGCCTCCACGAGATTCTGGCCGGCGAGGCTGCCGTGAGTGAGGCTCTGACCGATGCACCGGGTGGGCTCACGGTGATTCCGGGTGAACAGTCGCTCGAAGCGTTCGCGGACGCTGACCCCGCAAAGCTCCGGAAAGTCATCAAGACGCTCCGAAATGCCTACGACGTGGTGCTGATCGACACTGGGGCCGGACTGAGCCACGAAGTTGCCGTGCCGCTCGGGTTGGCCGACGGAATCGTCCTCGTCACGACTCCCGACGACGTTGCGGTGGGTGATACGGTCAAAACGGCCCAGCTAGCGAACCGAATCGACGGGACCGTCCTCGGCGCGATCATCAACCGTGCGACCCGCCACACTGATGTCGCGTCCATCGCTGAGCAGATGGAGTTCCCACTGCTCGCGGTCATCCCGGACGACCCGCAAGCGACGACCGAAGAACCGCTTGTGCTCAACGCCCCCGAAAGCACGGCTGCAGACGCCTACCAGCGGCTGACCGAGGCGCTTGAGGGTGTGTTCTTCCGGGGCGAGAGTCCCGAAGTAGATGTCGAGACCATACTTGATGATGAGTGGTTCCTTGACGACACCGACGACCGCTCAGATGTCGACGACGACGAGGACTCGGGCGGCGTGTTTGGCCTGTTTAATTGACGGTTCTGTACCGCTTGCTGTTCCGGTCGCAGCCCGCCGCTCCGACCGCATTTCACTACGTTTGGGTTTCCGGAAGCGGCGGCCACAGCGTTGCGACCGTTTCCTGGATGAGCTGGGTCTGTGCTCGGCGCAGTCGTTCGGAGAGCGACGACGCAGAGATGTCCAGTTCCTGTGCCACGGCAGCCAGTGGTGCACGTCGCGGAATCTCGAAATACCCCATCTCGTATGCCGTCCGTAGCGCTTCGAGTTGGCGGTCAGTGAGCCCGTTACCGGGCGGCTTCGGCTCCGCATCCCGTGTCAGCCGCTCCAGTTCGAAGTCCGCGTTTCGCTGCCAGAACGAGGCGAACTCGGTGAACGCTGCTCGATCGGCGAACCAGCCCATTTGCACCCACCCATCTGCAGTCACGGTTATCTGCTCGATACTAGCGTCTGCTGTGGCGAGTGCTTCAAGCCCGTCCAGGTCGTCAATTTGGTCGCCGAGTTGCGCCTCGAAGCTCAGCGCCGGCACTGCCTGATACCGCTGGGTATCGCCTGCCGTCCCGATGCGCGTCCACTCCTGTACGTCGTAGGCGTCAGTGAGTGCCCGCTCGACAGCTTGCTCGGAGCTACCCGTCACCGTGGCAAGAAACAGCGGACGACGGCCGTGGTTGTACTGGAGGGAAAGGGTAATCGACGCTTCGGGAACCGTCTCTGCAACCGACACGAGCGGCAACGCATCGCAGTATATCTGAAACTCTGCAACGAGCCCCATACGCTAGCGTTTTTTGCGAGGGTGAAGCGACTGTCGGAACAGAGCGCCAGCGGGGCTGTGAGTCCTGACTTTGACACCCCGTTTTAAACGGCCCAATCACTGAGAGAACGGCTTAGCCCGACCGCGCTCGACCGTACTATTGTATGCAGCAAGCACAATCCACAGACGAGATCGATGTCGAATTCGAGCGTTACGGCGACGGCCAGCCACTCATTCTCTTACACGGCGGGATGGCCCCCACCGAGTACTGGGAACCGGTCATACCGGCGTTCGAAGGCTACAGCGCTGTCGTCCCCCAGCGACCGGGGTTCGGGACCTGTCTCGACTCTCCCGCAGAAACGAGCGCCGACGAGGTACTGGCTCGCGAGGGCAGGTACGTCCGGGCACTTACCGATGCCGTCGACGGAGACCCAATCTTGTTCGGCCACTCCTACGGCGCGCTCACCGCTATCGAGGCCGCGGCGGCTCTGTCGGTCGAGGCAGTCATCGCGTACGAACCGGCAGTACTTCCCGCTGAGTACCGGGCCGATGCCGACCTCGCCGACCAGATGGCGTCGCTCATACGGGACGGGGAGCGCGAGGAGGCGGTGAAACGCTACATCGAACATGTCCTCCACCCCGACGGCATCGACGACCTCGACGCCTGGCTAGCGGACTGGCCGGTCTGGCCTGACTGTGTGGACCTTGCCGAGGAGGTCGTTCGGATGAACCGGTCCGTCGAACAGTACCAGCTCCCAGACCGCCTCAATGTCGACGCGCCCACTCTCGTTCTGGCCGGTACCGACGGGCCGGACTTCCTCCGACAGAGCGCTCGGTCCGTTCACGAGGCACTGCCACGGAGTCGATTCGTCGAGTTCGAGGGCGTCAGCCACAGCGGTCCCGCCGAGGCACCTGCACTGATCGCGGCGGAAGTCGACACGTTCCTGCAGAACTAGGCCGACTCGACAGACGTTTCGCGGCAATCGCGTCCGTCACACCGGATCCCCGGCCCAGACCGCTCCTACATCGAGGTCGGTGCTTCGACGCCCAGTGCGTCAAGCGCGTTCGCAATCGCGGTTCGCGTCCCGTCGACGAGCGCCAGCCGCGCAGCGCGGGTCTCTGGGTCGGCGTCGAGGACCGGGCACTCCCGGTAGAAGGCGTTGAACGTCTCAGCGAGGTCGCGAGTGTAGGTCGCGACGGTGTGTGGCGTCAAGTCGTCTGCGGCCGCCTCGATGACAGCGGGGAACCGGGCCAGCTCGCGAAGCAGGTCCCGCTCTTCCGGGTCCGACAGCGGGTCGAGTGCGGGCTCGTCGGGGATGTCAGCCTCCACGTCCGAAAGAATGCCACAGCACCGTGCGTGGACGTACTGAACGTAGGGTGCGGACTGGGCCTCGAAGTCCAGCGCGCGGTCCCACTCGAAGGTGATGCCCTTCGTCGGCTGTTTCGAGACGATGTCGTAGCGCACCGCGCCGATGCCGACTTGGCGAGCGATGCGGTCGATGTCGTCCTCGTCGAGGTCGCCGCGGGTCCGGTCGTCGAGTCTGGCTTCGACCTCTTCGCGCGCGCGGTCGATAGCCTCATCCAGCAGGTCGTCGAGGTCGATACCGGTCCCCTCGCGTGTGCTCATGCCGCCTTCCGGGAGGTTCACCCAGGAGTAGAACACTTGCCGGAGCTGCTCGGTGTCGTTGTCGAGCAGTTCGAGCGCTGCCGAGAGCTGGTCGGCCTGCAGCTTGTGGTCTTCACCGAGCACTGTCACGGCGCGGTCGTAGGTGTCGAACTTCCACTCGTGGTGGGCCAGGTCGCGGGTCGTATACAGGGAGGTGCCGTCAGAACGCAGGAACACGAGGTTCTTCTCGAAGTCCGGCAGGTCTAGCTGCCATGCGTCCTCCTCGTAGACGGCGCAGTCGAGCGCTTTCAGGCGGTCGACCAGGTCGTCCGTATCGCCGTTTCGCATGAACCGCGTTTCCTTGACGAACTCGTCGAACTCTGCCGGGAGCCGACCGAGTGTGTTCTGCATCCCGCCTAACACAGTGTCGACGACCTCGGCGACCCGTTCGTACGTCTCCTCGTCGCCGTCTTCGAGACCCTGCAGAATTGACTGTATCTCGGTCTCTGCTTCCTCGACTTCTTCGGGGTCCCCCTCTTCGAGGACGGTGTTGCCCTTCCGATAGTACCGGACCATCTCGTACTCCGGAGAGTCGCGCTCGGGTTCGGGCAGGGCGTCCTCGTCGAATGTCTCGTAGGCCCAGGTGAACACCGCGATCTGTCGACCTGCGTCGTTGACGTAGTAGTGTCGGTCAACGTCGTAGCCGGCGTAATCGAGCACCCGGGCGACGGCGTCACCGATGATGGGGTTACGCGCTCGCCCGACGTGGACCGGGCCGGTCGGGTTTGCGGAGGTGTGTTCGACGACGACGCTAGTGTCGCGGTCGGGGAGCCGGCCGAACTCGCTCTCCGTGACCGACTGCAGGGTCTCGGCGAAGTACGTCTCGCTCGGGAGAAAGTTGACGTATGGTCCCTGTGTCGTCACGTCGCTGACGTAGGTGAGGCTGTCGGCGTCGATTGCCTCGGCGATGTCGCCGGCGACGTTCGGCGGCGCGGTACCGACCTCGCCGGCCAGCCGGAAGGCGACGCTCGACGCTAACACAGCGTCGACATCCTCCGGTGGCTCCTCGATACCGAGGTCTTCAGCCGGCAGGTCGAGGGTTGTGAGTGCGTCGGCGAGGGCGTCCTCGACCTCCGCACGGAGCTGCAGGAACATACGCCCGGCTTTCGCGGCGGGGAGTAAATGGGTAACGAAACCCCGACCGTCACAGAGGCCCGGTCGACTCTACAGCCACAGTAACCGCCGCTAGTCTGGCAGCCGTCGAGCGAATCAGAGACGACAGTCCGCCTCAGGTCAGGAGCCGCGGGCCAAACACCATCAACAGGAGGCCGCTGATCATCGACACCGTGATGGCAATCGAGACGGCCGTCGTCACCCGCCGCCCGTCCGAGACTGGCAGCCGCGAGACGAACGATTCAGTCGACGCCCGAAGAATGTGGCCCCCGTCGAGCGGGAACGTTGGGATGAGATTGAACTGGCCGATGACGAGGTTGATCCAGCCGGTCCAGAAGAGGACGTTTGCGAGCAGGAACACCGGCGTCGCCCCGAGCGCCCCGAGCGGGCCCTGAACGGTGTAGAAGTTCGTCGCGATTCCGGTGAAGCCGGCAAAGTTGTAGCCGAAGCCGCCAGCGACGCCGATGAACGGAAGCAAGAGCGTGCTGAATATCCGCTGTGCGAACGAGAACTCGGAGACCGACGTCGGCGTGTCAGGCGAACCGCCGATGAATTCGAGGAACGCCGCCGCGGGGTAGGCGTCGATGCCGAAGTCACTGACCTGGATGCCGCTGATACCCTGCTGGATGCCGACGCCGATGATGCCGTTGTCGACCTGTTCGCTCTCGGCCATCGTTAGCTCGTAGGTTTCCCGCGAGCCGTCGACGTAGCCGGTGACCGTCACTTTGTCGCCGGGCTCTCCACCTTCAAGCGCCTGCATCAATGCGGCCCCGCTGTGCGTGCGCTCCCCGTTGACCGCGGTGATGATCATCCCTTCGCCGCTTGGCGCTCCGTCCCCGGCGAGCGGGCCGTCTTCAGCGACCAGCACGTACGCGCCGAGTGGGGTCGTGACCGTCTCCCCGGACTCAGTTTCGAGCGTCGCGACGGGATGGGTTCGGGCCGCCTGCTCGAACTCACTGCGGGTCGCCACTGCGGTCCCGTTGACAGAGACAATTGTCTCACCAGTTCCGAGTGGCGCACTCTGAAGCGCCGCGGAGACGACAACGGAGCGTTCGACGGTGACGGGTTCGGCATCTTTTCGGGCCACTTCGACAGTCTGTGCATCGCTTTCGCTGAGCACCGATTCGAGTTCCTGCTGGTTTTCGACAGACTGGCCGTTGACCGCTGTGATAACGTCACCTGACTTGATGTCCGAATCAGCGGCGGGGGTTCCACTGATTGGGCTTCCGACCGGAACGCCATCGACGACAGAGATAGCACCGGCAACTGGTCCGAACAGCAGCAGGAGCGTGATGATAGCGAGCGCGAAGTTGTTGGTCACGCCGGCCGTGTACATCCGGGTTTGTGAGCCGCGGTCGGTACGGAGGAGTTCGTCTTCGTCGGGTTCGACGAACGCCCCGATCGGAATAATCGCCAGCAGGGCAAGCCCCATCGACTCGATGCTGATGTCCTCGACCCGACAGAACAGTCCGTGGCCACCCTCGTGGACGACGAGGCCGAGCAATAGCCCGAGCACGATTTCGGGTGCGACCGACAGCGGGAGGAAGTCGTTCACGCCGGGAATCGCCAGCGCGTTTCGTGGCTCGTTCAGTGCCGAGGGCTGTGGGTTGACGAGCGCCTGGTAGGCTCCGAGCGCAACGAGGAGAAACGAGCCGACCATCACGACGAGGCCGAACCCGACGCCGAGGTTCCCCCAGGCGCGCCAGAACCGCTTTGGCCGCGCGAGCCAGTCGAGAACTGCCTTGCCCTTCTGCGTGTGGATCGTCGTAATCGGGCCGCTAAAACGGATATACTCGGGTACAACGCCGCGAGTCCGTAGCGCCATCGCGAGGAGGGTGTAGGCGACAAGGCCCGCGAGGACCCACGTCAACGTACTCACCATTTATCAGAAGATAGGTTTAGCCAAGCAAGAGGGTTTGGTTTGGGACACACTGCTGGCACAGAGCGGCTAACGGTGAAGTGACCTCGCCGCAAACGACCACACAATGTACGACCACATTCTCATTGCTGTCGATGGGAGCGACGAATCCGTCGCCGCCGCACGGCGTGGCCTCGAACTGGCGATGGACTTTGACGCGACTGTCGAGGCGGTGTATGTCCTCAATCAACGAGCGCGCAGGCTTACGCGAACGGACCCCGAGAGCGCCCGTCTCCGAGACCACGGCGAGTCGGTCCTCGCGGAAATCGAGTCACTCGCAGCCGATATCGGCCAGCCGGTCACGACAGAACTGCTGGCGGGAAAACCGAGCGTGCAGATAGACACGCGCGCTCGTGATACTGATGCCGGACTCATCGTTCTTGGCCGACAGGGGATAACTGGCCTCGGGAAGCGACTCCTCGGTGGCGTCACTGAACAGGTCTTACACCGGTCCGCGGTGCCTGTCCTCGTCGTTTCAAACGGGCCACAGCCGGACGACTTCGATTACTCCCGGCTACTGCTGCCGACTGATGGCAGCGAGAACGCTAAGGCGGCGACGGAACACGCTGCGGAGGTTGCGGGCCGGTACGACGCGACGGTACACGTGCTCAACGTCGTTGATATCCAGGCCGCCGGCGGCGCGTTCAACGCTGGCGGGCTGGATCAGACGTTCCTCGAACGACTCGACGAGAACGGACGTGACGCCGTTGCAGCAACCGCCGACGAAATCGGACAGTTCGCCCCAGATGTATCGGTTGCAACCGCGGTGGAACGAACGGACTCCCTCGACGGCGTCGCCGACGGCATCCGCGAGTACGTCTCGGACCAAGATATCGACCTCGTCGTGATGGCATCACACGGCCGCTCGAACCTGAAACGTCAGTTGCTCGGTAGCGTCACATCGCGACTTGTCAGAACTACCGATGTCCCCGTACTTGTGACACCCCGTTCGACCTGAGCAGGTGGACGAACCACCTGTTCTATGTATCGTGGGAACGTACCGCAAACCGGTGCCGGAACATGCCAGAAACATGTGGAATCTGTGGCGAGATGGTCCCTTTCGACGCGACCGTCCATGCACTGATTCACACGCATAGCGAGACCGGCGTCATCGACGCGTACGTCTGTGAGGACTGTTACGACGAACGGCTCGGACCGATGTTCGACCGACCAGATACGCAGCAACAGTCGTCCTGAACGCGCCGTTTCGCTCTGGTGGCAGCTCGGTAAGACCTGCTTACTCAGGCTCACTCGTTCTGACGGAACCGTTCCACGACGAACTCTCGGTCCAGTTTCGCGATGAACGTCCCGAGCTGTGGGCCTTCGGTGTCGTCGAACAGCAGCCGGTAGCCGGCCGAAAAGAACTCACCGATGTCGATGTCGTTTCGCTTCGCCGTCTCGTAGATCTCCGACTGAATCGCTTCTCCGTCGTGGCCCTCTGCGATGAAATCGGCCAGTTCGTCCAGCGCGGCCGCCGTCTCGTCGTCGAATGACACGTCGGGCATCTCGGCGCGCTTGAGTTCGTAGTTGAATTCGTTGTTCGTTAGGCTGGCCCACTCCTGGGCGCGTTCGACGCGGGCAAGCGCCTGCTCGACGGCCCACTCTGGCGCGTCGTCCGGGATGTGACCTTCCTTCCGGGCGATCTGCTCCCGGAGCGCCGGGTCATCCGTCATCCCGAGCACGGCCGCGAACGTGTAGGGGATCCGCACCCGCTGTTCCTGCGGTTCGTCTACGACCATCGGGTAGGCCTGCTCGGCGAGTTCCAGTTCGTCATCACTCCCGTCTGTCTCACCGAAGTAGCGCCGCTCAAACCGGTCGAACTCGTCGACGAGCTGGTCAACGTTCTCGACGGAGAAGTCCCGCTGCTTCCGCGGGTTTTTGACGAAGAAGTACTTGAACACCTCCGGTTCAAGAATGTCGAGCACTTCGTCGACAGTAATGACGTTGCCGGATGACGAGGAGAGCGGCTCGCCGTCGAGCGTGAACCACTCGTACACCATCGGGACCGGCGGCTGAATGTCAAGCACGTTCTCGGCGATGTCCTCGCCGGAGGGCCAGGACCCCTCGGCATGGTCCTTGCCGAACGGCTCGAAGTCGACGCCCAGAATCTCCCACTGGGCGGGCCACTCGAACCGCCACGGGAGCTTGCCCTCCCGGAGCGAGGCCGTGCCTTCGTGGCCACAGCCCTCGATTGTCTGGTCGCCGGCCTCGACGTCTTCACAGACGTACTCGATTTCGCCCGCGTCTACGTCGACCGCGGTGACGCCCTCGGTGAGCTTCCCGCATTCGGCACACTGTGGCAGGAACGGGACGTAGTCGTCGCCGACCTTGTTCTGATACTCGGCGAGCACCTCGCGGGCGCGGTCCGCGCGTTCGAGCACGCGGCGCGTGACTGCTTCGAACTCGCCGTCGGCGTACAGCTCTGTGTTCGAGACGAACTCCACATCGACACCGACCAGTTCGGCGCTTTTCTGGAGGAGTGTCGTGAAGTGCGCACCGTAGGAGTCACAGCAGCCGAAGGGGTCCGGGATGCCTGTGTAGGGCTTCCCGAGGTTCCGCCCGAGCGCGCCGGCGTCGACCTCGCCGAGGCCGACGACGTTCCAGTCGAGGTCGGCGAGCTGGCGGGGCACCGCCCGGAGTCGGTCCTTGTCGTCGGCGGTGAACACCTGCCGGACCTCGTGGCCGCGGTCCCGCAGCGCCTCGGCGACGTAGTAGCCCCGCATAATCTCGTTGAAGTGGCCGATGTGGGGGACACCGGACGGCGAGACGCCGCCCTTGATGACGATTGGGTCGTCCGGGTCACGCGCCTCGATAGCGTCGGCGACAGAATCGGCCCAGAACGCACGGGAACCGCCCCGGCCAACCTCGTAGGGGTCTTCCGCCATCTATGCCTCCGGGAGGATCTCAGACCCTTCGAACTCGCCGTCTTCGACCGCGCGCACGACGCGGTCTGGGTCAGCGCCGTCGAACACTATCGTCCGGATACCGGACCGCTGGATGATTTTCGCGGCGAGCAGGTCGACCGGTGCGCTGCTACCGGCATCCATTTCGATGTCGGCGATCACATCGACGAGTTCGTCAGCGCCGAGTACGTCGAACCGCGTCGCGTCGCCGTCCTCGTTCGGGTCGGCGTCGTAAACGCCCGGAACAGACGTAGCATAGACGAGCAGGTCAGCGCCGACGTACTCCGCGAATGCGGCCGCCACGGCGTCGGTGGTCTGTGCGGCGACGATCCCCCCGAGAACAGGGATGTCCCCGCGACGGATGGCTTCTCGCCCCTCGTCGTAGCTCTCCGCGGGTGTCGGTGCCGCGCGGTCGTCTAGGGCAGCGATGAGCAGGCGGCCGTTCAGCCGCGTGACGGCGATGCCGAGCTGGTCGAGTTCGATCTCGTTGGCGCCAAGGTCGCGGGCGCTGCCGATGTAGTCACGTGCGGTCGGCCCGCCGCCGACGACGGTTCCGAGTGTATGCCCCTGTGCGTCGAGCGACTGGATGGCGTCGGCGTAGTCGGCGACCCGGTCCGCATCGAGGTCCGGGGCCAGTACGCTTCCGCCAATGGAAACGACGACTTTCATTAGCCCGCCGTAACCGCGATGCACTCTTAAGGGTTGTCAAGGCCACTGACTGCCGTCTCTATAGACGGCCCCTTCTGGCCCCCACAGCGACTGCTATCCGCCGCGTACCGGCGCGGGTCTCCGTATGACGTGTGCCCGACGTGCTGACGCACGTCTGACGGCTCTGGCGTTCTACCAGCGAAACATGCCGTTTGTTCGGGTCACAGAGGGTGATATCTCTCTTTTACAGACCGTTCAAACCGCCACGAAAGTAGCGCCCAGATATCGGCTAAGAATACTTCGTAAAATGTCTAAAGGGATTTGAAACGGTTATAAAAACTGCGTTTTAGCTCGATTTGTCCTGAAAGTGACCGAAGTGACCTGAAGGTTCCTCCCTTTATATACTCCCGGCGGGGTTACGGAGGAGTGAGGTGACAAAGATGAGCGCTACCGCAACGCCCTCCGGCGAGGAAGAGCCCTCCAAAGAAGAGCGCCTGAAGTCGTTCCTCGCAGAGAAGGCAAGTGACGGCGAGATGTATTTCAAAAGCAAGTTCATCGCCGACGAAGTCGGTCTCTCCCCAAAGGAGATCGGTGCCCTGATGGTCAAGCTCAAGGACAGCGCGTCCGAGATCAACGTCGAAAAGTGGTCGTACACGAGCGCGACCACCTGGCGTATCGAGCCGGCGTAGGCGACTGGTCCCCGTGTACAGTTTTCGGACTCGTACCTGCTAACTATGTGATCGTTCGCGGAGTATTTGTGCCCGCATCGTTTACGAGTAGTTGATGAGTGGCTCTGCCGATGACCCGCCGTCGCCCGACCGACTGGCCGGCGTATTTTCTGTCTCGTCAGTGCGGCGGGAAGACGGCACCGTTCAGTATATCGGCGACCCGCTAGTGCCACCAGCCGCCGTCACTGAGCAACTCAGGCCGGTGTTCCGACAGCAGGGCTATGACGTTCGGCTCGAAGAACTCGGCCCCAAATCGGCTGTGACGGCTGCCACGACGAGCACTGGTGGCACTGCTGTCGTCAGCCCCGGAGGCGATGACACCGGCTCCGGTGGGCCGCTGGGCGCGCGCCGGAACCAGTACGCGTTGATTGCGGAACCAATCGACAGGGACGTGGGCGTCCCGTGGCTCAACATCGGGCTTCTGCTGGCGACCATCGCCTCGACGCTGTACGTCGGCGCGAGTGCCTGGTACTACATCCCGGTCGCTGAGACCCCATTTCGCATCTTCGAGGCCTGGCCGTTCGTCGTGGCGATGCTTGGCGTGCTCGGCATCCACGAACTGGGCCACTACGCCGCGGCCCGCTACCACGGCGTCGACGTGACGCTCCCGTATTTCATCCCGTTCCCGTCGTATCTCGGCACGATGGGGGCGGTCATCAACATCCGCGGCCGCATCCCCGACCGCACGGCGCTGTTCGACATCGGCGTCGCCGGGCCGCTGGCTGGCCTTGTCGCGACAACAGTCGTCACGGTCATCGGCCTCTCGATAGATCCGATTACGGTCCCGGAACGCGTGGCAAACAGCGACACCGGCGTCATCATCACATTCAATTACCCGCTCCTGTTTCAGGCGCTGGAAGCGCTGGTGAACGCGCTGGGGCTCGGGACCGAGGTCGGCCCCGGCGAGTCGGTCCATCCGATCGTGTTCGCCGGCTGGGCCGGGATGTTCTTTACCTTCCTGAATCTCCTCCCCGTCGGACAACTCGACGGCGGCCACATCGTGCGGTCCATCGTCGGACAGCGCCAGGAGACTGTCGCCGCCGCAGTGCCCGGTGCACTGTTTGCACTCGCCGGCTACCTGTATTTCACCCGCGACCCGCCGCCGGTCGGCTTCGGCGTCTGGGGTCTGTGGGTGTTCTGGGGCCTGTTCGCTACCGGACTCGCGTATGCGGGTCCCGCCAGACCGACCGTGGACACGACGCTGGACCGACGGCGGACGCTGCTGGGGCTGTTTACGTTCCTGCTTGGGCTGGCCTGTTTCACGCCGGTTCCGTTCGAGATCAGCGCGATCTGACTGGTCGCTCGCGTCGCTGACGGCACGCTCTCAGTGTGAATACCCTCGATCCGGAAGCGGCTCGCCGTCGAGCGTGACGCCGCTCTCGGTGGCCGTACCGATCCGGTGAAGCGGGCACGGCACTGCCGCTCTGGCTCCGGACATGGCAGACTCGGGCAGCGTACACACCAGCTCGAAGTCCTCGCCGAAGAACACACCGAACTCCCTGCGCTCCTGTTCAGTTTCCGCGAGCGTGCCGGCCTGTGCGTCTATCGGCAGTGGCTCCTCGATAGCGAAGCCACAGCCGCTGGCCTCGGCTAACTGGTGGAGCGAGCGGGCCAGCCCGTCGCTCGAATCCATCATGGCTGTCGCGTGCGGTCGGAGCGCGACGCCAGCGCGTACGCGCGGCTCGAACCGGAAGAGGTCGTTCGCGTGGTCGGCGTCTCCCCGGTCGAACAGTTCGAGGGCGGCGGCTGAGCGACCGAGCGTGCCAGTGACACAGACCGCGTCACCGGGCGACGCGCCCGAGCGCCGGACTGGGGCAGCCGCGGAGCCGATGGCTGTCGTCGCGACGGTAAACTCGTCGTGGCTGTCCAGGTCGCCACCGACGTACTCTGCGCCGACCGCGTGACACACGTCCTGTGCGCCGTCGATGAACGCGCCGAGTTCGTCCCCCTCGAACGTCGGCGCGCCGTACGCGGCCACTGCGGCTGTCGCGTCCGCTCCCATCGCGGCCACGTCCGACAGCGAGGCCGCGACGGCTCGCCAGCCAGCCGTGTAGCGGGTCGTCCCCGCCGGGAAGTCCGTCCGCTCGTGGAGCATGTCGGTCGTGATGACCTGGTCGTCCACGACGGCGCAGTCGTCGCCCGCGTCGGGAAGCCGGTTGGCGAGGTCGGCGAGTGCAGCCCGCTCGTCCATACCCCGTCGTCGAGTTCCCGGGGCAAAACCCCCGTGGATATCCCTCGGCGAGACAGGGTCGGTGGGTTGAAATCGGAGACTGCCAATCCCATCCACATGGATGG
Organism: Haloarcula sp. Atlit-7R; assembly: GCF_003666065.1. NCBI lineage: Archaea > Methanobacteriati > Methanobacteriota > Halobacteria > Halobacteriales > Haloarculaceae > Haloarcula > Haloarcula sp. Atlit-7R. The sequence goes on along the minus strand of NZ_QXIK01000001.1, from coordinate 716,289 downwards.
GAACCGGATGGCGACTGTCGTCGGGTTCGCGGCAGCGCTCGCCGTCCTCGCGGGGCTGGTGTGGCTTGTCGGCATCGACGAGACGGTGGACGCGCTCGCGACAGCGGACCCGGCGGCGCTGCTCGCCGTCGCAGGCATCGCCATACTGTGGCTCGTCTCGTGGGGGTTAGCGCTGTGGACGGTCCTGCAGGCGCTGGGTGCATCGATGGCACCACACACTGCCGTGCTTGTGTTCGTCGCCGCCGTGTTCTCGAACAACGTCACGCCCTTTGGCCAGGCCGGCGGCGAGCCGCTGAGCGCGCTGTTGATTTCGACGGCCGCCGACTCCGAGTACGAGACCGGGCTGGCGGCTATCGCCACTGTCGATACGGTCCACTTCCTGCCGTCGGTCGGGTACGCCATCGTCGGCTTCACGTTCGTCGCCGCCGGTGCGGTCCAGTTGACCCGTAACCTGGCGTTTGCCGCCGGTGCTGTCGCGGTACTCGCGGTCGGCATCCCCATCGCCGCCGTTCTGGGCTGGCGACACCGGGACCGCATTCAGGCGGCGGTCGTTCGCGGTGTCGCACCCGCCCTCGCCGCGCTGTCGAGCGTCGTGCCCCGATGGTCACCGCCGTCCGCCGAAAACATCGAGGCGCGAATCGAGGGGTTCTTTTCGGCCATCGAGCGCATTGCGACCGACCGCCGGACGGTCCTCCAGACCTTCGGGCTCTCGGCGTTTGGCTGGGTCTGCCTGTCGGCGTCGCTGTGGACGTCACTGTACGCCGTTGGGGTATCGGTTCCAGTCGAGGTTGTCCTGCTTGTCGTCCCCGTCGGCAGCATCGCCAGCGTCGTCCCGCTCCCCGGTGGGTCCGGCGCTATCGAGACGGTGCTCGTGACGCTGCTCGTCTCGACGGCCCCGGTTTCGGCCGCACTCGCTACCTCTGCAGTACTGATCCACCGCGTCGGAAGCTACCTGTTGCCGACAATTATCGGCGGCGGCGTCGCCGCTGCACTCAGCGTAGACCAGGCAACTTCGCTTGAGGAGTGATTGCCGCGGTTCGTGGTATGAGCATCGCTGTCCTACGGGCGAGTGAACGGTTCACGCCCGCCGACTGCGAACGACGCGTTTAAATGACGGCGACGGAAAGCATTCTGTAATGGCTACACTCTACGACGTTCCCCCCGAGGAACTCATCGAGGCACTCACGGAGACGCTCGCAGACGAAGACGACATCGAAGCGCCGGACTGGGCAGAATACACGAAGACTGGCGTCGACCGCGAACTCCCACCCGAGCAGGAGGACTTCTGGGCCCGACGCGCAGCTAGCCTCCTCCGGAAGGTTGCCGTCGACGGCCCTGTGGGCGTCAACGCCCTCCGCTCCGAGTACGGCACCTCGAAGCAGGGGACGACTCGCTACCGCGTCCGCCCTCACCAGAAGACCAAGGGCTCGGGCAACATCATCCGGACGGCGCTCCAGCAGCTCGAAGACGCCGGCTACGTCGAGACCAGCGAGAACGACGGCCGCCGCGTCACCGGCGAGGGTCGCAGCCTCCTTGACGACACCGCAGGCGACCTCCTGACCGAACTCGACCGTCCGGAACTCGAACGCTACGCGTAACTGACGCCCTTCTGGCTGTTTTGCACCTGTCCCGTAGTCCCTGCTCCGAAATCGTTTTCCGACCGACCCCAGTATTTTTACACAACTATGAGTGGCGACCCCAGCGAGGAAGAACTCGAAGAGCTCCGGAAAAAGAAGATGGAGCAGCTCAAGGAACAGCAGGGCGGCGAGAGCGAGGGGCAGGAGGCCGCACAACAGCAGGCCGAAGCCCAGAAGCAGGCGGTTCTCAAGCAGAACCTCACGGACGGCGCTCGCAAACGGCTCAACACGGTCAAGATGTCCAAGCCGCAGGTCGGCGAACAGATAGAACAGCAGGTCGTCGCGCTGGCCCGCAGCGGCCGTGTGCAGGGGCAGATAGACGAAGACCAGATGAAGGAACTCCTCTCGGAGCTGACGCCCGACTCCAAGAGCTTCGACATCAAGCGCCGGTAGATGCGCTGTGCCCTGTTGTACAGCGGCGGCAAGGACTCGACGCTGGCGGCGCTCTTGCTCGACCCTTTTTACGACGTGACGCTCGTCAGCGGTTCGTTCGGCATCTGCGACACCGACCCCGCTCGGGAGAGCGCGTCGGCCGCTGGCTTCGGTCACGTGACCGTCGAACTGGACCTAGACGTGGCTCACGACGCTGCCGAGCGGATCCACGACGACGGCTACCCGCGAAACGGTATCCAGCAGGTCCACGAACACGCCGTCGAAACCGTCGCCAGCGGTGACTGGCTCACCGATGCTGATGGTATCGACACAGTTGCTGCCGTGGCTGACGGCACCCGCCGCGACGACCGGGTGCCGACGGTGGACCGCCCGCTCGCCCAGAGCGTCGAGGACCGCTTCGACGTGGACTACCTTGCGCCGCTTGCGGGCATCGGCCGCGGCGCTATCGACGCGATGGCCGCAGACAAGCTCATCGTCGAGAGCGGCCCCAGCGCGGAGGTTCCGAAGGCAGACTACGAAGTCGAACTCCGCGCACTCCTGCGGGAGCGCTACGGCGAGGGTGCCGTGGCCGACGTGTTCCCCGAGCACACGCAGTCGCGCGTCAAGGGTCTGCGGTAGCCGTTGGCCCCTCTAGGTACCCGCCCGGTCAGGCGATATCTCGCGTGGTATCCACGCTGATGCGGTCGGTGAGGTCGAGACAGATCGGCTCGGTGAGCGCTCGTCCCCCGCGGAACTTCGGAATATAGAGCCTGTTTTCGATGGCGTCGTCGCGTCGCTTCGTTTCGAGATCGAGCACGATGTCGCTCGTGTACTCCGTCCGGTGGCGCTGAGGCGGCGTCCTGCCGTGTTTGAGCGCGTACAGGACTGCGATGCTGCCTGTCTGTGTGAGTCTGGCCTGCAGCGTTTCGAGGAAGGCCCGATACTCCCCCGTATCGGCGCGTTCGAGTGGCTCAACCGGATCGATGACGAGAAGCGCTCCGTCGGTGAGCTCCTCGGCGTGCGCAAGCGCATCACTGACCGGGGCCTCCCGGTCTAGTTGACTGACCGCGAGGTCGTCGTAGGTTTCTCTCCGCGACCGCAGCGCTGACGTGACCGTCGTAGGTGCCTGTTCGCCGGAGAGATACACCGTCTCCTGTCGGGCGACGAACTCGGAGAGAAACAGCTCCGCCTGGCTCGCCGGCTCAGCGAGCAGCGTGACGAGGCTTCCAGTCGGAATGCCGCCGTTGAGCTTTCGGTCCAGCGCCCGGACACCCATCTCGAATCGCTGTGTCACTGTCTCACCCCGCGCCGCGTCCATCGAGCCGCTGCCCATCCCATACGATATCTCTCGGTGGAGGCGACCTTTGTTGTCACCTCTCTAATACGGGCCGTGTCTCACCTAGTCTGTCTCTACCTCTCTTACCGCCAGCGTGCACTGGCTACGCCGCCTGTGATAGAGAGGGGGCTGGCAAACGCAGTAATGGGCACACCGTAGCGAGTCGCTACCCGTCCCTCATCTGTGGTTCTGGTCAGCGTGAACGAACAGGTTCAAGCGCGCCCTCGCTGTAGACGCGGGTATGTACGACTCCGTCAAGGGCTTTCGCGATTTCTACCCCGAGGAGATGCAGGCTCGCCGGTGGGCTATGGACACGCTGGAAGATGTCGCACAGCGCTACGGCTTCCGGGAGATCGCTACGCCGGCGCTGGAACCGACAGAGATGTACGTCGACAAGAGCGGCGAGGAGATTGTCGAGGAGCTGTACAGCTTCGAGGACAAGGGCGGACGCGAGGTGGCTCTGACGCCGGAGCTGACGCCGACCGTCGCGCGGATGTTCGTCGCCAAGCAACAGGAACTGTCCAAGCCAATCAAGTGGGTGTCGACGCGACCGTTCTGGCGCTACGAGGAGCCCCAGCAGGGGCGGTTCCGGGAGTTCTACCAGACCAACGTCGACATCTTCGGGTCGTCGGAGCCGACGGCCGACGCCGAAATTCTGGCCGTCGCGGTGGACATGCTCACCGACCTCGGGCTCACGGGAGAGGACTTCGAGATTCGCGTCTCCCACCGGGACATCCTCTCGGGCGTGCTGGAATCGTTCGGGGCCGATGTGGACGTGCCCGAAGCGATTCGCGCGGTCGACAAGCGGGCGAAAGTCGACCACGACGAGTACCTCGACGCGCTCGTTGAGGCGGGACTCAACTACGGCCAGGCCGACAAGTTCGACGAGATGCTCCAGATTGACGCCGAGGAAATCGAAACGCTCGCGGACCTCACCGGCTCCGAGGATGTCCGCGCGGCGACTGACAACCTCCAGGCAGTGCTCGATGCGGCCGAGGACTTCGGCGTCCGTGAGTACCTCACCGTCTCGCTGACGACCGCGCGCGGGCTGGATTACTACACCGGTATCGTCTTCGAGTGCTTCGACTCGACGGGCGAAGTGTCACGCTCAGTGTTCGGCGGTGGCCGCTACGACGACCTCATCGAGGGCTTTGGCGGCCAGCCGACGCCGGCCGTCGGGTTCGCGCCCGGCCACGCCACGCTCCAACTCCTCTGCCAGCGGGCCGGCGTCTGGCCAGCCGAGGAGCTATCGACGGACTACTACGTCCTGCAGGTCGGCGACACGCGTCCGACCGCAGCCCGCATCGCCCGTGACCTGCGCGAGCAGGGCCACGTCGTCGAGAGCGACGTTGCCGACCGCTCGTTCGGTGCGCAGATGGGTTACGCCGACGGCATTAACGCCGAGACGGTCGTCATCGTCGGCGAGCAGGACCTCGAAAACGACGAGGTGACGCTCAAGGAGATGGACGACGGCGAGCAGGTCAGCGTCCCGCTCTCCGAGTTCCCGGGCGACCACGACCGGCCGACGTTCGATGACTTCGCGGAGTAACGCGGCCAAGCGGCAGGCAAACGACAGTAGCTTTTTGCGACCGCCGTGTTGATTGTGCGACATGCAGCTCCCCTCCATCGCCCTTCCGAGGTGGAAGCTTGTCGCGACCATCGTAATCGTTTCGACGGGCATCAGCATGCTCGCAGCCGTTGTCGGACTCGGCAACATACTTGCACCGGCCTCGATTATCCTCGGCTGGTTTATTCTGGCTCCGCTCGTCGGCCTTCTGGGATCGAAACTACCGATGGTTGAGCCGCCAGAGGGTGAGCCAGAGACGGACGATGGCGACACGACCATCCCCTCGGAATCAGCGGTGGACCCGGTTGACCAGCTCCGGGAGCGGTACGCTCGCGGCGAACTGACCGACAGCGAGTTCGAGCGACGGCTCGACCGGCTGCTGGAAACCGAACCTCTCTCAGCGAACAGCGGAACCGAAAACAAGGCCCGTGAAACTGACAGGGAAGTATCCCTCGAAACCGAGTGACGGCATCAGGGTCTACTGCCACGTACCACTATCCCTGCGTGTGGCTGTCCGTGAGTGGTCCAGTCAGAGCGCCCGTTCCATCTCCATCTCCACGCGTTCTTTGGCAATCGTCTCGAAGCCGACCGACTCGTACAGCGCCCGGGCGACGTGGTTCGTGTTCGAGACGGAGAGCCAGACGCGGTCGAGCCCGTTCTCTTGTCCGTAGCCAAGGAGGACACGGATGAGCCGCGAGCCGATGCCAGCGTGCTGGTAGTCCGGATGGACGAAAATCGCCAGTTCCGAGGTGTCCTGATACGGGACGAGGACGGCGTGGCCGACGGCGCGACCCTCGTGCCAGACAACGACGTTCAGGCCGTCTCCGACAAGGTTCGGTAGCCAGTCGCGGATGTCCGCTTCCGTCCGGGGTGGGACGCCCTGTGACCGGGAGTCGGGCCCGAAGTCAACATACATCTCCACCAGCGGGTCGATGGCGCCGTCATAGGCCTCGATTGTCACCGTCCGCCCGTCGTGGTCGGTGAACGTTTCGGGCGGGCGGGGGAAGTCGTGATCCGCCGCAGCGGCGTTGGACATACCCCATGCTTCGTTCTCAGCATGCCTAAGTTCGTCTATCCTTCCCAGCGACTGAGATTCGGGTGAGACAAGTGGCTCGCAGTCGACAAATCGGTATGCGCGCCTATCGCGTGGCCTACGACGGTCGACCGTATCACGGGTTTCAACGCCAGCCCGATGTCGACACCGTCGAGGGTCGACTGCGCTCGGCGCTCGTTCGCCTCGGTGTCTGTGAGCGCGGCGGAGAGCTACCCGAACGGTACGCGGCCGCCGGCCGGACTGATGCTGGCGTCTCTGCGCGGGCACAGACCGTCGCCTTCGACGCCCCGTCGTGGCTCTCGCCGGCGGCGTTCAACGGCGAACTCCCGGACGACATTCGCGTGTGGGCAAGCGCTGACGTTCGCGACGACTTTCACGCGACCCACGACCCCGCTGAGCGCAGCTACACCTACTACCTGTACGCACCGACGGACGCCGACCGGCCCGGACACGACCCAGTCGACGACCAGCGGTGGGCCCACGCTGTCGATGCGCTCGCCGGGACACACGACTTTCACAACCTCACGTCCGACGACACCGGCACTGAGCGGACCGTGGACATCGACTGGCACCGGGACGGCCGGTTCCTCATCGTCCGCTTTACCGCCGGTGGGTTCTGCCGCCAGCTGGTCCGTCGCCTCGTCTCGCTCGCGGCGGCTGTCGCGGACGGCTCGGCCCCGCTGTCGAAGGTCGACCGCATCCTCTCGCCCGACCCCGTCGACGGCCCCGACGGCGTCCCGCCGGCCCCGCCCGAACCGCTCGTACTTTCGGACGTGTGCTACCCGGAGGTGACGTTCACCCGGGACGAGGACGCTGCCGCGGACGCACGAGCGGTCTTCGCGCGTCGGCGCGCGACCGCTCGAACAACTGCACGAGTCGCCGACCACATCACTGACGGACTGTAGCTCCCCGCCGCTGAAACGAAGGCTTACTTCGACCCCACTCCAAGGGCGGGCTATGAGTTCGGTACCCGCACGGAGCGACATCGACGAGGCGTACAAGTGGGACCTCGAATCCCTCTACGCCAGCGACGAGGAGTGGGAAGCCGCCTACGAGGAGGCGGAGGCACTGATCGAGGACCTGTCGGCCTACGAGGGGCGAGCCACCGAGGACGCCGCCACCCTGCTAGAGACGCTAGAGACCTACGAGGAGCTGATGCGGACGGTGTCGAACGTCGCCGCCTACGCCCGGATGCGCAAGGACGAGGACACGACGGACGACACCTACCAGGCCCTGACCGCCCGATCGCAGTCGCTGTCTTCGGAGGCCAGTTCTGCGGCCTCGTTCCTCGACCCGGAACTGCAGGACTTGGACTACGACGACATCGAGGCGATGATCGACGCGGAGCCGGCGCTGGAACCCTACGAGCACTACTTCGACGACGTGCTCCGGATGAAAGACCACACCCGCTCGGCCGAGGTCGAGAACCTGCTCGCGGAACTGGGCGAGGTCACCGGCGCGCCCGGCGAGGTGTACAACATGCTCGCCAACGCCGACATGGAGTTCCCGACCGTCGAAGACCCGGACGGCGACCAGCAGCCGATCACGCTCAACAACTTCACGACGCTGCAGAAACACCCCGACCGCGAGTTCCGCCAGCGTGTCTACGAGGCATTCTACGACGAGTGGGAGACCGTCCGCAATGCCGTCGGCACGGCCTACAAGAACGCCGTCAAGACCGACGTGAAGATGGCCAACGCCCGCAACTACGACACCGCCCGCGAGGCCGCGCTGGACGGCCCGAACGTCCCTGTCGAGGTGTACGACACGCTTGTCGACACCGTCCACGATAATCTCGATACGCTCCACCGCCACGCCGACCTCAAGCGAGAGTCTATCGGTGCGGATGAGCTTCGGATGTGGGACCTCTACGTCCCGCTCGTCCAAGAAGAATCGCCTGAAATCGAGTACGAACAGGCCTGTGAGTACGTCACCGAGGCCGTCGCGCCGCTGGGCGATGAGTACCAGTCGCGGCTGGCCGAAGGACTGGACTCGCGGTGGGTCGACGTCTACGAGACCGAGCACAAGCAGTCCGGCGCGTACTCCGGGGGCACCTACGACTCCCAGCCGTTCATCCTGATGAACTATCAGGACGACGTGGAGTCGATGTACACGCTGGCCCACGAACTCGGTCACTCGATGCATTCGGAGTACACCAGCGAGGAGCAGCCCTTCGTCTACTCCGGCTACGAGATCTTCGTCGCCGAGGTTGCCTCGACGGTCAACGAGACACTGCTGACCCACCATCTGCTGGACACCGTTGCGGACGAACGCCTGCGTCGCCACATCCTCAACGAGTATCTCGAACGGTTCCGCTCCACTCTCTATCGGCAGACGATGTTCGCCGAGTTCGAGCACCGAACCCACGAGATGTCCGAGGCCGGCGAGCCGCTGACGCCTGACCGACTGGACGACCTCTACCGGGAGCTGAAAGGCGACTACTATGAGCCCGCGGCGCTCGACGACCGCATCGCCCGCGAGTGGATGCGTATCCCACACTTCTACCGGGCGTTCTACGTCTACCAGTACGCGACGGGCATCTCGGCGGCCGTCGCGCTTGTCGACGGGATCCTCGATGAAGGCGAACCCGCTGCCCAGCGGTACATCGACTTCCTCCGGAGCGGCTCGCGGCAGTACCCGCTGGAACTGCTTCGCGATGCTGGCGTCGACATGGCCAGTCCCGACCCGGTCGAGTCCGCGCTCTCGACGTACAGCGACTATCTCGACGAGTTCGCCGAGCTGTTGTAGGGCGGCCAGCGGCGACTCGCTGCCTGCCCGCCTGTTCGAGCCACCAGTCTCACTGACCGCTACAGCCCTGCCTCGACACGGATAACTGTTTCACCCCCCTGTGACCCGAAGGCACTTTGTGTCTCAACCGTATAGTACCGACCATCCAAATGTCGCGCAGTCCCTCGCTTCCGGAACGACCACGGTTGGAACTTGATCCCGATATGACGCTCGACGAGCGTCTGGAGGCACTCCGGGAACATTTCAAAGAAATAGTACAGGTCAACGAACAGCTGACTGAACAGCTTGACGCCGCCCGTGACCGGCAGCACGACCTCACGGACGAGGTCGACCAGCTGGAACGGGAAAACGAGACGCTCAAGACCTCCTCGCTGTACATCGCAACAGCCGAGGAGCTGACTGACGACGGCGTCGTCGTCAAACAGCACGGCAACAATCAGGAAGTGCTGACGGAAGTCTCGCCGTCTATCCGCGACGGGCTGGAGGCCGGCGACCGCGTCGCCATCAACGACTCCTTCGGCGTCAAGCAGATTCTCGACCCCGAGACCGACGCCCGTGCGCAGGCGATGCAGGTCGATGGCTCCCCCGACGTGAGCTACTCGGACATCGGCGGCCTCGAAGAGCAGATCCGCGAGGTCCGGGAAGCCGTCGAGGAGCCGCTGGTCAACGCCGACCAGTTCCGCGAGGTCGGCATCGAGCCGCCGAGTGGCGTCCTGCTGCACGGCCCGCCCGGCACCGGGAAGACGATGCTGGCGAAGGCTGTCGCCAACGAGACCGACGCGACGTTCATCAAGATGGCGGGGTCGGAACTGGTCCGGAAGTTCATCGGCGAGGGAGCGCGACTGGTCCGGGACCTGTTCGAACTCGCCGCCGAGCGCGAACCGGCTATCATCTTCATCGACGAGATAGACGCTATCGCGGCCAAGCGAACGGAGTCGAAGACCTCCGGCGACGCCGAGGTCCAGCGGACGATGATGCAACTGCTTTCGGAGATGGACGGCTTCGACGAGCGCGGCGAAATCCGCATCATCGCGGCGACGAACCGCTTTGACATGCTTGACCGAGCTATTCTCCGCCCCGGCCGCTTCGACCGCCTCATCGAGGTCCCCAACCCCGACCGCGAGGGCCGCGAGCGCATCCTCGAAATCCACACCGAGGAGATGAACCTCGACGACGACGTGGACCTGGGCGCGTTCGCCACCGAGACCGACGGCCTCTCCGGCGCGGAACTGGCCTCGCTGGCGACCGAGGCCGGGATGTTCGCCATCCGCGACGGCCGGACCACCGTCCAGCAGTCCGACCTCCACGACGCCCTAGAGAAAATCGAAGCCGACGACGACGCAAGCAGCGTGCCGGTCGCGTTCGCCTAACCACCTTTTTCAGCGTCGGGTCGCCTTTGGCGACCACTCCTTGAAAAACGTGGGCGAAAAAGGCCGGCCGCTCGCTCCGCTCGCAGCCGGGGAAACCGGGGCCGTTGGCCGCGGTATGCCAACCGGGCGATGCTATCTCTCTTACTCTGTAGCAGTTTCGCCCTCTCGCTGGACCTGCTTGCGCTGCTCGTGCTCCCACTCCACCAGCCCTTGCTCCCACGCGATTTAAGCCACCCCGCCCGGTATCGGTGTCCGTGGCAGAGCGCGCACAGACGCGACGGGCGTTTCTGGGGACGCTCGCGGCGACGACGGTCGGGTCGGTCGCGGGGTGTCAGTCACAGTTCAATCCGCTCGCCTCAACGGCGCTTGACGAACACGCCGCCACGCAGTTCCGGCAGGGACTTCTGAACCGGGGGTATCAGGACGCGTCGGTTCCGGACGCTGTCGAGCGGGCCTGGGAACTGCCGGCCAATCACGGGGACCACACCGCGGCGAAAGGCAGCCCTGCGCTGGGACCGACAGGTGAGCTAATTCTGGCCGACGACACCGGCCGCGTGCGGGCCATCGCGCCGGACGGCGAGGTCCAGTGGGCGACGACGATCACGCAGGCGACGCGCGGGAGCCACGGCACGCCGGCCATCGCCAACGATACCGTCTACATCGGGGCCTACGACGGCGCGCTGTCGGCGCTGGACCTCGAAACCGGAAAGCGGCGCTGGCGGACAGAACTGGGCGACGCTATCGGTGCGAGTCCGACCTACTACAACGGATCGCTGTACGTCGCCGTCGAACACGCCGCCCCGAGCGGCAGCGTTGTCGCTGTCAACGCCGCGACCGGTGATGTGCAGTGGCGAGACAGTCGGCCGACCGACCACCCCCACTCGACGGTAGCGCTGGACCGCGAACACGGCCGCCTGTTGTTTGGATCGAACGACGGCTATTGTTACGCCTGGTCGTTTCCGGCCCTCGAACGGGTCTGGCGGTACAACACTGGCGGCGATGTGAAAGCCCCTATCGCGGTCGCTGACGGGACCGCTATCGTACCATCGTGGGCCGAGACCGTCACCGCCATCGACGTGACCGACGGCTCGGAACTGTGGACCTTCGAGGCCGACGCCGACGTGATGTGTGCGCCGGCGGTCGACGACGGCACCGTCTACGTCGGCAGTCACGACGATCGGGTGTACGCAATCGACCTCGACAGCGGCGAGGAGCAGTGGCGCTACGACACCGGCGGCTGGATTATCGGGAGCACCGTCGCCACCCGGAACCACGTGCTCGTCGGGTCCTACGACGGCCGACTGTACGCACTGGAGCAGGACTCGGGTGCAGTGGCCTGGACCACGGACAACCGCGGCCACGTGACGAGTGCGCCGCTGGTGACCGCTGATGGCATCTACTACGCGGAGCGTGCCGTCGAGGGCGACCCGGACCGCCCGGGGATGTGTTACCGCCTCGTCCCGACGTAGCGAAGCGAAACCCCTTACCCCGCGGACCGTCGACTGTCGCCTATGAGTACCATTCGGGTCGTGTGGGGGACTGCGACCGGCCCGACCGCGCTGGCTGCGTACGACGCGGCACTCGCCGAGGCGGGCGTCCACAATTACAACCTCATCTCGCTCTCTTCTGTCATTCCTGCTGAGCCAGCTATCGAGGTGACTGGGACAGCACCGGACCTGGGACCGCCCGGTGAGGCGCTGGAGGTCGTCCAGTCCTCGGCGACCGTCGCACCGGGTGAGTGCGGGGCGGCGGGCGTCGGCTGGGCCCGGAGCGAGGACGGCCCGGGCATCTTCTACGAGGTCGACGGGACCAGCGAGGACGCAGTCCGGATGGAAATCCGCGAGGGGCTGGCCGCCGGTCGGGACCTCCGTGACTGGGAGTTCGTCGAGGAGAACGTGTACGTCGAGTCGGCGTCGTCGGACACCGAGTACGCCAGTGCCGTCGTCCTCGCCACCTACGGCGAGAGCCACCCGGTCGTGTGAGCCGCCCGCGACCGGATCCGGACAGCCCTGTGCCGGACCCTGGGTTTTTAGTCTTCCCCCGCATAGAGACAGAGAACGTTCATGTACGGCAATACGTCGTTTGGTGGGGAAACGGAAGAAGTAACGCTGACCGCGGAACAGCGCGAGGAACTCCGCCGGGACCTCTCGAGCGTCGCCGCCCGGACCCGCGAACTCCTGCCCGGCGAGTTCGTCGTCGGTTCGGAAATCAGCAACAGCACGACGGGGCCGCGGGCCACAATTGCGGTCCAGCCCCCGGTCGGATCGGTCGTCAGCGCCGACTACACGCCCGAGGACCCGGAAAGCGCGAGCATCTCCGACGCCGAGCGCGACGACCTGGCCCAGGGTATCGCCGCCTCCGCCGCACTGCAGGTAAAGCAAGTGATGGGCGACGACACGTCGCCGACGGCACAGTAGCGCCGCTTCAGTTCTCTTCGACGCGCCGCGAGCAGACCGTCAGGCGCGACCGCCGCTAGCGACTGGCGGATTGTAAAACAGCGCATAGCCGATAGAGCCGGTCGCCGGGAGACTGCCGGCACTCAGCGCCGTCACGAAGCTGATCGAGGTGACGACTGCGCCGAGCGACGCCAGCAGCATCGAGAGGGCGATGCTGGCAAGCACGAGGTCGGGCATCGATGGGGACCCAGACATTCGTGTCTGTACAGAGACACGCCTCCTAATTAAATATTATTACTCGCGCAAAAGCGCACTGAGTATCGTCTACTTGCCCCAGAAGGGGTCGCGGTTCCGGTGTTTCTCCAGATACATCGACAGCGCCTCGCGCTCGTCGACAGAGATGTCTTCCTTGAGTTCCTGTTCGAGAATCTTCGCGTGCTTCTCCGGGATTTCGACCCAGAGGTCGTCGCCTTCCTCTATCTGGCGGCCGACGGTCGGCCCCTGAATCGAGACGGCCATGCGCTCGCCGGCGCGGGCCGAGTCGACGTCTTCGCCCTCGTCTTGAATCGTCTTGAGGGTCCCGACGCGGTTCGCCTCGCCGTTGTCCCATCTGACGACATTGACGTTCCGGCGGAGTTCACCCGAGAGGATCTCGACGCCGACGACAGCGGGGTCGGACTGGCGGAAGGTGTGGTCCTGCAGAATCCGGAACTTCGCGGGACGGGTGATGTTCTCCAGAATCTGCTCTTGCTGGGCCTCCTCGATGGCAGTAACGTGGTCGTCGTAGGACTCGACGAGCTGGTAGATGACGTCGTCCTCGAACAGTTCCACGTCCTCCTGTTCGGCGAGGTCCCGCGCGTCATCAAGCACCTCGACGCTGAACGCCAGAATCGCCTGGTTCGTCGATTCACCTGCCGTCTCGGCGACTCGCACGTCCCGCGGTGCGACCGCGCCGACCTCGGCCCGCATGACCGGAATCTCCTCCTCTTCGAGCGTGCTGGAGAGGGCCTCCAGCGAGCCCAGCGTGTCGGCCTTGATAACGACGCCCTCCTCCTGTGTTGTCACCTCAATCTCGGCGAGTTCCTGCTCCACCTCGGCGATGACCTCGCTGCGGTCGCGGTCGCGGATGACGCGGATCGGCGCGCCGGCCATCGCGTCGTCGAGGTCCGGTGCGGCGATCTTGACGCCGTCGGCGGCCGCGACCTGCTCGACCTGTTCGAACTCCTGTTCGGTCCGGATTTCTTCGAGTGGGCGCGGACGGAGCAGGGCGCGTACGTCGGTGACGATTGGTCCCTGCAGTCCGCCGACGACGATGGTGTCGTCGTTGCGGATGGTCCCGTCGTAGATGATGGCGTCGAGCGTTGTTCCAAAGCCCTGGGTGTCTTTCACTTCGAGGACAGTCCCGACACCGGGGCCGGTGGTGTCGATTTCCATCTCCTCTTTCATGTACCGCTGGGACAGCCCCATCATCACCGTCAGCAGGTCGGGGATGCCCTCGCTGGTTTCAGCCGACACCGGCACAACGCCGATGTTGGCCTGAAAGTTCTGGACGCGCCAGTACATATCTGCGGAGAAGCCGTTGTCCGAGAGTTCGCCGATGATCTCGTACAGTTTCTCGTTTAAGTCGGACTGGACGCGGTCGGACTGGGCGTCCATCGTCTGCTGGACCGGCTGGCCCTCGTTGGGGTTCCAGCCGGGGACGGTGTCAATCTTGTTCGCGGCGACGATAAACGGCGTCTGGGTTCGCTTGAGGATATCGATGGCCTCCAGCGTCTGTGGCTGGAAGCCGTCGTTGACGTCCACGACGAGGATGGCGATGTCGGCGAGTGCGCCACCACGGGAGCGAAGCGTCGAGAAGGAGTGGTGGCCCGGCGTGTCGATGAACAGCAGGCCAGGCAGGTCGAAGTCTGTCGGGTCGACCAGGTCGCCGGCGATTTCGGAAATCACGTTCAGCGGGACGGCGGTCGCGCCGATGTGCTGTGTGATCGCGCCCGATTCGCCGGCGGTGACGGCCGACCCCCGGATTTTGTCGAGCAGGCTCGTTTTCCCGTGGTCGACGTGGCCCAGAACGGCGACGATGGGCGTCCGCAGGGTGTCGTCGGTGGCTGTGGTGGGGTCCGTGTCAGACATAGATGGCTCCAGAAGTTGTCAGAACCGAGTCGTCGGTGGCAGTTAAGTTCGTCGTCATCAAACGCGCGCGACCGAACGTCGGGCTAAGCGGGCGTCACTCGGTTATAGTGAACGACCCCGTCATGCCGATGCTCTGGTGTGGGACACAGTGGTACTCGTACTCGCCGGGAACCGCGAAGGTGTAGGCGTACTCGTAGCCCGAACTGTACGTCTTTCCGTCGTCTCCGGGCGTCCCGGACCAGTCGCTCTCTTCCGGCGTCGCGGTCGGTTTGACGTTGTGGCCGCTGCCCTCCCACACCCACAGCACGGTGCTTCCGACTGGGACCTCGAAGGACACGGGCTCGAAGACAAAATCGCCCGGCGCGACGGCGACTTCTTGATCGGCGTCTATCGGCGTTTCCGTCGGTGTGGCTGTCGGTGTCTCGGTCTGTGTTTCGGTTGGAGTGGCGGTCTCCGTTGGTGTCGTAACCGAATCGGCCGATGTCGTCGCAGTACGGGTCGGTACTTGCGTAGCGGTGGCTGTCTCTGTTGGGGACGGCTCACCGCTGTCGCCACCACTGCAGCCCGCGATAGTCCCGGTGACGACGGCTGTGACCGCGCCGAGAAACTGACGCCTGCTCTGGTCCATGCGTACTTGTGTGGGTGCCTGTCGCTTAGGGCTGCTGCCTGCTGTGACTGTTGTGACCTCCGTTTCCGCCGGTGTTTCTCAGTGACTCCGTCAGCCGCCGACGCGTCAGCCCTCGGCAACCGTTCCGGTACCCTGCTCTCCCCTCGGACATCCCCGTGGCGTTTATGTAACCTCGTTCGGAACATGGGGGTATGGCCGCGATACTTGCGGAAAACCTGTCGGGCAAAGACGTGATGGGGACTGACGGCGCGGAAATCGGCAGTCTCTACAACATCACGATGGACTTCTCCTCGGGCGCGCTACACAACCTCGTCATCGACCCCGCGGAGTCGCTCCGCAACACGAATTTCGAGTACAGTGACCAGGGCCGCCTGCTTGTCCCGGTTGAGCGGGTCAAGGCGGTGAAAGACCACATGATTGTCAAACGGTAGATGTACGTTCTCGATTCCTCGGCATTTATCAACGAGTACCACACCGACGAGCAGATAGCGACGATTCCGCTCGTCAGAGAGGAACTGGAAGACGAGGCTGCCTATCGCTTCGACGCCCTCGAAGGCTCGGGGATGCACCTTCACATTCCCGAGGACAACACCGTCGAGCGCATCGAGCGCGCCGCCGGTGAGACCGGTGATCTGGCGGAGCTCTCGGAGACCGATATCCGACTGATTGCGGCCGCGTTCGAACTCGACAGCCGACTCGTCACCGACGATTACGCGATGCAAAACGTCGCGGAGAAACTCGACGTGGCAGTCGAAGTCATCGCCCGTGAAGGGATCTCCGAACAGCGGGAATGGCTGTTCCAGTGTGCCGGCTGCGGCCGTGAGTTCGACGAGAATCGCGACCGCTGTCCCATCTGCGGTAGCTCGCTATCGCGGAAGAACCCGGCTTAGACGGTCTGTTCGTCTCGGGCTTCGAGTCCGAGCGCAACCAACTGTGAAAGGACTTCCTCCTCTGTGATGCTGTAGCGTCGCGCAAGCGTTTCGATAATCCGCGCTTGGTCGTCATCACAGACGACGGTGAACCGCCGAGCCATGCCATCGCCTACAACGGTATGTCGCATAAACACCCGTCAGACAGCAGTCAGACGGCTCAGATTGCCGGATTTCCTGTAATCTCGATGTACAATGTGAGGAACTGGATAGCGTTGAACGCCCCGTGAATAAAGACGGGCACGAGCAGGTTCTCGGTCTTGAGGTAGCTCAGGCCCAGCAGTGTCGACAGGACGAACACCAGCAGCAACGAGAGGACGGTCTGTGTCGGCGTCCCAGTACTGTACTGTCCGAAGTGAACGACGCCGAACACAGCACTGGTGAGTATAATCGCCTGTAGGTCGCCGAAATCGTCGTAGAGGTACTTCTGGATGAGGTTTCGGTAAATAAACTCCTCACTTGGCGCGATGGTGAGAAACGCCAGCGGGACCATCACGAGCAGGAACGACGGGTCTTCGCGGGCCAGCTCTTCGACGCTGCTCCGAGCGGCTTCCAGCCCGAGCGCCTGAATGAGGTAACTGAAGCCAAACAGCGCGAGCATAAGGACGACGACGCCGCCGACGCTGTAGCCGATGTCGTGGAGGCCGGGGCGACGGAGGTCAAGGTCGGCCCAGGTTCGGTCCAGCCGGCTGGCAACGGCCGCCCCGAAACCAACGAAGCCGACGCCGATGCCGATAGTGAGCGTGATGTACGTGGGTCCGGTGACCGTCCCGCCTTCTAGTGCTGCGGCGCTGACCAGCCCTCCCGCCGCGGCCCCGAGAACGACGAACTGGGCGAACACCGTGCCCACGAGGAAGCCGGCCAGTCCGATTCCCGTTGCGACCGAGAGCGCTCTGGCGACCGTGTACAGCCGGTCGTTCGGCACGCCGGTCGACAGCGCCCAGCCCAGTGCGACTGTGAGGCTGCCGGCCAGCACCGAAAAATAGACCGCGAGTCCGACAGTCGCCTCGACGCCAGTACGGAATTCTGGCCCGAAGAACGCGATGAGCGTCGCGAGGGTTGCGGCGATGCTCGCGCCTGTCGCGCCCAGACCGGCCTGTCTGCGGCCGAGTGCGCCGTGGCGGACAAGTGAGAAGACGAGGGCGGCGACGACGAAGCCGGCGGCGGCGACCTGTCGGGCGGTAACTGGGCCGATAGCCGTCGCTGGTGTCATCCAGCCGACCACGCCGGTTTCTGTGGCGACGAGTACGACGAGACCGAGGCCAGCAGCGAGCACACCCCAGTTCGCGGCAGTGTCGTCCATTACCGGCAGTCCGTTGCGCCGGCCTAAAGGGACTCCGTTTCGCCGATCCGCAGGCGTTCGCGCTCGTCGATGACCGCCGTCTCGTCCGTCGTCTCGCCGCGGATGAGCGCCCGCGTGGCGTTTTTGCCCCACTCGACGGCCGGCTGGGTGAACGTCTCCACGTCCGCGAGTTCGCCGACGAGGACGCAGGCCGCCTCCATCGCGTACAGCAGCTCCCCGACGCTCTCGGCGTCGAGACGGTCGATCTCCACTTCCAGTGCCGGCCGGTCAGCCGCCGGCAGACTCGCCACCGTCGCCTCGTACTCGGCGTCGATGAGGCCACCGAGGTCGGTTCCAGCGAGATACGACAGGTCCTCGTGGTCCGGGTCGGGAATCGCCACGTCGGCGCGCTCGCGCGGTCGGACGAACGTGACGACCTTGTCGCGGTGGCCGGCGCGGTACAGCTGGAGCTGGGAGTGCTGGTCGGTCGCGCCAAGCGCCCGTGCCGGCGTCTGGCCCCGCCCGTCCTTGCCGAGACTCTCAGCCCAGAGCTGTGCGAACCACTCGCCGAAGGACTCCAGCCGTTCGGCGTAGGGCATAACAGCGTTGACTATCGCACCTTCTTCTTCGAGTGCGTAAGCCATCGCGCCGTAGGCGTATGCCGGCGAGTCATACAACGACGGCGCGAGATCGTCAGCCGCCTTTTGACCGCCGGAAAGCAGCCCCTCGATGTCGATACCGAGGATGGCTGGCGGGACGAGCCCGACCGCCGAGAGCGCGCTGAAGCGGCCCGGAACGCCCTTGGGAACCGGCAGCGTCGGCAGGTCGTGTTGCTCGGCCAGCGACCGTAGCGGGCCGGACTCACCCGTCGTGACGACGATTCGGTCGGTCCAGTCGACACCGTGGTCCTCGTAGGCCTCGCGGACAACGAGGAAGTTCGCCAGCGTCTCCGCCGTCGTCCCCGACCGTGAAACGACGTTGATCGCGGTGTCGGCAAGCGAAAGTCCGTCAAGCGTCCGCCGAACGTGCTCCGGGTCGACGTTGTCCAGCACGACGTGGCTGTCCGGGTCCTCGGCTAGCGCCTCCGTGATTGTTTTCGCCCCTAGCGCTGAGCCACCGATGCCGACAGTGATGACAGAGTCGGCGTCGGCGACCGGTGCGACGGCATCGCGGATGGCCTCGGCGTCGGTCGCTTCGGGGAGGTTCAGCGACACGTAGCCGAACTCGTCGTCGGTTCGCCCCTGCTCGATTCGCTCGTGGGCCGCGGCCACCCGCTCGTCCAGCTCCTCTAGCGTCGCTCGCTCGACGCCCGGGTCGGCGGCACTGGCAAGCGCGGCTCCGATATCGACATGCATACTGTGGATGTCGACGGGCGGGTACAAACAACTCCCGGACAGTATGGCAGGCAGCTGACGCGGGTCCACAGTCACCGCCTTTCGGACAACACCGCGCTTAACCACGCGCTCGCCTAACAAACAGATATGACAGATGCGACGGCAGAGCAGTCCGTCACAGCCGACGACGACCGGCCCGAACCGTACAACGGGCTCCCCGGGGCGTTCCCGTACGCGTTCCGTGCCAGCGACTCGCTGCTGTTCAAAGCGTACGTTCCGGTCGCACTGTTACTGTCCGTGGCGATTACGCTCGTGTTCTCCTTTGGACTGATAACGCAACTCGCCGAAACCGGGAGCGTCCGCGGCGGGACGTTCACTTTCTCCCGGAGCTTTTTCCTGTTCGTTGGACTGTTGCTCGTCGCGCCGCTGCTGGCTCCGGTGCTCTCCGTCGCGCGCCGCCACCGACGAACGGAGTCATCGGTCGCCTACGACCGCGCACTCGCCGTTTCGGCGTTCCTGTTCATCGGGTCGATATACCTCGCGCTGTTGACCTCGGCTCCGGCGGCGCTTCGCGAGCCGACACAGAGCGCCGTCGTCGGCTTTTTCTACTCGCTGCCGCCGACTGCCGGCGTCGTCCCGCCGCTGCTTGCGACGCTGGTACTCTATCTGACTCATCGGCTGTTGAAGTAGTGCTGTAGGCCTACAGTCGCCCGCTCCTCCCGAGATGACACGACATCCGTCCCCGGGTCGAAACGGGCAAGAACGCCCGTCACGAATCTGAATCTATGACAGCAATCGAAGGGACATTTCTTGTCACAAACGCTGACGACGCGTCGGCGACGCTTCGGAACGTCGCAGACTCGCAAGTACTGACACTGTCGGACAATCCCGGCGTTGAGACCGGCGAGGTAGTAGAGGGGACAGTCGAACCGGAGCCGCCGATGGAAGTCACGTACTCCCTTACCGAAGTCGAAGAGCGGCGAACAATTCCTGTGGAGACGGTCGACCTCGCGCCCACGGCGCAGACGACCGAAATCGCGGCCGAACAGGCCCCCGGCGAGCTAACCACGGTCGAGCGCGCCGGAGAGGGCGAGGTACACGTTCTGACGGTCCCGGACGACGAGACAGCCGAGGCTGCGGCAGATGTCGTCGAGGACGAAGCCACCCTCTCACGAGCGGCCAGACTCGGCGTCGACCGCGTCGAAATCCGAACGACTGACGGCGTTGTCAGCGTGCGCTACCTCCCGGACTGACGCGTTTTCTCACCCGCTCGCACTGCTTATTCGGTCGGGCCCGCGGCGCTCTGGACTTGCCAGCCGCCGGCAACACCACACGCCTCGCGCTCGGTGTACACGAACTCGGTGTCTTCGGTCACCGCTGTGCCGCCGTCGACGGATTCGACCCGAAGCGGGAAGTCTAGCGTGTCGCCACAGCAGCCGACGCCGACGAACTCCGTCCACACGTCGCCCGGTTCGGCGCTGTCGTGTGTCTTCCGAAGGTACGCACGGAACGGCGACCCGTCGATCTTGTCGCGACCCCACCCGCTGAGGTCTGCTGGATACGAGAGTTTGACCCTGATGGCGCGCTCTGACATACCGGATATACGTGACAGACTGCCATAGATGTACGGCCATGTCGGATGTCAGCGGCAGTGATTGAGAAGGCTTATTCGCGCCCGTCTCACATCGTTCGGTCATGTTCGAGTTCGAGGTCCCGGAAGTCGATTACACCCAGTACTCGAACCGCCAACTGGTGGCGGTTCCGCTGGTGGTGCTCGGTCTGGCACTTGCGGTGCTCGGTGGCTGGTATCTGGTCACCGGTGCGCCGGTCTCTCCGAGCATCGACTTCACGGGCGGTTCGGAACTCACCGTCGAGTCGTCTCTCTCACAGGCGGAACTCAGGGACAATACGTTCGACGAGCCCGTGGTTTCTGTCCAACAGGTTGAGGGTGAGAACCGCTACATTATCACGTTCGATTCGTCGAATCTGGAGCCTATCGAGGAAACCGCGCGGTCGAGCGACCAGATGGAGTTCCTCGGTAGCGGAACAACCTCGCCGATATTCGGTCAGGAGAACCAGCGGCTCGCGGTCGTCGGCATCGGTGTCGCTTTCCTCGGAATGAGTCTGCTCGTTTTTGCGATGTTCCGGTCGATCGTGCCGAGCATTGCGGTTGTCCTGTCGGCGTTTTCCGACCTTGTCATCCCGCTCGCGGTGATGAACCTGCTGGGAATCAAGCTTTCTCTGGGAACTGTCGCCGCGCTACTGATGCTCATCGGTTACAGCGTCGACTCAGATATCCTGTTGAACAACCACGTCCTCCGGCGGTCCGGCGGGTTCTACGAGTCGACATACCGCGCGATGCGGACCGGTGTGACGATGACACTGACGTCGATGGCGGCGATGGCGGTGATGGCGATTTCGGCGACGCTATTCGGTATCGAACTGATGGCCTCTATCGGGTTCGTTCTCGTCGTGGGACTGGCTGCTGACCTGATGAACACCTACATGCTCAACGTCACGTTGCTTCGCTGGTACAAGTACGAGGGGGTCAAACGATGAGCACACTCAAGGAAAACTGGCGCGTCGTTGCGCTGGTCACGCTGTTGCTACTCAGCGCCATTGCGCTGTTCGTCCCCGGCGTTCCGCCAGGGACCTCGGATACTGAAGGGGCCGGGGCCGCCGACCAATCGACGAACCTCCAGTACGGCATCCAGTTGAGTGGCGGCACACGCATCCAGGCACCAATCGTCGGTACCACTGCGGAAGGTGTTGACGTTGCGCCCGCGGACGAAGCTGATCTTGCCCAATCTATGTCGGACCGGTTGGGTCTTGATCCAATAGACGTGCGCGTCTCGAATCGGACCGAAACCGTCGAGGTGTTCTCGAACGATGTCACCACCTCGGAGGTCGAGTCTGCACTCGAAGCAGAAGGGTACCAACCGGACGAGGTGCGGCCCGGCGTGACACGAGAGACCCGGGAAAATATGGTATCGGTCATCGACGACAAACTACGCGAATCAGCGTTAACAGGAGGCTCCGTGCAGCAAGTCAGTTCGCCGGGCGGTCGGAGCTTCATTAGCGTCACCGCCCCGGACAGGGGGCGCGAGGAACTCATCGGTCTGCTGGAGGAACGTGGCGTCGTCCGCGTGTACGCCGTCCACGACAACACCGAGAACGGCTCCTACGTCCGCGAGCAGGTCCTCTCACAGGGTGACTTCGCCGGTATCGGGTCGGCACAGCGAACCGAGACGCAGGGAACGCACGTTCCCGTAACGGTCAAACAGAGCGTGGCCGAGCGCTACGCGAACGACATGGTCGAGGCCGGCTTCGGTAGCGGGTCGACCTGCCGTCGCTCGGATTACGACCACGATAACCTCCAGAACTCGCAGGCAGACTGTCTGGTGACGACGCTGAACGGCGAACCGGTGTTCGTCGGCGGCGTCGACCCGGGACTTGGCCAGTCCTACCAGAACGGTGAGTTCGTCAACAACCCGCAGTTCATCATGCAGACCAGCAACATGTCCGAGGCGACCGAGCTGGAACTCGCGCTGAAGGCCGGCCGGCTGCCGGCTCCGCTCAACTTCGACAACGCCGAAAGCCAGACGCTCTCGTCTGCGCTCGCTCAGGAGTTCCAGCAGCGCTCCCTCCTGACGGGCATTCTCGCCGTCATCGCGGTGAGTCTGGTAGTGTATCTCCGGTACGGGCGTCCCGAGGTCGCCCTGCCGATGATCGTCACGGCACTGTCGGAGGTGTTCATCCTCCTCGGGTTCGTCGCCTTCGTCCAGTATCCGCTGAACCTCTCGCATCTGGCCGGGTTCATCGCGGTCATCGGCACGGGGGTGGACGACCTCATTATCATCGCCGACGAGATACTTCAACAGGGGAAAGTCGAGACCGGACGCGTGTTCCAGAGTCGCTTCCGCAAGGCGTTCTGGGTCATCGGCGCGGCCGCGGCGACGACCATCGTCGCCATGAGCCCGCTGATGGTCCTCTCTCTGGGTGACCTCTCCGGGTTCGCCATCATCACAATCGTCGGCGTGCTGGTCGGGGTTCTGGTGACACGGCCGGCCTACGGTGACATCCTCCGGAGCCTCGTGCTGGACGAAGACTGAACGCCCGCGGCCCGTTTTTATGCCCCGTCTCCAGTAGTCCGGTGCCGACTATTTTCATGTGAAGGGATATCAAATTCTTTTAGATTGACTTATTATTCAGCAGGTTTAACATATATATCCCGCCAGATGCGGGGAGCCATCGGGCGACGGGTCTCAGACTGTCCACACAGAACGGAACGGGACGCGTTGGGGGCAACAACCGAGCGGTCCGTCAAACGACTCCGAGGTGAACGCTCCGAAGGAGAACCGAAACAGCCCACCGCCGGCCCGGCCGGCCGGACCGGTGCGAAGGTCAACTACCGGATGTCACGTAAGTGGCGTTCGGGAACCCAGCACATCGACAAAACCCGGTGCGAGCCCGAGTAAAGCCCGAGAGGGCGAGGCCGGTGCAAGTCCGGCTACAGTCGGACACGTGCTGGAAGGGCCGTACGGGCTGTGGAAAACAGCTCCCGTCCGACTCCAAGCCGCGTCTGCGGGGATTTTCGGTATTCAGAACTCGCCCAGCGACGCCTGTTCCGCCGCGGCCAGCACGTCGTCACACGTCGACCACGACCGACGAGCACACGCCGGTAGCTCGCCGTGGCGCTCGACGTAGTCCGCCAGGAACGCTCGCGTCGTCGGGTCGCTGGGGTAGCCCGACCCCACGTCGCCGTACTCACCGGCCAGGTCCGCGACGTGTGTGTCACGGGCCACCTTCGCAATAATCGAGGCCGCGCCGACCACCGGGTCCGTCTCGTCGGCCCCGTGTTCTGCCCGCACGGTTACGTCGGCGTCGACCGCCTCCGCGACCCGGTGGCCGAACCGCGTCGCGTCGGTGTCGCCGGCGTCGACCGTGCCCGACAGGCCGTCACGGGCCACCGACGAGAGCGCCGCCGCCTGCGCGTCGACGGTCAGCGTGTTCATGTCCGTCCCGTCGGCGTCGATGCGCTCGACTGGAATCTCGACGACGCCGACGGCGTCTGCCAACTCGCGGATTTCCTCGGCTAACCGCTCGCGTCGCTCCGGTCTGATGTCTTTCGAGTCACCGACACCATCGGGTAGGACTGCCGGGTCGGCCCTGACAGCAGCGGCGAACATCGACCCCAGAACCGGCCCTTTGCCGGCCTCGTCGACGCCAAATTGCATGGCTGGCACGTCGACGGCGGTGTAAAAACAGGTTCCGGTCCTAGTTGTTGGGGCCGCGTCCCTTCCCGCCCGGTGGGTTCCGGAGGAACGGCTCGAAGGTGACGTTGCCGACGACGTCGCTCCGGCCGTCGTCGTCCGCGTCTTGGTTGAAATCGGCTTCTTCTGGCCCCTCGGGACTCCCCCAGTAGTTGTTCTTCGCGTCGACCTGTGGGTCGCTCGACGGGTCGCGATTCCCGTTGTCAGTCCCGTTCCGGTTGTTCAGCCCGACCGCGACCAGCAACTGGTTCGCCCGGACGGTCAGGCCACCGCCGTCGCCGTCGACTTTGATTGCTTCCGGGAGAATCGTCTCCGCGCTCGTGACGTCCTCGATGATGTTGTGGGCGAGAGTCGTCTCGCTCGTCGCGGGCGACGCGATGTTGATACCCTGTGCGAACGTGAAGCCGAAGTCCACGTCGTCGGACGGGTCGGAGTCGGTATCGTCCGCGGCTACGAGGTCCCGTATCTCGTTGTTGTTGATGTCGACGCCGTCGGTCTCGTGCTGGACGACGATGCCGAGCGGCGCGATGTCGCTCTCGATGTCCCGAATCGTGTTGTTGTTGACCGTCGTGTCGCTCACAGTGCCGGGGCCGCTGTTGTCGGCGTCGAAGAGCACCCCGTTGACTGTCGGGAACCCCGAATCCTCGGTGGTCTCCTGGTCCAGGTTCTGAATCGTGTTGTTCACGATCTCGATGCCCGAGTGGTCGCCCTGGCCGACGACGACGCCGGTCACGCCGAGGCGACCGGTCGGACCGACGTCTTCGATTGTGTTGTTGCTGATAGCCGCGTCGTCACGTCCGCGCTCGACTTTCACGCCGAGCAATCCACCCGGATTCGTGACGGTGAACCCGTCGAGCGTGACGCTGTCTGCGTTGATGCTCACCGCCGCGCCAGTCCCGCCGTCGCCCTCGATTGTCGGACTCGCGCTCGTCTCAATTGTCACCCCGACGTCGACGGTAATCGGGTTATACACCGCCGAATCGATAACTGTGAGCGTCTCGCCGTCGCTCGCGTCGTCGATGGCTGTCTGTAGCGCGTTGCCGCCTCCGGAAACTGTCGTCGCCGCGCTCGCTGTGCCCACTGTGATTCCCAGCACGCCGGCCGCGACTGTCCCGTGGCGTAACACCGCTCGTCGTGAAAACGTGGTCTGCTCTCGTGTCATGTGTCTCCCCGCAGCACCGTTGATATATCTGGGATACGAATAAAACGCTTAGACGGTTCACAACCGTTTCGTCTATAGTGACCTCCTACTGCGACGCCGGTGGGCCGGCGCTGCCAGTAGCAGGCTGCTACTCCTTGAGGTACTCAGCTGTCGCGAACGGCTCGTCCTCGCCCTGCACGTCGATTACGTCGAGCGCCGTCACTACGGCGTCGGTGCCGAGCAGACCGGCCAGGCTCGGCTCCGTGCGGCCCTCGTCGCTGGAGACGAGTTCCTTCACGTACAGGCCGCCCTCGCCGTGGATGCGGAGTTCGGCGTGGCGCTCGTCGGTCAGTTCGCCCTCGGCGTCGTACACCGTCCGCGTCCGGGTGATGTCGGCCCGGCGGTGGGTGACCCGCTGGGGTGTCTCCTGCTCAATCGTGGTGCCGTCCAGTTCGGCAAGCGCGTCCCGCAGAGCGTCGGCGTCGACCGGCTCCCCGAACTCCACGTCCATCCGGTAGGTCTTCGAGGCGTCCAGTTCCTTGACGCGCTCGACCATCTCGTGGGTCGCCAGGTGGAGGTCCGTCACCTCGACTTTCCCGTCGGCGAAGGCGTTGATGTCGGCTTCGAGGTCGTCGGTGTCCACGTCGCGTTTTCGGGGCTCCATCACCTCGATGACGAACGGGCGGCCGGAGTCGAGCATCAGCGCGTCGACGTCTTCCCGACCGGCACCGTGGAACACGGCTTCCTCGCCATCCATCGCCTCGCGGACGACAGGGGCGGACAACTGTTCGACGCTCTCGTCGTAGCGATACCCGCTACCGCCACAGCCATCGCAAGGCTCGCCCTGCCACAGCCCGGTCCCGTTGCAGTCGTTGCAGGGCCACTTCGTCTGTGGAATGTCGCGTTCGAGCTTGCGGTAGCGGCCGTAGACAAACGCCGAGTTGACGTGTGTCTCCACTTCGTCCGTTGCGAGGTCGAGTGTGAGCTGGACCGCTGGGCGGCCAAACTCCACCTCCGCGCCGGTCAGGTCACCGATTCGTTTGCCGACCTCGCGGTTGAGTTCGGTCTTCAGCGCTTCGCCGGCGTCGGGGTCGAGGCCCACGTCCTCTCGGAGCAGTTCGTCGTTCTCTTCGAGCAGCGGCGGCACCTTCGTCCCGACCTGATAGGTGTCGAACTCGTAGCCGCGGACGGCGCTTGCGGCCTGCTCGGCCCACCAGTCGAAGCGGTCGCACTCGCCTTCACAGACCCAGCAGTCCTCGCCTTCCTCGAAGGGGTCGTCGTCCGCGAGCGCGACCGTCACCCGCAGGGCGTGGCCTCGCTCGGCGTTAGCCAGCCCGAAGCTCCGGTCGGCGAAGAGCCGGCCGAGACAGGAATCACATAGCGGCCCGGTCGCAAGCGCCGCACGGGCGTCCTCAAGTATGCTCATTGCCTGAGCCGACGCGTCGCCATCGTAACTGCGTTTCGACCTCTCCGTCGCTGGGTCAGTGGGCGCTGTGACTGTGCTTGCACTCACTCGCCGGTCATGCCGCCGTCGTCTGTGGCTTTGCTCTTCGACTGCGCCTGATCGAATAGCTCGCCCGGAATCTCTTCAGTTGAGATGGAGATAGACCGCTGGGGGAACGGTATTCCGATGTCCTCGGCTCGAAACCGCTTGTAGATCGCGCTGTTGAGTTCATGGGTCGCACGGGCTGTCAGAGCCGGATTCCCGACCCAGCACAGCAGTTCGAAGTTTAACGCGGAGTCGCCGAACTCCCGGAACCGGACTCGCGGGTTCGGTCGGTCCTGTACGAGGGCCTCGGCTTCGGCTAATTCTAGGAGGATTCCTTCGACCCGGTCGATGTCCGTCCCGTAGGCGACGCCGACGCGGACGCGAATCCGGCGCTTGCGCCGCGGCGTCGACTCGTTGACGATGGCGGCGTTGTTGAGCTTCGAGTTCGGGACGGTGACGAGGATGTCGTCGCGGGTGCGGATGACCGTCGAACGGACGGAGATATCCTCGACGCGGCCGCGTTCACCACTTTCGAGGACAACGAAGTCGCCGACTGCGTACGTTCCATCGAGATACAGCGACAGCGAGCCAAAGAAGTTCGCCAGCGTATCCCGGGCCGCCAGGCCGACGATGATACCCATAATCCCCGCCGAGGCCAATAGCGGTGTGACGTCGATGTTCCACAGAATCAGCAAGAGCAGGATACCTCCGCCGGAGACGACCGCGCTCCAGATGTTCTGGAGGATGGGGACCATCTGGCGGTCGATATACGCCGAGTCCGTCGCGATGGCGGACGCCTGGCGGCCGATGCGCAGCAGCGTCACCATCCAGACGATGACGACCAGCGAGAGTGTGCCGGCTCCCAGTGAGACAGCGACGGCCGGGCGTACGTCGTAAATCTGTGCCCCGGCGTACGCGCCACCGAGACCGACCGTGACGTACATCGCAGTGTGAATTCCACGGAAGACGATGTCGTCGACATCGCCCTCGATGCGGGGCGTGACCTGTCTGAGCAGTCGGTCGCCGACCACGCGAATGCTCAGCGCGAGGACGACCCCGCCGCCGACGAGTAGCAGAAACCCCTGCCAGGCCGGCAGCCCCGACAGCAGGTCCACCGCACCGCTTCCCAGTTGCATACCTCCGATTGGACATCGGAGCTATATATACTGCCACGTCGACGCCCTGAACCGAACGGCCTTTGTCCCGCGGCGTCCGCTCCGTGGGTATGAACCCGATTCTCGTCGCTATTCTGCTGGGCCTGCTGCAAGGGGTGCTTGAGTGGATTCCGGTCTCCAGCGAGGGCGGCGTCGCACTCGCCTCGACGGTGGTCACGGGCGTCTCGCCCGCCGCTTCGACCCGCCTCGCGCTCTTTCTCCACGCCGGGACGGCGGTTGCGGCCGCGGCCTACTACCGCACTGAGGTCCGGACGATTCTGCGCTCGATTCGACGACTCTCCCGTCGGCCGTTCGCCAACGAGACGGCCGACCTCTCGTTTCTCGTCGTCGCCACGGCGGCGACCACTGTTACCGGCCTCCCGGCGTATCTGGTGCTCGACGCGGCTGTCTCAAATCTTGAAGGCGGGCTCTTTCTGGCGCTGGTCGGCGGCCTGCTCGTGCTGACGGGCCTGCTCCAGCGGTTCGCCGTCGCGCTGTCGCTCGGCGAGCGGGCGGTTCCCGACTGGGTCGACGCCGTCCTCGTCGGGGTCTTGCAGGGGCTGGCTATCCTCCCCGGCGTCTCCCGGTCGGGGACGACGGTGAGCGCGCTGTTGCTCCGGGGCCACGAGGGCGAGTCGTCGCTTCGCCTCTCGTTCCTGCTGTCGATTCCGGCCGCGCTCGGCGCGAACGCGCTGGTGCTGGTCGACGACGGCATCCCTGCAATCGACCCGCTGCCGGCTGTCGTCGCCCTGGCCGTCAGCGCTGTCGTCGGCTATCTCACCGTCGACGCGCTAGTCCGACTGGTGCGGCAGGTCCCGTTCTGGGCAGTCTGTACGGTGTTTGGTGGTCTTGGCGTCGTCGGCGGCCTGCTCGTCGCGCTGTGAGAGCGGTGCTGGAACTTATTTACCCTTCGGCGTCAAATCTCTAATATCAGCGGCCATGAGTGGTGACGAACGCAAGCTAGTCGACACGTCGGGGGACTTCCAGTACGTCGTCCGTGACGGCGACCCGGTCTCGGACCCGCAGTGGCGCTCCTGTCGACTCATCGTCACCAACAAGCGGCTCATTCTGGCGACGAACGGCTCGAAACAGCCGATTCCCCACGCCAACATCTCCCTCCCGTCGAACCCAGACGATCTGGTTCCTGACGGTGGGACCGGCGGCGCGACCGCACTGGAGGTCGGCAACAACGTTCTGCTGGTCGATACGCCGAATCTACCCGACTTCGAGACGGAGTACGTCCGCGCGACTTTACAGGGCGAGGTCATCCTCGCGCGACAGCAAGCGGTCGTCGGCGGCGTGGTTCAGGAGGACGCCGAGTGGAGCAAGGCGCGGTTTCAACTGGACGACGACATCATCCGACTTCAGTTCCCCGGCGGCAAGAGCATGTCATTCGAAATCGAGGACGTCGGTACCATCGAAATCGGGACCAGCACGGTGATGGGTCAGGAGCGGGAGGTCATCGAAGTCGAACACACTGACGACCAGGACCGCAGCGTCGAAACCCACATGTCGGGGATGGACCACCATACGCGGGCGCTGAAGACACTCTTTACCCGCGTTATCGAGGATCGCGAGGACGATTACGAACTCTCGGAGATGGAGAGTCAGGTGCTGATAGCGCTGTATTCCGGCGTATCACCGTTTGAGATGTCTGATTTCGTTGGGACGACACCTGACGAGGTCGAAGAAATCTATCAGAAACTACTCGATATCGGTGCAGTTGACGAGGTCCGGGTTCGGACCGAGGTCGCGTTGAACGCGCAGGGGCGAAATATGGCGAGTGAAGCGATGAGTGAGAAGTAGTGTGGCGCTACGCGCCACAAAACGACTGCTCTCGAATACCACTCGTGCGCGAACCAGTCCCGAGCCGAGCGGTAGGGCAGCACCGACGAACGACACACTCAGTATGACCCGCAACGGCGGTTCGTCTGCGGGGATTGCTGTAGCACCGACCGCTCAGACGGCCTCGCGGCTGCTCCTGTCTTGCCGCCGTTACTCGGGCAGGTACTCGACATCCTCAGCTTCCGTCACTGATACTCCGTCGGGGAGCTCTGATTCCGGGACTGGCGTCAGAGTGAGGATGTCACCTGCCTCGGTCTGTACCCATTCCTGTCCTGTCGCTTGACTCCAATCGTGCGGTTCCCAGTACCCCGATTCGAAGCGCATCCAGATGTCGAGACCACTGTAGTACTCTCCTGTTGAACTTTCGTATATCATTGCTGACTCCACAGCGATTGCTGCCATCGAAAAGGTCAATGCACCTACATGGTATTATTACTACCGGCAGGGCCGAAATTCGCCAGGCTTGAGCATAGAAGGGTGCCTGGATAGTACGGGTGTCGCTGCGACTCGGTCGCCGTCTGTGTGGTTCTCAGGTGGTCCTGCGAAACGGCTGGGGGACCCATCGCCATCGCGCAAACAGAGGGCGACTTACTGCTGTTCCATCGCCATCTCAAGCGACCAGAAGAAGCCGTAGTACGCGACCACGCCGGCGGCAAGCGTCAGGTAGTACGCCCACTGAGGTGCCGACAATAGGTCGAAGATGACGCTCACGGCGGTCACCCAGGCGATAGCGAACACGAGGTCGACGAACATCCCCCGCTTGTGGTCGTGTACGTGGTCGCGAAGGGTGTCGACGACGCTCATCGGCGACCTCGCGTCGTCCGTGGCGGTCGGTGTCGGCTCTGTCCCATGCTAGTCACGCCTCGATGTCCGTGTCACCGTGCACGTCGACGACCAGTATCGGCAGCCGCGTTCGGCGCAGTACCTTCTCCGTGACGCTACCGAGAATGACACGCTTGAGGCCAGAGCGACCGTGTGACCCCATCACGACGAGGTCGATGTCGTTGTCCTCGACGAACCTCCGGATGGCGCGGGCTGGCTCGCCGGCGGTAACGTGTTCTTTGACTTCGATGCCGTGTTCGGCGGCCCGGTCGCGGACGTAGCCGGTGGCTTCGTCTGCGTCGGCTTTCACCTCGGTCATCTCGTCGAGGTACCCCTGTCGGATACGGTCGACCTGCTCTGTCCCCAGCGAGTAGCTGGTCGCGTCGACGTCGACGACGTACTGCGCATGGACTGTCGCGCCGTACTTCGAGGCGATGTCGACTGCTTGGTCGACCGCGTTTTCCGCGGTTTCGCTGCCGTCCGTCGGAACGAGGATGTTGTCGTACATTGGTTTAGTCGTCTGCGGGGGTGCCGCCGCCGGTGTTGTCGCCGACGACGTCTGCGGCAGTCTCCTGCTGTCCCATTGGTTCGGGGCTGTGACACTGTCGCACCATCTTCTTCGTCTCCAGTGGCGGTTCGGGCGTCGCAAGCGAGACGGCGATAGTGACGATGAACACGAGCGGCGTCCCGATCAGCGCAGCGCCGATGGGTGGGACGTACTGGGCGTATATCGGAACGAGTGCCCCACCTTCGCCGGCAATCGCTTCGAGCGCGCCGATGTAGCTCGGCAGGACGCTGTTGATGATCGAGGTAATCCAGATGAGCAGGCCGAGCACCATCCCGGCCAGTGCACCCTGACGGTTCGTGTTCTCCCACCAGAGGCCGAGGAAGAACATCGGGAACAGCACGGTGCCCGCGAGTGAAAACGCGTAGGCGACCAGTTCGCCGATGAGCGCCGGTGGGTTGAACGCGGTCACCGTCACCAGCGCGCCCATGCCGATGATCGTTCCGCGACCGATGAGCACCTGCTGGCGCTGGGTCGCGTCAGGGTTGATCAGTTCGGTGTAGATGTCGTGTGCGACCGCAGAGGAGGCTGTGATGAACAGCCCGGCGGTCGTCGCAATGGCGGCGGCCATCGCACCGGCCGCGACGAGGCCGACGAACCACGTCGGGAGGTCGGCGAACTGCGCGGCGAGGACGACGATCACGTCACCCTCAGCGCCAGACATCCCGCCTTCAGCAGCGTATGCGCTCGCGCCCGTCGTCGTCTGGAACAGGTCGACGCCGAAGGCTGCCATCGCGGGCGACGCCCAGTAGAGCAGGAGGATGAAGAACAGCCCCCACACACAGGACCAGCGGGCGACGCGCTCGCTCCTGACCGTGTAGAACCGGACGAGGACGTGCGGGAGGCCACAGGTCCCAACAATGAGCGAGAACGCTGTCGCGATCCAGAGGTAGAACGGCTGGTTCACGAACGGTGCGGAGAACTCGCGACCGAGGTCGGCAATCAGCGCGCCGTACTCTATCTGCGGGAGTATCGTCGAGTACCCCTGCGAGAAGCCGACGACGTACACGCCGGCAAGGAACGCGACGATGAGGATGGTGTACTGGACGGCCATGTTCTTCGTCGCGCCCAGCATTCCCGAGAGCGCGAGGTAGCCGACGGTAATGGTCATCATCACGACGATCATCGGGATGATGTCAAGGCCGAAGACGTACTGACCGACCAGCCCCATGCCGCGGGCCTGACCGACGGAGTAGACGTACGCGATGAGTAGCGTAGTGAACGCGGCTAGCGCGCGGGCGGTTGGCGAATTGAACCGGTCGCCGACGAAGTCCGGCGCGGTGTACTTCCCGAACCGGCGCATCTGTGCCGCCAGGAATATGAGCAGGACGAAGTATCCGGTCGTCCAGCCGACGATGAACGCCAGCCCGTAGAAGCCAGAGAGCGCAACTAGTCCGGCGAGTCCCAGATACGAGGCGGCGGACATCCAGTTCGCACCGATGGCCATCCCGTTCTCGATGTTGCCGATGCCGCGGCCCGCGACCCACATTCCTTCTGTGTCGGCCACCTTGAACACGTAGCCGATGACGAGGAACGAGGCCATCATCAGGAAGACGATGATCGCCGGGACGAGCTTGAACGAGATGTCGAGTGCTTCGGCCTGTAGCGGGACCGTCACTGTTCGACACCTCCGTCAGTGGCCGCTGCCTCGCCGGTCTCCGGAGCCGTACTCTCGACGGCATCGGGGTCGATGCCGTACTTCTGGTCGAGCCGGTCCCGGTAACGGGTGTAGACCGTCGCCAGGATCAACGCGCCCGTGGGCGCACCGAACGAGACGAGGAAATAGTGCAGCGGGAAGCCGAACAGGGGCGTCTGCACGGTCATCATCTCCGGCGCAAGTGCGGTCAACGTCACCGGCCCGAACACGACCAGCGCCCAGAGCACGAAACTGCTCCAGATGATCTTCAGATGGTCGCGCATAAACGGTGTGCTTGGCCGTAACAGGTTCACCTCCCTGTCGAGGTAGTCGATGTCCTCATGGGCGGGCTCTGTACCACCGTCTGGTTGGATAATTGACTCTTCTCGGTCCGCAGGCGTGTCTCTTGACATGGGTTTGAAATGGTGAGAATTCGTGGTGCTGTTCGCCGCTACGGCTCAGTCACCCTGGACTTTGGTTTCGATATCACTGACAACGTCAGGGTTTCGCAGCGTACTCGTATCGCCCAGTTCCTCGCCGTTCGCGATGTCTTCGAGCAGGCGGCGCATGATCTTCCCGGAGCGGGTCTTCGGCAGCTCGGGCGTGAAGATGACAGCTTCCGGCCGAGCTATCGGCCCGATAGCGTCTTCGACACCGTCGATAATCGCACTGCGGAGTTCGTCGGTCTCTTCGTAGCCGTCCTCGGTGATGACATAGGCGTACACCGCTTCGCCCTTGATATCGTGGTCGCCGCCGACGACGGCGGCCTCGGCGACGCCTTCGACGCCGACGATGGCACTCTCGATTTCCATCGTCCCGAGCCGGTGACCGGAGACGTTGATGACGTCGTCGACCCGTCCCAGTACGGTGATGTAGCCGTCCTCGTCGATTTTCGCGCCGTCTTCGGGGAAGTACACCCAGTCGTCGGAGTCGTCGCTGTCGGTGTCAGAGTACTCCGCCCAGTACTCGCTGATGAACCGTTCGTCGTTCTTGTACAGCGTCCGGAGCATCCCGGGCCACGGCTTGTTAACTGTCAGGTAGCCGGCGCGGCCGGGTTCGACTTCGTCACCCTCAGTGTCGACGATGCGCACGTCGTTGCCCGGTAGCGGCGGGCCGGCTGACCCGGGTTTCATGTCCTTGATGCCGGGGAGTGTCGTTATCATCATGCCGCCGGTTTCAGTCTGCCACCAGGTGTCGACGACGGGACACTCCTCGCCCCCGATGTGCTTGTAGTACCACTTCCAGGCGCGGGGGTTGATCGGCTCGCCGACCGTCCCCAGCAGGCGCAGGCTGGAGAGGTCGTGTTTCTCGGGGTACTCCTTACCCCACTTCATGAACGCGCGGATCGCCGTCGGTGCGGTGTACAGCTGGTCGGCCTCGTACTCCTCGACGATCTCCCAGAGGCGGTCCTTGTCGGGGTAGTCCGGCGTCCCCTCGTACATCATCGTCGTGGTCCCGAGCGCGAGCGGGCCGTAGACGATGTAGGAGTGGCCGGTAATCCAGCCGATGTCGGCCGAGCAGAAGTACGTGTCCTCGGGCTTGATGTCGAGTACCGCCTGCGAGGTCCAGGCCGCCCAGGCGAGGTAGCCGCCGGTGGAGTGTTTGACGCCTTTCGGCTTCCCGGTCGTCCCGGAGGTGTACATGAGAAAGAGCATGTCCTCGGCGTCGCGGTCGACCGGCTCGACAGTCGCGCCCTCGTTGTCGGCGATGACGTCTTCGAAGGCGACCTGGTTGTCCGCGTAGTCGTGATCGAACTCGTCGCCGTCCATCAGGCGCTCGGCGACGATGGCGCGTTCGACCTCGTGGTCGACGCCACTCAGGCCCTCGTTGGCCTTGTCGAGGTGATCGAGCGGGTCGCCGCGGCGGTAGTAGCCGTCGCAGGTAACAAGATACTCAGAATCAGCGGAGTTCATCCGCGTCGCAAGCGCGTCCGCAGAGAAGCCGGCGAATACGACGGAGTGGGGCGCGCCGATGCGGGCACAGGCCAGCATGGCGATGGGGAGCTGCGGAATCATCGGCATGTACATCGTCACGACGTCGTCTTCGCCGACACCCATCTCACGCAGACCGGCCGCGAACTCGTTGACCTTCTGATGGAGTTCCTCGTATGTGTAGGTGATATTGTCTTCTTCGACCGGCTCACCGACCCACTCGATAGCGGCCTCGTCGCCGCGCTCCTCAAGATGGCGGTCGAGGCAGTTGGCCGAGGCGTTAAGCGTCCCGTCCGTGAACCACTCGTAGAACGGCGGGTTCGAATCGTCGAGTACCTGATCGTACTCCTCCTCCCAGTCGAGAAGGTCGGCGGCACCCTCCCAGCACTCCGGCCAGTTCTCTTCGAACTCGTCGTAGATACCCTCGTCCGTGACGTTCGCCTGCTCGACGAACGACTCCGGGGGCTCGAAAACCTCCTGCTCTTCGAGCCGTGCTTCGAGTTGGACATCTTCATCTGACATGGTCTATCATCGATATTTCACAGCGGCCATATAAACGGGGGGTCTAACTACGATAACATGAAACAGGGTTTCAGTTGTCGGACGGCTGTCGCGGCTCGGTCGGCCGCTCGTCGAAAAACGCGGTCAGAACCTTCTGCTGGGCCTTTCTGAGGTGATTGTGCAGCGTCGGCGACGAGATATCCAGCGAGTCCGCTAGCTCCTCGGCAGTTGAGCCGCGGGGCCACTCGAAATAGCCGCTGTGGTAGGCCGCCTGCAGGACGGTCTCTTGCCGGTCTGACAGAGTGTCGGTCAGCCGGTCGCGGAATCCGGTGTCCGTCTCCGCCGGCCGTTCCGTCTCTCGCTTCGCTGCCAACGATGTCTCTGGATAGGCGTCGGTGACAGCGTTGACTGTTGGTCTGATATCGGCCTCGCTGGGAAGCTCGACTGCGATGGTCGCGACCCCGTCGGTGGCTGTCACAGAGCGAACCCGGCCACCGCTTTCGACGAGCTGGAGTGCTGGCGTGTCGGTGACCACGACTTCCAGTAGTACGCCGTCGCTGTGCTCTTTGAGGAGTCTGGCGTCGGCCACGCCGTCGTCCTCGTCCGCATATGAGAGGATCGCGTCGGCCGAGGCGCCTTCGACCATCAGGTAGTACAGCAGCGACTGGCCCGCAACGGGAACGACCCCGGACAGTTCGACCGTACACTGTAATGCCCCGGATACCCCGGCGGTAAAGGTCCGCTCGTCCGCACAGTGGAACTCTAACTCGGTCACCGTGTCAGCAAGCAGGAGGCGTTTGCGCTCGGCGGCGATCTGTGCGTGCCCGACCTGCACACCGAGCGCGGACAGTACGGCACGTTCGGTATCAGTTAGACCCCCATCCGCTGCGACTCCGACGACACCGGAGATGGTGTCTTCCCTGACGAGTGGCACCAGCGCGACCGATCCACTGTCGTCGTCGACGAGACGAACCTCACCCACGTCGAGCAGACCAGTGACTGACTCGATGTGGGTGTCGATCTGCTGCTCGACAGCCGTTTCCGAGATTTCTGTCGTCGTGTGCGGTGTCAGTCCGTCACCGGTCCGTTCGGCGAGCCAGGCGAACTCGAAGCCCGCTCCTTCTGTCAGGTGGTCACAGACTGTCGTCGCAATTCCCTCACCGGTCGCGGCGACCGCAAGCGCCTCGCTGACCGCCGTAACCCAGTCGACCGGTCGCTGTGGCCCGCTCGGAGCCGCCCGCTCGCCGGACTCACCCACGGCTGCGACGATGGTTTCGCGGTCCGGTTCGTCAAGCAAGGGGTCCAGTCGGTCGAGTCGGTCCCAGCCGCCGAGCGCACAGACGACGTCCGGCGCGACGCCGTCGTCCAGCAAGCTCGCCGCGAACCGCCACCGAAGGTCACGCGAGGAAACGTCTTTCAGGTGCGGTGTCGTCTCGGCGGCTCGGTCGGCTACTTCGCTGACGAGCATCTGGAGCCGACGTGCGGAGACGGAAAACAGTGGCTCGTCGTCGGCCGCTCCAGCCGCGTTTGCGTATTTTCGCATATCGTGCTCGACTGAGTCTGGAAGATAGGTCTCGCGGACCACCTCACCGCTTTCCCGAACAGCAAGCAGGCGATGCCTATCGAATTCGGTGATGTCGGCTAGCCGTACAGCGGTCATCTCTGTCGGGCGGAGCCCGATCTCTGCGCCGAGTCGGAGCACGAGGTCGGACCGGTGTGTCTCGGCCGCGCGTCGAAGCTGTTCGTACCCCCGCTCGCCGATGGGATCAGTTGCGCCGTCCATCTATTTCGGAAAGTCGAAGAATATCGAAATAAGCATTACGACCAAGGCGCGGCTGTCTGCGAGAAGAGCGCAGCGAAGGGGCTATGAACGACGACGCTGGTACGAGAATTTTCGCAAATATCGAAGAAGACGAAACAGCTTATTTCTGTCTCGTCGTCGACTGGATTTCACCGAGGATTTCGGGGTTACGCAGCGCGCTGGTATCGCCCAGTTCCTCATCGTTCGCCACTGCGGTCAGCAGGCGGCGCATAACCTTACCCGAGCGCGTCTTCGGCAGGTCGGGCGTGAACACGATTTCTTTGGGGCGGGCGATACCGCCGATAGCATTGACGATAGCGTCTTCGATGGCTGCCCGGAGTTCACTCTCGGCGTAACCGTCCTCCGGGGAAGCGAACGCGTACACTGCCGTTCCGGTCGTCTCGTCGTCGGCACCAACGACGGCGGCTTCTGCGACGCCCGTGACGCCGGCGACCGTCGACTCAAGTTCCTTGGTGCTGAACCGCCGGCCAGCGACGTTAATCGCGTCGTCAATCCGGCCGAGGAACGTGATGTAGCCGTCATCGTCGACCGAGACGCTGTCTTCGGGGTAGTACCGCCACTCCTCGACGCTGTCTGGGACACTGCCCCAGCCCGTCCCGTCGAGCAGCGCGCGCGGCATTCCGGGCCAGGGGCGCGTCACGACGAGCTCGCCGGCCGAATGAGGCTCGGCCGCCGCACCTGAACGGTCGACGACGGATGCTTCGATTCCCGGCAGCGGCCGTCCCGCGGCTCCGGGTTTCATCTCGTCGACGCCGGGCAGCGTCGATACGAGTACCGCGCCAGTCTCGGTCTGCCACCAGGTGTCGACGATGGGGCACTCGCCGCCGCCGATGTGTTCGCGGTACCACTCCCAGGCGCTCGCGTCCATCGGTTCACCGACGGTACCCAGCAGCCGCAGGCTGGAGAGGTCGTGCTTGGCGGGGTACTCTTCGCCCCACTTCATGAACGCTCGAACAGCCGTCGGTGCGGTGTAGAACACGTCGACGGCGTACTTTTCGATAAGTTCCCACAGCTGATCTTTTTTCGGGTGGTCCGCTGTGCCGTTGTACAGTACCGTCGTCGTCCCGAGTGCGAGCGGCCCGTAAACGATGTAGGAGTGACCGGTGATCCAGCCGATGTCGGCCGAACACCAGTAGGTGTCCTCTGGCTTTATATCAAGCACTGACTGGGCGGTCCAGGCGACGTGTGCGAGATATCCGCCGGTCGTGTGCGTGACGGCTTTCGGCTGGCCGGTCGTCCCCGACGTGTAGATACGAAAGAGCGGATCGTCCGCCGCCCGCGAGACGGGTTCGATTTCGGCCCCCTCGTGTGCTGCCAGCAGGTCGTGATAGTCGTCGTAGTCCGCGCCCAGGTGCACGTCACGGCCCAGTCGGTCAAGCACCACGACCGACACGTCGTGGTCGACGGCGATGCGCGCGTTATCGGCCTTGTTCTTTTGTGCGACGGCGCTACCGCGGCGGTAGTAGCCGTCGCAGGTGATGAGGTACTCCGACTCGGCCCGCTCCATCCGCGTCGCAAGCGCGTCCGCAGAGAAACCGGCGAAGACGACGTTGTGTGGCACACCAAGGCGTGCACAGGCCAGCATCGCGACCGGGAGTTCGGGCACCATCGGCAGGTACAGCGTCACCACGTCGTCCGGGCTGACACCGTGTTCGCGTAGCGCTGCGGCGAAGGCGTTGACTTCTCGGTACAGTTCGAGGTATGTGTAGGTGCGGGACTCGCCAAGGTGGCCCTCCCAGACCAGCGCGAGCTGGTTCTTCCGCTCGGGTAGATGCCGGTCGAGGCAATTGTAGGCGGCGTTTAATCGGCCACCGGGGAACCACTCGAACGGTGGGCCGTCCGTTCCATGGAGTACTGTCTCGAACGGCTCCTCCCAGTCGAGCAACTCAGCGGCCTCGCGCCAGCAATCGGGCCACTCCCGCTCGAAGCGGTCGTAGACAACTGAGTCTGTCACGTTCGCCTGTTCGACGAACCAGTCCGGTGGTTCGACTGTCTCTCGCCCCGGCTGGGACTGACCCCGATCCGGTTCGTCACCCCGTGTCATCAGTTGACAGTATACCGCCGCACGCAAAAAATATCCTATCTAATTGTGCACAATTCCGCTATGAGCGACTCGCCAGGGCAGTTGGCCGTTCTCAGTTTCGACACTGGCGACGGAAGTTATATTGAGTCCTGCGGACAACGGAGGTACGAGAGGCCGGTACGGGGCATGAGCGACACCGAAAAGAAGATCGCCGATACAAAAGGACAGTTCCTTCAGGCGGTCTCACAGGGCCAGCGCCTCACCGACGCCGAGTGGCGAAACTGTCGCATCGTCCTCACCACCGAGCGAGTCGCCCTGCTGGGCGACGACAAGCGACAGATTTCACTGACCGATATCGACCGTATCGCCGACCGGTTCGACGTGAACCAGCAGAGCGCCGGCGTCTCCGATTACGTCGCGCTCTACGTCGGCGAGGATGTCATCCTCGTGTCGGCATCGGACCACGAGGCGTTCGAAACTGATTTCTACCGGGCGAGTCTCGACGGCGCAATCGTGCTGGTCCAGCACCCCGCGCTCAAAGGCGGCGTCGTCCAGTCCGCCGAGTGGACGAAAGGCCGGCTGAAAGTCGGCGACGAGGCGCTAAAGCTCGCGATGGCCGATGGGCAGGCCGTCGTCGTCGACCGCGCCGATATCGGTGATCTCGCTGTCGAAGAGAAGCAGGTCAGCGGCGAGGAGCGGACAGTCATTCAGGTCGAGCACAGCGAGGACGACATCAGCGTCGAAACACACCTCGCGGGTGAGGAGTTCCACGCCACTGTCCTCCGGACGATGCTCGAAGAAAGCGCCGAACAGAACCAGGCTGATCTGGACCTGAGCTCGACGGAGAAACGGGTAATCATGGCACTTCACTCCGGCGTATCGCCGTTTGACATCCCCAACTTCGTCGGTATCGATGTCGACAAGACCGAGGAGATTTTCGACCGGCTGATTGAACTCGACGTAATAAGCGTGCTCCGGGAACGGACCGAAGTGAATCTGACGACGAAGGGGCGTCGCGTCGCCGGCGAGCGGATGGGCGAGCAGTAGTCCGTAGCTCTGGACTGAGTTGATACCGCTAGATGTTACAACCGCGTGATACGTTTGATTTTCCCACCGCAATCTGGACATGCGTGGCAAGTAGACACCGACGAATCTCGGTAAGGCCGCCATATTGAAGCCCCTCCTCCGTCTGCAACAGGTATGCACATCGATACGGCTGTGGTCCTCGCTGCGGGTGAGGGAACTCGCCTCCGGCCGTTGACGCGAAACCGGCCAAAACCAATGCTGCCGGCCGCAAACCGGCCGATTCTCGAACACGTCTTCGACGCGCTGGTCGAGGCGGGCATCGAGAAACTGGTTGTCGTCGTCGGCTACAAGCGCGACCGCGTTCAGGACCACTTCGGTCCGACGTACCGTGGCGTTCCGATTTCCTACGTGAGCCAGACAAAACAGTTGGGTAGCGGGCACGCACTCCTCCAGGCACGAAGCGTTGTCGACGGCCCGGTTCTGGTGATGAACGGTGACCGTCTCGTCGACGCGGCCACTATCGAGGCGGTAGACTCCTCCTATGCAGAGACTGCGCACACGAGCATCGCTGTGGTTGAACGGCAGGACACCAGTCGGTACGGTGCTGTCGAGGTACAGGACGGTGACATCGTCGACATCGTCGAAAAGCCACAGCACGACGAGTTCAGGCTCATCAACGGCGGCGTGTACGCCTTCGACGGTGATATTTTCGAAGCGATCGACGAAACGACGCGCCACGCCGGCGAACTGGCACTGACCGACACAATCGAACTCCTGCTGGAATCTGACCGTGTCCGCGCGGTCGAGGTCGACGGGATGTGGGTCGACGCGACATACCCATGGGACCTGTTGACCGTTGCCCGCGAGGTGCTGGCGCGGGGGCGGGTCGTCGAATCGGCCCGCGACGAGCAGGTCTGGGTCGACAACTCCGCACGTGTCCACGACGAGGCGACTCTCCAGTCGCCGGCCGTCATCGGCCCGGACTGTGAGATCGGTCCGGACGCTGTCATCGGTCCGAATGTCGCACTCGGACGCAACGTCACTATCGGGGCCAACAGCGTCATCCAGCACACT
Source organism: Haloarcula sp. Atlit-7R (assembly GCF_003666065.1). Taxonomy (NCBI): domain Archaea; kingdom Methanobacteriati; phylum Methanobacteriota; class Halobacteria; order Halobacteriales; family Haloarculaceae; genus Haloarcula; species Haloarcula sp. Atlit-7R. The sequence goes on along the minus strand of NZ_QXIK01000001.1, from coordinate 675,204 downwards.
GTCCTCGACGCAGACACGCGTGTCGACCCGAGCTCGACTCTCGTCGATACTGTCACCGGTCAGGACGTGAATCTCGGCGTCAACACAGTTGTCCCCGGCGGCCCGGCTGACGTTCAGGTCGGTACAGCGGTGTTCGAGGACCAGCGACTGGGCGCTGTTATCGCCGACCGTGCCGTCGCACTCGGTGACGTGAGTTTCGTCCCCGGGTCGCTTGTGGGCCCCAACGCTCGGCTCGCCACCGGCGTCACAGTCGACGGAACTGTCCGCGAAGACGCGGAGGTGGTCCGCTGATGTGCGGGATCATCGGCTGTGTCGGCCGCGGCGACGAGACGCTCGACACGCTCGTTCACGGTCTCTCGAAACTGGAGTATCGTGGGTATGACTCCGCTGGCGTCGCGCTGGCGAACGATCACATCGACCTCTGCAAACACTCCGGTAAAATCGCCGACCTCCGCGAAGCGTTGTCCGACCGGACGCTCTCGGGGTCGGTTGGCATCGGCCACACCCGCTGGAGTACGCACGGGCCGCCGACCGACGAAAACGCCCACCCACACCAAGACTGTACCGGCGATGTCGCAGTCGTCCACAACGGGATCATCGAGAACTACCGGTCGCTGCGGGACGAACTCGCTAGCGCCGGCCACACCTTCACATCCGACACCGATACCGAGGTCGTCTCACATCTGATTGAGGACGCGCTGAAGACGGGAGCCAACCCCGAAGACGCCGTCAGAGAGACAGTCGACCGACTCGAAGGCAGTTATGCCGTCGCCGTCGTCATCGCCGGCTGTGACTCGGTGTTCGCCGCACGGAACGACTCGCCGCTCGTGTTAGGCATCAACGACGACGCGACCTACCTGGCCAGTGACGTGCCCGCCTTCCGGGACTTCACCGATAAGGTCGTCTACCTCGCCGACGGGGAGTTCGCCCGACTCAACGGTGCCGGCTGGACCGTCACCGACACCGACGGCAATATCATCGAGAAAGACATCGATACCGTCCAGTGGGACCCCGAGGAGACCGGCAAGAGCGGCTACGACCACTTCATGCTCAAAGAGATCCATGAGCAACCGCGCGCGCTTCGGCAGTGTCTGCGGGGTCGGGTCGACGAACTTGCCGGCACGGTCGACATCGGCGATCTCGGCGACCTCTCTCCGACCGGCGTCCAGTTCGTCGCTTGTGGCACCTCTTATCACGCCGCTCTGCACGGCGCACAGTTGTTCCGCGAAGCGGGCATTCCTGCCCAGGCATTCCTCGCTAGCGAATACGCGACTGCGACCCCACCTATCGGCGACGCGCTCGTCGTCGGCGTCACCCAGAGCGGGGAAACCGCCGATACCCTTTCAGCGCTTCGGGCGGCCCGCCGTCGCGGCGCGCGCACGCTGGCCGTGACCAACGTCGTCGGATCTACTGCGGCCCGCGAGTGCGATCATGCGCTGTACATCCGAGCCGGCCCGGAAATCGGCGTCGCCGCCACCAAGACCTTCGCCTCCCAGCTAGCCGCGCTGAACCTGCTTGCCCTCGGCACGTCGACGACCGGTGACGCCCGGCAGGTCATCAGCGCGCTCCGCGACCTCCCCGGTCACGTTCAGGAGGTCCTCGACGAATCTGCCGCCCAGGAGGTCGCTGAGTTGTATCAGGACGCCAGCGCGTACTTCTTCATCGGCCGCGGGTACCAGAATCCCGTCGCGCTTGAAGGCGCACTGAAAATGAAAGAGATCACCTACAAGCACGCTGAGGGCTTCGCTGCGGGTGAGCTAAAACACGGCCCGCTGGCGCTGGTGACCGAGAACACGCCAGTGTTCGCTATCGTGACCGGCGACGACGAGCGCGCCCGCAAGACCATCGGAAATGTCAAAGAGGTCGAGGCCCGCGACGCACCGGTCGTCGCGATCACCGATGGACAGAGCGACGTTGAACGATACGCCGACCACGTGCTCCACATTCCGGAGACCCACCCGCGGGCCGCTGCCGTGCTGGCGAACACGCACTTGCAGCTAGTGTCGTATCACACGGCCGCGCTGCTGGGGCGGAATATCGACAAGCCGCGCAACCTGGCAAAAAGCGTGACGGTCGAGTGAGAGGGCGTAGCTGGCTACTCGCGCTGGTCGCTGTTTGCTGGTGGTTCCGGCGGTTCCAGGAACTTTGCCGCCAGCTTGGCTGTTTTTGAACTTGAAAGGGTCTTTTGAACAGACTGGGCCATTGAGGGCGGCAGGAATCTTTTCCGAGCCGTGTATCATGAGGTGTGACAGCATCGAAAACAGTGAGTAGTGGGCCGACAGTGTGCGTTTCGCGTAGATCGATAACGATAATCGCGGACTTCGATTCCACCGTGTTGCAGACACTCTCCGCCTTGCTCCCCCTCTCACAGACCGCTTCTTCATGATTGGAGGGCACTAGGAGATCCAGTGTGACAATTACGGTTCAGGTTTTGTGCCACGAAACGCTTCTGTTGGATCGTTTGCCTGAGAGAGGCGGGGTCACTACAGACGGTATCTTGTGATCGAACACCGGTATGAGTGGCTTGGGAAATAATAACAGCTCTTAGGACTTCCTGTGTGCCATTACAATATCAATAAGAACGCCCCAGATCTGCCTCGAAACGAGCTTCATATCGTAGCTAAACGACTGGTCGCGCACGTACTCCAGGTCGTACCGCAGCTTTTCGCCCGGCTCTTTCCCAGTTACGTGATTGACCTGGGCGGGCCCGGTCAGTCCCGGCTTGACGAACCATCGCTTCTGCCAGTTAACGACACCGGTCTGGATATCCGAGTCAAGCTCCGGTCGTTCTGGCCGTGGCCCGACAACGCTCATATCACCCCGCAGTATCGACCAGAGCTGTGGAATCTCATCGAGGTGCGTCTGCCGAAGGACTCGCCCGACTGATGTTACGCGTGGGTCGACTCCACCCGCATCCTCGTCACTGATCTTCGCACCGGTCTCGTCCTCCGCGTTCTCGATCATTGATCGGAACTTGTAGATGGAGAAGGTTTCGCCGAACACCGCTGTCCGGTCCTGCCGGTACAGTATCGAGCCGCCGTCTTCTAGCTTTATTCCGACTACAATCCCGAGAATCACCGGCGATAGCGCGATCAGCCCGGCCGATGCAAACGTGACATCGAATGCGCGCTTGAGAATGTAGTCCTGTATGTCCCAGGGTTCGATCTCTACGTCGACCAGGGTTCCGACTCCACCGCTGGCGGTCAACACAGAGTCTGCATGGTCGCGGTGGACTTTCGCGTCGAGACCGTACTCGTAACAGGCGTCGAGGGCGCCGAAGAATTCCGCCCGGTCGGCGTGTTCAAACGCCAGCACGACCGTATCGATATCATACTCGACGAGCACGTCCTCGATTCGCGAGAGGCCACCTAACCGTTCCAACCCACTCGGGTTAGTGCCGCCGTCAGCGATGGCTTCGGTCCGTTCGATTGTCGTCATTACACTCGTCGGACAGAGATAGCCCAGGAGCGTGCCGTCGACCTCGCTTGCCACTTCTTCTATCACACGGAGATCATCGCCGACGACGATGGTCCGCTCGCCGTTTGACGACGGCCGCTTCCGAATCCACACAAACCACGCCGGCAGTGCGACCAGTAACAAAGGAGTCACTAACACGACAGTCAAACGCGGCAGCTTGTACGAATAGTCGAAGTAGCCGATTGTCGCCAGAACGAGAGCCGCCACGAGCACCCGCTTCTGGGCCAGTGCTATCGCGTCGAGAATTCTTCGCGGGCGGGGCTTGTACAGCGGGAGGAACACGCTGACGACGACTGCGATTGTGACCAAGAGCTCAATCGTGAACTCTGGCCCCGCTGGGGGGTCGGTCGGCAGCCGACTGAGTATCGGGAGAGTTATCGCTATTGACTGGATGCTAGCGTTGTTAACAAGTGCGACGGCGACCGCTGTCAGCACGACAACGCCGGCTACACTTGCGACCCGGTACTGCCAGCCACTATCCATTATCACTGTGATTGCCGAGTTCCGGGATAAGTCCTGCGTCCCGGGACTCAAATACTGAAGCGACCGTGTGTGGACACGCAGCCCGACGACCCTGTACGGCCGTCGTGTTACTGAGAGCGAGTGCTACACGAACCGCGTTCGCGAGGCGACGTACCCACAATGACCGTCTCACCCCAGTCGTGTCGACTCTCGAAACGCCGAGCCAGCGTTCGTCATACCTGCCCTGTTTAACGGTGTCCGATGGAGATGGGATCACGGTGGTGGTCCAGCCTTTCGATTGAAATCCTATCCGACTGTGAAACATACCTGCCCGTGCTGTCACACTGGTAACTGGCGGGATGATACGGTTTCGTCGCTCACTCGCTTGCGGCGATGTTTTCGGCGGCCATCTCTGGGTTAATCTCGCCCTGTAGCCGCTTTTCGGCCTCGTCGCGGTCCTCAGGATATCCGATATCGTTTCGCCAGCCGTCCATGCGGATCGCATCGATCGTTCGCCCGGAGTGCAACAGGAGGTCAATCGCGTCACTGATCTCGTACTCGCCGCGATTAGACGGTTGCACCAGATGACAGGCGTGGAAGATGGCCGGCGTGAAGGTGTAGAACCCGGTCATCACCAGATTCGATGGCGGCTCTTCCGGTTTCTCTACGACTTCGGTGATCTCGCCGTACTTGTTGGTGTCACAGACGCCGTAGCGCCCGGCCTCCTCCCAGGGAACTTCCTCAACGAGGAAGGCGGCGTCGGCACGCTCCTCCGCCTGTCGGTTGACGACGTCTTGGAGGTTCGCCTCAAAGATGTTGTCGCCGAGCATCAACATGAAGTCGTCGTCGACGTGCTCTTCAACGGTCAGGAGCGCGTGGGCGAGGCCGTTCTGCTCGCGCTGGTGGGTGTAGGTGATCGGGATGCCATCGAACTCGTCTTCGTAGTGATTAATGATGGCCTGCTTCTTGTAGCCGACAACTACCAGAAGTTCGTCGGCACCCAGTTCGATCAACTGCTCGAAGCAGTGGGTCAGGATCGGTTTCCCCGCGACCTCTACCATTCCCTTTGGCTTGTCTTCGGTCAGCGGGCGGAGACGGGTCCCCTCGCCAGCGGCGAGTACGACAGCTTTCATATATCTCAATTCGTTGGCCGTCCGATAAAACTCTTGTCGAATTATAAGACCCGAATTATAATATCCGCTTCTCCACTATCGTCTCCTGATGAACGTCAGTATTGTCGGAAGCGGATACGTTGGGACGACGGTCGCGGCGTGTATTGCGGACCTTGGACACGAAGTCGTAACGATAGACATAGACGAGGATATCGTCGACGCGGTAAACGACGGCGAGTCGCCGATACACGAACCCGGACTCGACGAACTCGTCGCTGAACATGGCGGCGGTCGCCTTCGGGCAAGTACCGACTACGCCGAGATTCTCGATACTGAGCTGACGATGCTAGCGCTCCCGACGCCCTCGAACGACGACGGGAGTATCGACCTCCAGTTCATGGAAGCCGGTGCGGCATCCATCGGCGAGGCGCTGGCTGGCGCTGAGAACGCGGCAGCGGACCCACACCTTGTCGTCACGAAGTCGACTGTCGTTCCGAACACGACCGAAGACCGCCTCGCTCTCCGTATCGCCGACGCCGGTCTCGAACGCGGCACGGACTTCCTCGTCGCCTCCAATCCCGAGTTCCAGCGTGAGGGGACCGCTGTCGCGGACTTCCTGAACCCCGACAAACTCGTCTTTGGGACGGACGACGACCGCGCGACCGACCTCCTCCATGACCTCTATGCACCGCTACGTGAGGCCGCTGATGACGACGTCCCGGTCGTCGAAACCGGTATTGCCGAGGCTGAGATGATAAAGTACGCCAACAACACGTTTTTGGCGACGAAAGTCAGCCTCATCAATGATATCGGAAACATCTGCAAGGAGTTCGGTGTCGACGCCTACGAGGTAGCCGACGCTATCGGACTCGACGATCGAATCGGCCAGCGATTTCTCCGGAGCGGCGTCGGCTGGGGCGGCAGTTGCTTCCCGAAGGACACGGACGCTATCATCGCCGCGGCGCGGGAGCGGGGCTACGACCCCACAGTCCTCTCTGCGGCCGTTGAGCTGAACGACGCTCAGCCAGAGCGCCTCCTTTCCCTCCTCGATGACCATGTCGACGTGTCTGGGAAACGCGCCGCCGTGCTCGGACTGGCGTTCAAGCCCGGGACGGACGATATCCGGAACACGCGGGCGGCACCGGTCATCGAGGGACTGAAAACGCGGGGTGCCGATGTCGTCGCCTACGACCCCGTGGCGACCGAAAACATGCGCGAGCGCTATCCCGACATCGAGTACGCCGACTCCCCGGCGGCCGCCCTCGACGGTGCGTCCGGCGCTGTCGTCGTCACCGACTGGGACGAGTTCGCGGCGCTCGACGCCGAGTTCGACGAGATGGCCGACCCAGTCGTCGTCGACGGCCGCCGCACCATCAAGCGCCGGGACGGCATCACCTACGAAGGGTTGACCTGGTAGCCAACTCAGTCACGTCGTACTCGCCTGTCGAGGACGGCGACCGCACCGGCCGCGAGAAGCGCTACGACGAGTACGGTCGGATCCGAAGACACGTACAGGCTCGGTGTCGGCGGCCGCCAGTTCGTGAACGGATACAGCCAGGCGCTGGCCCGACCGTCGGCGTACACCCGCAGCCCATCGAGCAGGAGCGAGGTGAGACCGCCGAACGTCATGAGGCCGAACACCCGTCCCCAGTACCGTCGCTCGAACGCGACAGTGATAAGACCGGCCAGTAGCAGAACTCCGCCGAGTGTCGAGAGGGGCATGTAGGTGAACGGCACGCCGAGAAGTGCTCCGACTGTCTCTTCGTTCACCACGATTCTGACTTTCACTACATCCGGAATCGCCGCACCACCCATCCCAACCACGACCCAGCGCCGGTCGAGCCAGTCAACGCGCCAACTCATGACCGTGAGAAGGATGTACAGAGCGAGCAGGTGTGTCAGCAGATCAGCCATTGCGGGCCTCCAGCGTCCACGTGTCTCGATTGATGCGCCAGTACCGGAAGAACAGCAGCAGGAATCCGAGCGCGCCGATAGCCGAGGCGCCGTACTTGTAGAGTTCGGCCCACCGGCTGCTGTTGACGACTTCGACGCGCTCGGCCGCTATCGTTTGCTCTGGTCCGAGCGTCCCGTACACTTGGACGACGCCGCCTGATTCGACGGCTGTGTTCGTCTCAGTGACTCTGAGTGTGATTGCCGTCCCGTCGCCCTCGACTTTTATATACAGCTCGCCGTCGCCGGTCTCTGTCACTGTTCCAAACACCATGAGTTGCTGTCCGACGTACGACTCGTACCCGGTCGAAAGGTCCGCAGCATCTGGATACGGTGACCATTCGTCTTCTGTTATCTCCGCGTGGACGAACAGTCCTCCGAGTGTCACACACAGCACAAGCACGATCCCGACACGAACCCAGACGCGCACACCATCTGTTCTTTCGGTGGGGACAATGGTCGTTTCGCTCCAGACCCACAGCGTGCCTGTCTCCAAGATCACTCGACAGTGACATTGCCGCCGCTGTACACCATTTCTTCGGTGACTTCGACGGACGTTTTATTCCCGCTATCGGTAGTCACGGCGTACGTCCCGGGGTTTGCGACGGTAACAGTGAAGTCACCATTCCGGTTGGCCGTCGTCTGGCGCTCGTAGTCGACTTCCCTGTCCGAAACAGTGATGATCGTTACGACCGAGACGGTCGAATTCGGGGCCGCAGTCCCCCGTATCTCTCCACCCGGAACAACCGCGAACGCCTTGTGGCTCCCGTCTTCGCTCGCGAAGAGCGGCCGGTAACGGGCCAGTCCGTCCACATTTCCGTTACGGCTTCCGAAGTGCTGGTGTAGCCGAGCGTACATCGTGGTCGGTTCCTCGATGTCGGTCGCCGTCGTTACGATATACCCGACTCGGTTGGAGATCCGACTGTGGGCCGCATCAGGGTCCGTTTCTGCGACCAACGGCCCGTACTTTTTGCGGGCGTAGCCGTAGCTCCGTGACTCGCCGTTGACGAAGTAGTTGTACACGCGGTTCTGTCCCCAGCGGCTGAGGACGTAGTTTTCGGGGTATTCGAGTCCCCGCTCGGCGGCGTCGGCTTCGATTGCAGTCGCCGCGTCGTACGTCTCGTCCTCGACGAGTACCTGGCTCGTCTTCACAGGGACCTGCACGATCCCGAGGGACCCGAACAACAGGAACAGCACGAACAGCGACGCAACCGCGCGGGTGTCCGGAACAAGTACGTCCCGTAGCCCCTCGCCTTCGTCTGCCAGTACCGGCCGAGCGATGTCGACCCACGAGGCGACCCAGACGAACGCGAGACCGGCAAACAGCGCGAGAAACGGGGCCAGTTCGCCGACGAACCGGACCTGAATCACGGCCAGTCCCAGCAGCACCCAGACGTAGCTACCGGCGACGAGCCAGCCGCTCCGGTCCCTGCGAGCGAGGTCGACACCCCACGCCATCGCCGGAAGCGCTACGAACAGGGTCAGACCGAGCAAAAGCAGGAATCCGAAGGCGTCGGTGTTGAACAGCCCGTACGTCTCGGCAATCGCATCGGACCGAAACAGCGTATCGAGCCGGTCGCTGAACGTTGCCCACTGTTCCGTGAAGCCAAAGCGGAAGACCACGAGAGCGACGAGTCCCAGAACGCCATCGACCGCTGCCAGTTGCCTGGCGGTGCCACCGACGTGCCTGGCCGCCTCCGCCGTCGCGATGACGACGACGGCGCCAACAGCCAGCAGCCCTGGCGCGCTAGCCACGAGCGCAGTATGCCAGCCAACGACTGTGTGGACAGCGCCGGCGAGCACAGCACCGAGTCCGACCCCGGCGAGGACCGGTGCCGTCCTGACCAGCGACGACCGGTCGTTTGCCACGTCCAAGAGCGTCTGTCCCAGTACGACCAGCCCGACCGGCAGGACGAGTAACGGCCCCGCCTCCCACGCGAGCACCTGGCCGGCAGTCCCGACACCGATGCCGACCGCGGCAAACCACGGCTGTGGTCGGCGAAGCGACGCCCGATCCGTGATCGCTGTCAGCGCGACCACGAGCGCCAGCGCGGTCAGCACGAGCCAGGGGTAGTCGAAAGCGTGGTGGTCCGCGAACCCGAGGCTCGTCCGGAAGGCATGGCCCGGAACGAACGCCAGAAAGAGGACCGAGGTGAGCCCGACGCGCCGGTCGCTGGTGACTTGGACCGCGAGCAGATAGAGCAAGACGGCCGTGACGAGCGCCGACACGACGGGATACCACGCGAGGACGTGGCCGATGACTTCTTTGCTCCCGCCGAAGAGGCTGGCCACCCACCAGAGCGTCGCGATCATCAGTGGCTCTCCCTTGGTAACCGCGTTTGGGAGTACAGAGAGCGCCCCGACGTCGGCCGCGCCCCCGGCGTTCGCCGCGACTTGCTCGACGTAATACCTGTAGTAGTAGGGGTCGTTGCTCGACAGGACGATGTCGCCGCCGCGGTATATCGACCCGACGGCGTACGTTCGGGCGACGAACACGACGGCCAGCGCGGCGGCGAGCAGGCCGATCGCCCGCGCGTTGAAGTCGACGTTCAGGTCGAGGTCTAGGGCGTCCCCGACGGACACGTCGCGTCCGCTATCGGTGGCGACGGCGGCGTCGCCGTTGAGCGCGGCCCGTACAGCGTCTGGATCGGCGACTCGATACTGCTCACCGTCTTTCTCGACGATGCCCGCGGAGACGAGTTCGCCGAACTGCCCCGAATCGATAGGGATGTCATCGAACGTCCAGCCGTCCTGTTCGTCGTCGACGGCCAGAACCGCTTCTGTCGCATCTCGTAGCTCGGGCCGGTCATCGAGTACCGCTCCCGCCCCGGGCGTGTCGCTCATGTCTCTTCTCTTTCCGGTCTGGCGAATAAATCCATCGGGACTCGATGTCTACGTGGTCGCCGATTCCAGTGCCGCCCGAATCGCTGACTCTACGTCGTGTTCCGGGGTCCAGCCCAGCACGTCAGCCGTACGGTCAGTGTCGACCGGGAACGAATCGACGAGCGTCTCGTCGTCGCCCCGCGGGTTCTCGACCAGTTCCACGTCGGTATCGATGTCAGCGACTGAGGCGGCGATGTCGCTGACGAGTTCGGCGACGGCACGGACGCCCGGGTCCTCGTCACTCGCGATCTCATATTTCTCGACGCCGGTCTCATCGCGGTCCAGTTGCTCTAGCAGTCGTTCGCAGCTGTCGACGTAGGCGCGGGCCACGTCCTTGACGTGGACGAAGTTCCGGGACTGTGTGCCCGGTTCGTAGACCGTCAGCGTCTCGCCGGCGAGCGCGCGGTTCACGAAGAAGTTGATGACGGTCCCCTTCGAGACAGTCTGGCCGTCTATCTCGTGGCTCCCGTATAGGTTCGATATCATGAACTGGTGGGCCGGGAACGCGCCGGCGGCGTACGTCTCGATGGCACGCTCGTTGAGCAGTTTCGTCTGGCCGTACCAGTTCAGCGGGTCCCGTGGGTGATCGACCGTAATAGGGAACTCCTGTGGGTCGCCGATGACCGCCATCGAGAACGGGAAAATTAGCGCTGCGCCTGTCTTGCGACAGAACCAAGCAACGTTGTCGGTTCCCTGAACGTTGACCTCGTAGGCCAGATCCTGCTTTGCTTCGCAGTCGTCGACGCCGGAAATCGCGGCGAGGTGCATCACGACGTCGGCCCCGTCTAGCGCCGCCTCCAGACGGTCCCGGTTCCGGATGTCGACGTGTTCGATATCGACACCGCCGATGGTTTGCACGGTCCCGAGATAGAAGTTGTCGATAGCGGTGATTTTCCAGTCGGGGTGGGCCTGCTGTAGTTCGTGGATGACGCGGCTGCCGATGTAGCCCGCTCCGCCGGTGACGGCGATGTTGGGCGTCTCGCTGGTAGGTTCTGTTTCAGACATTGGTGGTGAATTTCTCCGCGAGGTCGCGGACGCCCTCGCGGAGCGTCCACGATGGTTCGAAGCCCGTCCGACCCAGTCGGTCGAAGTTGACGTGATAGGACGGCCCGGGGTGCTCGTCTTCGAGATATGTGACGTCGACCGGCGCGACCTCGTCGGCGACGATATCGGCGATTTCGGCTATCCGGTAGTTCCCGGCCGCCGAGCCAACGTTGTAGACGGGTTTATTCCAGGACTCGGGCTCGCATGCGGCCGCCGCGTAGGCGCGGGCGGCGTCCCGGACGTGGATGAACGGCCGCCAGTTCGAGCCGTCGCCGTAGACGGTGAGCGGGCGGCCGGTGAGCGCGCGGAACACGAAGTAGTTCACGACGAGGTTGAACCGGATGCCCGGCGAGTGGCCGAAGTTCGTGGCCATCCGCAGGGCGGTGCCGGTCATGTCGAACTCCTCGCAGTACTCCCGGAGCAGCGTCTCGGACTCCAGTTTCGTCTCCGCGTATGGGTTGATGGGGTCAGGGTCAACCGTCTCGTCGATGTCGGTGCTGGTCGCGCGGCCGTAGACGTTACACGAGGAGGCGAAGACGACGTGATCAACACCGAGCTTGCCCGCCGCGGTCAGGACGTTCTCGGTGCCGTCGTAGTTGATGGCGAACGTCTCATCACGGCGTTCGTGGGTGCTTGACGCGCCGGTGATGGCCGCGAGGTGGATGACGCGGTCCACGCCGCGCATGACGCTCTCCACGTCGCCGTACTCGCGGACGTCGCCCCGCCGAAATTCGAGGCCGTCCCCGAGCGTCCCCAGCAACGCGCGCGGCGACCCTGAGGAAAGGTCGTCGAAGACCACGACGCTGTCGACACGGTCGTCGTCGCGCAACAGCGGGAGCAGCGCGCTACCGATGTAGCCACAGGCTCCGGTGACCAGCACGTCCATCGTCAGTCCTCGCTCAGGACGCCCGGCAGGAAGCGGTCCTCGTGGGCCTCGATGGTGTCGGCGTAGCGGGTCAGCGTCTCGAAGATGTCGGCGACGCCGTCCTCGAAGGACTGTGACTGGCCGCCGATGAGGTCGGCGTAGCGGTCGTTCTCGATTTCCATCTTGTGGGTCTCGTCCTCGTCGCGGGGGTTCTCGAAGTGCTTGACGGCGACGTTGAGGTCGAACTCGCTGCCCACGTCCGCGATGGTCTCGGCGATTTCGACGATACTAATGGCGCGCGTGACCTGATTATAGACGGTCAGCCCGTCCGGTCGGTCGTCGGGGTCGGCCAGCGCGACTTCCGCCAGCCCCTCGACGGCGTCCTCCAGCGAGATGAACGGCTTGCGCTGCTCGCCCTTGCCGTAGACGGTGACCGGGTAGCCCGCGACCGCCTGCGCACAGAAGCGGTGCGTGACCGTCCCGAAGTAGTAGTCGAAGTCAAACCGGGTCTTGAGCCGGTCGTCCGCGCGGGTCTCCTCGGTCTCGGTCCCGTAGATAATGGCCGTGCGAACGTCCGAAATCGGGATATCGAACTGCGTGTGGGCAAGCCGCATGTTCTGTGCGTCGAAGCCCTTCGTCGCGTGGTACCAGCTCCCGCCCATGTTGGGGAAGGGCACGTCGTCGCGCTCGTCCTGGTTCTCCATCGTCGCGCCGCCCTCGGGGATGGGGAACTCCGGCGCGCCGTAGACGCCGGTCGTCGTCGTCTCGACGAAGTGGGTGTCCGTGAGGTCGTGCTCGTCGAGGCCCCACAGGAGGTTCCGCGTCGCCTGAAGGTTGTTGTGCTGGGTGTAGTTCGCCCGTTCGCCGTTGATCTGGGAGTACGGCGCGGAGGGCTGGGCGGCGGTGTGGACGACGACCTCGGGTTCGTGGACCGCCAAGAGTTCGTCGACAAAGGACTTCTCGGCGAGGTCGCCCTCGACGAAGGAGAGGTTCGTCAGGCCGTGGACCTCGCGGGCCGCGTCGAGGCGCTCATCGATGCTGGCCACCGGTGTCGCGCTCGTCGCGCCCACGTCTTCGACCCACTCTCTTCGGGCGAAGTTGTCGACAAGCAGCACTCTGTCGTCCGTCCGGTCTGCGATTCGCAGCGCGGCCGGCCACCCGACGTAGCCGTCGCCGCCAGTGATGAGGATGGTCATGGTTACTCAGATAGTGAGTAACTGCGGCGCGTAATCAATCTTCTGTTCGGTTGCCTGCTAGTCTTGTACAGCCTGCCCGCTCATCAGACACGTATTCGTCCTCAAAACAGCAATTCCTCCTCTACTGGCCGACGTCGAACCGTTCGAAGTACTCTGTGACGTACTGGTTCGCGTCCGCCGGTGGTTCCGTGACGACGCGATAGGCGTCATGCTGGTCGTCGAGTGCTATCTCTGCTCCGTCCTCGGGTACGACTCGATACACAACCGGTATCGTGTGCCGGGAGGCGACGCCATCGACGGACGACGCGTCCCAGAAGTGTTCGCTGACGCCGAGCCGTTCCGTCGCAACCGATGTGAGGCCGAGTTCCTCTTCGGCGATGCGCACCGCCGCGTCGTCCAGTCGCTCTCCTTTGTAGAGGCGACTCCCCGGCCAGAACCATTCGCCTTTGGCTGGTTCGTTCTGTCGCCGTGTGAGTAAGATACCCTCCTCGTACTCAACGACGAGGTCGACACAGGGCTGGGGCATGTTGTCGAGACAGGTGGCGAACGTCTCCGTCGGAATGCGTTCGTCGTGCCGGTCCATACTTCGCCCTTGCGGGCTACCGGTGAAACCGCTACGCTTCTCGCTGTTTCGCAACCGTTAAAACCGACCCTGTCCTCTTTCCGATTGCTATCGCACGGGCCGGTGGGGTAGCCTGGTATCCTTCGGCCTTCGGGTGGCCGTAACCGCGATTCGAATTCGCGCCGGCCCATACCATACAAACCCTTTTTCCCGGGTTTCCTAACAGTTAGCGGCCGCTCTACGGGGTGGTCGCTGTGAGTATTCAGCGGGCTCACGAGCTGTCCATCTGCGACTACTGCGGCGGCTACATCGAATCACCACGACAGCCGTGTCCGGCGCTAGACGAGGGGGTGTGTCGTCCATGAGCCGTGCTAGCCGGAGCTGGCAGGCGAGCGACGACCTGCCTCAGTCTGTTGGTGGCCCGTCGACGTTGTCGATGCCCGACGACTGGACGCTTTCGACGGCGTGGAAGCGCGCACAGTCCGAGAACGACCGTGGTGGGGCCATCAACGACGCCGAGCGTGTGGTCTACCTGAGCGACGGCGACAGCACTCATCGCGTGCTGTGGGCGCTACAGGGCCGCACACTCGTCGCAGACTGCGACTGCGCCGGCTACCAGTACCACGGCGGCTGGTGTGCCCACGTCGCTTCGCTGTGGTGGCAGTGGGTCCGCGGGCAGATCGTTGTCGCACATCTCGACACGGGCCGCGAGTATCCATCACCACCAGCATGGCTCCGCCTCGACGACGAACCGACCGCTTTCAACCAACTCACTCCTGCCGAACTCGACGCTTACCTGACCTGTGACCTCGGAAGCCTCGGGGTTCGGGAGTACGCCCGACTCTCCGGTCGCTCGCCCGGAACCATCGGGAACCTACTCCGCTCTGCCCGTGACGAGATGGAGGGCCGCCGATGACACAGGCGCGCACGCCCGCCCTAGCGCGTGACCTTCTGGCGACCCCATGGGGGGCTGTCCTACACGTACCAACATCGGCGTCCGTCACCGCGCCGTATGGGGATTCGTCCCCGTCTTACGAGGAGGTGGCTAGTCAGACATGACTGGTGGAAGCCAACTTCACGAAGAAGATGGGAGTGACAAAATCACCTTCCGTCTGTCGACCACGCTGAAAGAACAGTACAAGGAACAGGTCGACAACATGAGCGCCGATCTAGAGGAATACGTTCGTCAGCGCGTTTCGGAGCCGGAGACTGATGGCGGCCTTGAACCATATGCTGACCCGGACAATCGAGAGCTTGCCATTGCCTACCGGACGCTCTGCGAGAAGCGCACTGATAACGGCATTGTCCGAGGAGAAAGCGCGAAGCGTGCACTTGCTCAGGCTGTCGATAGTATCGACCAACAAGACGCACAGCGCCTTCTTGCCCGACTTGAGAAACGCGGGTATGTCCATCTTCAGAACGGGATACCACCAAGCGACTACACCGCTGTCCACGTCCGACCGTTCTCACGTAAGGGTGGAACTCAGAACCAAACTGCCGATGCGTGATATCCGTCTTGCTTAGTTAATTATTAACTAAGCAACAGGTTTTATTTTGTATATAGCCCCATCAAAGACTATGACTCGAAATACAACCGGTGTATCGATGCCCGAGTCAATGGTCGAAAACATAGACGAGAACTACGTAGCAGCCGGATACCACAGCCGCTCTGATTTGATACGAGATGCGATTCGTGACAAGTTGTCTCAGCTTGAACGCCAGTCAAAGTAACCCGTTTCTCTATTCTCTGTTGTTGACAACAAGCGAGCACCCTTGGTAGTAGTGCCACTATCGCCGGCCGCATGGCCGCCAGCGAGGAAACAGACAGCTCCCAACCTGCGGACCCTTCTACAGTAGCGGAATTAGAGGCGCTACCGTACAGCGAGAAACAGCGTCTCGCCGGGGAACACGGGTATGGGCGAATTGTCGGTGTAGAGGAGGCAGAATTAGAGAATTTTCTCACAGATACACTCGCACTCAGCGAGAGCGAGAACGTCGACAGTGGCAACGATAGCGAACCGGAGGGAGGAACCCAGACAGTGACAAACTCAGAGAGTACGAGCGCCAGCACAGAGACACAGACAGACGCCATCTCCGTCGGTCACGAGGGGAAAGAGAAGCTATCCCCTGAAGGAGCGCCAGACGACGAAGGAACAGCAGTAGAACCACCCAGCGGTGTCGACTTAGACGGGCTGTCACCAGACGACTTCGAACCGAGTGAGTCGGCGTCACCAGCGAACCAGAGCGAGAATAGCGAACACGCTGAGAAACCAGAACAGCAGGAGCAGAACGACAGTAGCGAGAACAGCGAGGATAGCGGTGGCTTGTTGGACCGGATACGCGGCAATAGCGACCGTTCAACAGACGAAATCGTAGCGGAAGCAGATAGCGAGGGAGAACGACAGCGCCGCGAGGAAGTCCGTGAGACGTTTGCTGATGCCTTCGGGGAAGAGTCAGGAGAGAGCGGCGATAGTGCCGAGGAACAGCCCGACTCCGGCGGTGACCACTCACCAGCGGGAACCCAGCAGGCCAGCGGCATGGTAGTTGATGAGACGGTCGTGAAGCACCTCATTGGAATGCCCTTCTCGATGACCGCGACGATGACTGACTGGGAGGGCTGGGAACTCTCTGAACAGGAGAAAGCGGCCAACGCAGAGCTGTTCATCGCCATGTGCGACGAGCACGATGTCGATGTCGGCCCGACAGCGATGTTCGCTCTATCGATGCTGGGAACCGCTGGGGGCCGAGCGATGCGCTATCGTCGCCATCGAGATACTGACCCGGTTGAGACTGACCGGAAACAGAGCGAAGACGCTCCTGAATTCAACGACGACGTGACAGCGGTACGCGGTCAGGACGGCCGTCGAGATCGCCGCGACACTCGCGCCGAACACAGAGCAGAACAGAGCGAGAACAGCGCAGAAAGCGAATTCGATTTTGAAGACAGCAGTACCTGGTAATCATGCAGGAAATCATTCAGCAGCTCGCGTTAGTAGCGAGTCAGGCAGACGAATCGCCCGAAGAACGAACGCAGCGACTCAAACAAGTTGCCGACGACAGTGGTGCAACAGCCCGGACACTCTACGAGGTGGAGGAAGATCTTCGCGGACTGGGATGGTCCGCTCTTGTCGACAATGAGGAAACAGTCGACCAGATCGAGGCGAAGCTACAGGGGTTCGCTCCGATGTTCGGCCTCGACCCACAACGCGCGGAGGACCAGTTTGGTCCTGAGACATTCATCCATCTCTTCTCGCAGTACGCGCTTGCGAGGCCGGAGGCGACAGCCTACGCTATCGCTACGCTTGACGACGTACTCACCCGGCGTGGGCTGTACGATGAGCTTGACGTCGACGTACCGGAACCCGGCGAGTACAGCGGCAGCGAGGGGCAGTAGCAAGCGATGGATATTGACCTGAGCGAAATCTCGGTCATCCTCGGCCAGAAGAACTCGGGGAAGTCAGTGCTATTCGAGCACCTGCTGACCCAGACAGAGCGCTACATCTGTATCGATCCGAACGCCGAGCATGGGCCACCGGGTGCGGTGTTTCCCGATAATCCCGGTGACGTGCTCGACCACTGGATGCGCGGCAACACTCAGCAGGTGATTCGAGAGAACCCGTTCACCGAAGATGTCCTCGACGAGTACCTTCGAGCGTTCGGCCAGCTCAAGCGGTGTTACCTCTATCTCGATGAGGCACACAACTGGATGTCCGCACATCATATTCCCGAAGTCCTTCAGCACCTCGTGAAGTGGCACGTCACCCACGCTAACTGTGGATTAGTACTCGCCGCTCACAAGGCGAAAGAAGTCCACGATCAGATCTGGACACAGACGGACAACTACCTGATTTTCGCCTACGGAGACCACGAAGACAGCAAGTTCAGCAAGGTGAGTATCCCCGACAAGCAC
Source organism: Haloarcula sp. Atlit-7R (assembly GCF_003666065.1). Classification (NCBI taxonomy): domain Archaea; kingdom Methanobacteriati; phylum Methanobacteriota; class Halobacteria; order Halobacteriales; family Haloarculaceae; genus Haloarcula; species Haloarcula sp. Atlit-7R. The sequence goes on along the minus strand of NZ_QXIK01000001.1, from coordinate 657,743 downwards.
CGGGTGACCGAAATGGACCCGAACGCGTACCAGTTCCTCACGTACAAAGATGTGGCTGGAGCATCATCGACTATCCGAGGGCCGGTTGAGATTCCGGCGCACTTACGATAGCGTAAAATAGCGCGTACAGACTTCTCGCGGCCATTCGCTATCGGTGTTGTCAACAAACAAATACTGAATCATCCCTCGCGGCAACTACTGGTCGCATGGTTTCGACCAGCACAAGCGGAAACTCGGAGTCGGGTGGGTCACCCAGTAGCTCCGGGTCCAATGGTATCGTCGAGTTCCTGAAAACGCCCATCGGAATCGCTGCTGTGGGCGGGTTCGGGGCTGCAATCATCGCGGGCTACTTCATCATCTGAATCATGGCACTACAAGTCTCTGAACGGAACGCTGCTATCGGTGCCAGCGCGGCGGCAGGGCTTCCCGTTCTGATGTCGGCAGGAGGTATCAACATCGAGGATCGACTGGTGGATGTATCGAATGCAGTGTTTGAGGGTGACCTTGGCTCTGCATCGATGGTGACCGGCGGGGCCTTCTCGCTCATCGGGCTCGGGCTCATCGCGGCAGCATGGGTCGGCCCGCTTCGGGGCTCGCTCGGGATGCTCGCTATCGGTATCGGAATCGGCTTCGCTATGCTCGGTGTCCAGAGCTTCGACGCTGCACGGAGGGCCAACTGATGACCGACGAAACACTCAGCACGGAACTCCAGTACGCGACAGTCTCGGAGAACGTCGCGGGTACGCCGACGCCGATCACGACCTGGGACGTGCCGGAGGGAATCGCTATCTCTATCGCACAGGGATCGCCGGCGATTCTCGACGTTGAAGCCAAGGACGGCGGCAACGTCTCGCGCTCGACGAAGATCGGCTTCGGCTATCGGGAACCAAACGACCCGCTGGATTCGTGGACAGTCATCAGCGAGTTCGCCGTCTCTCCATTCAACACGCTGTCGCTGAAGGACCAGCAGTCCGGCGAGAACGCACAGCGCCGCCGGGTTCGGTTCCTCCGTGACCGAGTTCCAAATGGGCGGCTGACGCTGGAAGACGCTGACGAGCTGGCACTTCTGGTGAACGGCCCCGACGTGGTCGACCCGGCAACGCTGTTCTTCAACTACCCCATGCAGGTGGACAACCGGTAGACCATGAGCGGAGCCAACGCACGGCCGGGGAAGACGGTCTACCTCGGTTCCGAGATGTTCGATTTCAAGAGCTACCAGCCCGGTTCAGAGGGAATCGTCGCGACGACGAAGGTCCCGAGCACGCAGGTCTGGAAGGTTCCAGTCGGGATGCCGCTAGTGGTAGCACTCGTCGGCAAACAGACAGCGACGGCAGCAGGGGGCGACACTACCACGGTCGACCTCACTCCCGAGGCCCCGATCGTCGACTACATGGACGACGTGACTGCCGGCGAGTACACGACTGACGCCTCGCTCGTCGGCTACTTCGACAGCGACGGTGACGGTGACCCGGATACGCTCATTACTGACAGCACAGACACGCAGTACACGGGCACGTTCGGGACTGACGGCGATTTCGTTGCGTCGGCAGAGCTGAAAGAGACGACTGGGAACGGTGATGTCTCAGTCGCCTTCTACGCGGTGATGCGCCACGGGCTGACGAAGATACAGAAGCGCAACAGCGGGAAGGGCAATGTCTCGCAGGAACTTCAGAGCGAAGACAGTATCACATGGGCGTTCTCGAACCCGGATTCGCCGGAGACGGACCGCCAGATCACATGGGACGGACGCAACAGCGGGATGCGCGGTGTGCTCCCGCCGAAGTTCAACATGGACCTGCTGTTCTTCGACACAGAGTTCGCCACGGCTGTCGAGGCAGCCGACGCGGAGAACGTCGAGGTGAGTATCCCGGTGAATCAGCGGCCTCTTCGACCGGATGAAGAGGCTGCTGAACTCCGGCGAAAGGTGACCCAGACCATGGTGGCCTAACGGGCCACCGTTCCAACACATGGTGATTCTACACGACACTGACGACCCAGATAGCAGCAGTACCGATACTGGCTGCCCGTGTGACAGCGGCGGGAACGTGCTTGCAGGGCTTGCGGAGAAGGCCCGGGTAGTAGCCGACCTGATAGCGCCGTTCTCGTCGCTGTTGACCTCGCTAGTGCAGGCTGCGACCGTGCTGGCACTGATTCGGGGGCAGTCGATATGAGCGGGTACGGACTCATCGGGACAGATACGCCGATAGACGATCTGCTTGAACAGTACTTCCCCGGCGCACCGAGGAACGTGCTGTACGAGGCTTTCGAAGACGAAACGAACGCGCTGCTGGCGGCCCTGCTGATGGAGATGCGGGGCGACGACATCGACCAGAACGTTTCAGGCGACTCGGAAGCGGTGTACTACAGCGAACCCGGCGTTCCGGTTGACGATACCGACGAACAGACGGTTTCGTGGGACTTCGCCGCGGATACCGTCGTCGTCTACGGATTTGACTCCCCGATAGTTGTCGCGTTCAAGGCGACAAATAAGGCTGACCGGTTCATCCCCCTGACCCCGTCGGACGCGCCGTTCTCTCTGTCTCCGCCGGGCGGACTGGGTGCCTCAAAGCTGTGGTATCGGAAGATGACCGAGGGAGACGCCAGTACCTCCCTGAACGTGCTGGCACTCAAGTAAAATGACGTTTACAGGACCAAACGCAGTTACCTGGGGCGAAGCGCTCGCGGCACTCCGCGACAACATCGACAGTATCAGTGGCTGGAGTATCATCGACACATCAGCCAACGGCGGTGCGACTCCGCTCACTACGGGTGAGTGGTTCGTGCTGGAGACGCCGAACGGCGAGAACCACCGTCTCAAAATCCGAGATAACAGATACAGCGGTGGCATCACCATGGAATCCGGTCCCTCGTGGGATACCGCGAACACGACATGGGCAGACCGCTACGCCAACGATGTCGCACAAAAGACTGGAAACGACGGATATGACGATCCGATGGCGTACGCTCCCGACGACCGTGGGGGTGAGCGTATGTCTATGTCCCACTCTGTGAGCTACTACATGGACTACACAGACTCGGGATGGGCGTTCTACGCGGAACGGAACGAGGGTGACGGTAACGACGAAGATATCGCCATCGGAATGGCTGAACTCTCGAAGACATGGGACTTCGACTCTGCGGCCAACCGCGAAAGTAACTACGTGACCCTATGGCACGCACAGGCGTTCAACGCCGACTACGATAATAGAGAAAAGAGGCAGTGGACAAACTTCCTCCCGGCGATGAGCGGCACGCAGTCGGGAAGCACACACCATGGCCGTGGAATGGTGAATCCCGACAACAACTACGCGAATTATACTACCACCGACAACGTCGTTGCCAGTTCGCAGTATCGGAACAACCGCAACAACGATGCAATCATCGGGACCCACGACCTGTGGATTCGGGAGGAAAGCGGTCAGGACGCAAGCCACGAGGACACGATACAGGATAGCGGGGCGAACAACCTGTACAAGCTCCTGAAGGCCCACAACGTCGCGCAGGTCGGTATCGGGATGAGGTAATCCGATGGCGACGTACACTGAAGCATCGGCCGGGACAACCGCAGGGAGCCAGACGCGCCCAATCCCGGCGAGGACGGGAACCGCTGCTGACGGGGAAACACTGAGTACGGAGCATCCAGCTCCGCAACGGGCGGCGGCTGTCGCGGCTGGTGCGACGACCGACACGATACGGCCACGCCCACGTCGGCCCGGTGACCGAGCGGATACGATCACCGTCTCCCTCGACCGGCCACGGGTCACCCGTTCTCGGGACCACGCCACCAGCACCAACCGGAGTGGGGTACTTATTCCCGCAGCATTCCGGCCTGTGAGAGTTTCGGTGGTGGATCCAGACGGGAATCCACTACCCGAAGTTGAATGGGTGATGTCGGCTGGTGTGTTCCCGACAGCGGCCGCTATCGACGGTAGCGCACAGGGTGACCTCCCGTGTCTTGCTACGACGTACAGCCAGTTTATGGGCGTAGCGCGCCGGGACGGTGGTCCTAACGGAGTTCAGTACACATGGTTCTCACCGGCTATCGATGCTGATGGGAACCCACTACAGGAGCCTATCGGCCCGCTTGATGACCGCGCTGAGATCGTTCTCGACCCGGTCGAGATCAAGGGTTTGTACGCTGGGACCGGGGCAGACTTCGGAGGGATGTTAGGATAATGGTGAACCTGAATATCGACCAATCAGAGCCGTATATCGACAGTATAGACGTACCGAGCGAGGCCCGCCCAGACGAATCGTTCACCGTGACGGTCACAGTCGGAAACGAGAGTTCGATTATTGCCCCGCAGGATGGGACGTGTCAGAGCGGGATACTCCAGTTCAACACTGGATGGCGGACGCCGGTCGTCATCTACGTCGACGGGCAAGAAGTCCATCGAGAAACGAAGTGCCTTGACGGCAATAGCGCCCCGAAGACGGTGACCAAGCGAGTGACGCTGGGTAGTGGAGAACACAGTGTCACCGCGGAAGTGCTGAAAGTTCCGAATGACACGGTTGCAGAAGAGCGGGCGGCGGAGGTAACCGTTCACTCTGATGCACAGGACCCGGCCCTGCCGACGACAGGTGACCGACTGACAGAGATGATTAGCGATATCGCAGATGCGCTTGGCGGAACGACCCAGCAGGTGATGCTGGGGTTCGCTCTAGCCGTCGTGCTGCTGGTGGTGATCTGAATGGTGACGTTCGCTGGCGGTATTCCAGACGGCGGGCTCGTACTGGAATCAGTCGGAACGACCTCGTTCGCTGTGTACAGTCCCGACGATCCGCGTGTCGACCGACGGCAGGAATACGAGCCACAGCTACAGGCCGAAGTGACGAACACCTCGTTCAAGGAACGAGAGGCAGCGGTCATCTGGACATTCGGTGATACCCATGTCCAGAGTCAGACTGAGACGATTGAAGCCGGACAGACGGCTACAATCTCGAATCGGGTTCCGTGGGAGAGGCTACAGGAGAACTTCGACCTGATTCCGGGCGACTACGAACTCGGTGTGCAGCTGCTTGGCGGCCCGTCGTGGGACAAGCAGACGACGACGTATGGAACGATGCACGTCTACGAGAAGCGTGTACCCGACTCCGGCGATGAGCCGAACGACGAACCCACGTACCCACCTATCAGTGACGGCGATCCGCCTGACGGAAGCAGTGACCCGCCGCCTGAGAACACCGGGCCAGAGTCTCCGCCTGCCCTGCTACCTGATGGGTTCCCGACGCTGCCGGCGGTCGGGCCGTTGACTGCCCCACAGACAACGCTCGCAGCCCTCGCGGTCGTTGCGGTGGTGGTGCTTCGATGACGGTAGCACGGCTACTGGGGCAGGTATTCGGTGCGTTGACCGGTACACTTGGTGTGCCCGGAACGCTGCTACTCATCGCCGTCGTCGTTGGCGCCGTGGCAATCTGGAGGGACGCTGATGGTTGAACCGTACACCGCAGCGGCATGGGCGGTCAGCGTCTCATCGATGCTCGTGGTCGGTATCACGGGCTGGGTCGGCCGCCGCGTGGTCGGCTACGTCGAGGAGACGCGCAACGAGGCGCAAGCGGCCCACGAAACCGCAGAGAAAGCCGTCCGTGTTCTCCGAGGTGAGGAAGGGATCGACGACGCCGGGCTCGTCGAGGATGTCCGGTCACACCGCCGGGCGCTCGTTGACGAAGGTATCTACCCACCGAAGGCAACGGACGGAGGTGAGAGCGATGCCTGACCTGACGTGGGTACAGTTGGGCGCTCTCATCTGGTTCTGTGTCACGTTGGCTGTCACCGATGGTGCGGCGCTCTCCCAGCTGGGAATCGCGTGGCTAGCGAAGCGGTTAGGACTGCGGCCAGCAGAGATAGTACGCTTCGAGGCGGCGACTGGTGGTGGTGACGAATGACGGAAGTTCTCGATATCCGGTCGCTCCCTCGGACTCGACAGGAGCGACTACAGCGGTCGAAGTCGTTTGGCGACGTTGCCGAGGAGATCGTGGCTGAGGTGTACGGCTTGGAGGGCCTATCGCTTGACCCGGACTGGTGGGACCTCAGACACCCCAGCAGGGCGACAAAATATCAGGTCAAATCGACATCAACGACAGTCGGCAACAGGTATCCCGGCGACGGTCGCTTTCGTGTCTGGGAAGGACAGACGCGCTCTTTCATCGCATCGGACGCACAGGCGACGGCATGGTACGCGTTTGTGTTCCTCGATGAGACGGACGGCGTACTCCGAATCACGCGCATGAGGCCGTCGACGGTGAACAACCTCGTTCAAGATCGGGGCGGATGGAACCGTTCGGGTCACTCAATGGGGAAGCAGCACAAAATCCCGTGGGACGAGGTTTTCTGAGTGTCCGGCTTCTCTGTGTATCTTTCTTGGACGAGAATTCTACACTCGGAATGGCTCTGTTCACACCCGTCCTTGGGAAAATATTATTCGACCTCAACTTCTCCTTTCGCTTATGTACAGTATGCTTCTTCAGTCAAGTGGACCGTCTGGGTTCGAAGTTTCTCAAGCTTTTTTAGTGGTTATCAGTCTACTGATTCCTGCGATTATTTTTATTGTCGGAATGTATCGTGATGAGAGCAATCTAGAAGGTCCACTAGCACATATCGTTGGAAACTCTGCCTCTTCTTTTGGGAAGTCACTTGGTATTCAAGCCCTTGTCATTGCCCTAATAGCAATCGCAATAAACCTGTACTACGTACTGTTTTCGGTCGTATTTGAAGGGGTCGTCTCTCTCTCGTTACCTATCGTTGCTACTGCGAGTGGGTTTGGTATCTTTTTCATCTTGTTGATACTCACAATCTTAGTTTGGAGCCTTTCCAGTAGTGGAACCTCAAATAAGTCAGAGGTAGAAGAGGTGCAAAATGAGGTTGATCGCACTATCCTAAAACAACGAAACAGAGAACTCAAAGACGAACTTGACGAGCGGAAACAAGAGATGGCTAACTTAGTAACCAATTTCAAGAGGCTAAAACTCGCATTGGAGAAGCAAGATCTTGATTCTGAGGAGGTGAACCAAGCTGCTGAGGATCTATTAAAGACACAAGATAGCGGTCTGGAGGAATTAAGCACTGATCCCGAACCCAGTGAAAAAAACTTAGAGACAGAATAGTTTCTTTCCTACCCGAGAATTCAGTAACCTAGTCGATCTGTGTCCGCTTCTGCGTTCAGAGTCGGACGTTTTGTGCCTGAAAGCTCACGCTCGGGAAGCATTATGATTCATTATTCAGTCGTCTGAACTACAGTAACCAAGTTCTATGTATGAACGATGATTGGTTAAGGTATTGAAATTTTCCATATACACCCTGCAAGTGTTACAAGAGACACAGCGCGTATCTGCTATTGAACCACAGAATACCATTACACCTATTCCAAGGGCTAATGTTGTGTCCTAAAAGATGGTTCAGCAATCAACACTACTACAGATAATTCAGTTTGTCGGGCTTATTACACCTGCATTAGCAGTTCTCATCGAACTTTTAATTAGATTCCATGGGGGGCTAGAACAACTTCAGGATGAAAAAGAGCTGCCGATTGAAATACAAATTTTGTTTCTTGGATTTAGCGCAATACTTCTTGGGGGGATGGGAGTGGGTGTTCAAATGGTACTAACACTTGACAACTCAGTTACGCAATTTGCGGCACTATTGATTTTTGGTGGATTACCACTCTTAGCCGCTTCTGTGTTGGCGATGAATATACGTATATCTCCTATTTCTGACCCCAGCGCAAATCTTGTCCAAGGATTTTCAGCGGCCTTGCAATACACCTCTTCTGTTGGCCTACCACTGTTATTATCCACTTTATTATATTTCGGCCTGACGGACTGGCTCCGGCAGTGGATCAACACAAATCTAAATTGGTGGATTTTTGTCGAAAATCTTGAGCCGGTTTGGTATTTTTACATTGTCTCGGCTATTCTTGTGTATAAAATCATGTACTCTCTATTTACACACAACACAATCCCAAGCGATGGCCTCAGCAATGTAATGAATGACTGGTTTATCACCTCCTTTACCGCAGGTGCATTCTTTCTGATTGTCGCCGGGCTTGTCTTCGTTCTCTATCGAATACTGATATCTTTATCGCTCCCATTTGTAACGGCTACCTCATATCTGTCTGCGATCCCCTACATATGGAGTGGTTTCGTCGTTTTTGCGCTTTTATATAATGAATTGAATCCCAATCAAAATTGATTCATTGCCATCCGGTAATAAACTCAAACTGTATATATTCGCTGATTGACTTCAGCTTGTAGCCGAACTCCAATATCTGACTCACTAACCTAACATTACTCAGAAAATCACACTACACTGATGTAGATTTAATAGAAGGCATAAGTATATGATAATTCAGTGTCGGACAATATTGATTATCTTGAAAAAGGGTTCCTTGAATTATTCATCGAGAAGATATTCTATCCATTTCTATACTCTCCGATAGATGAATTGGACCAGTTTATAAAAACAAATAGGCACCTATTTACTCTCATCGGTATTTTTGCAGCACTCAGCGTGTACTTAGACACAGCGAATAGTTCGGTTGATACTGAACTGGAAGCAGTCAATAATTTTGCTACTGTTGCCAGCTTCTCTATTGTGGCAGTTCTAGCCCTCTTGATTTGTGTGAAGCTCTGTATTAAAATACGCAAAAATTGGCTCTGGGACTCTATTGGACTTATCGCCTTTACAGCCTTCTTTCTGCCCCTTATGTTTATCATCACGTCTGTAATAACAAACTCTCCTCGTTTCTGGGCGATTTATCTTGTTATAATTCTATATTTAGTAGGGTTTACGACAGGAATTATCTCTGCCGCAACACCAATCCACCTTGGAGTTAGAATGGATGATAAGTTCGATTTTCGACCACCCGTGTTCAGGACTATAATGTCTATTATTGAGATATTTATCATCGGATTAATTTTTGAAAAGTACCCAGAAGCACTCTCTGGATTAGATTTTGCTGTAGAGTTTTCAAAAGGTGTTCCGTTAGCATACTGGGTTGAGTACTACAGTTCAATCGCACTTGCTTTTGCTATGTTATTATCACTGGGTGCATTCTGCCTATTCCTGATTGTGCTAGCTATCTGGGTAGTATGGTACCTCGCATTAGGATTAGGAACTGTAGCAACAATCCCGTTTGACAGATAGAGAATTTCTCTCTCGTGCCCGAGAACCCGGTATTCTGGTGCAATCGCGCTCTATTTGACCCCTGTTGCCCCCCGAGTTGACCGAAAAAACTAGATGTTTTGCAATAGAACTGGGGAACGAGTGCATGAGGCTGAAGGACTACGACAACGACGACGGGAAGCGGGTGTGGCTTTCGGACGACGAACTGACGCGATTCATCGAGCAGGCCGAGACACCACACCAGCGACTCGCGTTCCTGCTCGCCGGTCGGGTCGGACTCCGGCGCTCGGAAATCATCGAGGTATGTCCGCAAGACCTCGTCGACGGACCGACTGGCGATCACATCCGAGTCTGGGAAAGCTACGCGAAGCGAGACAAGTATCGAGAGCCGCCGGTCCCGCAGGAAGTCGTTACCATCGCGGAGACGCTGGCGTACCAGCAGGACGACGACGAGCCGCTGCTGGACGTGGCTGGGTCAACTGTGTACCGCTGGGTCCGGCGTGCAGCTGACGAACTGGAGGAAGAAACCGGCGACAGGGGTTGGCAGTACCTCGACGTTCACGATCTCCGCCGGACTTGGGGCACGTACCTACTGGAACAGGGTGTGATCCCGTCGGTCGTGATGTCCTTCGGAGGTTGGGAGGACTGGGACACGTTCAGGAAGCACTACCTCGGTGAGTTCAGCCCGGAGGCGATTCGACGAGAGCGCGGGAAGGTCGACTTCCTCGAGGGCGGCGACGAGAGCGCGGAGGTGGTACATCCAGGTACGATGCCGCCGGCCTCTCACCATACAGCGGACTAATTCTCTCAGTCACCGAAAGAGATACCAACCTCTTGTACACAACGTATACATATGAGTACTATCCGCGTCACCGACGAAGTGAAAGAACGACTACGTGACCTGAAGCGGGACGACGAAAGCTTCAACGACCTTCTGGACCGCCTCAGTCGAAGCGAGAAAGACGTAGAAGCAATAGCTGAGTCACTGCCCTCTGTCGACGAGAAAGATATCGAGGAAATGGATGAAGCCCGCAAACGTCTGAATGAATCGCTGGAGGACCGCCGGTAAATGATCGTCCTCGACCGAGATATTTTGGTCAAACTCCGAAATTCTGAGGAAGCGGTGGTTGAGCATCTGAAGCAGTACCGCACCGACGAATGGACGATCCCCTCTCACGTCGCATGGGAGTCGTTTCAGCGCCACGACAGCAGGAGCGATATGCTTCAAGAGCAACAGCATCTCCGGTCAAGTCTTGACCGGATACTCCCGTTCACGTCGGACACCGCTCTCGAAGCCGCCTATCTCGATGAGAAACTACAGTCCCAAGGCGTGACTCTCGACTCCGCGGACCTCCTGAATCTGGCTACCGCACACACCGAGGGTGGCACCTTCATCACCCACAACAAGAATGATTTCGACAAGGACCCTCTTCTAGAACTTACCGACGTGGACGTGGTGATGACCGAATGACGACAACGCTCCAAGTGACAATCTCGATGATGCCAGAGACATACGACTCGCTGGAAGACTCGAAACCGGATGATCTTACAATGGATGCTTATATTCGTTCTCTGCTCCGGAAAGAAGCGGGGAATCCGTTAGACGACTGAGTTAGTACGATCACCATTACGTACGTTCCAGATTCGATGCCGTAATCTTTCACAGGACTGGTCGTTTAACATATCATACGGCAGGTTTTTACGATAGAGAAAGCTTGCATTCCTGAATTTGAAGTTCTCTGTTTGTATCGATGAAAGGTCAGCAATGTGCGGCTGCTCGCCTAGTGGAACATTGGTTCATACTACTATAGACGAATTGTGAATTTCACGCCTGCCTCCACCCAGTCTGGTGGTGTTGCATACCGGTCCTCGAAGACCTTACTCGGGGTTGGTCGTGGGCAATGGCTTGCATCGAGTTCGCCTTTCAGATACAGGATTCCCTCGCTCGTCAGGTCGTATAGATCACCACTGACGGGTGCAAGCAGTCCAGCGTACTGGAGCCACCTGCACCTGTCCCGAATATAGCCGGAAGAGACATCGAATCCACGTTCTCGTGAGAGGATGCTTGGTGATGCAAACCCATTCTCACGAATCCACTCCATGATACGCTCGTCTATCTGATTCATCCAGGAAGCCGACTTCTTTCCGATCATCAGTTACACCTGTTCGTGGTTCTCACCAGCGGAGGGGCCACTGTCCCTGTGCGACTCGATTTCATCTGGCCTATCTTCAGACGTGTCTATTTCACCGTCTAAGTACTTCTCACCGCGTTCAGAGATAGTATAGACACCATTTCCCAAATCGTTCAATAGACCGTGTTCAACCAGTTTTCTACAGCGCTTGGAGATGTATCCCCGTGAGTAGCGGACATATCCGCTGTCTGCCATCACTTTCGGGCTTCCAGAGCCTTCGTTTCTGATGAACTCTAAGATTCTGTCGTCTGCCAAGACCATCCAGCCACCGGAATATCGCATCTTGGTTAATTATCAACACCGGGCGTGATTATAGCAGTGAATCGCTCTTATTAGATATTTGCGCTCTAATACTAACTTCCGTAATCTATATGAACGCGGCGTTATTTGATAACTAACGCAATGGTGCGCAAAAGCCTCTCTGTGTCCATCTCACTACCACGGTGGATGGACGACAAGATTGCTGAACAGGCCGATGAACACGGTGTAAGCTATTCTGAGTACGTTCGTGAGATTGTCCGCGACCACCACAGCACGCCTTTCGACGGTGTGGATGAACCTGTGGTATGCCGGGACGAGAACGGTGAAGTGAACGAGAACGTCGAGGGGGCCGCCTAAACTATGTCCAGTAGCTCGCAGGCCCCCGAATCGGACGAGGGTACCGACGACCAAGAGAGTGACGACGCGACGGAGGACGGCCCATGAACGGCGAGAAGATCGACCCTGAGGACCTGCCACTGCACCCGGAGTACACGCCGGCAATGGTCCAGATTCGGGGCCAAGGTGTCGTCTATGTCGCGGACTACCAGACGCTCGAAAGCGGCTGGGTGCGCCTCACGGAGTGGCGTGACCGCCGTGTCAAACTTCCACCGCACAAGATCGAGGCGATTCGAGAGGTGCGGACGGAGTACTACGACGCCGGAACGGACGGCGAGTACGTGAAGGCGAAGCGCGTGGCCCACGACGAGCAGCGAGAGGAAGCTAGCGCCGACGACTCCGGCGGTAAGGTGGTGGTTGCCGGTGACTGACGCCTATAGCCTCACAGTCGAGCTTACTCGCGGCGGTGACAGCAACAACCGCGACAAGATGAAGGCGAAGGTCTCGGCTGACAGCGTTGAGGAACTGCGCGAGAAGGTCGAAGCGGTCCGCAGCGAGATGCAGGAATGGGCCGACGATTTCCGTAACATCCAGCCGCAGGTTCGTCGTCAGCTCCCCGACGACCAGAGTGAACTTAGTGAGTTAGAGGCATGACGCGCGGCGGTAGACGGCGGGGCGACCCTACAGAGCTATCTCCCCGCGAGGCTTGCCAGCGCTACCTCCGACGCCGTCGGTCAGATTCCACGGAGAAGAGCGTTCACGGCTGGGAGTACCGGCTGAAGCTCTTCGTCGAGTGGTGCGACTCCGTTGGTATAGAGACGGTCGGGGAACTGCGTGGCTACGACCTCGACGAGTACTACGAGATGCGGAGCGCGGAGATCGCGCCGGCCACGCTCGAAGGCGAGATGTGGACGCTGAAGATGCTCTTCGAGTTCCTCGAAGACCTCGAAGCGGTCGACCAAGGTCTATCAGAGAAAATCCGAATTCCTGACCTTGACCCAGAGGACCGGTCAAACGATACGAAACTTGCTGCCGACAAAGCAGCCGCACTGCTGTCCTATTACCGTGAGAGCGACAGAGACTACGGAACTCGGCAACACGCGTTCCTTGAACTCGCGTGGAACACTGGCGCTCGACAGGGCGGCCTGCGGGCCCTGGACCTGCGGGACACGGAGCTGGGAAGTAGTCCCTACGTCGAGTTCCGCCACCGACCGGAGACGGACACCCCGCTGAAGAACAAGCGCCGGGGTGAGCGTCCGGTGGCGCTTCCAAGAGAGACGGCCGACGCGCTGGAGGCGTACATCAACGGCCGTCGGTACGATGTGCGGGACGAGCATGGCCGTCAGCCGCTACTGGCGAGCGCGAGTGGACGGCCGACGACCAACACCATTCGAGTGTGGAGCTACCTCGCCACGCTCCCGTGCAGCTACGGGATGTGCCCTCACGAGAAGGACATCGAGAAGTGCGACTGGAACGAGTACGCCCACGCCAGCAAGTGCCCGTCGAGCCGGTCCCCACATCAGATTCGGACGGGTTCGATTACGTGGCACCTAAACCGAGGATGGCCGCCGGAAGACGTAGCGGAGCGCGTCAATTCCTCGGTGAGTACTATCGAAGACCACTACGACAAGGCAGACCCCGAACAGCGGCGGCGACGGCTTCGCAACCGGATGGAGGACCGCCGCCGACCACTCATCAACGAACTGGAGTTCACCCAATGATACCAACTGACCCATCAGCGACGAATCGACAGCGAACCGAGTATGAGCATCCTACGAAATCGGTTAGTTCCGCGTCGCGCCGGCCCATTTCTATCGCAACGCAATCACGAGGAGCGACAGCGACGAGTGTCCGTTGTGAGGAAATGGCTCCGAGAATTCGAGCAGGGAAGTCGCAGCGCGAACGAAGTGAGCGACCGTCTTCCCGTGTTCGACATTCGCGCCGGCCCACTTTTTCAACTACGGTACTGAGAAGCAAAGAGGTCACCACACTCGTATCAGCTGTCGACCCGGCCCCGCGTGGCCTCGTACGCCTGTCCGCGGAACTGGAACCGTCGACTGTTGGAATCGTATCCGAGAACGTCGTCCACAGCCCGCTCGTCAGTCTCAACAACGACCCGGGATACATCGTCTGTTAGGAACGGGAGTGCGTTGCGAAGCCCGCCGTCCGACGTGGCGAACCGATCGCTCGCCATCACCTGTTCGGCGAGAACCCGCTCGCCCGCGCTGTCGGTGCGAGTCAGCGAGAACGTCGCGTCGGCAGGACGTGCCCCATCGCCGTGACGGCCAGTCGTCACGGTGACAGTGTCGCCGTCGCGCGCCGTCGACACGCTGTCGGTTGGCGTCACGGTAGCGCGGTCGCCGACCAATTCGAACAGCGCACCGTTGCTGGCCGTCGCGTGGCCGTAGCCGGCGACGACGGCGTACTCGCCGCCGCCGAGGTAAGCCTGCGTGAGGCCGTCACAGTGGCAGTCGCCGGTGCTGCATCTGACTGCCTGGCCGTTGAACGCCCGGAGTCCCCACTGTTCTTGGCGGCCCGGTGACAGGAGGCGACAGTCCGCGGTGTGGACTGTTGGTGCGATGTGGAACCATTCGGCATCGGCGAGTTTGTAGAGGTTCCAGTGGCCACATTGCAGTCGTTCGTGGCTGTTATTGACCATCTCGAAACCGACCTGTGCATCAAGTTCCGCCCGCTCAGTACTGGGCCGAACGAAGGCCGGGGTCGTCTTATCTGCGTTGTGGAACCACTGGATACCGTCGTCGTCGGGAAACGACGGGAGCGAGCGGCCAGTGAACCTGGACTCTGTTTCCGGGCCGGGTCTTCGCGTATCCCAGACGGAGACCGAGAGTGGGCCGTCCCGGCCGCGGAACTCGTAGGCCCCGGTCGGCCGCTCGAACTGACCCGGCTCGCCGACAAGGGCGTACTCCAGCTGGACCCATTCTCCAGGGGCCAGTCGGTGGGTGTCAGGCATCCACGGCCCGATGTCGTTGACGCGCCAGTATCCCTCGTCTGTTCGGCCGAGTGAGGGCACTTCGTCGGCGAGGTCGTTGTTATCCGTGGGCGCGAAATGGAGGCGGGCTTCGTGGCTGTAGCTGCCGGGCTGGCGGCTGAGTGTCTGTCCGACGCCTGGGATCCGCTCGATCCTGAACGTGTTCTCGAACTCGTTGCCGTTCTGGAGCCAGCCGCGAATCGTGGCCGGATGGTCGTCGGTCGCCGTCTGGTCGAACCAGAGTCCGACTCGCGCCCCGTCGTCGGTGTGGAGTCCCGGCGAACTGAGGGCGTAGGTTCGCGGCCCGGTTTCCAGTTCGATGACAGTCGTCGGGTCGTCCGGTCGCGGCGGGTCGCCGGCGTCTGTCGGCGTCGCTGTCCCGCTGTCGTTCGCATCGGTCGCTGACTGCGTCGGGCGCGGGGCGGGCGTTACGTCACCAGTCTCGTCTGAGTCAAGAGTGCCGAACGAACAGCCGGTGAATCCGGCCAGCGCTCCCGGGACCGACGCGAGGAGGGCACGTCTGCGCACAGGTAGCGATTCGCCGCTCCTGATAAACCCTTTCTGGACGCTTAGACAGCGTTTGTAGCGTTTCCGGTATCTGGATCCGTCGATACTCGCCCGCCGCATCGATGGCGAGGACTGTGACACTTCTCACTGACGTTACCTACAGTGCCCTCTGTGTGACCGCCAGACGGTGCTGCTTCGAAACACGTCGGACAGCGGTTGACCATGCTCGTGAGACGCTGTATCTCGCGGTACGGGTGGCAACACTGTACACAGACGTTCGCCTGCCTGTCGCCGGTCCAGCATGGATGCCAGTCATTGCGACCGCTACGCGCTGGCTAGCTAAACGATTCCCACACCTCTCGACCTGTGACTGTCACCCTTCGGCGAACATCTCGACGACGCGGTCCAGGTCGGGCGACAGTTCCTGCATCACGTCTGTCGTCGTGAGGATACCGACGCCGTCGGTCTGTCCGTCGATCACGAGTCGCTTGATGCTATGCTCGACCATCGTATCGATTGCCTCCTCTAGCGGGGCACCAGCTTCGATGGTTTTCACGGGCGTTGTCATCAGGTCACCGACCGGCGTCGTATCCGGGTCGATGCCATCGCGGAGGCCGGTAATGATGTCCGTTTTCGTGAGTATGCCCTGCCCGTATTCGGTTTCGACGACGACAGAACCGACCGCCTCCGACGCAAGGAGTTTCGAAACGTCTCGGACGGAAAGCTCGCGGTCGACGGTTTTTACTGGCTTTGTCATCACCTGCTCGACAGATGTGTCAAGTGAATTCATACCATTAGTTAGCAAACGCACATCATAAGTCATTTGACTCCCGCAATCGGTGCCGAACTGGCCTTACCAGTCAAAGTCCTCGTGAATTGCCAGTCCTTCCTCTTGACATATTGGCCCCACGACCTCGGTGACGCCGGAAAGAATTTCCCCAGAGCGAACGGACACCTCGTGGCCGCTGAAACGGTTCATCTCCTCACTGCTGACGCTGTACACGACTTTGCCGAGGCCGGCGTACTGGAGTCCGCCGGCGCACATCGGGCACGGCTCGGTGCTCGTGCACAGCACTATCTCCGCGCGCTCGTCCGAGTCACACTCGCGCATTGCTCGGTGCGCCAGTTGGAGTTCCGGATGGCGTCGCACATCCGATTCAGTGCGGACGCGGTTCGACGCCTCCATGACGATCTCGTCGTCACGAACGAGCACAGACCCGAACGGCCGGTCGCTGCGGTCGACAGCGGCCCGAGCCCGCTCGAACGCGCGTTGCATATGCGCTTCGTGGTCGAACTCGTCGAACGCTGAAACGGGCATAACGGCGTTTCGACCCGCAGTGGAAAATCGGCACGGCAGGGTGACCTCAACAGTGGACACACGCGGTCTCTGACCCCTCGTCGACACGAATGAGTGCAGTCGGCTTCGCGGTCGATGCACGTAAGTCTCTGACCGGCTTCGGACCCGTATGCGCCAGTTCGTCATCATCGGCCACGACGCCCCGACGACGCCGGAGTTCTCGCTCGACGACTTGGCCGGCGCTGCCGGCCGGCTTGACGTGCTCTGTCGATGTGTCACCAGCGCGTTCTTCCTGAGCCACGCCATCCGCGAAGACGTTCGAGTTCACCTGATCCTGGCGGATGAGTACACTGTCACGTTCGACGGGAGCGACCTCCGCCGGCTGAACCCCGACGAACGGTCCACGGCAGCGCTGATGCGCAAGGCCCTAGAAGAGCGCGCGGAAGCAATCGGTCACATCCCGGTCGAAACCTCGCCCGGCGTGTCGCTCACACGCCGGGGGTTCGAGGGGACACTCGACGACGTGGCACGCCGCGGAACCGTCGTCCAGCTACACGAGGACGGCGACCCCGTCGTCGACGTTGCACCGCCGTCGAACCCGGTGTTCGTCCTCTCGGACCACCACGACTTCCGGGATGAGGAAGCGGCGCTGTTGGCCGACCGGGCCGACGAGCGCGTCTCACTCGGGCCACGGGCCCTCCATGCCGACCACTCGATTACGGTCGCGCACAACTACTTGGACACGGCGGGGTTTGAGCAGTACTGACTGGACACCGGGAGACCGCCAGAAGGGTTTTTATCGGCGGTTCGCTGAATGGCGTATGGAATTCTTGGGTTCGGAGACAGCGACGGGTCGCGCTGTCCGACGACGTATCGAAGCGGTGCGGGACCGATGACCGACCGGGAACATCTGTCCCGTCGTGCGGTTCTGCAGACCGTCGCCGGGACCGGTGTCGCGTCGGTCGCCGGCTGTTCGGCGCTCGAAAGCGAAAGTGACGACGCGGCCTCGACAGTCGAGGGCGACCGTGCCGCGGAGCTCGCCCAGCGGTTCGCGCCGACGCTATACTTCGACCGGGCGGAGCCGTGGTTCCCGACGGACCCGCGGCCCTACACCAGCGAACAGGACGGGGAGACCGTCGTCAACGGGTTCGACGCCTTCGACGGGTACCATGAGCGGATGACCGACGGCGAGCCGCCGGCCCCGACGGTGTTCTACCACGTCGTTGAGTACGAGCAGTCGTCGCTTGCCGTCGTCCAGTTCTGGTTCTACTCGGCGTTCGACCAGTTCACGACGAACTTCCACTGGCACGACTGGGAGGTCCTGCACGTGTTCGTCGACACGGAGTCGGGCGACCCGCAGCTGTACGTCGCCAGCTCCCACTCCCGGAAGGTGCCCAACAACGAGTTCCTGGACCCGGACCCGGAGATGGTGCCGCGCATCCTCTCGGAACTGGGCTCACACTCCAGCGCGCTGTCGGTCAACGACGCCCGCGACCGGTTCACCCGGCTGCCGGAGGGCGACCGGTTCGCGGACATCACGAACAGCGCCGTCGAGACCATCGAAGACCTCGCGGAGATTCCGGTCGCCTACGGGCTCCCGCGGGACGAGGGCTCGCGGCTCCCCTACCTCGTGCCGGAGTACGAGGGCGCGCCGCTGTACGAACACGAGCGGCTGCCGTCGGTCAGCCGCAAGGACCTCGTTCCCGAGCGGCTGACCCTCCGCTCGTTCGACAGCCTCTCGGCACCGCCGACGGACCTGCCGACGCGGGAGACCGGCCTCGTCTTCCAACACACCGACCGGGGCGAGGCCGACCCGGACATCGAGTACGACCTCGTATCGAGCAGCGAACTGGAGCACATCGCCGATTTCACCGGGCCGCAGTTGAGCTTCGAGTTCGCCGTGCCCCAGTTCGCCGAGGACGCCGTCGCGGGCCACATCACGACGACCGGCGCGCCCTGGGACCAGCCCCGGTACGACAACCCCGCCGCGGACATCTCCGAGCCGAACCACCGGGCGGCGCTGGCCGAGCGCTACGACGCCATCGGCGCGCCGGCGGAGATACGCACCGTCGTCGCCAGCCTCTCGGAAGCTGTCTCGAACGACGACGCGCCCGAGAACGAGGGGCTTACGACCGAAGACACCGCCGTTGAGTCCGTCGCCCTACTGGAGAGCGACCCCGAGGCCGTCCCGACCTTCGCGGGCCTGGCCGTGGTGCAGGACGTGCCCGCGGGTGAACATCGGTTCACCGTCAACGGGGCCGGTGTCGCGCCACACAGCGAGTCGGTGTCAGTTCCGGAAACCGGCGACGCAGAGGGGCCGACGCGGGCCGGCGTCGACGGCGAGGTGCCGCTCGTCGCCCGCGAGAACGCCACCCGTCTCGAAGTCGACCCGTCGGGAGCCGACAGCGACCTCACGGACCTCGCCGTCGAGGACGACTTCGCCGGTCGGCTGTACGACGCCCCGCTGTCGGAACCCGACGCCGTTTACGTCCACGGCGGTGGCGCGTACACGACGGAGGTCCGGGACCGTGACGACGAGATCGGTGCGTTCCGGGTGAATCCCGACCCCGCCGCGGACGTTGCCGCCCGAATCGAACAGCCCCGAACTGGCAAAGCCTCGTTAGCATCGTTCCTTGTCGACATCGCAGCGGAGACGCGCCAAGCGGTACTCGACGAGATGGACGATGACGACAACCCCGGAAACGGTGGTGGATCCGAGAACGCTATCCAGGGTCTCGAACGGGCGCTCGCCGCTGTCGTCGAGGCTGCTCGGCGGGCGACGGAACGCGCCGAAGCGGGTGACCGCGGGAACGCTGACAAGCAACTCCAGACCGTTGCCGACCGGCTCCAGCGCGTCGCGGCCAGAATCGAGGACGCCGGCGACGACCTCTCGGACCCGCTGTCGAACGCGGCCCGGCGACGCCTCGAACAGGCCGACCGTCGGGCCGAGCAGGCACAGGCCGCCGACAAACTGTAAGCTCCCGCCCCGTTCTCAGAGGCCGAACCACCGCGCCAGCGCGCCCGCGACGAGTACCAGTCCCCCGGCGATGAACGTGCCAGGCACTGGGAGAACAAACAATACGACGCCGAGCAAGAGGCCGATGGTCGATATCCTCATTTCAAATACATTGCCACACCACGCTGTATCGGTCTAGTGCCTGCATACTCGTGGACCCCTGCTGATTTTGGCGGTGGGGGTCACACTGCTGGTATGGACGACGAACTCACCTGGGAGACGCTCGATGCCGAAACCGCCTACGCCTGTCCGGGGTTCGATGTCATCCGTGAGGACGTGCGCCTGCCCGACGGCACGGAGGGAGAGTTCGATTACGTACAGCACGGCGAGAGCGTCATCGTGCTTCCGTTCACCGCCGACGGTGACGTGGTCGTTATCGAGGAGTGGCGACAGCCGGTCCACCGGGTCAATCGCGGCCTGCCGGCCGGGACGATGGAAGACGGAGATGACGACCCGAGCGTCGCCGCTGCCCGCGAACTCCGCGAGGAAACCGGCTACGAAGCGGCGTCGCTCGACCACCTTTACACAGGCGAACCGGCCAACGGAAACACCGACTACGTGTTCCACTACTACGTCGCACGCGGCTGTGAGTCCACGGCCGATCAAGACCTCGACCACAACGAATCGATTCGGGTCGACACTGCCGACTTCGACTCGCTGGTCCAGTCAGTGCGAGACGGCACGCTCCGTGACAGTCGGTCCGCCGTCGGTATCATGTACTATGCCCTGTTCGAGCGCTGAACTGACGACAGTTTGAAATCCTGTGGAGTGGTATCGTCTATCATATGGCTTCGATTGCACTCGACGAACAGACGGAGCGCCGGCTGGATAAACTGCGCGCGGCCGTCCGCCGTCGGACCGGGCAGCCGATTTCGCGGGCGGAGTTGCTCAACCAACTCGTCGAAGACGCCTACGCGTCCCGCAGTGAGGTGGTCGATATGTTCCGGACGTCACAGGCGTACGTCGCCGACGAAGACTCCGGGACCGTCTACCGGCCCGAGCGTGAACTGGTACCCGGCGGGGCGGAACAGCCCGACGAATAGCGGCGCTGTGCCAGCTGGGGCGTCGCTCGACCCTCCCGCCGTTCTGGCCGCTGCCAGCGACGAATAGCCAGTCACGGGCGAACACAACGCTTAGGCGCGCCGACCGACGACGACGTGTAATGACGAATTTCGAGGTCCGCCAGTACGACGCAGCGGGCCGGCTGGGCGAGCTAACGGTGCCACGGGCCGGCGTCACCGTCGAGACGCCGACTATCCTGCCGGTGGTCAACCCCCACGTCCAGACGGTCGAACCGGCGACGCTGGCGTCGGAGTTCGGGGCGGAGATACTCATCACGAACAGTTACATCCTGCATGGCTCTGACGACCTCCGCGAGCCGGTGCTGGAGCAGGGCTTGCACGGTCTGCTCGGGTTTGATGGGGCAATTATGACCGACTCGGGCTCCTTCCAGCTTGCCGAGTACGGCGACATCGACGTGACCACCGAGGAGATTCTGGAGTTCCAGCACGAGATCGGCTCGGACATCGGGACGCCGGTAGATATCCCGACGCCGCCCGATGTGGACCGCAAGCAGGCGACTGAGGAACTCAAAACGACACAGGAACGGCTCGAACACGCTGCCACCGTTGACACCGGCGAGATGCTCGTCAGCGCGCCAGTCCAGGGGGCGACCTACCCGGACCTGCGAGAGCGGGCCGCAGCGGACGCTGTCTCAACGGGACTTGACGTGTTCCCGCTGGGAGCCGTCGTCCCGCTGATGAACGAGTACCGCTACGCCGACCTCGCCGATGTCGTCGCGGCCTGCAAGCGCGGGCTAGGGGAGGTCGGCCCGGTCCACCTGTTTGGCGCGGGCCACCCGATGATGTTTGCGATGGCAGCGGCGCTGGGCTGTGACCTGTTCGATTCGGCGGCGTACGCGCTGTACGCCCGCGACGACCGGTATCTCACGGTGCAGGGAACGGAACTGCTTGACGAACTGAGTCACTTCCCGTGTCACTGCCCGGTCTGTACCGACCACACGCCGGCTGAACTCGACGCGATGGACGCCGACGGGCGCGAGGAACTGCTCGCCCGGCACAACCTGCATGTCACCTACGGCGAAATCCGGACGGTCAAGCAGGCGATTCGCTCGGGCAACCTCATGGAACTGGTCGACAGTCGCGCCCGCGGCCATCCGGCGATGCTCGACGGCTACCGCGCGCTGCTCGACCACGCCGAGCAACTCGAACGCACCGATCCGGTCTCGAAGGACGCGTTCTTCTACACCTCGAATGAAAGCGCTCGCCGGCCCGAGGTCCGACGCCATCAGGACCGACTGGAGCGCCTCCCGGTCGAGGGCGACGAGGTCCTGCTGACCGAAGGAAGCTCCAGCGCACAGTACGACGAGACCTGGGGCGTCCTGCCGCCGTTCGGCCCGTATCCCCGCGAACTCGCGGACACGTACCCCCTGACCGCGGAGGTCCCGGACCGGACCGACCGGGCGGCCTACGAGGCCGCGGCGGACGGTGTTCGGCGGCTGGTCGACCTCCACCCCGACGTGTCCTTCACGCTGGTCCACGACGACTGGCCGGCGACGGCGCTCGACCGCGTGCCCGACCGCGTCCGCCTGCGGGACCTGCACGCCCGCGACTGAGCGCCACCCGCCTCAGACTCTCGGTACGTCCACGTCTTCGTCTGCCGCCTCTCGCCAGGAACGGGTCGGCTCCCAGCCCAGCATCGCTGTGGCTTTCGCCGTCGCGTACGCTGCAGCGTCCCCCTCGACCGTGCAGTCGTCCGGAACCCTGCCGTAGTGCTCCCGCATGAGTTCGACCAGCGGCCGACCGAGCGCGTTGTCCGGGCCGACGCAGTTGAACGCCTCGTGGCCCTCGACCGCGCCCGCGAGCGCGGCCTCGACGAGGTCGACCACGTCCCGCACGTCGACGTACGACCAGTAGTTGCCCGCGCCGGCCGCCAGGTCGTCGACGTACTCCGGGGCCCGACAGGGGTACTCGCCGGGAATCTGTATCCACGAGGGGCGAATCGAGGCCACCGAGACGCCGTCACGGCGGGCGATTGCCTTCCCGATCTCCTCGGTGACGACCTTCGAGAGCCCGTAGTCATCTTCGGGTCTGCGCGCGTGGGCTTCGGTAATCGGAAGCTCGTCCGGCACAGGGGTCTCCTCGGCGAAAAAGAAGCCGTACGCACCGTCGGAGGAGCCCTGGACCACGTCAGCGCCGACGCGGCCGGCCGCCGAGAGGACGGTGTGTGCCGCGAGCGCGTTGTTCCGGAACAGGTCGACGCCGGGGTGGGTCCCGGCCACCGGAATCGCCGCCCAGTGGACCACCGCGTCGGGGTCGATGGCGGTGAGCGAGTCGAAGACGCTCCCGGCGTCGGTGAGGTCAAGCGCCCGGTAGTCGACGTCCGGATGGCCCCCGCCGTCCGGGAGGCGGCGGTCGAGTACGGTCACGTCGTGCGGTTCGGCGAGCCGGTCGACGACCCAGCGCCCGGAACTCCCCCGGCCGCCGGTCACGACAACATCCATACCGGACTTGTCGTCGCTGGCATCCAAAACGTGGCGGTGTCGCCGTGTCACCGGGCACGGTGCTTATCTGACTCGCTACAGGTCGAGCCGGAACCGCTCACCGTGCGTGAACGTCGTCCAGCCGAGGATACGTTCGTCCCGATGCGGTCGGTCGGGGTTGTCGATTGCCGCCTGTTGCGCCGAGACGTACGTCGGGACGTTCTTGACCGGCTGGCCGCTCTGTTTGAGTGCTTCCAGATACGTGTCTTTCTCGTAGTACGAGTAGGCTACCTCGTACAGCGAGGACGCAGCTTCTTGCTTTCTGGCGGGGAAGCCGTCACTGTTGACGAACCGGTCGGGGTCGTCCTCGCCCATCGCCTCCCAGGCCGCCGGGTCGGCCACGTATGGCGCGTGGGCGTCGAGAATACGCTCGATAGCACCCCTGTCGCCTGCGAACTTCTGATACTCGTACAGTGTGGGCCCGTCGAGCCTGTCGGCATAGAGACGGCTGAGTTCCGCGGCGGTGACCAGTGCCTTCGCCGCGTACAGTGAGTACGCCAGGCTCGACGCGCGAATGATTTCGTTTTCCAGCAGACCGTCTTCGCGGAGCTGTCTGAAACCGTCTTCGCGGTTCCGCTGTATCGCGTCCCGAAACCGGTCCCAGTCCCGGAGATACACCGACCCGGCGGCGTGGGTCATCTCCTTCCAGTTGAAGATGTTCTGCTGGCCCATCGCCGTCGGGATGCCGTGGCCGACGTCGTCGAGGAACGTCCGGACCCACGCCCGCAGGTCGGCCTCCGTGCCGACGCTGTCGCTGTTCCACGCCTCATGGCCTCGAACGAGTTCCGCGCCCCACCACATTTTGGGGAGCGTGATGAACTGTTCGATGCCGTTCGTTTTCACCGGTGCCATGTAGGTCTCCGAACGCAGGAACCAGTGGTCCAGCAGCTCGATTGCCTTCTCGGCGTACTGGTCCGCGCCGGTGTACTGGTAGGCGAGGCCGAGGTCACGGATGCGGTCACCCGTCCTGATGGCGGCAACGTAGTCCTTGCGTTCCGTGGGGTCTTCGGGTCCTTTCGTCTTGAACTCGTGGCCGTCGCCGTTGTCCGTGACGCTCTCCGGGGCGGCGGCCATCGCCTCGCGAACGTCTTCCATGAAGGCTTCGTGGGCCTCCGTCCACGGGCTGTCACCGTCCTCGACGCGGGACCGTATCGCGGACAGCGTGTCGAGGTGGACGAACATCGCGGGCCGGCTGTCATCTGCCGGTTCGGTGACCGCTGCTGGTTCGGTCGGCGTCGGTTCGGTCTCCTGCGGGGCGGCTCTGGCGTCCGTGTCTCCCGACGAAAGGTCGGTCGAACAGCCACTCAGCGCCACGGCTGTCCCCGAGAAGGCGAACAACACGTCTCGTCGAGTCTGTCGCTGCACGGGTGACCAACTGTCCCCGACATGGTTAGTTAGGATGCGGTTAATCGGCAGATAGCGCCCCGTTTGGGTGACGCGTGCCGACCGGGCTGACACGGCGACATGAGAGCTACGGGTCCCGTCGACGGCGCTGGCTCAAAGGCAAGATAGTTGGTTGCGCGTGGCCGACGCCATTGCATGACCGACTACTTTGAGGTCCACGAGCGCGACAGCGCCGCGCGAGTGGGTGCGTTGCGCCTCGCCGACCCCGTGACGACGCCGGCGCTGGTCGACGACGTGGACACGGCGACGCCGGGCGACTGTCGACACGTCCTCGACGACGCCGGCAGCCGCTGGCCGACGCCACAGGACGACCCCGAGGGCGACGAGTCCCTGCTCACCGTCCTCCCCCACCGCGGCCTGCCCGCCGGAACGCCGGACGAAGTCGCAGAGGCTTTCGCCGTCGACTATCCCGATGTCGCGTTCCCGAGCGCGGCCGTCGTCTCGCCCGACACCGCGGCCGACCACGGCAGCGACGCCTACGTGCTGGCCGGCGCGCCCGGCTACGTCGGACACGCCTCGGCGTTCGTCGACGCCGTCACGACCGTCCGTGAGGCTATCCCCGCAGACACCGCGCTCTATCTCCCGGGCGTCGCCACGCCGCGAAACGTCGCCGCGCTCGCCTATGCCGGGGTCGACCTCGTGGACCCCGACCGCGCCGTCGTCCGCGGGACCGAAGGCCGGTATCTCACGACTGATGAGGCGTATTTCCTCGAAGACCTCGACGAACTCCCCTGTTCGTGTCCGGCCTGCCAGCAGCCACGCGAGGCGTTCGACCGCGAGGACTGCGTCGAGCACAACGTCAACGCCTTGGCCGCGGAACTCCGGCGCGTTCGCCGCCGGATTCGCGACGGTCGCCTCCGTGACTATGTCGAAGGGCAGGCCAGACAGGACAACTGGCTCACCGCGACGTTCCGGCGGCTTGACCAGGGGTACGGCTACCTCGAAGAGCGCACGCCGCTCATCCGGCGGGCCGACCTCTCGGCGGCCAGCGACGACTCGCTCCGGCGGGTCGAAATCCAGCGGTTCGCCGAGCGGGTCACCGACCGCTACGTCCCGCGGTTCGACGACCGCCCGCTCGTGCTGGTGCCCTGCTCGGCGCGCAAGCCCTACAGCGACTCCCAGAGCCACAAGCAGTACCACGACGCCATCAAGTGGCGCGCCCACGTCGTCTCGATGACCTCGCCAATCGGCGTCGTCCCGCAGGAACTTGAACTCACCTACCCCGCCCAGCACTACGACTCCGTCGTGACGGGCAACTGGACCGCCACCGAAATCGAGTTCGTCAGCCGCGTGCTCGAACGCTATTTAGAAGGCACCGACTACCCCGAGATTATCGCCCACGTACCCGGGGAGGGCTACCGCGACATCTGCGAGCGCGTCGCTGACTCACTGGGACTGGAGTTCACGTACACGGTCACCGACCACCCGACGACGGCGGATTCGCTGGGGAACCTCGCCGCCGAACTGGAGGGCTGGGACCGCTACCCGAAACGGGAGCGCGAGCACAACACCATCCGCGCTGTCGCGGACTACCAGTTCGGCGAAGGCGCGGGCGACGAACTGTTCGACGACCTCTCGACGCAGGGCCGATACCCGCAACTGCGGGCCGACGACGCCGACGGAGAGCAGTTGGCGGCGCTCGCCCAGCAGTACGGCGTCCTCTCGCTTACGACCGCCGGGGCGCGCCGCTGGGTCGAGAGCGACGTACCGACGAAAACCGTCGAAATCGAACCGTTCGTCCCCCACGGTTCGGTGCTTGCGCCGGGCATCACCGACGCCAGCGACGACATCCGCGTCGGCGACGACGTGGTGATTCAGGGCGACGCGGCCTTCGGCGTCGGCCGCGCCCAGATGAGCGGGCCGGAGATGCGCTCCTCGACGCGGGGCATCGCAGTGCAGATGCGCCACGTCGACGAGCGATAACACGGTCCGCTGGCGTCGGGTACTACCGTCACCTGACCATGCGACTTATTTACCGAACGACAGAACCGCCACTATGACTGTACCGGGAGTCTGCCGCTACCTGCCTGCAGTTACGTTCTCGCTGTTATTACTCGTCACCTCGCTTCTCCCGGTGCCCGAAGGGGCGGGCGAGCAGGTCCCCGCGCTCCTCGGTTTCACACTGGATAAGTGGGTTCACGCGGCGAGTTACGGGACACTGGCGGTACTGCTCGCGTGGGGCCGACGCGCCCACCGTGCCACCACAGTTGTCGCACTCGTGGCAATCTCTATCTGCTACGGGGCCGGCGTCGAACTTCTTCAGGGGCTCGTCCCCTCGCGTGGGACGAGCGGCGCTGATTTCTTCGCGAACTCCCTTGGGGCCGCGCTGGCCGGGTTGGCGTGGCTTGTAACCCACCGAACCGGCGCACCTTCCGACCAAACCGACCCACAATCCCGGCAGTAACGAAGCGGCTTTACGCGCTCATCGGCTATCCCGCTTCAATGAGCAAGCCCAGTCCTGAGGTCTACGAGGAGGGCAAGGGCATGGACGCCCACAACTCCGTGATGCGTGACATCCGGTCGCGCAACGACTCCACCTACGACCCTCGTGAGCCGACTCGCGTGTGGCTCGACGAGGACAACACACCCGACGGCGTCTACCAGAGCCTGACCATCATCCTGAACACCGGCGGCTGTCGGTGGGCGCGCGCCGGCGGCTGTACGATGTGTGGCTACGTCGCTGAGAGCGTCGAGGGCGGCAGCGTCGCCCACGAGGACCTGATGGCCCAGATTCAGCACTGCCTCGACCACGAGGCCGAGAACGCCGACGAGCCGTCGGGACTCATCAAAATCTACACCTCCGGGAGCTTCCTCGACGAGCGCGAGGTGCCGGCGGAGACGCGTCAGGCTATCGCCGAGACGTTCGCCGACCGCGAGCGCATCGTCGTTGAGTCCCTGCCCGACTTCGTCGACGAGGAGACAGTCGGTGACTTCGTCGACGTAGGCCTAGAGACCGACGTGGCGGTGGGCCTCGAGACCGCAACCGACCGCGTCCGACACGACTGCGTGAACAAGTACTTCGACTTCGCTGACTTCGAGGACGCTTCCGAAGCGGCACAGGCGGCCGGCGCTGGCGTCAAGGCGTATCTGCTGATGAAACCGCCGTTCCTCTCGGAAGCCGAGGCCGTCGAGGACATGAAGCGGTCGGTGCGTCGGTGTGCCGCCGTCGACGGCTGTCACACCGTCTCGATGAACCCCTGTAACGTCCAGCGATACACGATGGTCGAGGAGCTGTATCACGACGGCGGCTACCGACCGCCGTGGCTCTGGTCGGTCGCCGACGTGCTAGAATCGACCGCTGACGAGGACGTCATCGTCGTCTCCGACCCGGTCGGCCACGGCAGCGACCGCGGCCCGCACAACTGCGGCGAGTGCGATGACAAGGTCCAGCGGGCCATCAAGGACTTCGACCTCCGGCAGGACCCGTCGGTGTTCGAGCAGGTGTCCTGTGAGTGCGAGGCGACGTGGGACGCTGTCATCGAACGCGAGCGCAGCTACTCGCTTCCGCTCGCTCGATAGGGCCTCCGAGCACCGGAATCCGTGTGACGCCCTGTCGACCAACGCTTATCCGTCTTTCGCGCATAATACTGTTCGATATGACCCCGAACGGTGACCCGGACAGGCGCAGCTTCAACACGCGCGGGACGGTCACAGAGTGTGATCTGTGCGGTGAACAGCGACAGTGTATCGACGGCGATGGGATGGTCGCCTGCAGTACCTGTCAGTCCGACCTGCTGCCGTCCGGCTGGGGTCTCTGAGGCACCCGCTGGAGCCACCGCACCCCGCTCGCTCACGATGACCCATCCGCCCGTGACTGGTCGAGAGCGGAAATGACGCCAACGGTCGCGGTTGCTTTGAACGAGGCGACAAGCTCCGAGCCGGCAGTGATGTCGAGCTTCTCGAGGCTTGTGTCGGTCACAAGTGCCGACAGCGTCGTGTCGGGGTCGACGGCCAGATCGACCAGCGCGATAGCGGTTCCCTCGTCGATACGCTCGACGGTGCCCGCGAATTGATTCCTCGCACTCGTCCCCGCTGGCTCGGGAGCCTCGTGCGGTGCATTCAGCGTCACCGAGTCAGCGCGGATGCCGACCTCCACCGCGTCGCCGGGACCCGCCTCGGTGTCGACGATAGCCCGGACCGTCCCCGACGGGGTCTCGACGGTCGCCAGTTCCCCGTCCCTGTCTACGACCGTCCCCTGCAGGACTGTCTCCGCTGCCGTCGCTACCCCGTCGAACTCCGCTTGCAGTCGCTGAAAGCGGGCCAGCAGTTGCTCGGCGGCGTCCGTGAGTTCGCTGCCGCCACCCCCGCTCCCGCCGCGACTGCGGTCGACCAGCGGGCCGAACGCGTCTTCCAGTTCCACGATGCGGCGCTGGGCGTGGGCGTAGGACCGGCCCAGCGCGTCAGCGGCGGCGTTCAGCGACCCGTGGGCGGCGACCGCTTGCAGGAGCGTCCGGTCGCGGGCGGTCAGCGCCACGTCGCCCTGCCCCAGTTGCACTTCGACGTCCGCAGTCGCGTCCATATTTTGACATAGTCGTTCCCTGATAAAGGTATTGCCACCGATCAGCGCTGCCTCCCACCGGGGATCGGAGTAGAGTACGAAGCGGTCAGTAGACCAGTTCGCCGGAGATGAACTTCCGTGTGCGGTGGTCCGACGGGTTCTGGAAAATCTCTTCTGTCGGGGCAATTTCGGTTATCTGCTCGTTGAGTAGCACTGCGACCCGGTCGGCGACCCGCTCCGCCTGGTGCATATCGTGTGTCGCCACCACGACACCGATACCCCGGTTCCGAGCTTCTGCAATCGCGTCCTCGATAACTGCGGTGTTTCGCGGGTCGAGGTCCGATGTCGGCTCGTCGAGCAGGAGCAGGTCCGGGTTGTAGGCCAGCGCACGGGCGAACGACACCCGCTGTGCCTCCCCGCCCGAGAGTGAGTCCGCGTGTTGATCCATCTTCTCGCGTAGCCCGACAACATCGAGGGCCTCACAAACGGCGTTCGCGGTGCCGTTCGAGCGAACTACCGACTGGAGTTCGTGCCGGAGTCGGGCGGCCCACGACCGGCGGACTCGAAGCCCGTATTCGACGTTCCGAGCGACCGGCGCGTCGAACAAGCTCGCCTCCTGAAACACCATTCCGATGCGTCGGCGCAACGACAGCCGTGTCGCCTCGTCGACGGCCCACACGTCCGTGCCGTCGAAGGTGATCGTCCCCTGGTCCGGTTCCAGTGAGAACGCGAGCAGTCGGAGCAACGTCGTCTTCCCGACGCCCGACGGGCCGATGACGGCGACGACCTCTCCGGGATTGACCCCGACAGAGAGGTCTCTGAACACGTCGTTGGCCCCGTAGGCGTGGGACACGTCCGTGACTTCGAGCATTATCGCTGGACCCCCTGATCGCCGAGTCGGATGACAATAGCGTTGATCGTCAACACGAGCGTGACCAGCACGGCCCCGAGAATCATCGCCGTCTCGTACTGTCCCTGCCGGGCTTCGAGTTGAATCGCGGTCGTCAGCGTCCGTGTTTTCGAGATGCCGCTCGCGCTCGTGATGTTCCCGCCGACGATGAGCACGGACCCGACTTCGCTGATGGCGCGGCCAAAGCCCGCAAGCACTGCCGTTGCGATACCGTATCGGGCTTCCTTGAGCACGACCAGCGCCACGTCGAGGCGTGTTCCGCCGAGGACGTGTGCGGCGTCGCGGACGTTGTCGTCGACGCTACTGATGGCGGCGAGACTGATGGCGGTAATCGGCGGCGTCGCGAGGACGAACTGAGACATGATCATCGCCTCTTTGGTGAATATCAGCTCCAACTCCCCCAGCGGCCCCTGGTTCGAGACGGTGAACAGCACGACGAGGCCGACGACCACGCTGGGAAACCCCATCCCCGTGTTGATGACTGACTTCACGAACTGCTTGCCGTGAAAGTCGGACAGCCCCATCACGATAGCAATCGGGATGCTGAACAGCGTGCTCAGCGTCACAGCTATAATGCTCACGTACAGCGACACGTACGTGATACTCGACACGTAGCCGTCCCGGAACGGAAGGTCGACCACGGCCATCGGCAGGTATCCGACTGACTCGAGGGGCACGCTTACTCGTCAGACGAGTTGCTACTCCAGCCTTCTGGAACGTACTGCTGGAAGTCTGGGTTTTCGGAGACGGCTTCAGGGAAGAACAACTGCTCCCCGTTGACCTGATAGTTCGAAATCGCGTCCTGGGTGTCTGGGCTGGTAATCCACCCGATGTATGCCATCGCCAGGTCGTAGTTCGCGTTGTCGTGGATGCCGGGGTTGACTGCCATAATCCCGTATGGGTTTGCGAGGATTTCTGGTCCATCTTCGATTGGCCCCTGCACCAGAATAACGAGGTCGATCTCCGAGCGCTGGGAGATGTACGTCCCGCGGTCCGAGAGCGTGTACGCGCCTTGCTGGTTGGCGATGTTCAGTGCCTCCCCCATCCCAGTCCCGGTCTCCTGATACCAATCCCCGCCCGGCTCGGTCCCCGCGGCCTCCCAGAGATTGAGTTCCTTCGTATGGGTGCCGGAGTTGTCCCCGCGTGAGACGAACTGGGCCTCCGACTCGGCGATAGCAGTCAGCGCCTCGGTCGCCGAGCCCATGCCCTGAATCCCTGCCGGGTCACTTTCAGGCCCGACGATGACGAAGTCGTTGAACATCAGGTCTCGGCGGTTGACCCCGTACCCGTTGCGCATGAACTCGTCTTCGAGGCCGCGGGCGTGAACCATCACTATGTCCGAGTCACCGTTACGGGCCGACTCGAGGGCCGCACCGGTCCCCTGTGCGACCGCGTCGACGGACACCCCGTACATTTCTTCGAAATCGGGGTGAATCTCGTCAAGCAGGCCCGTGTCGTACGTGCTTGTTGTCGTCGTAAGCGTCAGGGTCTCGCCCGACACGCCTGGCTGACTGCCTCCTCCGGACTCCGCTGCCGCTTCGGTCTGGCCACTGCTTTCCCCGGACTGGGCGCACCCGGCGGTAGCTGCTAACGCCCCGGTCCCTATCGCCGCAATGAACTCTCTTCGTTGTATCGGCATAGATACATCGTTGACCTAATAGCAAATATAATTTATGCTGAATAAACCGTTGCATCCGTTCTGTTAGGTCCACCTGTGGAAAGCGATAGCGGCCCCCCGTGGCTCGTCGTCCTACAAAGCACCTGCGACAATGTAGCCACTTGCGGTAGACACGAATCGAGTGGTGACCGCTGTTCCGTCAGCGATGAACAGTTGAGCAGAGCGGATGCGAGTGGCTGACGCACTCGACTGCCATCAACCGCAGCCAAATGCTTTGTCCGCTTGGATTTCACTTCCACTCCGGTACGCGTGTATTTATACGGCTTGACCGCCAAAGCCACTATAGGGGCCGCCGGACGATGTCACACGCTCCGCTGGTCCCTTCCCCTTTGAAACAACCCCAGATAGCCACACGGCTGTTCGAGCCCGGAACAGTCGCATCGGAAACCGTCGCGATGACAGGCAGGTCCGTGAACGTTACTCGGCGAAGCCCGCGAGCACGCCCTGGCCGTCAGTCCGACCGAGGTCCGACAGTGTTGCCCGCTCCGGATGGGGCATCATGACAGCGACGTGTTCGGCTTCGCCGGTGACGCCGGCCACACTGTGCTTCGAGCCGTTCGGGTTCGCCTCGGGTGTGACATCGCCGTTCTCGTCGCAGTACTTGAACAGGATCCGGCCCTCGGTTTCGAGTTCATCCAGCCGTTCGTCGGAAATCTCGTACCGACCCTCGCCGTGAGCGATGGGGAGCTCCACGACTTCTCCCTCTTCGTACTGGCTGGTCCAGGGCGTGTCGGCGTTCTCGACGCGCAGGTGGACGTGTTCACACTGGAAGCGAGCGCTCTCGTTCGTCGTGAACGCGCCGGGAGTCAGCGATGACTCACAGCCGATCTGTGCGCCGTTGCAGATGCCAAGCACCGGCGTTCCTTCGCTCGCGGCTTCGCGGACTTCTGCCATGATGGGCGAGCGGGCGGCCATCGCGCCGGCACGGAGGTAATCGCCGTAGGAGAAGCCGCCGGGGAGGACAACGCCGTCGATGTCCTCGGGAAGCCCGTCTTCGTGCCAGACGAGTTCGGCGTCGAAGTCCAGCGACTCTAGCGCTTGGACGGAGTCACGGTCGCAGTTCGAGCCGCCGAACTGGATGACGGCGATAGTCACAGTGACCACTCCGTGTGAGAACAGAGCATCGCCGTCAGTTGCGAGGCGATGCTCATTCTGCCTGTGCCACCTCGATGTCGTAGTCGTGGATCGTGGGGTTCGCGAGGAGTCGCTGGGCCATCTCCTCGGCGCGTTCGGCCGCGTCCTCGGCGCTGTCGGCGTCGAGGTCCAGTTCGAACACGTCCGCCGAACGGAGGTCGTTCAGCTCGAAGCCGAGGCGTTCCAGCGAGCGCTGTGTCGTCTCGGCCTCGGGGTCAAGGACGCCCCGCTTGAGCCGGACTGTGACGGTCGCGGTAAAGGCAGTCATTACTGGCAAGCGAGCGGGCAGTAGAGAAAACGCTTGTGTTCTCCCGACACTCAGGTCCCGGCACTGAGCGGCGTCCAGTCGGTCGACTGGTCGCGCAGGCCGGTCACGCGGAGTTCGAAGTCTTCCCGGTCGGCGCGAACGTCGACTCGCCCGTCGAAGAACTGTGCCACGCTTTCGACGACCTGCTCCCCGTGAGCGTCCGGGTCGAGCACGCAGACGCCGAGACCGTCTGCGGTTCCGATCCGACCGGTGATGGTGTTGAGGAACCGGTACACCGCCCGCACGTCGTCGCTGTACACGAGCAGCGGCGTCAGCGTGATGATACCGGTCCGGACCCGCGTGTAGCCGCTGGCGTACGTCGACTCGTACTGGCCGGAGTACTCGATACCGATGCCGGTCAGGTCCGCCGGCGTGTTGACCGCCGAAACGCTGTCTTCCGGCAGCTCGCCGCTTTCCTGTGCGCAGTCGATGACGCGGACCCGGTCGCGGTCGAGGATGCCGCCGTGGCGCTCGAAATCCTCCAATATCGTCGTGGCGTCGCTGTCCGTCGCGACGAGGACGGTCCCGCCGTCGGCGTCGGAGCTACAGAGCAGTCGCAGTCCCATCTCCCGCGCTCCGCTCAGAACAGGGCCGGTTACGAGCAGGCTCGTCCCCGGTTCGACCGGATTCAGCGGCAGTCCGTCGAACGCGTACGGCTCGTCTTGTCGCTGTGACATCAGTCATCCCCCTGCAGCTGGCGTCGCAACAGCAGTTGTTCCTCGACCTCGTCAGCGAACCGCTGGAGGTCGTCTAGTTCTGCCTGCGTGTAGCGCCGTGGTTCGCTGTCGGTGCAACAGACGGCACCGATTGCATTCCCCTCCCTGTCTGTAAGTCGGACGCCGGCGTAGGACCTGATATCGAGCTGTTTCAGCGCGTCGACTTCGGCGAAGCGTGGGTCTTCGTGGGTGTCTTCGACGACCATCGTCTCGTCTGTGAGAATCGTGTGGGTGCAGATGGTGTCCTCGCGGGCGAGAGTCCGCCAGTTGGCTCCCTCACACGCCACGAACCGCTCCTCGTGTTCGTCCATGAGGCCAACGAAGGCCACGTCGATGTCGAAGTGGCTGGTCATAAGTGCCGTCAACCGGTCAAACGCGTCGGTCGCTGCCAGCTGGTCGACATCGTACCGCTGGACGGCTGCCAGCCGTTCGGTCTCGGTCTCTGGAACTGGATAGGCTGCCTGCGTTATCTCGGCGGCAGCCATGGCCGCGACATCTGCAAGCCGCTCTCGGGATTCTGGGACCGTTCGCGGAACGTATTCGACGACCTGCTCGGGACTGCCGCGGGGGAGGTCTGACGGTGCGTGTTCCGTATAGAGAGCCACTACACAGGCCGGGTTTACCGAACGGACCGCGTCTACTACGTCGAACCCGTCGCCGTCCGGGAAGTCGAAGGCCGTCACAACACAGTCAACCGACCGGTCAAGTGCTTCGGTCAGCGTCTCGACGGACCCGACTTCCTTGACAGCGAGTCCGGCGTCGGCAAGTGCGTCGGCCGTCTCTGCGCGCTCGCCAGCGTCCGGCTGGGCACAGAGAACGGTCGGCGAATCACTCATCACGACCGTACACTCACAGACGGATACACAAAGGATTGGTGTCCACGCTCGGTGGAAAACGAAGGCTTTTGCCGTGGGACTGCCGACTCTGCGTCAAATGAATCACGACGCTGTCCGGAGGTGGGTATCGTGACGCGCGATTTGACTGAGATTACGGTCGTCGGTGAGGACGACACGGGCCTCATCGCCGAAGTGACCTCGCTGTTGTTCGAGCGCAGTATCAACATCGAGGACCTCGACCAGGCCGTCCGGGAGGGGGTCTTCCGGATGACCATGCGCGTCGACACGTCCGAGATGGTGACAACGGAGGAGAAACTCCGCGAGGACCTCACAGAACTCGGCGACGAACTCGGCGTTGACGTGCAGGTCCGATTCCCGGCCGACCGCGAGACACAGACCATCGCCGTTCTCGTCACGAAGGAGTCACACTGTCTGGAAGCGCTGTTCGAGGCGTGGGCCAACGGTGATCTCGGAGCCGACATCGAGGTGGTCATCGGGAACCACGACGACCTCGAACCGCTGGCCGCGAAGTACGACGTGCCCTTCCACGACATCGGCGACGAGAAGGGCACGCCCGACGAGGACCAGTTGCTCGACCTGCTGGCGGAGTACGATGCCGACCTCATCGCGCTAGCCCGCTACATGCGTATCCTCTCGCCGGACGTGGTCTTCCGCTACGAGAGCCGCATCATCAACGTCCACCCGAGCCTGCTGCCCGCCTTCCCTGGCGCGTCGGCGTACATGCAGGCCATCGAGGAGGGCGTCCGCATCGCCGGTGTCACCGCCCACTACGTGACGACCGACCTGGACCAGGGGCCGATTATCACTCAGCGAGCGTTCAACGTCCCCGACGACGCCACTGAGGCGGAACTTCAGCAGATCGGTCAGCCGCTGGAAGCTGAGGCGCTCATCGAGGCGATCAAGCTCCACCTCAACGATGAAGTGAGCGTCCACCGCGGCCGGACGAAACTGCGGGATCCCGAGGAAACCTCAGCCCAGCTCGGCGCGCCGGAGAAACTCGACCAGTTGAACCCTGACCGTCCCATCGACGGCCTCGGCGAGTTTGTTGCCGAGGACGACGGTGAAATCGAGGCTGACGACTGAAAACGCGCTATCCTTTTAAATCACTCAGAGTTCGCTCGCGGCGCTGACGGCCTCGTCGAGTGATGGCGCGTCGAACACGCTCCCCCCGACGTAGGCGTTCGTGCCGGCACAGTAGAGGTCCCGCGCGACCTGAATCACGTTCTCGTCGAGCGGCTGTGGCGACTCCGCACAGAGAGATTTCCAGTCGGCGACGCCGTCCGTGTCGGCTTGCTGTTTGGCATCGCTTACAGCCGCGACCCACTCGGGCTGTGTGCGCTTGTGGTACTGGCGGATGACCTCCTTCGAGACCTGCTGGCCCTCGTAGGAGAAGCGGTTCTCGTCGAACGTCCCGACCACGTCGGCGACGCGGATCTCCCCGTCGTAGTACAGGCACTCGATCTTCCCGTCTTCGTGGACCAGATCGGCCTCGGCGGCCTGCTGGGTGACGATGTGGTTGACCGCCCGGGCCAGTTCTTCCAGCCGGTCGATGTCGGCCGTCCCGGCGATGCGGTCGGCCGTCTCGCGGTCGAGGTAGCGGTCCTGCTCCTCGTATTTCGTCGAGAACTCGACGATTGGCCTGTCCAGGTCAACGACCTCCTCGGGCCAGGTGTCGTAGTCGAGGCCGTGGTCTGCGGGCTCGGTCCGAGACCGAAGTGACGACCCGACGCCCACGCGGTTCCGGAAGACGATTTCCAGTGGAATGAGGTAGTTCTCGTCGGCCCCCCGGTGGTAGGCGTCGTAGTCGTAGCGACCGCCCTCGAACGGGAGGTCCGGGACCTGCGTGAGTTCGATGACCATCTCTTCGGGGGCGGCGTCGGCAGACAGCGCCTCGCCGAGGTCTACCACTTCGTCGTTGCCGGGGAGCCTGACGCCTTCGTAGTGTGTCGGAACGTGGTTCTCCTCCAGTAGCTGGAAGTTGTACGCGCCCATCGTACACAGCGACGCGCCCTTGTCGGGGATCTGGTCCGGCATCTTCCCCCAGTCGAATACAGAGTAGTCGTCCGTGAACACGAACGCACCGCGGCCCAGTTCCTCGGCCGTCGCCGGTTCGTCCACGCGGAAGTCCTTGACGCTCGTCATTGTGCCCGCCTTTCGCGCCGGGGACAAAGACGTTTCTCATACTGTTGGCTGTAACTATTTTCAAGGTATTCGCGGTAGCGAAATTCGCTACAGGCAGT
The DNA here is from genome assembly GCF_003666065.1 of Haloarcula sp. Atlit-7R. NCBI lineage: Archaea > Methanobacteriati > Methanobacteriota > Halobacteria > Halobacteriales > Haloarculaceae > Haloarcula > Haloarcula sp. Atlit-7R. The sequence continues at coordinate 620,718 of NZ_QXIK01000001.1, read as the reverse complement.
ATCACTCGCGCTCGGAAGGCAACGTTTTCCGTCGGGCCATCGACTGATTGGCTGATGGCTCCCAGTCTGTTGGTCGAGGCTGCGATCATCGTCGCCGCGACGGTCGCAATCTGGAAAGGCAGCGACTGGCTCGAATCGTCGAGCGAACGGCTCGCGACGTACTACGGCCTCCCCGAAGTCGTCCAGGGTGCGATAATCGTTGCTGTCGGGTCGAGTTTCCCGGAGGTCGCGACCGTCGTCGTCGCGGCGCTTGGCGGGTCGATGCCGCTCGGCGTCGGTGCAATCGTCGGTTCAGCTATCTTCAACATCCTCATCATCCCCGCTGCTGCGGGCATCGCCACGGACGACCAACTCGAAGCGAGCCGGACGCTCGTCTACAAAGAGGCGCAGTTCTACATGCTCGCCGTCTCGGTCCTGCTCATCACGATGGCGCTTGCGGTCATCTACTACCCCGGCGAGGCCACACTCACTGGCGTCATCACGCGGCCGCTGGCGGCGATTCCGCTCGCGCTCTACGGCCTGTACGTCTTCATCCAGTATCAGGATACGGCCGACCACGACCCTGAAAAGGACTGGACTGCCGACATCTCGGTCGGGCGGGAGTGGCTCTTCCTCCTGCTGGGCCTGGCTGTCATCCTCGTGGCCGTGGAGAATCTCGTCCACGCAGTCGGCGTCATTGGCCGGGCCGCCGGCATTCAGGAGTTTCTGCTCGGCGTGACGATTCTCGCGGCGGCGACGAGCCTCCCCGACACGCTTGTCAGTATTAAAGCAGCCCGCGACGACCGCGGGGTCACGTCGCTCGCAAACGTGCTCGGCTCGAACACCTTCGACCTGCTCGTCGCCATCCCGCTTGGCGTTCTCATTGCCGGTACGTGGACCGTCGACTTTGCGATGGCTGTGCCGATGTTCGGCGTCCTGACCGGGGCGACGATTCTCCTGTTTACCGTCCTCCGGACCGACCTCGTGTTGAGCGAACTCGAATCGTATGCGCTGCTCGGCGCTTATGCGGTTTTCGTCGCTTGGGTTATCGTCGAGACTGCGGGCTGGGTCGGCGGCGTGTTACCGACCTGATGCAGCGGTCCCGGAACCGCAGCCCCGTGTCGCCCGAAACACGGGGTCCTGTCGACCCTGTGGACCGTGTGCGTACCCATACGCTTTTGACCGTTCTTTCCCTCCTGTCCAGCAATGCCGGACGTCCCAGAGACCGTCGGTACCCCGGACGGCTCCACCGAGTTCGAGCACCGTCCGACGACTGACCAGTCGTTCGAGAACGCGCTCGCCAAGGCGAGAAACGGGACGCGACTGACAGTCGACGACGCAGTCGAACTCTTTACTACGGGCACCGACCGGGACGGCATCGACCACGACCGGAAAGAGCAGGTGCTCGAAGCGGCTGACCGCCGCCGGGCCGAGGTCGTCGGCGACGAGGTCACCTTCGTCGCGAACCTCAACAACAACGTCACGACGGCCTGTAACACGGGCTGTCTGTTCTGTAACTTCAAGGACCGCTCCGAGCAGTTCCGGAGCGAGTATCAGGAGGACCACGGCGGCTTCACGAAGACGCCGAGCGAGTCCCGCGAAATCGTTCAGGACGCTCTCGACCGCGGCATCTACGAGGTCTGCTCGGTGTCGGGACTCCACCCCGCGCTCGCGCTGGACGACGAACACAGAGAGATACTGGAGACCAGCGACCGCGGCGACCTGAACTACCGCTCGCCGGCGGAGTACGAGAAAGACCCGGCCACCTACTGTGAACAACTCAGCGCGATGAACGTCGGCGACGTCCACCTCCATTCAATGACGCCGGAGGAGGCCTATCACGCCCGCCGCGGCACCGACTGGTCCTACGAGGAGGTGTACGGCCGGCTGAAAGAGGCCGGGCTCGACAGTGTCCCCGGCACCGCCGCCGAAATCCTCGTCGATGAGGTCCGTGACGTTATTTGTCCGGGTAAGATTGGGACCGACGAGTGGCTCGAAGCGATGGAGGCGGCCGCGTCGGTCGGTCTCGATATGACCTCGACGATGATGTACGGCCACGTCGAGAACGAACGCCATCGCGCGCTGCACCTGAAGCGTATCCGCGACCTGCAGGACCGGACCGGCGCGATTACGGAGTTCGTCCCGCTATCCTTTGTCCACGAGGAAACGCCGCTGTACGAGCGCGGCATGGTTGACGGCGGCGCAACGGTCGACGAAGACGAACTGCTGATTGCTGTCTCCAGACTGTTCCTCGACAACATCAACCACATTCAGGCCTCGTGGGTCAAATATGGCGACACGCAGGGACTGAAGATGCTCACCTGCGGTGCCGACGACTTCATGGGGACAATCCTCTCTGAGGAGATTACCAAGCGCGCCGGCGGCGACTACGGCGAGTTCCGCTCGTTTCAGGAGTACGCCGATATGATTTCCGCTATCGGCCGGACGCCCGTCGAGCGCTCGACGGACTACGAACAGCGCCGCGTCATCGACCCTGACGCCGACGTGCTCGGCCCGCAACTCGGACCACAAGCTGACGGAACGCCGTTACTCGACTGAAGTAGTAGACCACGGCTGGGCACTGGCCGTGGCCATTGTGGTAGAGTATTTTGCCTGGAACTGCTGTCAGAGGCACGTCCAGGCATGATATATATTGGTGTGCCAGTGTATGTGTAGCTATGGCCTAGACGACTAGGTGATTGGTGTCCGGGATCTGCTCCGACTGTAACGGCAGTTCACGCGAAGAAACCGACAGGCAGTCTCATGAGGCTCCCGGATTCTCGCCCCGGTTCAGTATCGACCGGAACCGTTCGCCGGCGTCGGTATCAGCCTCGATGGCCGCCTCGATGGGATCCGAGAGCCAGCCGTTATCAACGAACCGGTCGTAGACCGGTAGCCGCTCTGTCAGTGGCACCTCGGCGGCCTCGGCGACGGCAGTCAACTCCTGTAGAGCGGGCCACTCGTACTCTGGGTTGATGTGGTCGACCGTCACTGGGGAGACGCCGCCCAGGTCGTCGATGCCACAGTCGGTCAGGTCACGGGCGGGCGCAAGGTTCGGGGGGACCTGAACGGACACCGCCTCGGGCAGGGCCGCGCGGGCCATCGCCGTCACCCGGCGCATCGTCGCCAGGTCGGGGGAGCCGCTCCGCCATCGCTCGTTCTCGACGACAGGCTGGACGATAACCTCCTGAATGTGACCATACCGCTCGTGCATTTCGCGGATAGCGAGCAAGCTCTCGGCGCGGTTGTGCCAGTCCTCGCCGATCCCAACGAGGATACCCGTTGTGAACGGGACGCCGAGTTCGCCAGCCACTCGGAGGGTGTTGAGCCGCTGGCCGGGGTTTTTTGCTCGTGGACCGCCGTGGGCCTGCACCTCGGTGGTCGTCTCCAGCATGACGCCCATCGAGGCGTTCAGGTCGGCGACGTGAGCCATCTGGTCGCGCGTCTGGTCACCCGGGTTGGCGTGGGGGAGCAACCCCTCTTCCAGCGCGATTTTGCAGGCTTCGCGGAGATACTCGTGGATGGAGTCGTAACCCCACGCGGCGAGCTGGGCGTGTATCTCGGTGTAGCGGCCGTCCGGGTCGTCGCCGAAGGTGAACAGCGCCTCGGTGCAGCCGGCGTCGGCCCCCCGGCGACACGTCTCCCGGATTTCATCTGGGTCCATCAGCTCGGCCTCTCCCGGCGGATCGTAGTACGTGCAGTAGGTACAGGTGTATCGGCACGCGGTCGTCAGCGGCAGGAACACGTTCCGGCAGTAAGACAGTGCTGACGCCGCCCCGACGTCCTCGGGCATCACCGACAGCAGGCGCTCGACGTCATCGTCCGGAATGTCGATGGCGATGTCGTACGCGTCCGTGCCGGGTATCACGTTCCGGGGTCTGCACCCTATGGATAAAAAGTTTCAGTCGTGTGTGATAGCCTGTGCCAGTAGTTGTAGGCGGTCGAAACAGGGCGCGCGGCAACAGAATCAGTGTGTCGCTACACGCCGAGCACCTGTGAACCGGTATCCGCGCCGAAGTACCGCGTGGTCGACGATACCTCTGTGGTCGTACCTGTTCAGTCCGCCGGCGTTACTGTGGCGTCGCCCGACTCCCGAAGCAGTTTCGTGGCGAACACCTGCCGTCGGGCGTAAAAGAAGTACACGTAGGGGACCTTCGCCAGCAGGTCGAGGAATGCATAGGTGATGCTGACACCGACGTAGGTCGCGAACCCAAGTCCTTCGGGGCCAGCAAGCCAGACGAGCGGATACGCGATCCACAGCAGCCCGACGTGGTTCTTGAGGAGGCTAAACAGACCGATACGCTGTGGGTCGTCCGGAACTGAGCGCGGGAAGACGAGGTACAGGTAGGCAAACAGCGAGACGTGGAACATCGCCGAGAGGCCGAACAGCGCCCATTTCAGTGTTCCAGCAGTGACAACCGCCCCGACGCCTGCAAGTATCATCAGGGCGTCCGCCGCCATAACCCCGACAATCGCCCGTCTCGACGCGCCCGCAGTATACCCGATAAATCCGACGAGCAACGGCGTCGTCACCACCCAGTCGAGATATCGGAACCCGACAAGCGTCGTCTCACCAATGGTTACGGTGCCGATACCGAACGCCATCGCAACGTACGAGAGGCCTGCAACTGCCGGTATAAGCGCCAACGCCCCCAGAACCGACCGTTCGTCGGACCCCTCAAGCGACGCATAGAGGAACCCGACGATAGCGACACCGACCGCAAAGCCCGCGGCGGTTATCCCGTACACGACTGCAACGGCGTCCATCAGTCGTCACCCCCGACTGACGGCGACCCTGCGACGCGTCTGTGGCTCGCCGCCGTAGTATCTGTGTCAACAGTAAATAGTCGCACCCGGGATTCGAGGTCGTCAACCGCGGTTTCGCGGAAGGAATCGAGTGAGTCGGAGATCGACTTGACGACGTCCCGCTGCCGACGGATCTGTGTCGACATTTCCTCTGCAGTAGTCGCCGTCTCCGCACTTGCTTCAGTGACAACCTCTATCGAGTCGGCCGTCGCCTGCACGGTGTCTGCCTGTTCCGAGGTCGTCTGTCGCATCTCCTCGATGGATGCTGAGATGTCGTCGACGGCCTCCGCGATTGTCGCAATCTCCGACAGGGCCGACTCAACGGTCTCAGTACCAGTTTCGACTCGCGTTTCGGTCGCCTGTATCGAGGCTGTCACCTCTTCTGTCTGCTCAGAGACCTCAGCGATGACCGTTGCTATCTCGTCAGCCCGTGACTGCGTCTCTTCAGCGAGTGACTTGACTTCGTCGGCAACGACGCTGAACCCATCCCCGTCCGCGCCGCTGCCCTGTCCACCAGCGCGAGCGGCCTCTATCGACGCATTCAACGCCAGCATATTCGTCTGCTCTGCGATCTCGGAGATGATGTCCGCGATGTCGGTTATCTCGGCCATTCGCTGCTGGAGGGTCTCGACCTGTGTGACAGCTTCAGCTGCATCAGCCTGTATCCGGTCCATCTCTGTCAGGGCTGTTTCTGAGGCTGCCCGGGCGTCGTTGCTGGCCTCCTCGACCTCACGGCTCCGGTCGGCAAGGCTGTCAATTGTCGCGGCGATTTCCTCTGCCGACGCGCTCACGTCCTGAATATCGGCTGCAGCTGATTCGAGCTTTGTCTGCTGATCGGTTGCCTGCGTCTGGATATCGGCAACCGTTTCCACAGCCGCGTCTACCTCCTGTTGGACTTGCTGACTCGTTTCGGTAATCTCGTCAGTTTCGGTTGTGATACGCTCGGAAACGGCGGTGACCGTCTCGATTGTCTCCTGTAGCTCGTCCATCATCCTGTTGAACGACTGGCCGACGGTTTCCATAGCGTCGTACTCAGTGGCCACATCGACACGCTGCGTGAGATCGCCGTCTGCGGCGTCTGCCATGACCGTCCCGTACGCTGTTGCAATTTCCTGGTAGGCTGTGGCGAGTTCCCGTGCTTCCTCCTCAGCGGCCTCTGCTTCGGCCTGTGCCTCGTTTGCGTCAATCTGTGCCTGTTCGAGGTCCGCCCTCGCAGCCTCCATCTCTGACAGTCGGTCGCGCAACGAGACGCGCATTTGCTCGATGGAGTCAGCAAGGTCCCCGAACTCATCGGTCCGCGTCGAGACGATTTCGCTATCGAGGTCCCCGTCTGCCACCCGCTGTGTCTGTGCTGATAACTCAGTGATGCTCGCGACCGTTTCGGCTGCGTTGATCGAGCCAAGTGTCAGTAAGCCGGCGATGCCGGCGACGACTGTTGATGCGACATCCTGTGTTACCACCCCGACTGTGATAAGGAGGGTAGCCGTTGCGATGTATCCGACACCGAGCTTGGCCCCATAGCTCTGCTTGACACTAGATACAGTCACATATGAATAGTAGTCTGAGACTACCTAAATGTAAACTCGGGAGTATCAGGATTGATATTACGGCGGCGGAGACTGGTCCAAACTACCGAGATCGCTGCACGTCGACTCGCCCATCGGTGGCTGTCAGCTCGAACCCTGACTGTGTGAGCCAGTCCGCGGCCGCGCCGTCGCTGTGTAACAGCACCTCTGCGAGATCATCCGGTTCGTCGATATCGGTCGCGAGCCGCCGCGAGTCAATTTCGGTAACGCTGGCTCCCACGTCTCGGACGGTCTCCCGATGGTCGCGGATAGACGCGCCGTGGTAATCGACCCTGAATTCGGGGTGCCGACAGACGAAGGCGTTCGTCCCGCCGCCCAGGCCCGGGGCCAGCACCACGTCGGCTTCGGGAGCGAGCAGTCGCTCGATGCTCTCATGAGTCACGAGCGGGAGGTCGGCCATCACGACGGCAAGCGCTCGTTCGCCGTCAGTCACTGTCGACGCGAGCAGGTCGTTGACGAGCGCGTCGAGTCCGCGGTCGTCGACGGTGACCGGCACGGCACAGTCAAGCGGTGCTGTCGAGATGATCTCGGGTTCGTGGCCCGCCGCTGTCACTGCGTCGACGACGTCTGAAAGCATGGCTTCAGTAAAATCACGGCGTTCGGCTGGAGACAGAACAGACGCAAGCCGCGTTTTGGGGGCAGACCCCGAGACGGGGACGACAAGACGCATTACAGCTTGGAGTACTCGTCCTCACTCATCTGCGTGTACGCGTAGTAGCCGCCACCGACCAGCAACAGGAGGACGACAAGTCCGCCGCCGACCAGCAGGAGCGTTCGCTGGGTCTGGGCGCTCTGCTGGGCCTGCTGTGCCTGACTCTCAGCCTGCCCGGCGAGGTCCTGGGCGTTCTGGAAGTTCCCGTTCTCGTATGAGGAGATGGCGCTACTGACCAGTTCTTCGGCGTTTTCGTTCCCACCGGCCGCGTCGATTGCAGCCTGTGCGTCGTCGATCGCTTGCCTCGCGGCCTGACTCTCTTCGGTGTAGTGGTGAGCGGTGTCGCTGCGGAACTCCTCTTCGTTGTTGCCGCTGATTCGACTGAGCGAGGCGACCTGATAGTTCTGTGCCGGGTCGTACGCGTAATTCGAGATGGCTGGCGTCGTGCCGACGAGTTCGACGCGGACTTGGTCACCGTTGTTATCGATTTCCAGATCCTGTTCGAAAGACTGGTCGCCGTAGGTCTCTTGATTCACCTGATTCCCAGCACGCAACACGGTGACCGTCCAGCTAACGTTCTGGAGTTCGGTCGAACCGGCAAGTGTCCATTCGTTCGGCGCATCGGTAAACGGGTCGTCTATCGTGTACGTCACCGACACCTCTTCGCCGACGGCACTCTCGGTCGGCACCCCGTCGGCAGAGACAGAGAACGCACTCGCTGTGCCGGCAGTCGCGAGCAGCGCGACAACACAGAGGAGTGCGACGGTCTTGTTAGAACAGCGGATCAAGTTCATCTTCGTCGTCTTCGACCAAGTCCTCTAAGTTATCTTCGCTTTGGTTACGGATGTCGTCGATGTTGTCCTGGGCCTCGATGGCGACCTGCTGGAGTTCCTTGATTCGCGGAACGTTGTGGACGCCGGCCAGCAGGATGGATGCGGCCACTTTCGGGGCGTTGGTCGGATAGTCGCCACCGCGGACCTCCATCGAACCGGTTTGCTCCTCAAGCCACTTCCGGCCGCGCTCAATTCCCTTCCGGTTCAGGTGCTCCGGCGGCCCTGCCATCACGAGGAGGGCACGCTCTGCACCCTCGATCTCACAGGGGAGTGTCAGTCGGCCGAGCGCGGCTTTCCGGACGAGCGACGTGATACGATTCGTGGTGTTGGCCGTATCCATTCCGTCGTCGGACGAGTCGTCGCCCTTGAACCGCGAGAGCAGGCCGCCGCCGCCAGAAGACACCTCGACGTCCTCGGAGGCGTAGCCGACGGTGGAGACGCCGCCGCCGTCGAGCGTATTGATGATTTCCGAGGAGTCGACGACACTTTCGGCGACGTTGTCGCCGGCCTCGATCTCACCGGCTCCGAACAGCACGCCGAAGCGGCGGACGATTTCCTCGTTTATGTGGTCGTAGCCTCCCTCAACGGACTCGCCGGTCTGTCGCCAGGCATCGTTGTCGAACACCATGAGGTTGTCCACCTCGCGCACGAACGTCTGGAACGACCGAGCGGCGTTGAGGGTGTAGATGCCACCCTCGTCGCTGCCCGGCAGGACGCCCAGACCGTACACCGGTTCGGTGTAGATGCGCTTGAGGTGTTTTGCGACGACCGGCGACCCGCCCGACCCCGTCCCGCCGCCGAGGCCGGCGACGATGAGGAAGGCGTCGACTTCGTGGACGGGGATGTTGTCAATCGCACCCTGCACCTCGTCGATGTCCTCTTCGGCGATTTCCGCGCCGAGTTCGTTGTCCGCGCCCACGCCATGGCCCTTGACGCGAGCCTGGCCAATGAGCACTCGATTCTCTTCCGGAATGTGTTCTAGCCCAAGCAGGTCTGCTTTTGCTGTATTGACCGCAACAGCCGAGCGGACGATTCCCGAGCCGGTTTCCTTGTCGTACTCGAGGAATTTGTCCACAATTTTGCCACCGGCCTGCCCGAAGCCGATCATCGCCAGTTTCATTATATGGTTCTCCGCTTAAAGGGTCAAAGAGCGATGGCGAGTATAAGTGTTTTGCCCGGCTCTCAGCCCTGAAAGCCAGGATTGAAAATCAATACTATCTAACACAATTCTCTTTAGGAAGTGGCTACTGCTGGCGCTTCTCCCCTGAGATATCCGCTGAGTGTCGTTAGAGAGTCACTACTGACACCGAATGCATCTATTTCGTTGGTCGCTGGCGTGTTATCGAATTTGAGTGACCGGTACTGGTCGGCACCCATCGGGAACCCGACACTTCCCAAGACAGAGAGCCCGACCTTCGCTAGTGGCATCGGAAGGGGGACGACGCTTACTGACGACCCCTCGGCATCGTACACCTGATTGGTCACGTCTCTGAGCGTCAGTACTTCCGGCCCACCGACCTCGTAGGTCTCGCCGACGTGGTCTTCGGATTCGATACTGTCGACGAGCATCGGCACGAGGTCACCGACCCAGATCGGCTGGAACGTCGTCTGTCTGCCGCCGCCGGGAAGCGGATACAGCGGGACACCCGGCGCGAACATCCCCTTGAGGCGCTTCGTGAAGGAGACAAACTCACCGCCCTCACCGAAGACGACCGACGGGCGGAAAATGGTCCAGTCCAGCGAAGACTCCGTAACAACCTGCTCAGCCTCTCCCTTCGACCGGATGTAGTGTGTGTCGCCGGTGGGGTCTGCACCCAGTGCGCTCAGCTGGACGAACCGGTCGACGCCGTGCTCTTCTGCGGCCTGTACGCTGTTTTCCGTCCCGCCGAGATGAATGCGCTCGTGCATCTTGTCGCCGCCGTCCGGTTTGAACAGGGGCGACAGTGCGACCAGATAATACACCGCGTCCTGATTTTCGAACGCGCTCTCGATACTCCCGTAGTCTGTGACGTCCCCGGAGACGGTTTCGACACCGTCTGGTAGTGTTGCGTCTTCTGGTGACCGAGACAGCGCAGTGACGGTGTGCCCTCGCTCGTCGAGCTCACGGCATAGGTGTTGTCCGATGAATCCGGTCCCGCCGACGACAAGTACATCCATGGACTCCAATACAGTTGGTAGAACCGTAAAGGTGAGCGTATTTGTTTGGTCGACGGGCCCGCAGTCCGGTCACTTGTGTCAGGCTACGGATGCACCGTTCAGGTCGGGGCGCTTACGTCCCCCCACACAGATTGTGAGGTATGCTCGTCACGCTCGAAGGACTGGATGGGAGCGGCAAGACGACCGTGTGGGAGCGGCTCCAGCGCGACAACGCCGTCCCCAGCGAGGCTGTGTTCACGCGCGAGCCGACCGATACCTGGTACGGCGACGCCGTCCAGCGCTCTATTAACGACGACGACGCGGACTCGCTGGCCGAACTGTTTCTCTATACGGCTGACCACGCTGCACACCTCTCGGACACGGTCCGACCGGCACTCAGCGAAGACCGGCTCGTTGTCTCCGACCGCTACAGCGACTCTCGGTACGCCTATCAGGGTGCGACACTCGAAGCGAGTGAGACCTTGGACGACCCGCTGTCGTACGTTCGCGAGGTCCACGCGCCCTGGACCCGGCCGCCGGACCGGACTGTGTATCTCGATCTCGATCCAGAAACCGCCGCACAGCGAAGCGGCGCGACGAACAAGTTTGAGACGGCAGAGTATCTCACAACGGTGCGTGACAACTACGAGCGACTAATCGAAGCCGACCCGGAGCGGTTCGTTCGCGTCGACGCAACCGCCGACCCGGATGCTGTGTACGAACAGGTCCGAGCAGCGATTCTCGATTAGTCCATCGACGCCGGTAGTTCGACTTCGTCGGGAGCGGGCATCCAGAAGTAATCGAACGTCATCCCGGTAGCGAGTGGAATAACGATAGTTACGAGGAGGACAGCGGTCTGACTCCCGAGGTTCGCACCGAGACTGAACACGCCACTCAGCACCAGCAGGATGACGACCATGACTACCGGACAGAGGAGCAGCGAGTAGATGAGGCTCCCCCACCGAGTGTGCAAGCGGACGCGGAAAAAGCGCGTCATGAGCGCCGTCACAGCACTGTTGACCAGCACGATGACGAGCAGGCCGATAATACCGGCGACACTGACCATGTTCGCCGTAGGGCGGCAAGTCCCTTTGCGGTGTCGGAACAACGCGGGGCGCTCACTCCAAACAGATGTACGTGCGCGTGTCGTCGACGCCGTTGAGGTCTCGGATGTGACCCGAGACCGACTGCATGATGTCGTACACCTCGGTACCTGTCGCTTCGGCGATGATGTCGTACTGCCCGGCGACGATGTGTGCCTCAGTGATGCCTTCGGCGTCTCGAACTGTCGCAAGGAGGTCTTCGGATTTGCCGGCAGCCGTCTTGACCATAATGAACGCGCTAACCATATTATGGTGTGTCGTGTCATGGCACGAAAAAGGTTCCGTCAGGAAAAAACAACGGCTGTATTGTTTGACGGCGTGGTCAAGGCGTCCGGTGGTTCCACCGGGTGGGTACTTTTATTCACCCCCGCCCCATAGGAGGGTGTATGCGATTCGTTATCGTGGGTGCAGGTCGTGTCGGACTGCGGACGGCTCGCGTCCTGCAAGAGAGTGGCCACGAAGTTGTCCTCATCGAGCGCGATGAGAACGCAGTCGAGCGCGCGCGAACGGCTGGCTTCGAGGTGATTGCGGGCGATGGCGCTATCGAGGAGACGCTCGGCAGCGCTGATCTCGAAGCTGCCGACGCACTCGGCGCGCTCACCGGCGACCTGAACGACAACTTCGTTGCCTGTATGATCGCCAAAGAACACGGCTGTCGAACCGTCATGCGCATCGACGAGGACTACCGCGAAGAGATCTACCGGCGCTACGCTTCCGAGGTCGACGAGGTAATCTACCCTGAACGACTGGGCGCTATCGCCGCCAAGAATGCGCTGCTGGGCGGGAACATCCGCGCAGTCGCCGATATCGCACAGAACCTCCAGCTCGTGGAGTTTACCATCCAGCGGCAATCGCCGATGGAGGGGTACACGCTGTCGGAACTGGAACTGCCGTCGGATTCCCGGCTGATGGCACACGGGAAAGGCGAGGCCCCGCTCGCCATTCCCAACCCGGACGAAACGCTAGAGGCCGGTGACCGAGTCGTGATACTGGCCGACTTCGAGACGCTTTCGGATGTCCGAAGCATCGTCGTTGGCGAATCAGAGCGCGCAACCGCGCTTGGAGGTGCCTGAACATGGTCATTGCATACGTTATGGTCAAAGCCCACACCGGTGACGCGGACCGCCTGAAGGATGATATCGAAGCCGTCGACGGTGTTGTCGAGGCACACATCGTTGCCGGTGACGTCGACTTTATAACGAAAGTGAACGTGGAGACGCCCGCTGAAGTCAAGGATGTCGCAGCGACGCACATTCAAGAAATTCAGGGCGTCGAAACGACACAGACGTATATCGCGATGGATTGAGACAGAGCGTTATCTGTATGCCGTACTCGGCACGGCCCCACTATAGCGGTGTCCCGCCACGAGAGCCGTCACTGCCACCGGTACTCGCCGAATTGAGTAGGTCAGCCACGACACCGACGTAGTCGTAACCGGGTATGACGCCCTCAACGTACGTCCCTTCGACGTACTCGACGAAGGTCTTTGCGACGTCTGCGGCCTGCCGTTCGCCACCCATTGTGTACTCGAACGCGACCACGACCTGCTCGCCGTCCTCGACGACGCTGTACTCGTCCAGTTCGACAGCAGTTCGGGTCGCTTTCGGCGCGTCCTCCAGCCGCCGCTCCAGCGTCTCAAGCCAGCCATCGACGACGGCAGCACCGACCTCGTCGCTTGTCGCGGCCTGCAGCGACGGCGCTCTGACCGTCACCTCGTAGTTCGTCCGCCACTCTTCGCCCTCGGTCGCAGTTACGCGAGCGTCGAAGTTCGTCGTCTCGACAGCGTAGCTATCCCCGGCCGGGACGAGCGCATCGTGTCGGTCGAACGCTTCGGCAACGTCGTCTGGCACGTCAGTCATTACGCCGGTATAGGCCACAGACGTGCAAAAACGCGTCGTGTCCGCCCTCTCTCCGTTCGAAGCATCTGTCATCGCCGCACCCGGATCTGTGACCGACACGGCTGTGCCACATAGACTGTCGAGTGTGTCACACATAAGCGGTCAGCGTTGCTCCTGTGAAGTCTGTGGCCAACTGTGCACAAGCCACAGCGTCCGGTGAACAGCGCACTCTCCTCACCCGAATCGCTCTCCCGTCCGTAGTTCGCATCCCGTTTGCACCGCTCCTCGTGTTCACTCGTCGCAGAATGCGAGGGATGGGATTCGAACCCACGGACCCCTACGGGAGCGGGTCTTAAGCCCACCGCCTTTGGCCAAGCTCGGCTACCCTCGCGCAGATTGAACTCTGCGGGGGCTAGTGAATGGTCCTTTCGGTCTTGGACTGCGAGGTGGGCCATCGTGTCCTATCGCAGGCACGCCGGTGAAGTTCGATAGCGACCGTGACACACTGTTCAACTGTCGCGTACTCTCTGACGCCTGTCCCTACTCCTCGACCGGGAGCCTGTCGGTCGGGAGGAACTTCGTCCGGTCTGCGTGGTCGAACGATGCGACCGGCGTCCCGTCCAGTTTCCTGAGCAACGTCTGGAACGTCGCCCCGTCGTTCGCAGCAGTCACCGCGTTACCGGCGTCCCGGAGTTCGTACGCGCCAGCGATGAACAGCGAAGCGGCGTCCGGATCGAAATACTCGACGGCCAGAAACACCTGCTCTCCGACTGTTCGCCGGTACACGTCGTACGCTTCGAGGGGATTCGATTCGACCAGTCGCGTCACGCCTTCGGCCTTGTTGCCCGGAATAACGAACACGAGTTCGAGGCTGCCACCGTCGTCGACTGTCTGTAGACCCGCATCCCCGGCGGGGACGACGACTGCCTCGCGGCCGTCAGAACGCCGCTGGTCCGCCAGCGCCTGTGTCTCCTCTAACGTCTGTTTCCACGATGCCTTACGGGCGTCAGAACCAGCGGCAAGCCGTTCGAGGTCGTCTGTCCCCTCGCCACCTGTCTTTACCATACCCTGTCGTTACGCCCGCGGGAGGTAAATGGTGGTGTCACTGGACGCCGAAGATGACTTCCATGCTCAGGGAGAGCCCGAGGACGAACAGACTCGCAACGAAGAGCTTCACCGGCGGCGAGAGCCGGTCTTCGGGCGGAGCGAGCGTATCGAGGGGCGGGACGACACGAGCCAGCATCGACTCGAACGGTGTCCGCTCCCGTGCCGACACGCCAAACGACACGGCGGAGTCGTCCGAGTCGTCGGAATCGAGAGACGGCGCACGCCACAGCGTAACCGAAGCGTAGCCAAACAGCGCGAAGCCGATAAAAAACAGCACGAACTTCACTGTCACCCAGCCGCCGCCGCGAAGCGGTGAGAGTACGCCGCCGATAAGCGTCGCTGTGAGCGTTACGCTGATGGCGTACCACAGCAGATCGAGTACCTTTCCCGCCAGGTTATCCATCGTGCGTGTCGTAGCCACGTTGGCGCAGTTCGTCGCCAGGGGAGACGTGCTCCTGTGCGTGCCGGTGACAGAAGCTCATCCGTCTGTCGTCGACATCGTAGTACTGCGGTGTTTCGGTGTCACATCGACCGCCGAACACTTCCTTGAGGTACGCCCGTGCAGCATCGGGGTCCCCATCACTGAGATACGTCGCAGCCTGTTCTACGTGCTCTCGTACGTCCGGCGGGAGGTCCACGTCGCTGAACTCTTCCTCGACGATTTCCTCGCCGTCAGCCAACACGGTGTCGAACCCGAGCCGTTCCTTGAGCCGCTCACCGAGCGACTGTTCCGCGCGGGACCGCTCGCGAATGACATCACGGAACTCTCGGATCCGGTCCCACACCGCATCGCTAGCGTCTATGTCTTCGGGCCGTATCCGGACGGGGCACCGCGTTGCGAAGGGACACCCTTCCGGTGGGTCCCGTGGACTCGGTGGCGAGCCGGGCAGGGTAATCCGGTCTGCCTGAACCGTCGGGTCCGGTTCCGGAATCGCCGACAGCAACGCGCGTGTGTAGGGGTTTTCTGGGCGCTGGAACAACTGCTCCGTCGGCCCGACCTCCATGAGGTTCCCGAGGTACATCACTCCGACGCGGTCACAGATGTGCCGGACCACACTCAGGTCGTGTGCGATGAAGAGGTACGTGAGGCCGAACTCTTCTTGCAGGTCTTCCAGCAGATTGAGTATCTGGGCTTGGACGGACACGTCGAGCGCCGAAACGGGTTCGTCGAGGACGACGAACTCCGGTTCGAGTGCGAGCGCCCGCGCGATGCCGATACGCTGTCGCTGGCCGCCGGAGAACTGGTGGGGGTACCGGTAGTAGTGTTCCGGCATGAGTCCGACCTGATCGAGCAGTGTCCGCACCTTCTCCCGACGCTCGCGAGCCGTGCCCTGCTCGTGGACGTCCAGCGGTTCGCGGATAATCTCACCGACAGTCATCCGGTCGTTGAGGCTCGATTCGGGGTCCTGAAACACCATCTGGGCGTTGCGGCGCCACTCCTTGAGGTCGTCGCCGCTGAGTTCGGTTATATCCGTTCCATCGAAGGAGACTGTCCCGGAGGTAGCCGTTTCCAGTTGGATGAGCGTCCGACCGAGGGTTGTCTTGCCACAGCCGGATTCACCGACCAGCCCGAACGTCTCGCCGCGCGAGATCTCGAAGTCCACGCCGTCGACGGCTTTCACTGGGTCCCCGCCGAGCAGTCCACCGCCTTCGTAGTACGTCTTCAGATCCTGCACATCGAGCAATGTCTCGCCGGTCTGGTGGGACGCGGTCTCGACGACAGATTCACTCATCTGGGTCACCTCCCTCCCGCTGGCCGCCGGTGTCCACGGCACTGCTGCCGTGGCCACCATCAGCCCGTGCGTCGCTGTCTTCGGACCCGGCCGGGCCGGTGTCTTCACCGGCTGCTCGGCGCTCAACTGGCCAGTCGTCCGCCGACAGTGCTTCGTCTGCTTCGACGCCTGTCTGGTCCGCGTTCGCTTCGTGCTGTGTCACAGTGTCGTCGGTAGGCATATCTTCGGGGTACAGGAGACAGGCGGCCGTGTGGTCCGCTGATTCGCTGACTTCGACGTGGGCGGGATGGACCCGCTCACACTCGTCAAAGGCCTTCGGGCACCGGCTGACGAACCGACAGTACGACGCCGATTCGTGTGGCGTCGGCACGTCCCCTTCGATAGTGGGTAGCCGATCTGTACTGGGGTTCCGGCCGGGAATACTCTGCAAGAGTCCCTGTGTGTAGGGGTGGTGTGGGTTCGCGAACAGTTCCTCTACGGGTGCCTGCTCGACGACTTCGCCGGCGTACATCACGGCGACGCGGTCGGCGACCTCCGCGATGACGCCCATGTCGTGCGTGATGAACATGATACCGATGTCACGCTTCGTCTGAATCTCCTGTAACAGGTCCAGAATCTGGGCCTGAATGGTGACATCAAGCGCTGTCGTCGGTTCATCACAGATGAGCAGGTCTGGGTCACAGGCCAGTGCCATCGCGATGACGGCTCGCTGGCGCATTCCACCGGAGAACTCGTGTGGGAACTCATCGACACGCCGCGCCGCGTCAGGGATGCCGACTGCACGCAGCAGTTCGATGGCCTCCGACTTGGCTTCGGCCCCTTCCATACCGCGGTGGAGCTCCAGCGCCTCGATGATCTGGTTCCCGACAGTGTACACCGGATTGAGCGAGCTCAGCGGGTCCTGAAACACCATCGCGATGTCGCCGCCACGAACTGATCGGTATTGCTTCTCCGAAAGCGTCGTCAGCTCTCGCCCGTCTAACCGTATGGACGACTCCTCGCTGATTTCGCCCGGACTATCGACCAGTCCCATAATCGAGCGCGCGGTGACACTCTTGCCCGAACCGGATTCGCCGACGATACCGAGCGTCTCGCCGCGTGCAATATCGAATGAAACGCCGTCGACAGCGCGAATTTCCTCTTTGTCGCTGTGGAACACGGTCCGGAGGTTGTCAACGGCCAGCAGCGGCTCGCCGTCTTCGATGTGGCTCATCCGCCACCACCTCCGGCGGCCGCGCCAGTTGCACCGCCTTCAGCACCCTCGCTCTGTGGGTCAATCGCGTCCCGAATCCCGTCGCTCAACGCGTTGAAGCCGGTGACGACCAGCGTAATCAGGATGCCCGGAATGAGCGAGATGTGCCAAGACTGACTGGCGATGTACTGTTGCCCGATGTTAATCGCCCGCCCCCACTCGGGAGTCGGGGCGGTAATCCCGAGTCCGAGGAACGACAGGGCAGAGACGGAAATAATGACGCCACCGAGCGTCAGGGAGGCGTAAACCAGGAGATAACCGAGGATATACGGTGCCATGTGTTTCCGCATAATCACAGTGGGTCGCTGGCCGTAGCTCTTTGCCGCGTCTACCCATTCCTGTTCGCCGACCTGTAACGCAGGACCACGTACCGCCCGCCACAGCCCCGGCCAGCGTATCAGCGCAAACAGGAGGATGAACAGCATCGCCCCGTTGTAAATCTCTGCTATCCAGTGGTTCTTGAACACCACTGTCGCAAGAATCACCAGCAGCAATGCTGGCATCGCCTGCACGGAGTCACTGGTCAGGACCACAATGAGGTCAGTTACCCCCTTGTAGTAGGCGGTAACTAACGCCAGCGTCGTCGCAATAACGCCCGCAATCGCCATCGATCCGAGGCCGATGAACAGCGACACCCGTGCGCCGAAGGCGAGGAAGGTGAACAGGTCCTTACCGCTGACGAGCGTTCCGACAGGGTGGAACCGCCCGAAGTCGTCGTAACTCCATATCCCGACGTTGCTGTCCCCGCTCCCGCGCGACGCGGACCCGAGGTTCGCCTCGCCGATGGTAATCGTTTCGACCGTCTCCGTGTCCTCGTTGAAGTACTGCATCTCGTGGGAGTACGGCCCCTGGATATTCTCTTCGGCCGTCGTTGGGCCGACAACGGGAGCGAACACGGCCATTGTGACGAAGAAGACGACGACAGCGAGTCCGAACAGGCCCCAGTAGTGACTTCGAAGCCGGTCGATGACGTCGTCAGTCGGCGTCCAGTCAGCAGCGCGATAGTGCCGTCGGAAGAGCACGTACCCGTACCACAGCCACGCCAACAAGACTGCGACGTATGCATACACCAGCAGGAAGCGAATGAGCCATGCGTACTTCGGCTCAAGGCCGAGGAACGTGCCCTGCCAAGCACTCCCGTCGTAGTACCCTCGGTTGGGTATCAGTTCTCGGCTCAGCAGATGCGGCAGGTCGCTGCAGAAGGCTGACGCACTGGCGAACGCCTCAGCGCCGGGCGACCCCGGGAATAACGCGAGCACGTAGCTTATCGCGCCGAACAACCCATCGAGGTACGTCGGTCCCTCAAGCAGTAACAGGGCACAGAGCACGACACCCCACAGTAGTGCCGGTCTAGGGTGTGCCTTGAGTCGGTCCCTCAGCGGCTGATCGATGTCTTCGGTGGGTTCTGTCTCTCTCATCCGTCGTACCCCACGCGTGGGTCGATGATTGTGTACGCGAAGTCCTGTACGATATTCAGCCCGACGATAAGAAGGATGAACAGATACATTAGTGTCCCAACAAGTGGGAGGTCACCCTGCTCCGCTGCCCGGAAGAACAGGAGACCGATACCGTTGATCGAGAAGACGGTCTCGACGAGCACTGACCCGCCGATCAAGATGAACGCCTCCGCAGTGATCACCGGTACGAGTGGAATCAGGGCGTTCCGGAAGATGTGCTTCCAGACCAGTACCCGCGGTGAGACGCCTTTGGCCTTGGCTGTTTCGACGTATTTCGAGTTGATCGTTTCGAGAACGGCAGTTCGGCCGATCCGCATCTCTGTGCCCATCGATGCGGATCCGAGCACCAGTGCGGGCGGCAGTATCTGTTTTGTCGCTTTCGCGAGGTTGGTCCATGCCTGTCCCGGATCGGTTATCAGTCTCGTGGGATTCTTGAGCACGGCGAGGTTCGGCGAGGTCACGACGTTGGTCTCGACAATAAAGCTGGTCCAACTGAACCCGAACAGCTGTTCCGTCTGTGACAGCACTGTCACCAGAATGACCGCGAGCCAGAAGTTCGGCATCGCCCGCCAGACAATCCCACCGAAGGAAGCGAAGTAATCCGAGAACGTATTGGGATTCAGGCCGGCGTAGAAGCCGAGCGGAATGCCGATCCCGAGGGCGATCAGGACCGCCCAGAATCCGAGCCAGATCGTCCGTGGTGCGTAGCTGATGATGAGGTCGATTGCCGGTGTCCCGGAGTTGACGACCCACGACTGGCCCAGATCGAACAGGAACAGGTCTCGCATAAAGTCGAAGTACTGTTCCCAGAGCGGTTCGTTCAGTCCCAACCGTTGCTCGATCTGTCGAATCGCACGAGCGTCACCTTGGGGGCCGAGGATCGCCGCTGCAGGACTGAGCGGCCCCAGCCGGATAATTGCGAACGTTACTGTCGTCCCGAATATGATAACAGGGATCGACAGTACCAAGCGCTTGAGCAGATACGTAGCGCGGCTCATGGCTTAGCTTGTCTCCGTTGTACGGGTACTTGTGAGTTCATAATCTCTGAGGGCTGCGAAGTCGTTCCCGTCACCAACCGTGGCGGGGACGATCACGCCAGCAGGGACGCGATTACTGTCTGTCTCCGAGCGACACGGTGTTCATCTTCTGTCGGCTCGGCCCCATTCCGGCTGGCGGCGTGAAGTCGACGTGGTCGTACCAGAACAGCTCAGTCAGCTCGTGATACACCGGCAGCATTGCGACGTCTTCCCAGTTCGCGTTCTCCATCTGGATGTACGCGTCGTTCCGGGCGGCCTGATCCTCCTCCGTCGGTGCCGGGTTGTCAGCAATCGACTGGTACGCCTCCGCGGCCTGCTGGGCAGCGTCGCCGTTCTCCGGCTGCCAGTTGACATACGAAATCGGGAAGTCAAGACTCGTATCGGTCTGTGGCGGGTTCAGCAGCTGGAGGAAGTTATCCGGCGCGGGCCAGTCAGCGACCCAGCCAAGCGAGTACATCTCTAGTTCGCCGTTGCGACCACGCTCGAGGAGCGTGTTGAACGGCGCCTGGTTGACTTCGAGGTCGATGTAGACGCTCTGCAGCTGATCTCGAAGAATGCTTGCAGTTTCGCTCCAGACACCGGACTCGTAGATCGTCAGCTCGACGGCGACGCGCTCGTTTTCGCCGTAGCCAGCCTCTTCCATCACCGATCGGGCCTTTCCGAGCTGGCTGTCGTCGTAGCCGTACGGGTACTCGTTTTCGGCGCGGTCGTTGTAGTTCTGGGCACCACCGGGGAAGATGGATTTCGGCGTGAAATTGTACGCAGGCTCGCCGCGCTGCTTGAACACCTGCTCGACAACGGTGTGCTGGTTCATCGCGTACGCGACCGCCTGACGGACCGGCTTGGGTACGCTGGCCATGTTAAACCCAAGGTAGAACACCCCGATGTTCGACACGGCGGAGTAATTAGCCGTGTCGCCGTTGCGCAACTCGCCGTAGGTCCCGATCTGGCGACCCTCGTCGTCTTCCTCCTCAACGGACACCTTCCCGGGGTCGTACTGCGCCGTGGGGAGTTCGAAGATATCGGCGTTCCGGTTCATCGCATAGTTGTAATTGGCCGAGTCGTTCTCGATAACCGCAAAGTGGACGCCGTCGACGCTCGGACTCTCGCCATAGTAGTCGTCGTACGCGCTGACTCTGGCCTCTGTTCCGGAGTTCCACGTATCGAACTCGAAGGGGCCGTTTCCGATCGGGTTCGAACTGGAGAACTCGGCCTGGGTCATCTCGCCCTCGTACCCTTCGATGTCGCCAACCATGCCCTCAGGAACCGGTGAGAAAGATGAGTACGCGAGCATCTCCAGCGTGGAGGCAAACGGCGCGTCTAGCTGGATCTCGAGCGTTGTTTCGTCAACGGCCGTGACGCCGAGTGTCCCGGGCTTGTACACTTCCTGTTCCTCGCCGTCGACCGTCTCAGTCGTCGTCTCGTGTGTCACGCCCAGCGAATCCAGAACGAAGTAGGCGCGACTAGAGTTGTCAGATGCAGTCAACCGCTCGAACGCGTAGACGAAGTCACTAGCGGTTACGGTGTCGCCGTTGTGGAAAGTCGCGTCCTTCAACTGGAACGTGTAGGTCGTGAAGTCATCAGATACCTCGTAGTCCGCAGCCATAAGCCCCTCTACAGCGGGCTGGCTGTCGGGATAGTTCATCAGCGGATCGAACATCTGCTGGATGACGATTCCCGACTGGGTGTCGGTCGCCTCGATCGGGTCCATCGTCGTCATCGTCCCCGTGTTGACCCGCCAGAGGTCCCCGTCCTGTTTCAGATCGGTCCCGACATCGCCACCACTGGAGTCTGTCGAGTCCGTGCCGCCGCCGGTCTCCTCCGCTGCGCCCTCAGTCTCGTCACTATCACTGGAACATCCCGCCAGCGCTGCGGCGGCCGCAGCACTGCCCGTTGCTTTCAGAAACGATCGCCGTTCCATGCTACTTGAACGTGGCATATTGATACCCAAATTGCCCCCCACAAATAGAAGTTATGTCATACAGTAGCTTGAAATATTAAACTGCTCGCATGAAGAAATTCAGTTTATTATCTATAGTAATCTTACATGATATATACTGCGACGGCTGTTTTCTGTATTCTGGAGCCTTGCCTTCTCGCACTGAATTCTCGGTGACATTGACAGCGCACATCGGTGTCTACGCGGACTGATAGGAGGTGGTAAAACTGCCGCTAGTAGGCACTGCGCTACCAGTCGACGGAGAGCGTCCCGTCGCCGTTCGGGTCCGGGGCGATCTCCTCGTTGGTCCGCCGGTCGACGACGTGGATGATGCCGCGGTCTTTCTTCGCCGGGCAGGCCTCGGCGGCCGCGATGTTATGATCGAGATCCGATTCGTCGATGAAGTAAGTCTCGGGCTTGGCGATACCAGTATCCAGGTCGAGCGTCCAGTTGCGCGACTTCTCGGCGCACTTGCCCGCCCCGAAGCATTTGTTGGCCTCGAAGATTATCTTGTAGGGCTTCTCCTCGACCGGGGGGCCGTCCTGTTCGCCGATTTCGCTCGGGTCGACGTGTTCGTCCGCGTCTGCCATTACTCCGTGTTCGTGGCCGACCGTCTTTCGATTGTCGGTCTCGCCGTCGGGGGTTCACTACGTTTCGGCCGCCGGCACGACTTCGACGGGGTCCCCGACGGCCAGTTCCGCGCCGCGGTCGGCCTCGGGGACGTGGGTGATGAGCATCACGGTATAGAAGTGATCGAAGGCGTCCTGGTCGGCCCACTCCGGGAACGTCGCCTGCCGGCGCTTGACGAACTGCTCCCGGAACCCCGGCGTTGCCTCGCCGGTGTCGGGGTCCCGCTGGGGGACGACACAGCGACCGCAGGGGGTCACTCCCTCGAACCGGACGCCGCCGGCCCGGAAGGCGGGGGCGTCCGCGCCGACAAATCGGTCCTCCCAGAACGCCGGGACCCCGCCGATTTCGACGTTCGCCCGGAGCCGCCGGCGCAGGCCGTCGACGGTCACGTCGTCGAACCACGACGCTACGGTTTCCAGCGTCGCGGTGCTGATGACCGACGGCCCCATCTCACGGCGGTCGACGTAGCCCAGCGTCTCGTCGCGCTCGACGGTCAGGTCCACGCCGAAGAACACGCCGAGCCAGTCGGCCGCCCGCGAGCGGCCGCGCTCGTCCCGGAGGTCGAACGACGCGCTGTCGTCGTCGGTCGTGACCGACAGCGTCTCCGACTCGGGGTCGTAGCCGGTGTCGATGTCGTGGACGCGGCTGGTCCGCTTCCCGTTGACCACGTCTCCGGCGTCGTCGAACATGGCGAACTCGCGGTCGTGGGCCAGTGTGCCGCCCGGGCGGATCGATACCGATTCGCAGTCCATGCCGTCCAGCGCCTTGACGGGGTAGACGGTGAGTCGCTCGACGTGTGCCACTGCCATTAGCTTCGGCGGCCGGGCCTATAGCAGTGTCCCGTTCTCGGCCGCAGGCGAAGCCGACGCGGCGGCCGCCTGTCCGAAACCGGGGCGAAAACGAGGATATCCGGGGACGCGCCTGAACGATACTATTACGTATCGACTGGGGTAATCAGTCGCCAGACGAATGGTCGAACACACTCGAACGCTGGATTTCAAAATCGCGTTCGCAATCGGGCTGGGGACGATGATCGCGGCCGGAATCTTCTCGCTGTCCGGCACCGCCGTCGCAGCAATCGGATCGAGCGCCGTCATCGCGTTCGTCATCGCCGCCGTCATCGCGGGCGTCACCGCCGCCGCGTACTCCGAGTTCGCGTCGGTCTACTCAGAAAACGGCGGCGGCTACCTCTTCTGTTCGCAGACCTTCGAGGACCGGGACCTGCTGACCTACAGCATCGGGATGTCGCTGTTTCTCGGCTACACCGGCACGACGGCGTTCTACCTCGCGACGATGGACGAGTGGGTCGTCCGCTTTCTCCTCCCCGAGGCGCTTCATTTCCTGCCACACGGGACCGCCGGCGTGGCGACTGCGGTCCTGCTCGGCGTTCTCAATGCCCGCGGGACCGAGGAAAGCGGGAGCTTCCAGCTCCTCGTCACGGGCGCGAAGGTCGCCGTTCTGCTCGCGTTCATCGGCGGTGCGTTCGCCTTCCGCGGGCCGTCGGTGGCCGTCAGTAAGTTCGCTGGAAACTTCGGCGGCGGCCCCGTCGATATCCTGACTATCTCTGCGCTGGCGTTCATCACGTTCTTCGGCTTCTCGGCCATCGCGGCCAGCGCGGGCGAGATAATCGAGCCGAAGCGGACCGTCCCACGGGCCATCGCCGCGAGCATCCTCACAGTCACTGTCCTCTACGCGCTCGTCATCGTCGCGATGGTGAACTCCCCGATTCCAGCAGAGGTCATCGCACAGGAGGGCGAGACGGCGATGGGGCGGGTCGCCGCTTCGTTCCTCGGGAGCATCGGCGAGAGCCTCATTGTCGCCGGGGCCATCTTCTCGATGGTGTCGGCCTCAAACGCGTCGATACTCGCCGCGAGCAGCATCGGCTCGCTGATGGGGACCCGCGGGCAGGCCCCCCGGCGGTTCTCGCGCATCCACCCCGACTACGGGACGCCGTCCTGGAGTGTGGCGACCGCGACGGCGACCATCGTCGCGCTCATCGTGTTCTTCATCGCGCTGTTCCCGGCTGAGGGCGGCCTGTTCAGCGGGCTCGGCCTCCATCTCGGGCTGAACGCCCTGACCGGGTTCGCAACGCTGAACCTCCTGTTGCCGCTCGCCGTCGTCAACGTCGCGCTCATCTACTCCCGGCGGCGGTTCCCGGATATCACGCGGGGCTTTCGCGTCCCCGGCGTCCCGGTGGTCCCGGTCATCGGCGTGCTGGCGAACCTCGGGCTCATCTACAACCTCCCGCCGAAAGGCGTCGTGACCGGGCTCGTACTGACGGGCGCGATGGTCGTTGTGTACCTCGCCTGGGGCGGCGCGCCGGAGACCGAGGACCTGCTTCGGGAGGTGGTCCCGGAGACGCCGGCGTCGGGTGCAGCGGGGGCTGAAGCGGCCGCCGAGACCGGCGGCTTCCGCGTCCTCGTCCCAATCGCACGTCCGGGCCGGGCCGCTCGCTACGTCGAACTCGCCGCGGCGCTGGCGAAGGTGTCCGACGAGGACCCCGTCATCCACGTCCTCAACGTGACGCAGGTCCCCGACCAGACGCCCTGGGAATCCGTCCAGGACACCGCGAAAGCACGGACCGAGCGCATCCGGTCAGAACTGGGGGATGACTACGGCGTCGACCTCCTCATCGAGGGCCACACCTGCCGGGACGTGGCCTTCGATATCCTCCAGACGGCGCGCGACGACGACGCCGACCTCATCCTCATGGGGTATCCTGAACGCCATCAGGACGTGACCGAGACCGTCGAGCGCGAAGCACCCTGTGACGTGTTCTTCGCCGACAAGACTGCGTCTGCGGACGCCCTCGACGTTATTAACATCGGCGCAGGCGGCGGCCCCCACCATCAGGCCGTGCTCCCGCTGGTGAACGCGCTCGGGCAACTGGGGAGCGACCTCCACCTCATTAACGTCAGCACCGACGACGAGGGGGCAAACGAGGCGTCGGGGACGACGCTTGACGCGCTTGAGGGCGTCGAGACGACCCAGGTCCACAACGTCCGTGCCGGCACCGTCGCCGACGGCCTCGTCGAGACCGCGGCGGAAAACGGCGGCGTGCTGGTCATCGGCGCGTCGCGGGACCGCTGGCTCAGGCAGGCCCTGTTCGGCAGCACTCCTGACGAGGTCATCGCACTGGCCGCCGACCGGGATGTGCCGGTCCTCGTCTACGCCAGCCAGACCGGCGTCTCGGGCCGGCTGAGCGAGCGGCTGTTCCCGGTCACGCGGTACCTCAGAAAGCGGCTGTCGCGGTCGGGCCGGAAACAGGGGTCTAGCCCCGACTGGAACTAAGTCGTCTCGCAGCCGGCGCGCTTATCGGTGGATGTCGACCGATTCGAGCAGCATTTCTTGGGTCGGCGCGTCGTTGCGGTCGGTGTCGACGCTGCCAATGGACTCGACGACGTCCATCCCGTCGACGACCTTCCCGAAGACGGCGTGTTTGCCGTCCAGGTGGGGCTGGGCGTCGAGGGTGATGAAGAACTGCGAGCCGTTGGTGTTCGGGCCGCTGTTGGCCATGCTGAGGACGCCCGGGCCGTCGTGAGTGAGGTCGTCGTGGAACTCGTCGTCGAAAGAGTAACCGGGGCCGCCGCGGCCGGTGCCGGTCGGGTCCCCCATCTGGATCATGAAGTCCTCGATGATGCGGTGGATGTCGATGTCAGTGTACAGCGGATCGATCCGCTTCTCGCCGGATTCAGGGTCCTCCCACGCGCCGGTCCCCGGAGCGATTTCGGTCCCGTCGTAGTCGTTGGCGCCTTCGGCTAGGCCGACGAAGTTCTCGACGGTGGTCGGCACGCGCTCGTCGTACAGTTCGACTTCGATGTCGCCCTCTGTCGTGTGCAGGGTCGCGGTCAGGTCGCTCATACTCGGTCGGAAGGAAGCCCGGCAGAAAAGCCTGCCCACTGACCGAGGGTTCTTGTGCCAGCACCGGACCACCCCCGCCGTGTCCTGACGACTGACCGCGTGGCGTCCAGCGGGTGTCCGACACGCCGCCACGCGCCGGTGAGTGTCGGCTGTTCGTCGTACCAGGCTACGGCAGGTGTGACAGCAGCAGGTCCGATACCTGCTCGGGGGCATCGAACTGGACCCAGTGGCTTGCCGCCGGGAGCCGCTCGACTCGACAGTTCGGGACCCACTCGCTGAGGTCCTGCGTCAGCGCCAGCGAGAGCGCGTCGTCTTGCACGCCCCAAATAAGGAGCGTTGGCGCTGTCACCGGGTTGTCGCCGACGCCGCCCACAGTGAGCGTCAGCTTTGCGTTCCGCCGGGCGAGCGCCCGGTAGTAATTAACTGCGGCCGTGCGTGCGCCCGGTTGCCCGAGTGCCCGCTTGTACCGCCGCACGTCGGTCTCTGTGAAGGCGTCGGGTCGGGTTGGCCCGTCAGTCAGGATACGCTCCAGCATGGCGAAATCGTTCCAGCGGAGGCTAGCCTCGGGAAGGACGGGGAGCTGAAAGAACAGCACGTACCAGGACCGAAGTAACTGGTCGACCGAGCGGCGGATCTCGCGCTCGTATGCTGACGGGTGGGGCGCATTCAGGACCGCCAGTTGGTCGACTACGTCCGGCCGGTCAATGGCGGTCTGCCAGGCGATGACGCCGCCCCAGTCGTGACCAACGATGTGGGCCTGCTCCCGGCCGAGCGCCGAGACGAGTCCGGCCACGTCGGCGACCAGCTCGTCTATGTGGTACGCGGCGACGCCGTCGGGCTTATTAGAGTGATTGTAGCCCCGAAGGTCCGGCGCGACCACACGGTAGCCGGCGTCTGCGAGCGCCGGTATCTGGTGTTTCCAGGCGTACCAGAACTCCGGAAACCCGTGCAACAGGACGACGAGGTCGCCGTCCTGCGGGCCAGCGCTCACGGTATGGAGCCTGATACCGTTGGTGTCGGCCAGCTCGTGGACTCCGGTCGTCTCCGATGCGGGTACCGTCCACGCAGTGCTGTCACGAGCGCTAGCGTGTTGTCCCATCAGAATGCCTTCGCCCGCTCGGTAGAAATCGGTTCCGCTCTGCTCGTCGTCGGATTAGAAGGCCCGGAGGTCGTCGAGTGTCTCCGCTGCACTGCCGTCGGCAATCGCGCCACGGGCCTGTTCAAGCCCGTCCTGAATGCTGTCGGCGTCCTCGCGGGCGTAGATCCGGAGCGCGGCGTTGAGCGCGACAGCGTCGGCGAAGCCGTCCTCGCGTTCGCCGGTCAGTACGGCTTCGGTTATCGCCGCCGACTCTTCGGCCACGTCATCGACCTGCAGGTCCTCGCTCTCGATGTCCATCCCGTACTCGCCGGTGCGGATCTCGAAGTCCGCGATGTCCTCGTCGTCGGATTCGTCGCCGGTGACGGGCCATTCGGCGACGATGGTCTCGCCGGGGCGGACGTCGTCGTAGCCCTCCATTCCCTGGAAGAACAGCGCCCGCTCGACGCTGCTGGTCTCGGACTGAGCAAGCGTGCGGACCATCTTCTTCGCGAAGGCCAGGTGGTAGAAACTGCCGAGGTGGACGCTGGCGTCGGCCGGGTTCGCCAGCGTCTCGACAGTGTTGACGAAGGTCCGGACGCCCATGTTGTCGCGGCGCTCGAACAGGGCGTCGATGCCGGGGTTGAACGCCGGCTGGTAGTAGAAGCCAAAACCGACCTCGTCGACCATGTCGGCGCTCTCGCTCGGCTCGAGTTCGGTTCGGACGCCGAGTTCGTCCAGCACGTGCTTATAGGCGTCCTGTTTCTGCGTCGGGACGCGGTCGCCGGAGTGGACGACGACGGGTGTGCCGGCGGCAGCGGCAACAACACCCGCGGCGACGCCGAGAATCGCCGACCGGCCCTTGCCGTCGTAGTTGGCCCCGCAGTCGACCGGGTCAGCGTCCGGCGTGGCTGTCTCGACCGACTCCTCGGACATCACGTCGACGTACGCACCCAGTTCCTCGGGGGTGTTGCGTTTCCAGCGGTTGGCGAGCCAGAACGCACCAAGCGTCGTGTGGTCGGGTTCGCCGCCGAGGATGCGCTGGAACGCCTCCCGGGCTTGCGTGCGGGACATATCGTCGGCAGATTTGTGACCGGAGCCGACGACTTCCGTCATGAGTCGTTTGAGCGGCCATTCGCCGTACTCCCGGGTCGCTTGCGCCATGGAAACGTGTTCGGGCCAGAGTTCAAAAGCCCCTGCGTTTCGTTCTCAATTTGTGGGAACTGACCGACTTCCCGAAAGGGATACACGACTACGCTCCTAATCGTGTACAATGAGTCTCAAGTCGGGTGAGTGGCGCGAGCAGATCGACGAGGTAGACGCTGCGCTCATCGACGAGTTCCAGAGCGATTTCCCGATTCAGGAACGTCCCTTCGAGGCTGTCGGTGAAGCGTTGGGAGTCTCGGCGGGGGAAGCACTCGACCGGGTCAGAACACTCCGTGACGACGGTATCTTCCGTCGGTTCGGCCCAGTCCTCAATCCGCCAGTCATCGGCTCTTCCACGCTGGCGGCTGTCAGTGCCCCGGAAGACCGGTTCGACGAGGTCGCAGAGATAATCAACGGGTACCGACAGGTGAATCACAACTACGCTCGCGACCACGAGTGGAATATGTGGTTCGTTGTCACTGCAGGCTCTCGACAGCGGCGCGACGAAATCCTAGCCGAGATTGAGGAGCGAACCGGTTGTTCGGTACTCGTCTTGCCGATGTTGACCGACTACTACATCGATCTTGAGTTCCCGGTTGTCAACGGGGACCGGTTCGCCCGGGAGAGTCTGGAGACGACCGACGCCACTGCGACCCGCATAAGCGAAGATGCCGCCGCGGACCTCTCGGAGCTGGACCGACAGTTGTTGCTCGAAATCCAGACCGGCTTCCCGCTTGTCGCAACACCCTACCGCAACGTGGCAGACGCTCTCGATGCCGACGTGTCGGACGTACTCTCGGCTATCAAGCAACTCCAGCGGACCGGCTGTATCAAGCGCATCGGCTGTGTCGTGAACCACATCGTTACCGGGTTCGACAACAACTGTATGGTCGTCTGGGACGTGCCGGACGACGCTCTTGACGAGCGCGGGCAGGCAGTCGGGGAACTCCCCTACGTCACGCTCTGCTATCATCGGCCACGCCGCCCGAAGCAGGACTGGCAGTACAATCTCTTCACCATGATTCACGGGCGCGAAGCGGCCATTGTCGACCAGAAGATCGACGAACTTGCGACCGAACATCTGCCGTACGACCACGACCGACTGTACTCGACGGAGACGCTCAAACAGACTGGGGCACGATACGACGACATCGTCGGCCAGTAACCATTTTCAGTCAGGTTGTCTCCGGGAAAGATGGCCGGAATCCTTTTGCAATTCTGTGGCACATATGCTAGCTAATGACAAATAGTCGGCGAGCGACGATCCTCGTCGTCGACGACGAGCCAGCGGTGGCTGACGTGTACGCGGACCAGTTACGTGACCGGTACGCAGTCGAAACGGTGTACAGCGGTGAGGCAGCCCTTTCGAAGCTGGATTCCACAGTCGACGTTGTCCTGTTAGACCGGCGGATGCCGGACCGCTCCGGCGACGAGGTACTGTCGGCGATCCGTGAGAAACGCTACGACACACGTGTGGCAATGGTGACCGCAGTTGACCCCGATTTCGACATCATCGAGATGCCTTTCGATGATTACGTCATCAAACCGGTGTCGAAAGAGGACCTCTTCGGGACAATCGAACAGTTGCTTCGGTACGCCGATTACGAGGAACGCCTGCGTGAGTGCTACTCGCTCACGGCGAAATACGCTGCACTGGAGTCGTCAAAACCACAGGCGGTCCTCGATGAGAGCGAGGAGTTCACTGCACTGAGAGCCGAGCTTACCGAAGTCCGTGCGGAACTTGACGAACTCACGGGTTCGTTCGACGCCACTGACTTCGAGTTGCTGTTCCGAAACTTTGAGACGGACGAGTCAATGCCGGACAGCACACAGTTTTGATCCGGTTCGGAGTGGTCGCTTCGGGACTCACGGCGACCCGCCCACCCTTTCGAAAGCACTAACCGATTCTCTTCCATAGAGAGGGCAATGAGTCAACAACTCCCGGACGTGCAGGCGTCGAGTCCGGACGTAACGGTCGGTCTCAATCGCGTCGGTGTGACGGGCGTCGAGAAGCTCGTCAAACTGGGGCGTCGTGACCGCGACCCCATCGTACTCATGGCGGAGTTCGAAGTGTTCGTCGACCTGCCGTCTTGGCGAAAGGGTGCCGACATGTCCCGCAATATGGAGGTCATCGACGAGACGCTGGAGACCGCCGTCTCCGAGGAGGCCTACCGGGTCGAGGACGTCTGTGGCGACGCCGCCGAACTCCTGCTTGAGAAGCACGACTATACGACGAAAGCGGAGGTTCGGATGGAAGCCGAGTACGTCACACACGAGAAGACGCCGGAGTCGGGGATGGCCACCCAGTCGACGGCCGATATCATCGCCTCGGCGACAGCGACCGAAGACGGGACGAGCGAGGAAATCGGTGCCCGCGTCACCGGGATGACCGTCTGCCCGTGTTCGCAGGGGATGTCAGCCTCTCGCGCCCGTGAAACACTCCAGCAGCTCAACGTCGAAGACGATGTCATCGAAGAGTTCCTCGAAACCAACCCACAGGCCGGCCACTCACAGCGCGGCCACGCCACGCTCACCGTCCAGAGCGACGGCGCGCCTGAGGTCGATCTGAACGAACTCATCGAAGTCGCCCGGGATTCGATGAGCGCCCGCATCTACAACCTCGCGAAGCGGCCCGACGAGGACCACATGACCTACGAGGCCCACAAAGACGCCAAGTTCGTCGAGGACTGCGTCCGCGCCCTCGCCGAGGGCGTCGTCGAGACGTTCCCGGACCTGCCAGACGACGCCGTCGTGACGATGAAACAGTCGAACGACGAGTCCATCCACCAGCACAACGCCCACGCCGAGCGCGTCGCGCAGTTGGGCGATTTGCGGCAGGAAGTCGGCGAGTAGCGAGGACTGAGCGAAGCGAAGTCCTCGGAACGTCGAGCGGGGAGCGTAGCGACCCGCGAGACTACCTTAGTTGTTGAACGAAGCGCAGTCCTCGAACCGTCGAGCGAGGTGCACGAGACGCGCCGCGTCTCGATTGCGAGCGGTGAAGCCGCGAGCGCAATCTCGCGGTCGCTGTCTGTGACTCTGTTTCTCACTCACCGATGACCCAGTTACGGCGGGCCGACCGGCTTTGCTTCTGCCCAGTGTTCTTCGAACGCCTGGCTGATATCGGCAGTGAAATCGGAGTCTTTCATGTCGATGACGCCGAAGGTTTCCTCGCGGCCCAGCGGGTGCGGGACCTCGATACAGACCTCGACCCCATCGAGTAGCTCGAACGTGGTCCTGATGTTGGGGCTGGCGCGGGCACTGTAGTTGTCGTAGTGGAAGAGGCGCTCGTAGTACTCGCGGTTGGCTTCTTCAGGAAGGCTCTCGAACAGATCCGGCCGAACGAGCAGAGACACTTCGACGCCCCGTTCCAGCGCCGCTTCGAGTTCATCCACGATTCGCTCGGTCCCGGAGAGGATGTCGACCTGCCGGGCGGGTGCCGAGCCGACCATGATAATCTCGTCGTCGGCGGCGGCCAGCCGCTCAAGCAATAGGTCAAGCGAATTGTCGGGGCCAACGGCGGCTGTCCAGAACGGCTCCTCGACGGGCTCTGCCGACTCCAACTGTGTCGAGAGGTCGTCGACGATTTCCTCGTACTGGCCGACTTTCTCCTGGAGTTCCCGCTTCTTGTCCTCGAGCAGGCGGTCGAGAGCCGTGTCCGGTTCGACGGCGACGTATTTTTTGGGTCGGCTGGCGGTCTGGCTGCGGACGAGATTGTACGTTTCGAGGCTGTTTAGCACGTCGTAGATGCGGCCCATCGGAACGTCGCTGGCCCGCGATAGCTCCTTGGCCGTTGTCGGCCCTGTTTCCAGCAGTGATCGGTATGCTCTGGCTTCATATTCGGAGAGTCCGAGATCTCTGAGACTGGACATACCCATACATCAAGGTACGTGTGCAAAAACTTGTCGGGGGTTTACCGTTTGTCCACGTTTGCGGCCGTTGTTCGTGTCAGTGCTCGCCAGTGAGTGCGGCTTCGAGTTCGGCCGGGGTCGTCCCCTCGGCGACGATAGCATCCCCGTCGAGGAGTCGTGCCGTGCCGTCGCCGTCCGGCTCCGGGACGACGGTGATTTCGTGATCAGCCAGTCGAAGCGCCGCGCGGTGGAGATCGGTCCCTGCCTCGGTCCCGACCGTGAGCGTCTGGGGCTGCTGGAGACGCGCCGCAACACCGGCGTAACCAGCGACTTCGACGCCCATGCGCTCGGCCGCGCCGGCGAAGGACTCGACCGCTGAAAGCGCTGCGTTGCGGTATCGGTCCTCACCGGTGAGTGCCGCGAGGTCGACCAGCGCGTCGGCCAGTTCCACCGTCGCGTCGAGTGGGTGAAGCGAGCGGTCACAGAGCCCTGGCCCGCTTGCAGGCCCGTCACGGAACGCACCTCCGTCCTGCTGGCGGTTTTCGATCGTCCAGTCCGCGACAGCTTCGGCTGGCCCCGGCTCACCGAGGACCTGCCAGCTCGTCGTCAGCCCCTGGAGGAGCTGTGCCTGGTCCAGCAACAGGCCGGTGTCGCTGTCCGTGCCGTCGTAGTGGGCTACCTCGCCGCCGTGGACGAGGGACTCACAGACCGCGTCCCGTGCGCGAGTCGCGTACTGCCGGGCGCGCTCGTCGTCGGTGTAGGCCGCCACCCACAGCAGGGCGTCGATGGCGAGGCCGTTGCGGTCGGCGAACACCGTGTCGTCGATGTTCGGAGGTACCGTTCCCTCCCGCTCGCTCGGTTCGAGCCGGTAGTACTCGTCGGAGCCGGCCTGGCTCGCGGCGAAGGCGTCGTCGGCCCACAGCGTCGTCGTGAGGTAGTCGACAGTCCGCTGGGCGGCGTCCCGGTACGCTTCGGTCCCGGTGTACCGGTAGCCGTGGGCGAACGCCCGGACCAGCGCAGCGTTCTCGTCCAGTAGTTTCTCCCGTCGCGGGTTCCCCCAGTTGCGCTCCGTGGCGTACCGAAAGAAGCCGCCGTCGTAGGTATCCAGCAGGTGGGTCCGAATCGCCTCCAGCGTCCGGGTCGCCTGGTCGCGCGCCCGGACGAGGGCGAACTCCACGGTCCGTGGCAGCGGGAACTTCACGTCGGTTCCCCAGCCGCCGAACTCGTCGTCGAACGCGCCTAGCAGTTGCTCGACCATGTGCTCCTCGATGCGCGGGCGGAGCTCGCCAGCAGGGGGTGATTCGTCCTGTAGCTGCCGTGGGACCGACCCCGCCGCCGCGCCTTGGGCGTCCCACGATTCCCGGACAGAGTCCAGAATACCGCGGAACCCGTCCGGTCCGAGGAACGTCGCGCCGGTAATGACCTCGCCTTCAGGTGTCAGGAACACCGTCGACGGGAACCCGCCCATCGTGTACCGCTCCCGGACGCGGGGATTGCGGTCGGCATCGACACGGACCGGGATGAACCCGTCGTTGATGTTGGCCGCGATGCGGGGCTCGCCGAACGTCCCGCGGTCCATGGCCCGGCACTCAGCACTCCACGGGACCGTCAGCGCCAGCAGCACCGGCTTCCCCGACTCGGCGGCGTCCTCGAAGGGGGCCGGTCCCCACTCGCGCCACTCGACCTTCGTGTCGCGTGCGTACTCGTCCATACCTGCCCTGGGCGGTGAGCGTACAAAGGCTCTCTCACTCGGCGAAAGACCGATTGTCGGGGCGACCCAAGCGTCGGCGATGGATACCCCGCAGGCGATTCCCGAAACACCGGAGCCGGTCACGCCGGGTGACCGGCCGCCCCGACTCGGCCGCGTCCCGTTCATCGACAACACCGCCGCGATGCTACGTGACCCGCTCGGGTTTTACGACCGTGCCGGGGCCCACGAGGCCGACGTGGTGGGGTACAGCGTTGCCGGGACGACGGGCTGTTTCGTCTGCCATCCCGACCTCGTTGAGCAGGTGCTGGTGACCGACGCCGACGCCTACGAGAAGGGGCAACTACTGCAGGACACGCTCGGTCAGTTCATCGGCGAGGGGCTGTTCCTGCTGGAGGGCGAGGAGTGGCAACAGCAGCGGACGGCGCTCCAGCCGGCGTTCTACCGGGAGCGCATCGCCGCCTACGGCGACACGATGACCGCGTTCGCCGACCGGACGGCGACGGGATGGCGCGACGGCCAGCGCCTCGACGTGCGCCCGCACATGCAGTCGCTGACGCTGCACATTCTCGGTAAGACCCTGCTGGACGTGGACATCGCGACGACCGCAGACGCGCTGGAGCCGCTACTCGATGCGTTACGCAAGCGACTAGACCCGCGGTCGCTGTCGGCGTACCTCCCGCTGTGGGTTCCGACCGGAACGAACCGCGCCGTCACTAATTCGCTGGCCGAGTTCCAGTCCACGCTCGACGACGTCATTGCCGCCCGCCAGCGCGAGGCCGACCGCGCCCGCGAGGCCCGCGACGACGTGCTCTCCCTGCTGCTCTCGCTGGACGAGGCGACGATGGACCGCGAGCGACTGGGCCACCAGCTCCTCACCTTTCTCGTCGCCGGCCACGACACGACGGCGCTGACGCTGACCTACGCCTGGTTCCTGCTGGCGAATAATCCGAAGCGCCAGCAACGCCTGCACGAGGAACTTGACGCAACACTGGGAAACAGACAGCCGACGCCCGAGGACCTGTTCGACCTGCCGTACCTCGACGCCGTGGTGAACGAGGTGCTCCGGCTGTATCCGCCCGCGTTTACCGTGTTCCGTCAGCCGACGGAGCCGGTGACCCTCGGCGGATACGAACTCTCGACGGACGCACAGCTCACCCTCCCGCAGTGGCTCATCCACCGCGACGACCGCTGGTACGACGCGCCCGACGCGTTCCGCCCTGAACGGTGGGACGACGACCTCGAAGCGTCGCTCCCGGACTACGCCTACTATCCCTTCGGCGGCGGCCCGCGCCACTGCATCGGCATGCGCTTCGCCCGGATGGAGGCCAAACTCGCGCTGGCGACCATCGCCCAGCGGTACGCCGTCGAAGCGGTCACCGAACCGCCGCTCTCACTGGCGATGCAGATTACGCTGAGTCCCGCAGAGCCAGTCGAAGTCCGATTACGAGAGCGGTGAGCGCCTGACCGGGCGGCCGACAGTCCGGTCTCGCTCTCGAAAGGCGTTTGGGGGCGGGCCTGCAAGCAGTCGTATGCTCCGGGTCATCGGGCTGTTGCTGCTCATCCCGCTGTTCGACATCGTGTTGCTGGTGACGGTCGCGATACCGTTCCTCGGCCCGCTCGTGACGGTCGCGCTCGTCGTCCTGACGGCGCTGGTCGGCATGCTGCTGGTCCGTGCCGAAGGCCGTGCGACGCTCCGGCAGATACAGCAGCGGCTCGCGGTCGGCGAACTCCCGACCGACGAACTCATCGACGGCGGCCTCCTCATCGCCGCCGGCGCGTTCTTCCTCACGCCCGGCCTGGTGACGGACTTCGTCGGCCTGCTGCTCGCGGTCCCGTTCACCCGCTACCCCGTCCGGGCCGCCACGCGCCGCTGGGTCGTCCAGCCCTACGTCGACGCCAAGACCGGCGGCTTCGCCAGCGGCCAGGTGTATGTCGGCGGCTTCCCCAACGACGAGAACGGGCCCACTGGCCCCGGCCCGGCCGGCCCAGATAGCGGCCCCAGTCCGGGCTCTGGTTCTGGTCCCGGTACCTCCTTCGACCCAGAGGAAGCTACTGACGTCGACTTCGACGACAGCGACGAAAACTGAAGCCCTGACGCGGTTTCACATCCCCAACCGGCCGCGAAACGTTACCCTTTTCAATACCCCTCGGGTACAACTGAATGCGTTGGGCCAATAGCTCAATCAGGTTGAGCGCTCGGCTGATAACCGGGAGGTTCGCGGTTCAAATCCGCGTTGGCCCACTATTCTCGAAGCGTCCTGACACCGTGAGAGAGCCGACTGCGTCGTGACGGCGTCAGGCTGGCCGGGCTAGTCGGTGTACTCGTCGAACAGGTCGGCGACGCGCTCCGCTATCTCGTCTCGGATTTCCCGCACGCGCTCGACGGACTGACCGTGGGGGTCGTCCAGCGCCCAGTCGCGGACTGCCACGTCGGCATCGAGGTCGAGCGTCGAACACCCCATCGTCGCAACAACGGTGCAACTGTTGAGTTCGTCGTTCGAAACAGCTTGCGGGACCCGGTCAGATAGGTCGATGTCGAGTTCGGCCATTGCCTCGACGACTTCCGGATGCACTTCGTCCGCGGGGTCCGTGCCCCCGGTCAGGATTTCGACCTCGTCTTCGAGCCCGCGGCGGGCTCGCTCTCGTTCGGCGAACGCTGCGGACATCTGACTCCGGCCGGCGTTCTGGACGCAGACGAACCCGAATCGCAGTGGCGTAGTCATACCTGAGCGTTCCGGGCGAGCGGAATAACCCTTCCTAAGACCGCTATTGTGGGCTATATAGTCGGCGGCCACCGCCCGCTCTGGACCGGTCAGGCGGGAGGACTGCGAGCCAATGAGTGGGAGCCGTCCGGTCGGTGACACGTCGGCGAACCTATATACCCTTCAGATTGAGGGGCAGTCCCTTCGGTCGTCCCCGTCCCTGCCTGCCACATGCCGGAGTACCGCTTCGCGTGTCCCAACTGCGGTGCGTGTACGACGGTCGACGGCGGCGTTCGGGAGCGCTTGCTGGCGGTCGGGTGTCCGGTCTGTGCCGAACCGGTCGACGCCCGAGCGTTCGTCGAAGTCCCGGCACACACCGACACCTGACGGGCGGGCCGCTAGAAATCGCTCAGTTGCGACTGGAGTCCGGCGACGAGTTCGGACTTGCGCCGCAACGCCCCGAGGCTGACGGGGAGTTGGTCGGCGATAGCTGTCAGCGTCTCCCGGAAGGACTGGGCGGTCCCGGGTTCGCCGTCGAAGGCGTTGCGGACGCCTTCACGCACCTGCCAGACGCCGACGGGTGCCCAGTAGTCGTCGGTTATCTCCCGCAGCACCAGACACTTCGCCTGTCTGTCGCGCTCCTGCAGATGTTCGAGGACGCCGAGCCGCGCCGCGTAGTACGCCCCCGCAGTCTCCTCGACGTAGGCCGTCCGACCCTCGTAGCCCTCGTGGGCACTCGACATGTAGTAGCCCGTCTCGGGCCGTGGGTTCCAGACGCTCTGGGGCGCTTTCATCCCGACGAGTTCGAACTCCCAGCGGCCGGGCGCGAGCACGACCCAGTAGCGGTTCCCCATGTACTCGTTGTACCACAGCTCCGGCTTGTCGATGGTGTCGGCGTTGCGCAGCGTCCCGCGGACGTACTGGCCGACCGTGTCGTCGACCGCCGTAATCGACCACCGCGTCGGCACCAGCGACCGTTCGCTGGCCTGGCCGAGCGCGCCCGCCGAGAGGATAGTGTTGATGTCGTAGACGTCGAAGCCCCGACGGTACAGGTACGCCATCGCGCCCTCCGCGCGCCAGTCGTCGTCCGACAGCGTCTTCTCGACGGGCCGGGGGACGTGGGGGTTCTCGGCCAGGTCGGCCCCTGTCGCGTGTGCTCGCGGCCCCGTCGGCGTACCCACGTCGTCGAACTCCACGTCCAGTTCCGGCGTGCCGTCGAGTCCGACCTCCACGTCGACGGGATGGTCCGCGATGGCGACCTCTCGTTGGACGCCGACGAAGCCGTTCCAGACGTCGTGGACGCCGCCGCCACGTCCGCTACCGGCGCTGACCGAGTCGACCGACGCCGTCTGCGTGGAGTTGACCATCCCGGTCCGGCGCTGGAGCACGTCCTCGATGCCCAGCCCCTCCTGGTACCACTCGCCGCTGGTCGCGAACCCGGCCGCGGCGACGTCGGTGTCGACCGGGGAGAGCAGGCCCGTGGAAACGTTGGGGTATCCCGAGCGACCGACGAATATCTCCGGGGCCGTCGACCCGAACAGCGAATCGCCCTGCACCGCGGCCTCGAACTGGCGCTCGACGTCTTCGAGGTGGTCCGTGATGGCGTAGGACTTCTCCGCCGCGAGCCGCCGCCGCTGTGCGGCTTCGTCCTCTTCGAACCCCTCGATGAACTCGTCGAGTTGCATCTGTCACGCCTTCGGCCCTCCCCGATAAGAACCTTTCCGGGGGTCCGTGGGAGAGCAACTCTTACAGGGTTGGATTGAGTAACAACAGGTGATATAAATCATGGCAAATACAACGAAGTGGTTCCTGCTCGGCGCAACGCTGGTCAGCATAGTCGTGGTATTCGTCTCGGCGCTTATTCCGGTCGCGTACCAGCAGGCGCTGGTCAACCTCCTTGTCGGGGAACTTGCGGCTCTCACGCTCGCCCATTCCACGTACCGCGTTTCGTCGGGGAAACAGGTAAGCCCAACCGCAGCGGCGATAACCATTCTGTCCGGGATCGTTCTGTTTCTCTCACCCATTTTCATCGAGCCTGTCGACCCCATCCTGTCGATAATGTTTGCCGCCGGAGCCGTTGTCACCATCGGCGGGCTGGTCGGTGTCCTGGGTCGGTTCTTGGGCGGTGAAGAGGGCCGACAGACCGGTGCCGAACGCATCAGAAGCAAAGCCGGGAACTGATAGACCGACCACAACGTCTATATCGACGGGTCAGCCACCCTCGGACAATGCCGGTTATCGAATGTGACGAGACGACGGCCCGCGAGCGACTGTCGGATGCGGGGCTCGACATCCGACAGGGAAACACTGATCACGAGCGCTGGCGCGTCGAATATGGCGGCGCGACGGCGGTCGCCTATGACGGAAAAGTCGTTGTTCAAGGTGAGGGGACCGCACAACTTGAGGCCCTGCTGCGCGGCAATGACGGCGGGCGCGTCCATGCGTATTTTGATGGGGCATCGCGCGGCAATCCCGGCCCGGCCTCGGTCGGCTACGTGCTGGTCGACGACAGTGGGATCGTCACGGAGGGTGGAGAGACGATCGGAACAGCGACGAACAACCAGGCGGAATACAAAGCGCTCATCCGCGCGATCGAAGTCGCACGTGATTACGGATTCGACGATGTCCATATCCGAGGCGATTCTGAGCTTATTGTCAAACAGGTCCGCGGTGAGTGGGATACGAACGACCCGGAACTGCGCGAAAACCGCGTTCGTGTGCGTGAACTGCTGACCGACTTTGACGACTGGCAGATAGAGCACGTTCCGCGGGAAATAAACTACCGGGCGGACGAACTAGCGAACGACGCACTCGACGATGACTGATCTGCCGACAGACGTGGCTGAACAGGCCGAACGGCTGACCAGACTCGCTCGCGAGGCGGTCGACGATGCCGAGGCCGACGCCTACAGGACCGAACGCGACGAAATCCTCGCCGGGTACGACTACACTGCCCGCATCAGGAACGATGAGACGGGTGACGTGCTCGTCTGCCATCCCGTCGAATGGGTCGATGACGGCGTCATCCGTCCAGAGCGGGTCGACGACATCGACCGCGGCGTGGAAATACAGCTCTCAGGTCCCGGTGACCCGGACGAGTGGGCGGAGATCGACACTGCAAACCGGGCTGTCGTCGAAGCTGTGACCGACGCACACGGTGAGACACACGGCGCGAACGCGGAGTTGCTTGCCGACTTCATGGGTAACCACTACGCGAAACCGATCTCTGAGGCGACGCCAGACGAAATCCAGGAGTTTCGGGACGAGTACGTCCGGCGAAATGCGTGGCCAACTGCGAAACAACAGTCGGTGCTCGAGCAGTCGATCCGTCTCACTGTCGAAGAAGCCGGTGGCCGCGTTCCCGATGCGTAACTGCTCAGTACACCTGTCGGTAATCAGTATTTGTTCTGCGTTAAGAATTGATTAACAGTAGTTCGCAGGTGCCCAGGTGCGAGTCTACTGCTGTGCCGCGATCAGGTCACGGAGTTCGTCGGCTCGACCGTCATCGGAGATGAACTTTCCGAACACCCAGCCGAGCTGGTCAAGGACTGCGTCCTTGCCCGACTCTGTCAGGGAGTACTGGTTCGTTCGCTTGTCGAGTTCGCTTTTCTCGACGAGACCCATCTCGACGAGGTCGTCGAGATTCGGGTACAGGCGACCGTGGTTGACTTCGTCGTCGTAGTACTCTTCGAGTTCGCGCTTGATAGCGAGACCATACCGCGGCTCTTCAGCGAGTATTACTAGGATATTCTGCTGAAAAGCGGTAAGCTCTTTTGCGATGCCCGGACTGTCAGTAACTGTTTGTGCCTCTGACATAGTTGGGTAAATGTCAGCAAGCTATTTAACACTTGTTAACTCTGGCGCACAACGCCTGCTGTGGGGCATTAACCACCACACAACTAGCAGGTACGATAGTGTTGTTTTCGTTATATTATGTGATCTCGACCGAATGGCTTTTCCGATTAATTTGCTTTCA
Source organism: Haloarcula sp. Atlit-7R (assembly GCF_003666065.1). NCBI lineage: Archaea > Methanobacteriati > Methanobacteriota > Halobacteria > Halobacteriales > Haloarculaceae > Haloarcula > Haloarcula sp. Atlit-7R. Next base: position 580,311 of record NZ_QXIK01000001.1, on the reverse strand, counting down.
GATTGTCGTTTACAGGCGGTAAGTGTAATCTAAGAATATATCTGTAGTTAGATATTATTGGGTTATATAGCGCATAATACCGAATAGCTATGGCTATTACGAAAGGATTTTTTGACGGCGTCGCGCAGTCGGCGATGATGACGAACCTCTGGGAAGACCTCGAAACTGGACCGAACCCACCTGAAGAAATCTACGCTGTTGTTGAGTGCCTGAAAGGCGAGCGTAACAAGTACGAATACGAGAAGGACATCCCCGGTGTCGTCCTCGACCGCGTTCTTCACTCGAACGTTCACTACCCGTCTGATTACGGCTTCATCCCGCAGTCGTACTACGACGACGAGGACCCGTTCGACGTGCTCGTGCTTGTCGAGGACCAGACGTTCCCCGGCTGTGTCATCGAGGCCCGCCCCGTTGCCATGATGAAGATGGACGACGACGGCGAGCAAGATGACAAGGTCATCGCAGTCCCGACCGAGGATCCGCGCTACGACCACATTGAGGACCTCGACGACATCCCACAGCAGACCCTCGACGAGATCGACGAATTCTTCGCGACCTACAAGAACCTCGAAGAAGGCAAAGAAGTTGAAACGCTGGGCTGGGAGGACAAAGAAGCCGCAAAGGACGCTATCGTCCACGCGCAGGAACTGTACGACGAAGAGTTCAACTGACGCTCCCGGGACTACCTTTCGCGGTTTCGCTCCACTGGCAGTGTATTTCCAGAGGTAATACCGACAGGCGCCTCCGATTATGTATGAGCATGGGTAATTTTTTGCCCGTGTGAACACTATGAATACGCGTATGGCTACTGACGACACCGACACGGCGCTGGACCACACGACTGTCGTTCCGCGAATCGAGCGACGGTCTACACCCGGAATCGCACATCTAACCGTGGTTCCGGAGAACGCGGACCGGTCGTCCTGACCAGGCTGCTGTGACGATGATTTTGCCGCTTTCGGTGACGCGGTCCCGAAAAGAAGTTTCTTGTTCCTGACCTGACTAACGGGTCGTATGGGATTATTCGACCGGTTGAAGGGCGACGACGCACCGCGTGTTGCATTCTTCGGCATTGACGGCGTACCGTTCAGCCTCATCGATGAACACCCTGACGTGTTTCCGAACCTTACGGAGATGGCGTCGGACGGAAGCGCCGGCCCCATCGACAGCATCGTTCCGCCCGAGTCTAGCGCCTGCTGGCCAGCGTTGACGACCGGCGTCAACCCCGGACAGACCGGCGTGTACGGCTTCCAGGACCGGGAAGTTGGTTCATACGACACCTACGTCCCGATGGGGCGTGACGTGCAGGCGACGCGGCTCTGGGACCGCGTCACCGACGACGGCCGCAACGCGACGGTGCTCAACGTCCCTGTGACCTTCCCGCCACAGCGCAACGTCCAGCGGATGGTGTCAGGCTTCCTATCGCCCGGCGTCGACAAGGCCGCTTACCCGGACGAACTCCGGGACCACCTCCAGGAAAACGACTACCGCATCGATGTCAACGCCAAACTCGGCCACGACGACGACAAGAGCGACTTCGTCGAAGACGCGCACAAGACGCTCGAAAAGCGCTACGAGACGTTCAAACACTACGTCGAACAGGACGACTGGGACCTGTTTTTCGGCGTGTTCATGACCACGGACCGGGTCAACCACTTCCTGTTCAAAGACTACGAGCGCGACGGCGAGAACCAGGAGGCCTTCTTTGAGTTCTACAAACAGGTCGACGCCTACCTCGGCGACCTGCGCGACCGACTCCCCGACGACGTGACAATGGTCGTCGCCTCGGACCACGGGTTCACCTCGCTTGACTACGAGGTCCACTTCAACGAGTGGCTCCAGCAGGAGGGGTGGCTCGACTACGCGGACGACGACCACTCTGAACTCGGCGATATCAGCGAGGACACGAAGGCCTACTCGCTCATCCCCGGCCGCTTCTACATCAACCTGGAGGACCGTGAACCGAACGGCGGCGTCCCGCGGGACATGTACGAGTCCGTCCGCGCCGACCTCAAACAGCGTCTCGAAGAACTCGAAGGCCCGGACGGCAAGAAGGTCGCTGACCGCGTGGTCACCAAAGAGGACGCCTTCCGCGGCGACCACGACGACATCGCGCCGGACCTTACCGTCGTTCCGAACCACGGCTTCGACCTGAAAGCCGGGTTCAAGGGCTCCGAGGACGTGTTTGGCGTCGGGCCGCGAAACGGCATGCACAGTTTCGACAACGCGACGTTGCTCGTCGATGACCCGGACGTCCGCATCGACGACGCCGACCTCTACGACATCGCGCCGACAATTCTCGACCTCCTCGACCACGACTTCGACCGCGCCCAGTTCGACGGTAGCAGCCTCGCCTGAGGCCCCTGCTGCGGTCGGGTGATTCTGAGGCCCGGAGCAGTCAAAACAGGCCGTCCAGCTCGTCGTTCGTGAACTCGTCCGGATCGGTCGTTGCGCCCTGTGAGTTCGCTGCTTCTTTAGCGCGGTCCATAAATTCGTTAACCCGTTCGGACCGTTCAACGCCCGAAAGAACGATGAGCGACGCGACTTTATCCGAACCGAGTGGGAAATCCCCGCCCCGGACCTCCATACTCCCGGTCTCGTCTTCCACCCAGCGGCGCGCTCGTTCGATACCCTTTCGCGAGAGGCGTTCGGGGTCACCCGCGACGACGAGGAGGGCCGAGTCGGCCTTGACCGCGTTGGGCAGGCTCATGCTCGTAAGGAGGGCATTCCGTGTCACGCTGGTGATAGTATTGACGTTCTCGCCGGCGTCCTCGCTGGCCTCTGCGCTGGCGTACCCGATAGAGGCGATGCCGCCGCCTCTGAGCGTGTTGATGATTTCCGAGGAGTCGACGACACTTTCGCCGACCCCCTCGACTGCCTCGCCGGAGGCGAACAGCAGGCCGACGCGCTGTGAGATAGCGTCGTTGACGCGTTCGAAGCCGGCGGCGACGCTGTCGCCGCTGCCCCGCCAGGCGTCGTTGTCGACGAGCAGGAGGGAGTCTGCCTCGCGGGCAGCGGTCTTGAGCGACCGACCGGCGTTGGCCTGGTAGAGGCCACCCTCGTCCCGGCCGGGGAGGATGCCGAGGACGTACACCGGCTTCTCGTAGATACGCTTGAGTTCGCGGGCGAGCATCGGTGCGCCACCTGAACCAGTGCCACCGCCGAGGCCGGCGACGACGACGATGGCCTCGGCCTCGGTCGTGATGCGGCCGTCGAGTTCGTCGAGCACTTCAGTGGCGTTCTCTTGCATAATCTGGGCGCCGAGTTCGTTGTCACCGCCGACGCCGTGACCTTTCACGCGGTCCTGTCCAATGAGGGCCGTGTCTATATCGAGGTTCTGGAGGTCTGCTCGTGCCGTATTAACGGCGAGGGCTCCCCGAACAGCATTGAACCCCATGTCGTAATCGAACTGGGCAAGCGACTGGGTCACTTTCCCACCAGCCTGCCCGACACCAATCAGGACGACTTTCATACCAGATGTCTTGTGAGGCTGACTAATCAACGTTGTCCTCACACTGTGAACGGGCGACAAGGCAGGGTAAAGCGGTTCTTGACCCAGAATACAGGGTGCGCTTACTCGACCTGAAGCGTGTAGATCCGTTTGCGAGCGTCGGCGAAGGAAAACCGGGACTCGATGACGCCGACATCTTCGAGACGGGAGAGGGCGTACCGAACCGTCCGTGGCGGCAGTAGCGTCTCCTCGGCGAGCTGGCTCTGCGTCAGGGTCTCGTTGTACTCCAAGACTTTTGCGACGAGTTTCGCGCTCGGCGGGAGATCGCGGACGGCTTCCCATCCGCCACTCTCATATTCGCTGTCGGTATCAGCAGATTGGATATCGGATGCACTCATGGTACTACCACTGTACCCAATACAGGATGATAATATTTTCTGTTCGATATTATGCTCTGTGGAAATGTTACGGCAAAAATCGCTGCCACGGACCCGGCTCTATGCCCGAAAGTTTACGGTCAGTACATCCGGTGTCACAGACGTGGACGAAGTCGAGGTCAGCACAGTCGTGTATGTCCCACCCGAAGAAGTCTACGAGTTTCTGCTGGACTTCCCGGGCTACGCACAATACTCGGAGTATCTCGACCGCGTGGTACAGGACGGCGACGGCTCGCCGGGGACGAACTACGACCTCGTGTTTTCGTGGTGGAAGCTCTCTTACACTGCGCGCTCGGAGGTAACTGACGTTTCGCCGCCGACGCGCATCGACTGGCGGATCGTCAAAGACATCGACGCCGAAGGACACTGGGCAGTCGAACCGGGTCCGGACGGCGTCCCGGCGAACGTACAGTCGGCGTCACGGGTGCGGTTTCACGTCGCGTTCGACCCCGGGTCGGCCTCGAGCAGTGCCATCGACCTCCCCCGACTGGTTTCGATGGACTGGGTTATCGAGAAAGTCAAGCCGCTCATCCGCAAGGAAGCGACCAAAATCGTCGAACGTGTCGTGGAGGACCTCGAAGGACAGAAACGGGACGTCGATTTGGAGATTCACGCCGGCCCGGATTCGGTGTAACGCGGTGACGGAGCGTTACTCGGGCGTCTCGTAGTCGCCGCCGTACCGGATGAAGAAGTACGCGAGGCCGAGCGTCGCGACCATCACGAACGAGGTCGCGACACCGAGCGTTTTCGCGCTGTTTGGCACTTCCGGCGGGCCGGAGCTCCCACTACCACCACCGCCGCCACCGGAGGACTTCGTCGGGTAGTCGGTGCCGACGACGATAGCTCCTTTCATCCCAAGCCCTTCGTGTGGTACGCAGACGTAGGGATAGATGCCGTCCTCCTCGAAGGTGTGTTCGTAGTTGACGCCGGCGCTGGAGACAGCGCTCCCGGAGTCAAGCGGGCCCTCGCCGTCCGAGACGACGTTGTGGCCGCCGCCGTTGCCCGTCCACTCGAACTGGACGGTCGCGCCGTTGTCGACGTGGATCGCGGCCGGGCCGAAGCCGAAGGCGCCGCCGTTTGCCTGCACGCCGACTTCCACTGTCGCCGTGTCCTGTCCGGTCGCATCGACGACCGAGCCATCGTAGTTTCCAACCTGGTCGAGGAATCCGCCGAAATCCGGCGGCCCCCCGCCGCCACCGCCGTCGCCACCTTCGGTGCCTTCCTGTGCGGTCGCGGTGCCTGCTGCGGCCGACGCAGCCGTGGCCCCTGCCGCCGTCCGCAGGAAGCCCCGACGGGACACGTCCGCTCTACCGTCTGTCATACCTGACCGTTTGGGACTCCCCGTCGTGAATATGTCGGTTTCGAATCGGGGCAGAGCAATCACACACCAGTCACAGGTGCCGTGAAACATTTAACGCCGGTAGAACGAAACCACCGGTATGTCTACCGGAAGCCACGGGGTCGTCGGCGGGATTCGTATCGACCTCAATAGATTACACGAAACGTGGATGGAACTCGTGTATCCGCGTCAGCGAAACGCTAACGACACCGTCCTCGGCACGTGGACGCCAGACACCTCTATCGGGCTGGCTCTCTATCACCTCTGGTCTGCGCTCGGGGTCCCAGTCATCGCGCTGGTGTATCCGCTAGTACTGTGTGGCGTCGTCCTGCGCTACCAGACCCGTCGCATCGACGGCACGGCGACCCGTCTGGGCGTTGTTGGTGTGGTTCTCCTTTCGGTCCTCGCCTGGGGCGGTCTGGCGGCTCTCGCGCGACTCGAACCGGGGAGCATCAACCTCGTGTCAGGTGGGTTCACCGCCGTCGCTGTCGCCGGCGGCGTTGCGACACTGTCGGCTGCACTGGCTGTCACGTTCCGGCGGGTCGGTGGCCGCGGGACGACCGTCGCGCTGGCGTATCCGTTCGCTATGACCGCTATCTTCCTGCCGCCGGTCGTCGCCGCGCTGTACTCGACGACTGTCGCCTCGGTCGTCATTCCCGCAAGCGACTCGCTGTCCCGGTGGTTCCTCTATGAGGTGCTGGCCGCCGTCGGCGTCGCGGAGTTCTTCATCGAAAACTTCGACCGGGAAGGCATCGCCTACGTCATCATCTGGCTCGGCATCTCCATCCCACTGGGCTGGCTGCTCGGCCTACTGGTGACGCTCGCGGACTTCGTCCGCCCGACTGAGTGACGGCAAAGCCACCGTGTAGACGACCCCGTCTCCAGCGACAGCCCGGTGTTACGTCCGACGAAGTACTTTCCGAAAATAATGTGGTTTTGTCGTCTGACAGAGGGTATTCAGACAGGCCTATACACCAGCCAACACGCAGCCCTGCCGGTAACCGAGTGGCGTTGAAATCGGAGGAACTCAGGCCGTTGTTCTGTGACCACGCGGACTGAGAGCGGCTGTTACGGACTGGCGCGGAACTCGCCGTGTTTCATTCCGAAGAAGAACGCGATGACCGAGAAGACGATCATCGAGGGCAGCACCATCATGAACACTGTCGAGGAAGTCATTACCCTCGTGAGCGCGACCGCCGCGACGGCAACAATCACGACGAGTGGGGCAACCGCTGACACGAAGTCAAAATCCATACGCCCGCTTGTGGCCGGACAAATATATTCTTTAAGAAAGCAACAGCGGCCTCCAACTGACTGCCGGGCGGTTCCGTCTCTTGTCCACACCAACACGGCGAGTGCCGCGTACCCGCTGAGGATATCAATGACGAACGTCCGCCCGGTTGCTACGACGGCGTCGCGTCGCCCGGTCGAACAACGATCTCCTCAGGTACGTTCCGGTCAGCAACAGCGATATCGGCTTCCTCGTCGCCGCCGAACACAACTGTCGCACCGGCCCGCATCGGCGCGAGCAATCCGGCGACGACCGCGCCTGCAGTCGTCATCGGTGCCCGAAGCGCGACAGTCGTCTCTGCGTCGATGTCGTAGTCGGCGACGACACGGCCGCTCTCGGCCATGAGCTCGCCGTGCGTGTAGGTCCTGTCGGCCGCCAGCACCGCGTCGTCAGGCGCGACCTCTCCCGGTGGCTGAAGCGGGTTCTCGCTCCACAGTTCTCGCTCGAATTGGGCGATTGTCGGGTCATCGACCGGACCACCGTAGGCCAGTCCCTTGGTTCCTGGTCCCTGCGTGTAGCGGTCGAGCCACGCTGCCGGCGCGACGAGCGCTGTCGCGTCGACCGCATTCGGCGGGTCCATATCCACGATCGCCCCGTCGAGCGCCGCCGCGAGGAAGGCAAGTAGTGCGTCCGGGGCGTCTCGAAGGTAGCCCGGTCGGTCCCCGTCTGTCGGCTCTTTCGGACCCACGACGACGGCGACCCGCGTCCCGTGCCGGACGCCGTAATGCCGCAGCAGATTCCCGCCTTTCCAGGCGTTCGTGGCGAAATCGGAGTAGCTGTACGGCGTCGCCCGCTCCGGCGAACGAAAGAGGACGCCGTCGCGGTCGCGGGCCTGCGCGACAAGGTCACCGAGTACCTGCATACGTTGTCGTTCGGCTCCACCGATGAAAAACAGCGCGGCCACAAAGCGGATGTGGATAGGGTCCTCCACTGCCTGTAAATGAAACGACAGCAACAAATCGCTGACGTACTCAGCCGGAGCGACATCGACACGCCGCCCGCCTACCGACTGCTCGATGTCGTGACTGAACTCGGTGACATTGCGGCCGCAGTCAACGAGACGACCGGCTACGGCACTGATTCGGCGGCACTGTCGGTACGGGAAGCGGAACTCGGCGACGCTCTATTTGCACTGCTTGCGCTGTGCGTGCAACTCGACATCGACGCCGATGCCGCGCTCTCGTCGGCGCTTGCGAAATACGAGGGCCAATCCGGAGCAAACGGGACATCGGCGAGCGACGGCTGACTACAGCGAGTTCTTCAGCTTCTCGAAGAAACCTTCCTCGACGTCGACCTCCTCGCCACCGGCCTCCGCGAACTGTTCGAGGGCCTCCTTCTGCTCGGCGTTGAGGCTGTCGGGCGTGACGACTTGCACCTGCACGTAGAGGTCCCCCCGGCCGCGGCGGCGGAGGCGGGGCATTCCCTTGCCCTCTAGGCGGAACACCTCACCGCTCTGGGTACCGCTTGGCACGTCGACCTCGACATCGCCGTCCAGCGTCGGGACGGTGATGGTGTCGCCGAAGACGGCCTGCGGGAATGAGATGGCCTGCTGGTGTTGCAGGTCGTCGCCGTCGCGCTCGAAGTTCGGGTGGTCGCGGACGCTCACCTCGATGAGCAGGTCGCCGTTCGGGCCGCCGTTCTCGCCGGGCGCGCCCTCGCGCTCCATCCGGAGCGTCTGTCCGTCGGCGATACCGGACGGAATCTCGACCTCGAGCGTCGCGTCGTTCTGGACCACGCCATTACCCCGGCAGGTCGAACACGTCTCATCGTATAGCGTCCCCTCGCCCTCACACCGGCGGCAGGTCGTCGTCTGCTGAACCCGACCCATCGGTGTCTGCTGGACCTGCGTCGTCTGGCCCTGCCCGTTACACTCCGGACAGGTCTCCGAGTCGGCCCCTGGCGGATGGCCGGTCCCGCCACAGTCGTCACAGGCTTCCGGCCGAGTGACGTTCAGTTGCTTCGTCGCGCCGTTGTAGGCCTCCTCAAGGTCGATTTCCAGCCGCGTCTGGAGGTCCTGTCCCTGTCGCCGTCGACTGCCACCGCGCCCGCCGCGGCCGCCGCCACCGAAGAACTGGTCGAAGATATCCTGCATATCGAAACCGCCAGCGCCGCCACCGAAGGGGTCTCCACCCATCCCGCCGCGGCCGCCGCCACCGCCAGCGCCGCCGCGCTTCTCGGCCTGCTCGAAGCGCTCGTGGCCCATCTGGTCGTACATCTGGCGCTTCTCCTCGTCGGTGAGGACCTCTTTGGCCTTCTTGGCCTGCTTGAATTTCTCCTCGGCGTCGGGGTCATCGCTCACGTCCGGGTGGTACTCCCGGGCTTTCTCTCGATAGGCCTCCTTGATCTCGTCTTCGGAGGCGTCCCGAGAGACACCCAGTATCTCGTAGAAATCCTGACTCATTCGTTGTACAAGGCTTAGACGATTGAGCTACTTCAAAAGAACGGGTTGCCGACTAGTAGTGTTCGACCCGTACCGGGGCGCTTATTTCCGTGCCGAGGGAGGATTCTGGCAATGAGTCCTGAGTCGTCGCGCGGTCACCGGGGTCTCGTCACGGTCGAGCGAGTCGCAGTCTGGGGGCTCGCGGCGCTGGCCGTCGTCGGGCTGGTCGCCCTCGTCGTCGGCCCCGGCGCTGATCTGCGGACGGCGTCGCCGTCGGTTACCATTGAGGGTGAGTTCGACGCCGAGGCGGGAGCGGTCACACTCACCCACACCGGCGGGGACCGGCTCACCGACACCAGTACGCACGCGCTGGAGGTTGTCGTTACCGACGCCGACCAGAACCGCTCGATAACGTTGACGTGGGCCGGGCCGAACCAATTGCCCGTCGACTCTAGCGATACGGTCGTCGTTGACGACCCGCGCGTGGACTCGAACGGTGACGGTAACTACCTTGATGGCGACGTCTCGGTCGGCTTCTACCTCGACGCTGGCGACACCGTCGCGGTCCGCTGGACCGGCCGCCCGCTCGGCGCGCCGGCCGAACGGACAACGACGCTCGATACAGTAACGCTCGGGAACGAGACCGGCTGACTGCTTCCTCACAGGGAGGGTCGCCAGAGCGTTTCGGAGATGCGTTTTTGGGCTTCGACGGTGGTGTTCATTCTCCCGCGCAGTCACAGACGGACGGACTCAGTGCGGACATACACGTCCCCGGTTCCGGTCATGGTTACTGCGTACTTGCCCAACTGAAACGAGAGTGAGACGGTACTGTCCGGCCCTGACGACTGAACAAATAGTTGATCGAGTGCGTCCGGATCGAGCGTTTCGATGAGGGGCGACAGCTCTGTTGCCTCTCGGTCAGCCGCGATCGCGACCGTTTGTACGACTGCTACTGACGGCGAGACTGCGTTCCAGTCGAACTCTGCATGGAGGGTGTCCGGGTCGTCAGATGGCCGGTCGGGCTGGCTGTCGGACCCACTCATTACTAGAACTGTGTTGGTCAAACGTATTAATTCTACGCTTAATTTACAGGTCAGGTTACTTATATATGGGTCGAAAATTCAGTTTGCTTGACTAGAACATCGGCCCTCTCGTCGAGGCTGTGGCTGCTTCGATGCAACGCCGTACGGACCGTGATATCCTACACGCAACTGTGCTCCTGTCGCAACTGGACTGGCTCCACAGCACAGTAACTTCTGCGGGGGCGTTCCGGTCAGACGATTCTCGCTCGTCAGTTCAACCGACGTGCAGACAGACGACGAACGGTCACTGCCGCCACTAAACTCTGTTTCGGCCACTCACCGTACGACATCGAACCGGCGTGACCGTTCAGTCGGTCACGGTTCGGGGATGGCCTGCCAGTTGGTCGGCTTCCGGTCCGCTGTCCCGACGCAAGCGATGTGATCTGCCCTATTCGTCTTCGTCAACGTCTTCGAAGTCGGCGTCGACGTACTCCTCGCCCTGCTCGGCCGCGCCGCCCGGTCCGGCAGCCCCACCGGGACCGGCTCCGGCCGCGCCACCCGGACCAGCGCCCGCAGCGCCGCCGGCGGCCTGCTGGGCCTGCTCCTGGTACATCTGCTTCCCGATCTCCTGCAGTTCCTCGCTCAGGGTCTCGGTGACTTCCTCGTAGTCTTCTTTCGTGGCGTCCTCGTCGTCGAGGACTTCCTCGACGTCCTCGATTTTGGCCTCGATGTCGGCCCGGAGGTCGTCGTCTATCTCCTCCTCGTTTTCGTCGAGGAGTGTCTCGGCGCGGCGGACGGACGCCTCGGCCTCGTTGCGGGCTTCGATACGCTCGCGGCGCTGTTCGTCCTCCTCGGCGTGCTGTTCGGCCTCCTGTTGCATCTCTTCGATCTGCTCGTCGGAGAGGCCGGCACCGCCTTCGATGGTAATGTCCTCCTTGTTGCCCGAGCCCTTGTCCTCGGCTTCGACGTTGACGATACCGTTCTCGTCGATGTTGAACGACACTTCAATCTGGGGCGTGCCCGCAGGGGCCGGCGGGATGCCCGAGAGCGCGAACGCGCCGAGCAGTTCGTTCTCCTCGGCGATTTCACGCTCGCCCTGGAAGACGCGAATCTGGACCTGCGTCTGGTTGTCCTGGGCGGTGGTGAATATTTTGGACTCCTCGGTCGGGATAGTGGTGTTCTTCTCGATGAGGCGCTCGAACAGGCCGCCCTTGACCTCGACGCCCAGCGACAGCGGCGTCACGTCGAGCAGGACGATGTCGTCCACGTCGCCCGAAAGGACGCCGGCCTGGATGGCCGCGCCCAGCGCGACGGCCTCGTCGGGGTTGACGTTCTTCTTGGGCTCCTGGCCGGTCATCTCCTCGACCTTGTCCTGGACCTGGGGCATCCGCGTCGAACCGCCGACGAGGATGACCTCGTCGATGTCGCTTTTCGTGTAGTCGGCGTCGGCCAGGGCCTGCTCCGTCGGGCCGACGGTGCGCTCGATGAGGTCCTCGGTGAGTGACTCGAACTTCGCGCGCGTGAGTTTCTGTTCGAGGTCCAGCGGACCGTCGTCGGTGGTCGCGATGAACGGGAGGTTGATGCGGGTCTCCTTGCGCGAGGAGAGCTCGATTTTGGCCTCTTCGGCGGCCTCAGTCAGCCGCTGGAGAGCCTGCCGGTCGTCGCGCAGGTCGATGCCGTGTTCGTCTTCGAACTCGTCGGCGAGGTAGTCGATGATGGCGTGGTCCCAGTCGTCGCCACCGAGGTCGTTGTCGCCGTTCGTGGCGACGACCTCGTAGACGCCCCCGCCTAGGTCGAGGATGGACACGTCGAAGGTCCCCCCGCCGAGGTCGTACACGAGGACGGTCTGGTCGGACTCGTCGTCCAGCCCGTAGGCCATCGCGGCCGCGGTCGGCTCGTTGACGATGCGTTCGACTTCGAAGCCGGCGATCTCGCCGGCGTCCTTGGTCGCCTGGCGCTGTCGGTCGTTGAAGTATGCCGGGACCGTAATGACGGCCTTCTCGATTTCGTCGCCGAGGTACTCCTCGGCGTCGTGTTTGATCTTCTGCAGAATCATCGCCGAGACCTGTTCCGGCGTGTACTCTTCTCCGTCCAGTTCGACCGTGTAGTCGTCGTCGCCCATGTGGCGCTTGATCGACTGGATCGTCTCGTCGGGGTTCTTTACCGCCTGGTTCTTCGCCGGTTTCCCAACGAGTCGCTCGCCGTCGTCGAACGCGACGACGGACGGTGTTGTCCGCTCGCCTTCGCCGTTGACAATGATTTCAGGGTCGCCACCTTCCATGACCGCGAACGCGCTGTTCGTGGTCCCAAGGTCGATACCCAGAATCTTGTTGCTCGCCATCTTACCCGCTCATAGCGGATTGGGCCGGTTAAAAGTTGCTAGATGTACTGATTGGAAAAACGGACAAAGGGACCTCCTCCGGGCGGTTTTATACTCGATAGTCCCCTCTGACCGGTGATTATTTAATGTACCGCTATACGACCGCTATACCGTTGATATCGCCCGCTATTCCTCGCCCTCGCTGACTGTGACCTGTGCCTCGCGCAACACTTTGTCGGCCATCTCGTAGCCCGGCCGGTGGACATCGGCGATTGCTCCGTCGGGCTGGTCGCTGTCGACGCGGGCAAGCACCTGATGCTGCGTCGGATCGACGTCTCCGCCGGGATCGGGGTCGATAACCTCGACGTTCTCGGCATCGAGCACGTCGTCAAGCTGGCGAAGCGTGGACTCGACCCCGCCCCTGATATCAGTGTCCTCGTCTTGTTCGAGCGCGCGCTCCAGATTGTCCCGAACGTCGAGCAGGCGCGTTACGAGGTCTTCGGTGGCACGCTTCTGTTCCTGCTCGCGGCGCTTGTCCATCCGCTTTTTGTAGTTCTGGAACTCCGCTTGCTTGCGTTTGAGCTTTTCCTCCAGCTCCTCGATGTCGTCGTCCTGCTGTTCGACCTGCGATTCGAGGCTGTCCACGCGCGACCGTAGCGCGGAGAGTTCCCGGGCGATGTCTTCAGGATCCGATTCGGCGACCCGGTCGACCAATTCGTCGTCGATATCGAACTCGCCCAGGTCAACCTCGTCCGCGTTGCCGCCCTCGGGCACGTCCTCGAAATCCGCGTCGCCGTCCGCTTGCGCCTCGCTCGCGGTCGACTCCTCGGTCGCGGCCGCGTCGTCGGCTGCGTCCTGCTCAGTCATACCCGATAGAAGTCGTCACGTAAATAAAAGGATTCAGAAACGGTCTGGCGGTGACACTGTCCACCGACACTGGTATCACAGGAGGAAGCTAACGACCATCAGGACGAGGAAAACGACCACAAGTATTTTGGCGATTCGCATGCTGAGCCCCGCGATACCGCTCAGACCAGCCAGTCCGGCGACGACGGCGAGAACGAGAAACAACAGGGCCAGTTCGAGGAACCCGCCGCCGGCTTGGAGCGGGGCCGTGGTCAGTAGGTGCGTCATGACCGTAGCCAACGCTTTCTCCCCGGTTTATTATACAGCCACTAATCAGGGGTCGACAGCGAACGCCCCGGGGTCGTACTGGAACCGCGTGCGGTAGGCCTCCCACTCGTCGAGTTCCTCGAGACGGTACTTGCCGAAGGTGGGGTTCCGGACCAGCTCCAGTTCCGCGAGCCGTTCCTGAACCGGGTCGAACAGAGTCCCCCAGTCGAGTTCTCGGAGCGATTCGTCCGGGTTTTCGTCGTTCTCGGTGAACGTCAGGCCGTTATCGGTTCGCTCGATGGTCCCGTACTGGTACCGACTCCAGACGGTGTACTCTCCGAACGGAACGGTCTCAGTCGGCGGCGGCGGGCGGCGGTACTGTGCCTGGAACCGCTGGTGTGTCTCACCGCCACCCCACAGCACCCCGCGGGTAAGGAGCTTTATTCGTCGGTTGGCGTCTACACCGCTGTTGTAGACGACGCGTGCGTGCTCGTAATCACTGGACTGAAACTGTTCGGCGACGTCGTCGTGGTGAACGTCGACCTCGTGCTGATACGGTAACGGCGTCCGGAGGGCGCGTTCGAGCACCGACACCGTCTCAGCGCCTCGGCGCAGGTCGCCGTACGGTCCTGTTCCACGCCACTGCGCCGGGTCGGCCTCGTCGGGGTCGACCCATCGGTCCATGCTAATACTATGTTGGAGACGGTCTTAGTTTTTCCCGCGACGTGCGCATCCCGCTCAGCACGACCGCCGCCGGCACCAGCACGCCCGCTCATACCAGCACACGGTCGATTTCGACAACAAGGCCATCAGCTGCGTCCGGGTCGCCGACGAGCGTTCCGAGACAGACTGCAACGCCGCCGGGAGTAATGGTGACGACCTGCGACCCCATCTCAGCCGTCGCGTCACCTACTTCGGCCGGGCCGGCTTCGATGACGCCCGGCGCGTACACCGGCGCACCCTCGGCGACTTCGCGGGCGGCGCTGGGCGCAATTATGACCTGCGGCAGGTGGACCAGCGCGCGTTCTGCAGGCTGGATAATCTCGCGCAGTTGTGCTTCGTCGCCGTCCTCAGCGAAGGCTATCGCGTCCACGAGGTCGTGCATCGTCGATAGCGACGCGTCGTCGAAGGTCCCCGTCGCCGTCCGCCGGAGGTCGCCCATGTGTGCGCCGGTTCCCGCCGCCAGTCCGATATCGTGGCACAGTTTCCGGATGTATGTCCCCGACTCACAGCGCACCCGGAGAAGCAGGCGGCGCTCCTCGCGTTCAAGCACGTCCAGCGAGTGAATCCGGCGAGAGCGCAACTGACGCTTCACCGCGCTTTTCCGAGGTGGCTTCTGGTAGATGTCCGTCTCGAACTCGGCGACGATGTCCGTGATGTCTGCCGGGGCCTGGTCGTGGAGCTCCAGCACCGTCACGTACTCCTTGACGGCGTCGTCGAACACCTGCGCCATCCGGGCGGCGTCGCCGAGCAACACGGGGAGACAGCCGGTCACCTTCGGGTCGAGCGTCCCGCCGTGAGCGACCCGGTCCTGGCCAGTGGCGTCCCGAATCCAGGCCGCGACCTGGTGGGCCGAGGGTCCCGGGGGCTTATCGAGGTTGACGACACCGAAGGACCGAAGCGAATCCAGATCCCGTTCGTCGGGCGGGGCACGGAGCGTCATCGGCTCAGAACTCGTACCGGATGTTCTCGACCGGTGCCTTCCCTTCGTCGCCGTCGGGACTGTACGACTCGACGGCGTGCAGCGTCACGCTCAGGACGCCCTGCGGGTCCCAGCGGGCGGTGTTGACCGACAGGTCGTAGATAGAGAGGTCGTCGAAGTCGATGTCGTAGTAGTCGCTGTAGCGCTGGGCTTCGCTCTCGCCGCGCTCTTTCGTCTCGGTCTTGGCCTGCTCGAAGGGCTTGTTCTCGCGGGTCGCGATGCGGTCGGCGCGCACGTCCAGGGGCGCTGTCAGCCACAGTTTCATGTCGGCGTACTCGCCGGCCATCCAGCCGGCCAGACGGGATTCCAGCACGAGGTCGTCGCGCTCGGCGGCGATGTCCCTGAGTCGCCGGTCGAGGTCGCGGTCTATCTGGTCGTCCTCTTCGGCGGCCTTGTTCAGTTCCAGCGGCGTCATCCCGCGTTCCTCGGCCAGCGAGCGGAAGATGTCGCCGCCGCTGACGTGCTCGTAATTCAGTGCGTCGGCCAGACTCTTAGCAAGCGTACTCTTGCCGCTGCCGGCCGGCCCGGAGACGGTAATCAACATAGAGGTGTTCGGGTGGCCCCGATAGAAAGGGCTGTCTCTTCGCGCCTACCCGGTCGGCGTCGTCTCGACGTTGAGCGCCTTCCGGATGATCTGGGTGAACGAGAGCGAGCACAGGAAGTACCAGACAATCCACGCCTGTACCGGGCCGACGACGCCGTTGCGCCACGCCTCAACCTCCCCGAAGATGGGGAGCGTAATCACCGGGCTCGCCTCGACGCCGGCTCCGAAGACGATCCAGTAGAGCCAGAGGAACAACGGGATGTTGACCAGCATGATCCACACCATCGGGCGGAACTGCTGTTTGAACATCCCCATCTGGTCGGTCATCAGCTCCATCTGCTCCTCTTCGAGCCGGTCTAGCGCTTCCTGGTCGTCGCGTTCCTTTGCAGCTTTGCGGCGCTCTTTCAGGTCCTCCATCTTCTCCTGATGGTCGCCCATCCCCGACATGTCCATAAGGTTGTCCTGCAGAATCGTCGAGGTAGTCCCGGTAATAATCGCAAGCACCAGGATGACGACATAAAAGGGGAGCATATCGTTGAGCGGTCCGAGGACGATATCGATGACCCCGCCCGCGATGACGTCTCGGACAGACGTCATCGAGTAGCCGGCAAACAGGCCGAGCGTTCCGAGGCCGGCGAGCTTGTCCCACTTCGACCAGCCGCTGTCCTCGTCATCATCGCTCGGTGCCGCGTCGGACTCTTCGAGCGCCTCGCGGACGCCCTCGGGGTCGTCGATGACGAACCCCTCGCCATCGGCGTCGATGAGCAGGCCGGACTCGATGAGCCGTCCCCACTCACCGCTCGTGAGGTCGTCACTCACGTCACTCCAGGTGACGGTCCCGTTCTCTTCGGCCGCAGCGAGCACCGTCGAGAGCGCGTCAGTCATTGCCTCGCCGTCTTCGGCGAGTCGTTCTACCTTCGGCGCGGTACGTGCCATTGTGTGTGCTTGAGTTGCGACGGCATATCAACGTTTTACTCTGACTGTCTCGACGACATCGCCCTCGAACGGTAGTTCCGCCGGGTCTCAGGCCGTCTGTGCGTCGACAGCGTCCTGAATATCGCTCCAGACCTCGTCGGGCGTCTGCTCGCCATCGACAGCGACGAAGCCGTCGTGGTCCTCGTAGTGGTCGATGACCGGCGCGGTGTTGTCGTCGAACACGTCCAGTCGGTTGCGGACGGACTCCTCGTTGTCGTCGTCGCGCTGGATGAGGTCGCCACCACACTCGTCACAGACGCCCTCCTCCTTGGGTTGGTTGAACTCGACGTGGAAGTTCGCGCCACAGTCGTCACAGACGCGGCGGCCGG
The DNA here is from genome assembly GCF_003666065.1 of Haloarcula sp. Atlit-7R. Taxonomy (NCBI): domain Archaea; kingdom Methanobacteriati; phylum Methanobacteriota; class Halobacteria; order Halobacteriales; family Haloarculaceae; genus Haloarcula; species Haloarcula sp. Atlit-7R. Next base: position 563,408 of record NZ_QXIK01000001.1, on the reverse strand, counting down.
TGAGTCGGTCGACCAGTTCCTCGCGGGACACGTCTAGCGAGAGGATGACGTCGAGGTCGGTCATCCCTTCGAGTTCCTCGGCCTGGTCGAGGTTGCGTGGATAGCCGTCGAGCACGAAGCCGTCGGCCTGTGAGAGGGCTTCGTCGACAATAGCGTTGACTACCGCGTCCGGTACGAGGTCGCCAGCTTCCATGTACTCGCGGGGCGTGTCGTACTCGGTATCCATGTCGCTGATGTCCATGTCTTTGTTCGCCCGGAGCGCGTCACCGGTCGTGATGTGCTCGACGCCGTACTCCTCGGCGAGGTTGGCGCTCTGGGTTCCTTTGCCGGCTCCCGGCGGCCCGAGAATCAGGATTCGCGGATTCGACATGGTCTGGGTTTCCGAGGGGTCCGTTAAATGGTTGTCCAAATCCCGCCGGCGCGCTGCCGCCACCCAAAGGTGTGTAGGTCACCCGGGCCAACAGTGGGTGATGCTCGAACCCGGAGCACCCGCGCCCGACATCAGCGCACAGAACCAGTTTGGCGACACCGTCTCGCCGGACTTCGAGGAGCCGACGGTGGTGTATTTTTATCCTGAGGACTTCACCGGCGGCTGTACCATCGAAGCACGGGACTTCCAGGAACACCTCCCGCAGTTCCGCGAGGGCGGCGTCACCGTCTACGGCGTCTCGATGGACGATGTGGCGACTCACGACGAGTTCGCTGAGGCGGAAGGTCTGCTGTATGACCTGCTGGCCGATCCTGACGGGACCGTCGCCGACGCGTTCGGTCTTGATACTAGCGGCGGCCGGACGGACCGCTGGACGTTCGTGCTGGCTGACGGCGAAGTCAAATCCGTCTACGACCCTAGCCTTTCGGACCCGGACGGTCACGTCGGGGAAGTGCTCCACGACGTGCGCAACGAGTACGTGCAGGGCGGCTGACCCTGTCTGTGGGCTCTCGGTTCGACTTCCCGTACGGTCGGTCCCGTCGCCGACCGAGGGGCGCGGCTACCGCTTATCGTCCGGCGGCTCCCGCGCAGGCAAATAGAAGAAGACGGCGTTCCCGTCGCCGTCCCGCTCGAATCGGAGTTCACCGCCGAGAGACTCGATACACCACTTCATCACGAACAAGCCGACGCCGGTCCCGTGTGCCGTCTCCGTGGCCTGTGTCGGATCAAAGAGCGCGCTGACCTCCGTGTCGGGAATCGGCGGGTTCGAATCGCGAATGCATATCTCCACCCGCCCGGTGTTCGGTGACGGGCCGATGCGTACCTCGACTGTCGGGGTGACAGCCTCGCTGTGGATGATTGCGTTCTCGACGGCGTGGGTGAGCGCGTACGTGAATGCGTCAGTGCTGTCAATCCACATCTCCGCCCGGTCGGTGACGGTAATCTCCGCAGCAGGGTAGTCGGTTACAATTGTGTTCACGATACCACGGACCCTGCGCGTTACGTGACAGCGAGTGTAGTCCGTGCCGGGGCGCGTGACCGCCCGTTCGATCTGTTTGACGGATTCGACGATATTGGTGAGGTTTTCGACCCGGGACCGAATCGTCTTGCTGGCGTCCCGCACGGACTCAGTCCCGGCCGCGGCTGTGATACGGGCCGTGTTACCGGCGATGACTGTCGCTTCGTTCCGCAGGTTGTGTCGCAGTATCCGCCAGAGGAGTTCCTCGCGGTGGTGTGTCTCGAAGTAGTCTGTGATATCACGTATCTCTGCACAGACGTACGTCTCCTCGGACGCGACTCGCTTCGAGAGGTGTATCCGAGCCCAGATGAGCTCGCCGTCCGCCCGCTTGATCCGCCACGTGAACTGGCGTGACTCGCCCGCGGCGCTGTCCTCCAGCCGGGACCTGAAATCGGCGACGGAGTGGACGAACGTGTTTGCGGTGTACTCCCCGATTGACCGCTCGCGCAACTCCGAAACCGAGTATCCGAATATTTCTGCCACTCGTTCGTTCCCGTCTAGGATAGCACCACTATCGGGGTCGTACAGTGCGATACCGATGTTGAGCGCGTCGTACGCTGCTGGAAGCGCGTGCCCCGTCTGAGATGCCATTGATAGTTCAGGTAGCGGGGCGAGACGCCTTGGTGTTACTAATAGCAGTACATAGCAGTATACCGCAGTACTGACATCTCGTCACCCGTCGGAGTACCTCTCTGTCGCGCTAATGAGACGATTTTCGGTATCCTCGACTACTGCCTTCGAAACAGAGCTATCTGCTACTCGCAGAGCCCACTGATGCGGGCCTGCGGACAGTCTCAGAACACTTCTGCACCGCGGCCGATTCGGGTCTGATACACGCGAGCGTCGACGCCGCGCTCGCCGAAGGCGTCGAGCATCGTGCTCGCAATCCGGCGGCGGTCTTCCTCGGCACACGCGGCGATGACAGTCGGCCCGGCCCCGGAGATGGTGACGCCGGTCGCACCGGCGGCTAGGGCGGCCTCGCGGACCTGGTCGTAGCCGTCGATGAGCTTCGCGCGGGCCGGCGTCACGACGGTGTCGTGCATCCCCTGCCCGACGAGTTCGGGGTCGTCGCGGTGCATCCCCGTCGTCAGCGCTGCAGCGTTTCCGACTGTTTCCACCATCTGCTCGACCCTGGCGCTCTCGGGGACGACGTTGCGCGCGTCCCGCGTGGACACAACGATATCAGGGAGACACGCCACGAGCGGGATGTCGGCGTCGACCTGCGTGACGCCCTTGTCGGTCGCGATGGTGAACCCACCCATGATCGAGGGGGCGACGTTGTCGTCGTGGGCGTCGCCAGAAACGACGGCCTCGCCCTTGGCGGCGATAGGGACCAGTTCTTCGCGGGAGTAGCCGCGGTCGTACAGCTCATTCAGCCCGACGGCCGCTGCGGCGGCGCTGGCCGCCGAGGAGCCCAGCCCAGAGGCGGGGCGGACGCCCTTGTCTATCTGAATGCGTGCCGGCGCATCGAGCGCCTCGGCGACCGCACCGACGGTGTTCTTCTCGGGGTCTTCAGGGATGTACTGGCTGCCAGCGCCAGTCATTTCGATGGTGACCCGGTCGGCCTTCTCCAGACGGACGACGTCGGCCGGACGCTCCAGTGCGACACCGAACACGTCGAAGCCGCTCCCGAGGTTCGCACTGGTAGCCGGCGCCCGGACTGTCAGCATGCCTGCGAATTTCAGCAGTGTAGGCAAAAAGGTAGCGAACCGACACTGTGGCCGCGTCGCAGTACTGAGAACGCGGCCCAAAGGCATAATACAGGGAAACCTGACGTTGGAATAGGTATCGATATGGATGTCGACATCGCTACAGTCGCCATCCTCGGGAACGCGGGTGGGGCGCTCATCGGCTTCGCAATCGCTGTCGTCGCCGCCCGGAACCAGGATGTCCCCGGCGCTCGCCAGTACGGCTGGCTCGCGGCCGCTGGGGGTTGCTGGTGTGCGATCTCGATATGGCAGATAGTCGTTTCGGACCCTGCCGCTGTCAAGACAGTGTATCTGCTGTCGCGAACCGCCGCTATGCAGGTCATCGGGCTCTGGATCGTCTTCGCGCTCGTCTACACTGGCCGCCAGTCGTGGCTTCGGCCATCGTCGCTCGGACCGCTGTTTCTCGTGGTAAACGCGGACGTGCTACTACTGCTGACGGACCAGGCACATGACCTCGTCGAGGTGACAGCCGTCCCTGTCACTCAGCTCGGGACGACGCTGGTCGCCATCCAGCGCGGTCCCACGTTCGCGGTACTTCTCGCCGTCAGTTACGGGCTGTTACTGCTCGGATACGCACTCCTGATTGAGTTCTTGTTCCGGTCGCAGAACGTCTATCGGCGACAGACAGCGGCCATCATTATCGGAACCAGCCTTCCGATATTCGTCGCTGTGCTGTATGATTTCGGCTACACACCGCATCCGGCTATCGACCTTACACCGGTGGCGTTCTCGCTCAACGCGGTGCTCGTCGGGTGGGTACTATTCAAAGACGAATCGCTGTCTGTGACGACGCTGTCGGGAGATACGCTCGTTGACAACCTTCCCGACCCGGTCATCGCTCTCACCGACGACTGTGTAATTATCGATTACAACGCCGCAGCGGCCAGCGCGCTGGATCATCCGGACCCCGACGGAGAATCACTTGATGATCTTGCTCCAGGAATCGTCGAGCACATCGAGCGTGGCGAGGTGTTCTCGTTCGGTGATTCGTTCACGTACTACAACCCACAGACGACGAGCCTCACTGATCAGTCCGGGACAGAACGCGGCCGGCTCGTCGTTCTCAGAGACGTAACGGGCCAGCAGCGCCGACAGGACCGACTCGAAGCGCTACAAGCCGCAACACAGCAGTTCATCGAAGCAGAGACCGCCGAGGGAGTCGCTGAGATGGCTGTCGAGTTCGCGACGGCCGTCCTCGATAAGAACGCAGCAGGCGTGTTCATCGAAAACGATCGCGTTCTCGAACCGGCCGTCATCAGCGAGTCGATCGAACAGAACGTCGCGGAAGAGCTGCTGTACGGTTCGCCGACGGACGAGCCTGAAAGCAAACTCTGGAAGACGTACGAGACAGGTGAGATACAGGCTGTCTCACTGGACCAGGATGGACTCGACCCGCTCGACAACGCCCTCATGCTGCCGCTCGGTTCCCACGGCGTGATGGCGATCACGTCACACGACAGCACCCTTGCCACGGAAGACAGGCGGTACGCTGCGATTCTCGCACAGACGACGCAGGTGGCCCTCAATCAAGTCGAACGCGAGCGCGAGCTCCGCCAGAGCCGCAGTTCTGTCCAGCGCCGCCGCGAGCAGATCGAGTTCTTCAATGGCGTCCTCAGACACTCGCTGCACAACGCGATGGTCGTCATCCGTGGCCGCGCGGAACACATCAGAGAAACCGTACCGCGGTCGAAACAGCGACATCTCGACAGCATCAGCGACTGGTGTGGGAAGCTCACTGAGATGAGCGAGACGATACGGGATATCAACAACACGGTGACAGCGAGCGAAGCCGAGCGGCTGGACGCCGTCGACCTCAACGCCACGCTCCGTCGCTCAATTGAGTCGCTCCGGGACGAGTACGATTCGGTAGCTGTCTCCTGTGAACTCGATGAGGACTACAGTGTGCAGGCGAACGAACTGCTCGAAGAGGTCCTCTTGAGTATCCTCCGGAACGCAGTCGAGCACAACGACGCCGACAGCCCGAAGGTGACTGTGTCGGTCCAGCAGGCCAGTGACTGGCTGCAGGTCCGCATCGCTGACAACGGCCCCGGTATGAGTGACGAACTGAAGACGACGGTGTTCGAACGCGGGCTCTCGCCCGATCAGACCGCTGGCGGGTTCGGGCTCTACTTCGTCTCGGTCATGATGGACCTGTACGGCGGGACGCTCTGGTTCGAGGACAATCATCCGACTGGGACCGTCGCGATCCTCGAATTCCAGCAGGCGGTGACAGGCGGTGCGGTCGATGCTGACCAGCCTGTCGACACCAAGACGGCGGCGACCGAAGCGCAAACTAAATCCCACAACCGCGGATAGGTCGGGGTATGATTGGCGTCGTCGGCGGCGGTATCGCCGGCCTCTCGGCAGCGTACCGGCTCCAGCAACGCGGCCACGAGGTCCGCGTCTTCGAGGCGAGCGAGGACCTCGGCGGCCTGGCCGCGACTTACGAAACGGCCGGGGACCACATCGAGAAGTTCTACCACCACCTCTCGAAGTCCGAGGAGACGATAGTCGAACTCGCCGAGGAACTGGGGCTGGGCGACGCCGTGGAGTGGCACATCGGACAGAACGCCTACTACGTCGACGGCGTCGTCCACCCTATGGACAAGCCCTGGGAAATCCTCACGTATCCGCATCTCTCGCTGTACGACACGTTCCGGCTTGGGATGCTCGTCCTCGACATCGACGTTCGCGGCGGCGTCCCCTCGTTTGACACCTACGAGCGACTGGAGGACTTCGAGGACGTGCCCATCGAGGAGTTCGTCGTCGAACACACCACGCGGGGCGTCTACGAGAACTTCTTCGAGCCGCTGCTGGACGCGAAGTTCGGCGACCGGAAAGACGACGTGAGCGCCGCGTGGCTACTTGGCCGGGTCAAGTTCCGCGGCGAACGGGACATCCTGAACGGCGAGATTCTGGGCTACTTCGACGGCGGGTTCGGCCGACTGCTCGACGCGCTGGTCGAGGCCGTGGGCCGGGAGAACATCGAGACGGGCACGCGCGTGACAGCGGTCGATACGGGCGGCGGGGCCGTCTCGTTGCTGACCGTCTCCGACGGCACCGGGACGACGACACACTCGGTCGATGATGTCGTCGTCGCGGCGATGCCGAACGTGCTTGAGGACCTGACCGGCTACGCCTGCGACATCGACTTCCAGGGGACGGTGTGTTCGGTCATCAGCATGGACGAGTCCCTGCTAGATACGTACTGGCTGAACATCGCCGACGACTCCCCGTTCGGCGCGCTCATCGAGCACACGAACTTCGTCTCTCCCGAACGGTACGGCGGCGAGCATCTGCTGTACGTCGCTCGCTACATCCAGAACGAATCTGAGGCGATCTGGCAACAGAGCGACGACGAGGTCGCCGAGACGTGGCTCTCGGGCATCGAGTCGCTGTTCCCCGAGTTCGACCGCGACGCCGTCAACTGGGTGCGGACGGCCCGCAACCCACGGACGGCACCGGTTTACGAGCGCGGGTATCTAGATATGGTCATCCCCTACGACCTCGGCGACGCCGTCGCGGACGGGCTCTACTACGCCGGCATGGCCTCGCGGGCACAGTACCCGGAGCGGTCGCTCAACGGCGGTATCGTCGCGGGTTTCGAATGCGCCGACCGAATCGCGGACGGCTCGGCGGCGACCGATGCAGAATCGCCGCTCTCCGAAGCCCGGCGCTGAGACGCCCGCTAAAGTTCCGCGGTCCGAGACGCCGTTCGTCGCTCAGTCCCCGGCCGCGTTCTCCACGTCGTCCTCGTCGATGACCGGCGCGTCGGTCGCGCTCACATCGTCCGGTTCCTCGCGGCCGCCACCGACAATCATCTCGCCGTCCTCTGTTTCGACATACACGTCGTCGGCGAAGCCACCGACGGCATGGGGGTGTTCCGGCTGGTCCAGCCGCTCCGGCGTGGACGGCGCGTCGGCGACGCCGTCGGCCGGGCGGAAGGAGCCGAGCGGGTCGTCGATGGTGATGCCGTGGGTCTCGAAGAAGTCCGCGTACCGCTCGTAGTGGGCTTCCAGTTCCTCGGCCGGGAACTCCATCATCTCCGTCCAGCCGTGATTGTAGAAGTCGAAGTTGGCCTGGATGTGGGTTATCTCGCGGGCCTCGGCCTCGGAGTAGTCCGCCTCCAGTGCGGCCACGTAGGTGTCCATCGTGGCGTCGAAGAAGTCGTCCAGGTGGTCGCGCCGCTCCTCTCGGTGTGCCTCGTCAGCCTTCCCGAGGAAGATTTTGGTGTGGAGTTTCACCAGCCCGTAGTTGGCCACCGACCGGACACCGGGTGTGGTCAGCGCCTTCTTACTCGCCCAGTGGCGCGGGTTCTGGTAGATTTTCATTTCAGAATCGAATACGGGCCCAAGCGCCTTCAAATCCCCGACTATCGGTGTGTTCAGTGCGCTATCGGAAACGATACACAGATAGCAATCCACATTAGGCCTGATTTCGTATCGGCCGTACATGAGCACGTCGCACGTAATCATCGGTGACGGCATCGCGGGTGCGTCCGCAGCCGAGACAATCCGGGAAGCGGACCCGGACGCGTCGGTCACAGTCCTGACCGACGAGGGGGAGGCACTGTATAACCGGATCCTCATCAAGGAGTTCGCCAAGGGGAAGCTGCCGGAAGCGCCCATCTCCATTCACGAGCCGGAGTGGTACGACGAGCGCGACATTGACCTGCAGCTGAACACCCACGTCACGGACATCGACCCCGACGCCCACGAGATCCAGACCCACGAGGGCGACACCTACGAGTACGACAAACTGCTCGTCGCGACGGGCGGGACGCCGGCACAGCTCCCGGTCGAGAACAGCGACGCCGACGGAATCCACCACTTCTGGACGTTCCAGGATGCGCGTGGCATCCGCGAGCACGCCGACGAGGCCGACCAGGGTATCATCGTCGGCGCGGGCCTGCTCGGCATCGACCTCGCCGCCGTGTGCGCCGCACAGGAAATCGACGCGAAGTACCTGATGCGTGGCAACCGCTGGTGGCGCTACGCGCTCTCGGAGGACGGCGCAGAGATCATTCACGAGGCGCTCGAAGAGAACGGTGTCGAACCCGTCTTCGAATCCGGCGTCGACCACTTCGAAGTCGATGACGATGGCAAAGTTACCGGTGCGGTCGACCCTGACGGTAACCACTACGACGGCGAGTGGGCCGGCGTCGCTATCGGCCTCGATTTCAACACCGAGTTCCTCAACGGGACCGGACTCGAACTCGACGACGGCGTCGTCGTCGACGAGTACATGCAGACCAACGTCGAGGACATCTACGCAGCGGGCGACCTCACCCAGTTCTACGACACCATCCTTGACTCCCAGGCGCAAAACGGCGCGTGGGGTTCGGCCAAGGAGCAGGGCTCGGTCGCCGGAACGAACATGGTCGCCGACGCCGAGGAGAAGGAGTTCCGCTGGGTCTCCTCGTACTCCATCACGCACTTCGACTTCCCGTTCCTCTCCTTCGGTCACCCGACCCGTGGCGACGACGAGGCCGAACGGAAGTACTCCGACAGCGAGTGGCGGCGGCTCGCGTTCGAGGACGGACAGCTTATCGGCGGCGTGCTGATCGGCGACCTCTCACAGCAGTCGGCGTTCAAACAGCTCATCCGCGAGGAGCGACAGGTCGCCGACAAGAAGGAACTGCTACTGGAGAAGGAAGTGGACCTCGAAGAAGTGAAGGCGCAGACGCCCGCGCCGGCCGAATAAGGCCAGTCGACACCGATATTTTTACGCACTGCTGACGTAGCGACGCACATGCGTGACGCCGTTCCCCGCGCCGTTGCCTGGCTCACCCGCCGGGGCGACCAGTCAGGTGAGGCAGACGAACCAAGCGACGACAGCGGCGGCTTTGCCGGCTCGTTGCTCGATGCGTCGGTCAATCATGGGCACGGTCAAGGCAACCCACAGGCTACCGGCGAGATGGCGGCGGTGCGAGAGGAGGCCGACAGGCTCGCGCAGGCGGACAAGAATCGTGAGTAACTGCCCGCGGGAGAACGACGCTCTTTTTTCGCCCTAAAGCGGAGAGTCGCGTATGGATGGCGGCAGCGGCGATATGACACTCGCGTTCGACCTTGACGCCCTCAAGCAACTGGCCTACCCTGACAGCGTGTTCAACGACGCGCGCCAGTGGTCCGAGTACGTCGGCGTCATCTCCGAACAGCCCACCTACGTCGTGACCAACTTCACCCGGAAACACCGGATCAGACAGGACTTCTTCTCCGGCCCGCGCGGCCGCGAGGAGAGTCTCGAAAACGTCAAAGAGCAGTTCGACACCGACCGGCACGTCTTCGTCGGTGCGGACGACGAGGACGCCGACCTCGCCGAAGCGGCGGGCTGGGAGTACCTCCCGGTCACGCAGGCCGCGGAGGCGGCCGAGTGGGACCTCGGCGACCCGGAGACACCGGACGCGACAACCGACGAGGACGAGGCGCGCGACGACTGGCCGTAGGCGACACACTCCCGCTGTCGGCGGGAATCTACGCTTCGACTAGTTTTATATTTTCCCCGAGAGCGACTGAAGATATGGCCCTCCAGATCGGCGATGCCTTGCGTAGCGGTCTCGATACCCTCCTCAGTGAGGACGGACTCCTCGTTACCGGCGTTTTCCTCCTGTTCAACCTCGGGAACACTGTCGCATCCTCCACGTTCACACAGGCGCTGTTCGACGAAGTGATGGACATGGGCGGTCCCGCTGGGCCGGGCGGCTCCGCCGGGGCAGGTGCACCGGGGTTTTCGGTGTCAGATTTCACCGGGCTGTTCAGTCTTGATATCGCATTGCCGGTTGCCGTCGTGATGGTCCTCCTGTTTCTGGTTGTCGGCCAGCTCGTCAAATTCTGGGGGATCAGGCTCTTCACCGAGCCACAGGAGATCATGGACGAGAATACGTCCGAGCGGGCCGTTATGGCCGCCGTCCTCGGTGGCGGCGTCGCAGTCGTCACGTTCGCAGCCTCGATGAGTTCGACCGCGCTGAATGTCAGCGGGCGTCTGCTGCTGGGAGGACTGGCCGGACTCGTTAGCGGCCTCCTCTCCCTGATCGTCGGTCTCGCCTTCGTCTACCTGCTGCAGTCGATTGCCCTGTACGACGGCGGTTACGTCGACACGCTCAAGCACTGCGTCGCGCGGTTCATGGATGCCCCGGCACAGATCATCGTGCTTCTGTTTCTCCTGTTGCTTCTCGGGATCATCCCGGGCATCCCGTCTACGGCGTCAGTTATTTCCGTGTTCCTCCCCGGCTCGTTTGACTTACCGTCCCAGTCGGTGCTGCAGGTCGCGTCAATGGTGTTGAACGCACCAGTGCAGGCGTTCAGTCTCGCAGTGATTACGGACGCGTACCTGCAGGTGCGGGCGGACCGGGACGACGAGTTCTGAGAGCTGGACTCGCGTGCCCTCTTGATACTGGTTTCGGGCCGTCGACCGGGCGGTGTTTAGCTCAAAAACATTTATTCAGCTTTATGTCTCTCCCATCAGGGGTACTGTGTATGGCCCTCCAAATCGGCCGTGCCTTCCAAGACGGTATCGACGAACTACTCAGTGAACGCGGGGCGGCGTTTGCCGGCGTATTCATCGTCTACGGATTACTCAGCTCTGTTGTCTGGGCGTCGCTTTCGCAGGCGTTCACAGAGCTGTTTCTGGGGCAATTGCCGAGTGATGCACAGGTAAATCAGGCGGCAATGGCTGGTGGGACACCACTGGCACTCGACCTGCCGCTTGCAGTTGCTGGCGTCGGTGCGCTCGTGCTGCTTGTTGTCAACGAGGCGCTGAATATTGTCGCGATCCGTGCCTTTGCCAGCGGTGACCGTGAACCGATTCCCGACAATGTGGGCCGGCGGCTCGGGAAGACCGTTGCAGTCGCAATCGTAGCCGGCATTCTCACCACTATCGCAGTGGGGATCGGTATTATTCTGCTCATCATCCCCGGCCTGGTGTTTGCACTCCTGTTTTTCTTTGTCCGACAGGAGATTGCACTGAACGACAGCGGCGTTATCGAGTCTATCAGCAACAGTGTTAGTGTCGTCACCGACAACCTCCTCGCTACGTTTGTCCTGGCCGTTGTTCTCTCGGTGCTCGGACTCGTTCTTGGAGGCGGCTTCAGTTTCCTCCCGGTTCCGTTGCCGCCGATGGTCTTGACGACGGTCTCGACTGTCTTCTCAAGTGTCGTCAGCGTCTTCTCCATCGCTGTGACGACCGTGGCGTACCTCCAAGCAACGGAGTCCAGCTACACACAGGAAACAGCGTCTATCGGCGGGCTCTGAACCACTGTAGTTCGTATCGCGGCCTTTAACCACGCGAACGACCAATCTCAAGTAATGGCTGAACCGCGCGTGCCCGGCGGGCGCGAGTCCGAACTCGAACTGGCCTGTGGCGAACTTGTCGACACGCATGACCTCCATCTGGGCATGCGGGAGTTCGCGTGTGACTGCGGGAAGACACACGCCGTCGTGCTCGACCCGCACCCGCTGGCACGCTTCGTGCCGGAGTTTCTCACCGAGGTGCTGCACGCGACCATCGAGACCAACGACGACTACGACGAGTTCACCACCGTTCACCTGATGGGTGTCGTGATGGAGGAGTTCCCCGAAAAGGTCGTCGCCGCCGACACCAGTGAGGACGGGTCGGTCGGGTTCTCGCTTGCGTGGGTAAGCGACTTCGACTCCCGTCGCCTGCACGAAATCGTCGTCGAACTGCTCGTGGAACTGATGGAACACGCCATCAGCCACGCCGAGGACGACGAGGTGATGGCGGAGTTCGAGGAGCAGATGCTCCAGTTCGACGTCGACGCGTTCGTCGAGCAGTACCGCGACGAGCGTGACTTCGACGGCCGATCGGACACCGCTATCTGAAACAGACACCGACCTGAGTACTTAGTGTGGTGCACTCACACACCCACATATGGCAGGTCGTCTCGCGGTCCTGCTCGTACTCGTGCTTTTGACCGGCTGCGGAGCCTTCGGCGGGGCGGAACGACAGACGGTAACCCCGGTTCCGGTCCCAGAGCAGCCACAGGACAGCCGGGCCGTCCCCGCTGTGACCGAGAACGCTGTCGACGCCAGGCGACTCGCGACGGGCCACCGGCGCGCGACCCGGAACCGCTCGTACGTGCTGGGGATGCGGCTCTCGCTGGAATGGGGGACTCAAATCGTCAGCTTCGTCGTCGAAGACAGGTATCGCTATCAGTTTCGGACCGAAATCATCAACAAAAATTACACCAAGCGAGTGTACAACACCCGGAATCGGCGCTATGTCTACGACGAACGTGCACAGGGTGCATGGAGCGCAACGAGGCGGCCAACCCCGGTCCGCGAGCTGCTCGACCCTGATCCCGCTCGGCTCATCGAAGCATATCTCGCAACGAACGTCAGCGTCAAGCGGCCGAGGGACGGCTGTGACACCTGTCCCGTGATACTCACAGCCACGGAGCCCCCTGCGGCGTTCGAACCGGCCGACAATTACAGCGTGCAGGCGACTGTCCGGCCGGACGGACTCGTCCAGTCGTTCACTGTCTCGTACTGGGATCGTTCCAGAAAGGCTCGGGTCAGTTACGAGATCAGGTACTCCGCGATCGGCGAGACAGCCGTCTCCAGACCGACGTGGGTCCGAAAGCGCTGGGGGAACGCGACAGACAACGACCCTGTCCTGTCCGACAGCCAGCGACGCGCCGCCGTCGGCTGATTTCCCGAAATCAGCCGTCTGACTGTTGTCTGACGGTGTTATATGGTAGTTGCGGTGTTGTGACTGTGTATGGCTATGCGTGAGGGAGAGTTCGAGCGCATCCTGACAGTGCTCGAAGAAGCCGACGCTGACAGCACACTGACGGCCCGCGAGATCTGTGACTTGCTGGAGGAACACGACGAGGCGGTCGGGAGCGCTCACCGCGTTGCAACAGTCCTGGGCCGTCGTGCCCAGTCCGGCGAGGTCGAGGTCATTCAGGGCCAGCCCTATCGGTATCGTGTTCCCGACCGCGACAACTGACCGGATTCAGCAACGCTACCGCTCGAATCCTCTCTTGGTACACCTCTCTAAGAGTGTCTTCCGTGTGCCGCTCAGGTGTTACGATATTCGAAATTAGGCTTCGAGCTTCGCATCCTTTCGCCGGGCTTATTACGATGTATAGACTCCGCTCGTACAATGACAGCGGACGAGGACCGTACAATCCTGCTCATCGGCAGCGGCCCGATCAAGATCGGCCAGGCGGCCGAGTTCGACTACTCCGGCGCACAGGCGTGTCGCGCCCTCCAGGAAGAGGGTGCCCGCGTCGTGCTCGTGAACTCGAACCCGGCGACGATTATGACTGACCCGGAGATGGCGGACAAGGTGTATCTCGAACCCATCAACACTGAGGCCATCTCTGAGATCATCCGAAAGGAAAACCCCGACGGCGTCATCGCCGGTCTGGGCGGCCAGACCGGCCTGAACGTCACGGCCGAACTCGCCGAGGAGGGCGTCCTCGACGAGTACGACGTGGACGTGATGGGGACGCCACTGGACACTATCTACGCGACGGAGGACCGCGACCTGTTCAAACAGCGGATGGAGGACATCGGCGAGCCGGTGCCCCGCTCGACGACCATCACGCTCGACGAGGGCGAGTCGGTCACGGACCTGGACGAGGAGTCGCTGGTCGACCGCGTCGAAGCCGCCGTCGACGAGGTCGGCGGGCTCCCCGTCATCGCACGCACGACGTACACGCTGGGCGGGTCCGGCTCCGGCGTCGTCGACGAGATGGACGAACTCATCGAACGCGTCCGCAAGGGCCTGCGCCTCTCGCGTAACAACGAGGTCCTCATCACCGAGTCCATCTCGGGCTGGGTCGAACTCGAGTACGAAGTGATGCGCGACGCCGACGACTCCTGTATCATCATCTGCAACATGGAGAACATCGACCCGATGGGCATCCACACCGGGGAGTCGACCGTCGTCACGCCCTCGCAGGTCATCCCCGACGAGGGCCACCAGGAGATGCGCGACTCCGCGCTGAAGGTCATCCGCGACCTCGGCATCCAGGGCGGCTGTAACATCCAGTTCGCCTGGCACGACGACGGCACGCCCGGCGGCGAGTACCGCGTCGTCGAGGTCAACCCCCGCGTCTCCCGCTCCTCGGCGCTGGCCTCGAAGGCGACCGGCTACCCCATCGCCCGCGTGACAGCGAAGGTCGCGCTCGGCAAACGGCTCCACGAAATCGACAACGAGATTACCGGCGAGACGACCGCCGCCTTCGAGCCGGCCATCGACTACGTCGTGACGAAGGTGCCACGCTGGCCCATCGACAAGTTCCAGGACACCGAGTTCGAGCTTTCGACGGCGATGAAATCGACCGGCGAGGCGATGTCAATCGGGCGGACCTTCCCCGAGAGCCTGCTGAAGGCGCTTCGCTCCTCGGAGTACAATCCGGCCGCGGACTTCGACGAGATAGCCGACGCGGAACTGGAAACGGAGTACCTCGAGAAGCCGACGCCGGACCGCCCGTACGCGATGTTAGAGGCGTTCTGTCGCGGCTACACCGTCGAGGAAGTCGTCGACATCACCGACATCAAGGAGTGGTACGTCGAGCGGTTCAAGGAGGTCGCCGACGCCGCCGAGGCCGCCCGCGATGGTGACTACGAGACCGCTGCACAGGCCGGCTTCACCGACCAAGAGATAACCGCGCTGGCCGGCGGCGAGTTCAACGACACGCACGTCTCCTGGCTCCCGGCCGACCTCGACCAAGACGGCGGCGACGAGCCGGAAGTCGAGGCGGCGACCGACGGTAGCGGTGTGCAGATCGAGAACGTCGAGACGGACACGACCGACCGCGACTTCAAGCTCGTCGACACCTGCGCCGGCGAGTTCGAGGCGACGACGCCGTACTACTACTCGACGCGGGACCCGCTGTCGGGCATCGACCGCAACGAACTCCAGATAGACCCCGACCTAGAGAGCGTCGTCGTCGTCGGCGGCGGCCCCATCCGCATCGGGCAGGGCGTGGAGTTCGACTACTGCTCGGTCCACGCCGTCCGCGCGCTGGAGGAACTGGGCATCGACGCCCACGTCGTCAACAACAACCCCGAGACGGTCTCGACCGACTACGACACCTCCGACGGGCTGTTCTTCGAGCCGGTCACCGCCGAGGAGGTCGCCGACGTCATTGAGGCGACCAACGCCGACGGCGTGATGGTCCAGTTTGGCGGCCAGACCTCCGTCGACATCGGCCACCCGCTCGAACAGGAACTCAAGCGCCGCGATCTCGACTGTGAGATTATGGGCACGTCCGTCGACGCGATGGACCTCGCGGAGGACCGCGACCGCTTCAACAAACTGATGGACGAACTCGGCATCTCACAGGCCGAGGGCGGCTCCGCGACCTCCAAGGAGGAGGCCCTTGAGCTGGCCCACGACATCGGCTACCCGGTCCTCGTGCGCCCGAGCTACGTGCTCGGCGGCCGCGCGATGGACGTGGTGTACAACGACGAGGACCTCGAAACGTACATCGAGGAGGCCGTCCGTGTGAGCCCGGACAAGCCGATTCTCGTCGACGAGTTCCTCGCCGACGCCGTCGAACTGGATGTCGACGCTGTCGCCGACGAGGACGACATCCTCATCGGCGGCGTGATGGAACACGTCGAAACCGCCGGCGTCCACTCCGGGGACTCGGCCTGCATGATTCCGCCCCGCTCCCAGGAAATCAAGGACGTGATGCCCCGCATCCGCGAGGTCGTCGAGGACATCGCCGACGCGCTGGATACGGTCGGCCTGCTGAACGTCCAGCTGGCGGTGCGTGACGGCGAGGTGTTCGTCCTCGAAGCGAACCCGCGCTCCTCGCGCACTGTCCCGTTCATCTCCAAGACCGCCGGCGTCCCAATCGCCAAAATCGCCGCCAAGGTGATGTCCGGCGCGTCGCTGTCCGACCTTGACGTGCAGGAGCAGATTCCCGAGCAGGTCTCTGTCAAGGAGGTCGTCCTGCCGTTCGACCGCCTGCCGGGTTCGGACCCGCGTCTCGGCCCCGAGATGAAATCAACCGGCGAGGTCATGGGCACCGCCGGCTCCTTCGGCAAGGCCTACCAGAAGGCCCAGATGGCCGTCGGCAAGGCAATCCCGCTCGAAGGCACGGCCATCGTCGACCTGCCCATCCTCGGCTTCGAGGAGCACTTCGACGTGCGGGACTTCGACGACTACGAGGACACCGACGCCATCATCGACGCCATCCAGAGCGGCGAGGTCGACCTCGTCCTCTCCCGCGACCGCGACGTGCTTGAAGCCTGTGTCGAGGAGACGGTGACGTACTTCTCGACCCACGAGAGCGCTGAGGCGGCGCTTGAAGCGATCAACTCCGCCGACCAGCCACTCGCTGTACAGGCCATTGACGAGCGGCCAAAGACCCAGCGCGAGTGGGGCGCTGAGTAACCCGACCGCCCGTCAGGGACAGGTCGCTCATTGCGGTAGCACTGATTCCGATCACTCGAACAGACGGGCACAAATACTTATTCGTTGGACCCGCCCATGTATCATTCATGGCCGATGCCGTACGTGTCCTCCACGTCGAGGACGACCCCGAGTTCGCGTCGATGACGGCAGCGTTTCTCAGCCGTACCGACGACCGGTTCGACGTGGTCTCGGCAACGTCGGCGAACGAGGGACTCACCCGGCTCAGCGAAGAACCAATCGACTGTGTCGTCTCCGATTTCGATATGCCCGGGCAGGACGGCATCGAATTTCTGGAATCTGTCCGGGCTGTCGATGAAGACCTCCCGTTCATCCTCTTTACTGGGAAAGGTTCCGAGGAAGTGGCCAGTGAGGCCATTTCGGCCGGTGTGACTGACTACCTCCAGAAGCAGCAGGGGACTGACCAGTACACGATTCTCGCCAACCGCATCACTAACGCGGTCGAGCAGTACCGATCACAGCAAGCACTGGACGCGAGCCGGAAGCGACTCTCGCTGTTTATCGATAAGTCGCCGCTCGGCGTCATCGAGTGGGACGAGAGCTTTGAGGTGGCGCAGGTCAACGAGAAAGGCGAAGAAATCCTGCAGCGAGCGGAGTCGGCGCTCGTCGGCACGGGATTTGAGACGCTTGTTCCGGACTCGTCGCGGGATGCAGTCGAAGAGACGATCACGGCCCTGCAGGAAGGCAGCGGCGGCTACTATACGGTACTCGATATCGAGACCGGTAACGGTGAGCAGATTGTCTGTGAGTGGCACAACCGCATCATCCGAGAGAACGGAGAGACTGTCGCGATATTCTCGCAGTTTCAGGAGATAACGGAGCGTCGGCGGCGACAGCAGCGCATCGAGGCGTTGCACGACACAACGCGGGAGCTGATGCACGCCGAGTCTCGCGAGGATGTCGCCGCACTGGTCGTCGAAACCGCACGCGACCCGCTCGGACTGCCGCTCAGCGCTGTCTTTCTCGCCGACGAGTCAGCCGACCTTCTCAGACCGGCCGCGGCGACCGACCAGGCACAGGCGAGTATCGGCGAGCACCCGACGTTTAGCGAGGGTGACAGTCTCGTCTGGGAGGTGTTCGACTCCGGTGAACAGCGCGTCTTCGACGATATCTCCACTCACCCTGACCGCTACAACCCCGACACCGACATCAGCAGCGAGATACTACTCCCGCTGGGCGACCACGGCGTGCTGGTCGCCGGCTCGACTGACGCCGCCGCGTTCGAGGACGCATCGGTCTCGCTGATGCGAACCCTCGCTGCGAACACCGAGGAGGCGCTTTCCAGACTCGACCGGCAGCAAGAACTCAGAACGCTCACAGAGCGGCACGAACTCGCGCTCGAAGGTGCCGAACTCGGCGTCTGGGACTGGAACGTCAAGACGGACGCGGTCACCTTCGACGAGCGGTGGGCCGACATGCTCGGGTACTCGCTGGACGAACTCGAACCCACGGTCGACACCTGGGACGAACTGATACACCCGGAGGACCGCGAGCAAACATACGAGGCGCTGAACGCCCATCTCGACGGCGAGACGGAGATCTACGAATGTGACCACCGGCTCAGGACGGCCACTGGTGAGTACCGGTGGATCCGCGACATCGGCAAGGTGTTCGAACGCGACGAGAACGGCGACCCGGTTCGTGCAGTGGGGATCCATCAGGACGTGACCGACCACAAAGAGCGGAAACAGGAACTCGAAGACACGAGCCGCAAACTCCAGGTCATTCTCGACACAGCCCCGACCTACATCCTGATGAAAGACACCGATAGTCGATTTCTGTTCATCAACAGCGCGGCCCGTGACCTCTACGGGATCGACGCCGACGAGTCCGTCGTCGGAATGTCCGATTACGATATTCTCCCGGACCACATCGCGGAGCAGACCCACGCCGACGATCAGCGGGCCCTCGAACAGAAAGAGACCGTCGAAGTCGAAACGGTGATCCCTGTCGACGGGACAGATCGAACACATCTGACGCGGAAGACACCGATACTCGACGAGGACGGCGAGCCCTACGCTCTCTGTGTCGTCGCGACCGACATCACCGACCAGAAACGGCGCGAACAGGAACTGGCCCGACTCACTGACGAGTATGAGGCAGTGTTCGAGAACACGAACGACGCTATCGCGCTCGTCGACATCGAGGGGTCGGCAGACGAGCAGACGTTCCGCTACGTCCGGACGAACGAGGCCTACGAACGCCAGACCGGATTCGACACCGACTCGCTGACCGGGCAGACCCCGGTCGAGGCCGCCGGTCCGGACATCGGTCGGCGAATCGCTGACCACTACGAGCGGTGTGCCTCGGCTGGCGAGACCATCACATACGAGGAGCGGGACCTCGGCCCCACCGGTGTCTGGGAAACACAGGTAACGCCGATCTTCGCTGACGGGGCGGTCACTCGGCTCGTTGTCATTTCACGGGACATCTCTGACCGGATCGAGTACCGCGAGGAACTGGAGCGACAGAACGACCGGCTCGAAGAGTTCGCGAGCATCGTCAGTCACGACCTCCGGAACCCGCTCGGCGTCCTCGAAGGTTCGCTCACCCTTGCCAGAGACACCGGCGAGGACGAGCAGTTCGACCGCTGTTTCCGCGCAATCGACCGCATGAAGGAGCTCATTGAGGACCTGCTAACCCTCGCCCGCGAGGGGGATACAGTGTCGGAGACGGAGCCGCTCGACCTCGAATCGACTGCACGGTCCTGCTGGCGGGCCGTCGAGACTGACGACGCTACCCTCGAAATCCCGGCTGAAAGCCCAATCCATGCCGACGAGAGCCGCGTTCGTCAACTCCTCGAAAATCTCATCAACAACGCCGTGACACACGGCGGCTCAGACGTCACTGTCAAAATCGGTGAACTCGACGGTTCAGGGTTCTATGTTGCCGATGATGGCGATGGTATCCCGCCAGAAAAACACGAAACGGTGTTTGAGAGCGGCTACACCACCACTGACGGAGGCACCGGGTTCGGGCTCGCTATCGTTAAGGAGATCGCAGAAGCACACGACTGGTCGGTGTCCGTGACAGAAAGCGACGACGGCGGTGCACGGTTCGAATTCAGAGGCGTCAGGCAGGAGTCATAGCGTGTCTGTGCTTTCGCAGCTTTTTCTGCGTACCGAAGCAAGTCTTCTATCTCATAACTGTTGTGTCGATATTGTGGCTATAAATAGTAATAAATGGGGTATTGGTGACTACATGTCCTGTTCTGCGCCAATAATGGCACGTTCGTAACACTCATCTCCGGGGCTGTGACATTAGCTGTATGGATCGCGTTGCAATCGCTGTCGCTGCTCCGGGAAGTCGATGAGAGAGGACGTCATCAAGCGGGCGGAGACAGTCGCTGAGATGGCCCCCGGTGATTCGGTCACGGCGGGAGTCCTCGCTGGATACAAGAGTCGCTTCTCCGAGTCACCACCGCTGAACAACCCACCGCTGACGTACCTCGACGGGGCTGAAGCCCCGGCGTATCTCCTGACCAACGGGAAGCGCGGCATCGGACGCGGGACGAAACGCAAGACCGACTCACCGGTCGGCGACCGCCGGACAGTCATTCTGGTCACCGGCCGCCGGACCCTCTGTCTCATTGGGAAAGCCGAGGACGACGATGTCATCGAGATCCCACACGAGTCGGTCGCCGACGTCACCACCAAGTCCGGGTTCCGAGCGCACCGCCTCGCGCTCCGCACCCCACGGAAAATGTACCACTGCTGGGTACACCGCAAGACCGACAAAGCAACACTCAACGCGGCCGCCGAGTTCATCGAGACACACCAGCAGGACAGTCCGGACGCAATCGACGGCGACGACACCGCCAACCGGGTGATGTATCGCGGCCGCCCCGTTGCACCGCAAGACACCACACACGAAACCGAAGACAGCGACCAGACGACGTACTATCGCGGGCAGCCAATCGACGACGACAGCGACTGAAAGACGTGGCTCAGGCGCGTGCAAACCGCGTTACTGTTCCCAGAGCACTTCGTTCCCCGCTCGGGCATTCGGAGACCCCTCGCTACGCTCGGGCTCTCCCCGCTCACGGCTGCGCCGTTCGCGTCTCGCGGTTCTCGCTCGCGTTGCTCGCTCCGAACCGCGCTATTCCCCCGCCATCCCCAGCACATCGTCGAAGAAGCCAAGCGAGTCGTGCGGACCGGGGTTGGCCTCGGGGTGGTACTGGCGCGTGATGATGTTCAGGTCGTCGTTCTCCAGCCCCTCCGGCGTGTCGTCGTTGACGTTGACCTGAGTCACGTCCAGTTTGTCGCCGGGGTCGGCGACGGTGTAGCCGTGGTTCTGGGTCGTCATCACGACCTGGTTCGAGCGCAGGTCACGGACGGGCTGATTCACGCCGCGGTGGCCGAACTCCATCTTCTCGGTCTCGCCGCCGAGCGCGTTGGCGACGACCTGCTGGCCGAGACAGATGCCGGCGAGCGGCACGTCACCGACGTAGGTCTCGACGAGTTCGCCGGCCTGCTCGAAGTTCTGTGGGTCGCCCGGGCCGTTCGAGATGAACAGCAGGTCCGGGTCGACGGCGGCCACGTCGTCCTCGCTGGCGTCGTACGGGAAGACATGGACCTCGGCGTCGCGTTCGACAAGCGACTCGACGATAGAGCCCTTCGCACCGCAGTCGACCAGCGCGACCGTCGCGCCGTCGCCGCCCTCGTTGTGGACCTCCATCTCGTCGACGGAGACCTGCGCGCCGATGTCGGTGTGGTCGGACATGTGCTTGCACTCGTGGAGTTCGTCGAGCGCGTCCTGCTCGGTCACGTCCGGACCGGCGGCGATGCCGCATTTCATCGCCCCCTCGTCGCGGATTTCGGTCACGATGTCGCGCGTGTCCAGATGGTCGACAGCGGGAACGCCCTCTGATGCCAGCCACTCGGCCACATCGTCGGTCATCTCGCGGGCGACGGCCGCGCGCGGGTGGACGCGGTCGGACTCGAAGCGCTCCTCTCGGACGCCGTAGTTCCCGATGAGCGGATAGGAGAACGTCAGGACCTGCTCCTCGTAGGACGGATCGGTGAGACTCTCCTCGTACCCGGTGTACGCTGTTGTAAAGACCAGTTCGCCGCGGGCCGTCCCCGGAGCGCGAGCGCGCGCCTCGATGACGCGGTCGCCTTCGATTGCCACGTATGCGTCAGCCATTACGAGATGCGTATACTATAGTCGGTCATAAGGGTTGCTTTCGAAGACGAGTTTCGAATTTCGCAATCCTCAAGTCACGACCGGTGATACTATCTCACCTCGATGGACGACCTCGACAGAGAGATACTTTCGATACTCCGCCGGGACGCCCGAACCCCGTACACGGAAATCGCGGACCGGGTCGGTACGTCGGAAGGGACTGTGCGAAACCGCGTCGAACGACTGGTCGACGACGGCGTTATCGAGCGTTTCACCGTTGCGACGCGGACCGGCAACGTGAAAGCGATGATCGAGGTTAGCGTCGACGTAAACGTCGACACGGCCGAGGTCTCGGACCGTATCGCCGATTGGCAGGAGGTCGACTTCGTCTGGCAGGTTTCCGGGGAGGAGGACATTGTTGTCGTCGTCGACGCCGCTGACACCGACGCGGTCAACGGACTCATTACGCAGGCGCGTGAACTCGAAGAGGTTGTCGGGACGAAGACGAGGTTGATTTTGAACGAGCGCGTCGGGTGAGCAGCGAGGTCGCTACGAGGCCGGAAGTGACAACCTGATTTCATATCCGCTGGGCTACGAGAAACGGTATGCAGCTCCCGGCGGGTCTAGATATCGACATCGCCTCGACGTACGGCCAACTCGCGACCGACGGGGCGCAGTTCCTCGCGGTCGCGGCGCTACTCTACGCTCTCGGCCGACTGATCGCCGTGCCGGTGGCCCGATGGCTGCTGACACGGATGGAGACTAACAAGACAGTTGCCAGTGCGCTGACCAGTGCTGTCCACCTGTTGTCGGTTGTCGTTGCGGTGGTAATCGGTGCTAGCGTTGCGGGCTTTCAGGGCGCGCTTGCGGGGTCGACCCTGCTGGCGGCAGGTATCACACTGGCAGTGGGACTGGCGGCACAGGACGTGCTCGGGAACTTTGTCGCCGGCGCGTTCATCGTGACTGACCCGGACCTGAACGTCGGTGACGTCATCGCCTGGAACGGGATGCAGGGGACGGTGGTCGATATCGACCTGCGGGTGACCCGGATTCGGACGTTGGACAACGAACGCATCATCGTCCCGAACACGGCACTGGCAACGAGCGCGGTGACGAACCAGACATCGACTGGCCCCGTCGGGATTTCTTACCAGTTCGGTATCGGCTACGAGGACGATATCGAAACGGTACAGGTTATCATCGAAAACGCCGCCCGCGACCTCGACCACGTCTCGGAGAAGCCAGCTCCGACAGCCAGGGTCACCGACCTCGCGTCGACGGCGATCATCCTGACAGGCCGGATCTGGATTCCCAACAAACGGCGGAACCGACTCGCGTCAGTCAAGGCCGCGTTCATCCGGCAGGTGAAGGAGGACTGCCACGCGGAAGGCATCGACCTCAGCGACACGAGCCAGCACGAACTCGCCGGCGAGATCGGCGTCCACGACAGCGTTAAGCCGACGCGCGAGCGACCCGAATAGCGCCGGTCCGAACAGGGTTCGACCCGCGCTGTCTGCGGGATTCCCGGCGCCCGTACGTTTATACTTATTCACAAAATGGTACGTATATGGACGAGAAGCGATTCGTCGTCGCCCTCTTTGGTCTCGCTGTTGCGGTGGTGGTCAGTGTCCTCGCATATCAGTTCATCGCGGCGTTGACCGTCTCCGTCTTCCTCTATTATTCGACGCGACGGTATTACAGTTCCTTGCGCAGGCTTCGCCTTCCGGCGCGGGTGCGTGCGGTCGTCGTTATGGCTTCGTTGGCGATCCCCCTCCTGTTGCTCGTCAGCTATGCGGCCGTCCTCCTCATTGTCGAAGCCCGACAGTTCGTGACCCAGTACGCGCTCGTTGACGTGGCTGCAACGCACATCAGTTGGCTGGA
This sequence comes from Haloarcula sp. Atlit-7R, assembly GCF_003666065.1. Lineage (NCBI taxonomy): Archaea > Methanobacteriati > Methanobacteriota > Halobacteria > Halobacteriales > Haloarculaceae > Haloarcula > Haloarcula sp. Atlit-7R. The sequence continues at coordinate 539,833 of NZ_QXIK01000001.1, read as the reverse complement.
CGGGGCAGAGTCCGTGCCGGACCTCACCGTCGAGGGGCTGTACAGCGCCTACCAGTCGGGGCAGCTCACGCCGTTCGTCGACTTCCTCAGCGAAAACGCGATGGTGCTTACCTCGGTCGCTTCCCAGTTCGTTCTCAATCTGTTCATCACGACCATCGTCACGTACTACCTGCTGGTGGACGGGCGGCGTATCCGCGAATGGCTACTCCGGTTCGACGATGGGGCCATCATCCGTGAGTACCTCGAAGCCGTCGACGAGGAACTGGAAGCGGTGCTGTTCGGCAATCTCCTGAACGTGTTGGCGATTTCGCTTATCGCTATCGCTGCATTCACCGGTTATAACGTCGTCGCGCCAGCGGCCGTCGAGGTCCCGTATCCGACGCTCGCCGGCGCGCTGACCGGTATCGCGAGCTTGATTCCCGTCGTCGGGATGAAGATAATCTACCTCCCGCTGACCGGTATCACCGCACTCCCGGTGGTGCTTGACGGGCAGTCGTCGCTGCTCGTGTACGTCCTTGGGTTCCTCCTCGTCGCGGTGGTCGTCGTCGACACGATTCCGGACCTGCTGCTCCGGCCACTTCTCAGCGGCGAGAGCACGCACGTCGGGCTCCTGATGCTGGCGTATACGCTCGGCCCGGTCGTGCTGGGGTTCTACGGGCTCTTTTTTGCCCCTATACTGCTCGTCGTCGGCATGACGTTCGCGAACACGGCATTACCCCGTTTACTCGGTGCGAGCGAACCGGACGGTATCCACCCCGACCAGTTGCGACTGGAAGACTTCAGCTAGCCGCCACAGCGGTGACCAACAGCCGAACGTGTGTCGGGTTCGCGAGCGAGCAGTGAGTGACGGACACGTCGAGTGTGTCCTTGTGACATACAAAAAGAACATTTATATTCAAGTCAAAATAAGAAACTAAAAATGGGGTCAAACTCCGAGTCCGCTCCCCCCCAGGCGCCTCCAGCGGACCAAATCGAGGAGTTGCACGTGGCGATGCGGCGACTGATGGCCGCCGAAGACCAGTCTGAGGTCGCGGTAATCGCGGTCGAGACTGCAACCGCGATTCTCGATTTCCCGTTCAGCGTCTTCTGGGAGGCCACCGACAGCGCGCTCACAGCAGAGGTGATTTCTGACCCGCTTCGAGAGCACGTTCAGGTTCCAGACGACCCGGGAGAGGTCATGCGACACGAGCGCGGGAGCTGGCTGTGGGACCAGTATGAATCCGACGAGACACAGCGAGTCCTCGTTTCGACAGACGAAGCCGCATCGGATGCACCGCTGCACGGGGGTATCAGCGTCCCACTCGGCGAGTACGGGCTTTTGACTGCCGGGACGGATGAGCGAGCCGAACCGACCGAACGTGAGACGCAGTTGGCCGATATACTCGGGAAGAACGTACTCTCTACCCTCGAACGGATCGAGCGCGAGCGGGAGCTGAAACGGCAGCGCGACAACCTCGACCTGCTGAATCAGATCGTCCGTCACGACCTCACGAACCACCTGCAGACCATCAGCGGCCGGGCGGAACTGCTCCGGGACTACTGCAGCGGCGACGCCCTAGAACACGTCGACGGGATACAGGAGAGTAGCCAGTCGGCCGTGGAACTGCTTGAGACGGCTGGAAACCTCGCGGCGGTAATGCGACAGACGGACTGGGAGACCGAGCCGGTCGCCCTTGGACCAGTTCTGTCTTCGGTGACCGAGGATATCACAGCGACATACACCGACGCACATGTCACCGTCCCGGACGAGTTCCCGTCGGTACAGGTGCAAGCCGACGAACTCCTGTCTTCCGTGTTCCGGAACGTTCTCACTAACGCAATCCAGCACAACGATTCGGCAACGCCGTCGGTCGTCGTTGACGTGACTGACGACGGTGACGTGTTTCAGGTCACTGTCGCCGACAACGGCCCGGGAATTCCGGACGAGCAGAAACGGGCGGTGTTCGAACGTGGGGAGAAGCGACCGGACAGTGCGGGGACCGGCGTCGGCCTCTATCTCGTTCAGACGCTGGTCGACGCGTACGGTGGTGACGTCTGGGTCGAAGACAACGAGCCGCGGGGGACCATCGTCGGACTCACGCTACCGAAGGCCACGGACGACGCCTGAGTCGGCTCCAGAACTGGACGGTCCCGCTACCGCTCCAGCAGCCCGTTCAGTAGGTGTATCGCGCCGTGTTTGTCCAGCGGGTCGTTCGCGTTGCCACAGTGGGGCGACTGCACGCAGGCCGGGCAGCCGTCAGCGCAGTTACACGAGCGCAGCATCGAGAGCGTGGTGTCCATCAGCGGCCCGATGTCGTGATAGCCGGCCCGCGTCAGACCGATACCGCCGGGGTACCCGTCGTAAATGAAGATGGTTGGCTCGTCAGTGTGGGGGTGCCGGGGCGTCGACAGGCCGCCGATGTCGCCGCGGTCACAGAGGTACTCGAAGGGGAACATGGAAATCATGGCGTGTTCGGCGGCGTGAATCGCGCCCGGGAAGTCTCCGGCCTCGCCGCTGTCAGCAACTGCGTCGCCTGATAGACTGCCGCCGTCGCCACTGTCGGGTCCGTACTCGCCGCGGCGAATCTGCGCTTCCAGTTCCGACGGCACCGTGTGGTACAGCGCCTTCGTCTCCAGCGTCGTCTCGGGCAGGTCGAGGGCGCGCTGGCCGAGCACTTCCCCCGAGGAGCCGTCGCGGCGCTCGTAGCCGGTTATCTGCTTTCGCATCGTCACCGAGGCGAAGCGGACCGGCACGTCCCCGCTGGCCGGCAGTCGCCGCTCGTCGAGGTCGGCCTCGACGGTGATGGTCTTGTCGTGGAGGACCCGCGTGAAGTAGTCCGCCCACGTCCGCGACAGTTCGGCCACACCCGCGTTGAGGTCGAGGTCGGTCACCTCGTACCGCCGCCCCTGATGGTGATAAATCGCGCCGGGGTGGGCATCGCGTAGCGCGTCTTCCACGGAGAGTTTCGCTATCACGTCCCCGTTCGCCACGAGCTTTACCTCGCCGTCGTCGACGGTCCGCAGGCTCATCTCGTGGTGTGGGCTGCCGCTGCCGAGCCAGCGCATCCCCTGGTCGGTCTGGCGGCGGTCGAGCTTCCCGGCCGATTCGAGGCCGGAAACCACGTCGGGGAACGTCTCGCCGAAGTGGCGGTCGTCGTCGGGCGACAGCCAGTTCTCACAGGCGGCCGCGTGGACGTGAGACGGGAGCAGTTGCTCGTTTTCGGGATTGGTCACGGCCTGCTCGGCCCCCGTCTCGAACAGCGCGTCGGGGTTGCGAAGGACGTACTGGTCCAGCTGGTCCTCGCCGCCGACGAGCGCGACGAGCGCCGGGTCGGTCCCACGGCCGGCCCGTCCGGCCTGCTGGAAGGCTCGCATCCGCGTGCCGGGGTAGCCGTCGAGCAGGACGGCGTCGAGGCCGCCCACGTCGACGCCCAGTTCGAGCGCGCTGGTCGACCAGACGCCCCGGAGGTCGCCGGACTGGAGGCCCTGCTCCAGTTCGCGGCGGCGCTCGTCGGTCAGCGCGGCCTGGTACGCGCCGACGGCGTCCGCGAGGTCGTGTTCCCCGCGGTCGCGGAGTTCGTCGGCGCTGTCGCTGGCGTACCGTTCTGCGGTCTGGCGCGACCCGGCGAAGACGACCGTCTGGAGGCCACGCGCCACGAGGTCGACGAACAGCCGCTTGGTCTCGACGTGGTTCGACCGGCGGCGGCCGCTGCCCCAGCCCTCGCCCTCGTACTCGGGCGGGTTCCACAGCAGCCAGTGTCGCGGCCCGCTGGCGCTGGTGTCCTCGTCGACCAGCGCGAACGACGACTCGGGCTGGCCGGTGACCGCTGCCGCGTGCTCCACGGGATTCCCGATGGTCGCCGAGCAACAGACCCACTCCGGGCCGCCCGTGGTCCCGCCATCGCTTCCTGCGCCCCTGCTCCCGGCGTCGAAGCGCTCGGCGACCCGCTGGAGGCGGCGCATCACGAGCGAGACGTGGCTGCCGAACACGCCGCGGTAGCCGTGCACCTCGTCGATGACGACGGTTTCGAGCCGCTGGAAGAACCAGTCCCACAGCCGATGAGCGTGTGGGAGGATGCCGTAGTGGAGCATGTCCGGCGTCGTCAGCAAAACCGTCGGCTGGCGCTCCCTGATGGCCTCTTTTTCCGATTTCGACTGGTGGCCGGTGTACTGGGCGACAGCGACGCCAGAGGCGAAGCCGAGGCCCTGTGCCAAGTCCGACAGCGTCTCGGTCTGGTCGTTGATGAGCGCGACCTGTGGGGCGACGTATAGTGTTGTCGCCCGGCGGTCAAGCGCCCGCTCGAACGCCGGAACGGTGTAGGCGAGACTCTTGCCGCTGGCCGTCTCGGTCGCGAGCACGACGTTCTCGCCGCCGCGGACGGCCTCGATAGCGTCCACCTGATGGGTGTAGAGGTCCGTGATGCCCCGGTCTTCGAGGACGCCGGTGAGCCAGTCCGTCACGTCGCAGTCCGCGGTCCGCGCGTCCCGTCCGGGTACTGTCCGCTGGTCGACGATCTGTCCCTCGTAGTACGGACGGTTCCGGAGCCACGCAATCGTGTCGTCCACGGGCAGAATACGTGGACGAGCAGTATCGGTGTTGCTGTTCTCAGTCAGTGGTCGATTGCCTGAGCGTCGGTTTCGCATCGCGCTCCGGTGCGGCCGGCAAGGGCGCGACCGCTGCGGGGAGCGCAGCCAGTGGGACGGTGTCGTGAGCGGCGCTTGTGCAGGTGCTCTCGTCCGGTTCGACAGCAAGACAGGTTCCGGCAGCCTCGACCACCGGCGCGTTCCCGTCGCCGACCGCCCCGGCGACCACGACGGCATCGGCGGCCCGGGCGAGTTCGACCGCACGCCCGCGGGTCGCGTCGTCAATGCCCGCGAAGGCCGGGACCGTGACCGTCTCACAGTCGAGGTCCTGCGCCCGCTCGGCGGCTATATCGCCGGCGGGCACAACGCCGACACTGACCTGACAGCCGGCACCAACGAGCGTCGAGACGGCGGACGCCGCCGGCTTACCGGTCCCGACGACGTGGACGCGGCGGTCGACTGCCTCTTGTTCGGGCAGCGGTGTCACGAGCGGCGCGTCGGTGCCGGGCTGGGTCGTCACCAGCGTCTCCGCGTCGAAGGCGTCACGGAGCGTGTCGCTCGTTAGCACGTCTGCGGGACGGCCCGCGGCGCGGATGCCGCCGCCGGCGAGCAACACCAGTTCGTCGCAGTACCGGGCGGCCAGATTGAGGTCGTGAATCGCGGCGACGGCCGTCTTTCCGTCCTCGACCAGCGTCCGGACGAGTTCGAGCGTCCGGACGGCGTGGTTGATGTCGAGGTTCGCCGTCGGTTCGTCCAGCAGGAGCACTGGGGTCTCCTGTGCCAGCGCCCGAGCGAGGAGGACCCGCTGGCGCTCGCCGCCCGAGAGCGAGGTGAACGGCCGGTCGGCGAACTGGGCGACGCTCGCGCGCTCCATCGCCCGCTCGACGGCTTGGCGGTCTGCCTCGTCAATCCGGTCGAACCGGCCGAGATGCGGTGTCCGCCCCATCTCAACGGTCTGTCTGACGCTGAAATCGAACGATAGCGCGGTGCCCTGTGGCGTGCTCGCGACGAGGCGGCTCACCGCCTTCGCCGAGCGGTCCGAAATCGGTTCGCCGTCGACGCGAACCGTGCCGCGGTCCGGGTCGAGCGTCCCCTTGACCGTTCGCAGGACGGTCGTCTTGCCCGCGCCGTTGGGGCCGACGAGACCGACAAGCGACCCGCGGTCGACGCTGAAATCGACGTCTGAGACGACCGATTGGTCGCCGAATGATACCGCGAGGCCAGACACGTCGAGTATCGGTCCGGAGCGACCCCGTTCCGGGTCGGCACTGTCGGACCCAGCTCCGCCGTTCATAGCTCGTGCACCTCCCGCTTCCGGAGCAAGTACAGGAAAAACGGCGCGCCGAGGACGGCGGTGACGATGCCGACCGGGACCTCGGCGCTGCCTGAGCGTGCCAGCGTGTCCGTCGCTACGAGGAACGACGCCCCGGCGAGGGCCGCCGTCGGGAGCAGTATACGGTGGTCCGGCCCGACGAGCAACCGCATCACGTGGGGGACGATGAGGCCGACGAAGCCGACGATGCCGGCGACGGCGACGCCCGCTGCTGTGATGACCGCCGACAGCGCGAGCAGGACTCGCTTGGTTCGTTCGACCTCGATACCGAGGCTCTGTGCGTCCTCCTCGCCGAGCAGCATGACGTTCAGGTCGCGTGCGTACGCGAGCAACACGGCGAATGGGATAGCAACGAGCACGACGCTGGTGGTCACTTCCGGCCAGGACGCACCCTTGAGATGGCCCATCAGCCAGTACAGCGCCCGGCGGATGCTCTCGCCGCTGTGGAGCAACAGGAAGGAAACGACCGCGCCGAGAAACGTCTGTATCGCCACGCCGGCCAGCAACAGCGTCGCGACCGGCGTACGCCCGTTCCGCGTCGCGATGAGATAGACGCCGAAGGCCGCGACCAGCGCCCCCGCGAAGGCTGCGCCGCGGAGCCCGAGCCCGAACGGGATGACGACCGGTGCGACGATGAAGCCCACCGCGCCGACGGCCGCGCCGGAGGACACACCGATGATAGAGGGGTCAGCCATCGGATTCCGGAAAATCCCTTGCATAATCGTCCCTGCGGCGGCAAGCGAGAAGCCGACGACCGCACCGAGCAGTATTCGGGGGAGCCGGACCTGCATCACAATCTGTGTCCGAAGGTCGCTTACGGCGTAGGAAAACATGTGGGCCGTGGTCACGTCGACCGTAGGGCCTGAGATAGAGATGCCCGTCGGGACGACAACGGCGTTGAGCAGCACCTTCCCGACGACGGCGGGCGGAATCCACACTGGACCGATTCCGGCGCTCGTCGTCACCACGGCACAGAGGACGGCGACGAGCCCAGCCGACCACCCGACGGTCCGACCCGCGAAACGCATGTATGAAAGCCCACTTGCAGTAGATAAGTATTTATTGCTCCTGACACCCGCATAGGGTATGCGACGACGTGCTCTCGTCTATGTCTTTGTCGTGCTCATCGGCTCCTTCGCGGGTATCACTCCGGCGTCAGCAGCAGCTGACACGCAGGCGGACGGCTGCTCGTTCCCGGTCACGGTGACCGACGCGACCGGGACTGAGGTCACGATCGAGGAGCGTCCGGAGCGGGTGACGACGACCAATCCCTCGGCCGCCCAGACGATGTGGGAGATCGGCGGCCGCTCCCAGGTGGTCGGGCTCACTCAGTATGCGAGCTATCTGGACGGCGCTGAGAGCCGAACGAACGTCTCCGCAAGCTTCGGTGTCAACGTTGAGCGCGTCGTCAGTACGAACCCGGATCTGGTGATTGCACCGAACGCCAGCGCCGGTGACGTGGCCCCGCTCCGGCAGGCCGGGCTCACAGTGTATCACCTCCCCGCCGCGACAACTATCGAGGACATTCAAGCAAAGACGGCGACCATCGGTCGACTGACTGGTAACTGCGAAGGTGCGAGCGAAGCGAACGCCTGGATGGTCGCGAACGTCGACGCCGTTCGGCAGGTCACTGCGGACGCCGAAGACCGACCGACGGCGCTGTATCCGCTCGGTGGGGGGTACGTGGCGGCCGGCAACACCTTCGTCACGTCGCTCATCGAACTCGCGGGCGCGGAGAACGCCGCGGCCCGCAACCACACGCAATACCCACAGCTCAACGACGAGGTCATCCTCAAGCTCGACCCGGATGTTCTCTTCGTCACCGAGAACACGGCGACCATCACGCAGACGGAACCATACGCCAGCACGACCGCGGGCGAGACCAACACGACGGTCTCCGTCCGGGTACGGAATATCAACCAGCCTGCGCCACGGAGCGTGGTCTCGTTCGCACACAACGCCACCGCACAGCTCTATCCGGACCGCTATGACGCCGACAGCTACGTTCCCCGGTCGGCCGTGGCCGTGACGCCTTCCGAGACAGCAACGGCACAGACCGAGCTGTCGACAGCTACGGACACGATGGCGACGGAGGAACGGACCACCGATGCCAGTGGTCCCGGATTCACCGCCGTCGGGGCGCTTGTCGCACTGCTAGCGCTGGTCTGCGCACAACAGGTTCGTCGTCGGAGGCCATAGGGCTATGGACAAACAACGCATCCGTGAGACAGCCTGGGACGCGCTGGAAGAACGGGGCGTCGCCCGGTTCCCGTTCCCGCCCCACGACCGGATTCCGAACTTTGAGGGCGCGAGTGAGGCCGCACTGCGCCTGACAGAGACCGCAGTCTGGGACGCCGCCGAGACGGTCAAGGCGAACCCGGACTCGCCACAGCTTCCGGTCCGACGGGCGGCGTTGCGGGCCGGAAAGACGGTGTATATGGCTGTACCACGGCTTCGGGACGAGCGGTGTTTCTACGAACTCGACCCCGACGACCTCGATGATATCGAGGCCGCGCCGGCCATCTCGAATGTTGCGGACCACGCGCGACAGGTCGGTCCCGAGGCGGTCGGGGACGTCGACCTCGTCGTGTCGGGGTCGGTCGCGGTCACCGAAGACGGCGCACGAATCGGCAAGGGCGAGGGGTACAGCGACCTCGAATACGCCGTCCTCCGGGAACTGGGGCTGGTCGACGAGACGACGCCGGTCGTGACGACGGTTCACGAACTCCAGATTGTCGGCGGTCCCGGTGGCGTTGTCGACGCCACTGTGCCTGTCGACGACCATGACGTGCCGATGGACCGGGTCGTGACGCCGGAGCGAACTGTCGAGACAGCCACTACGCACACGACGCCGACGGGCGTCGATTGGGACGCGCTTTCCGCGGACCGAATCGACGAGATTCCGGTACTTTCCTCGCGCCGTTCTGACTGACTTCACAGCCGCTGTCCCGGGTACAACCCTGGTAATGAAAGCTTACCGGCGGTACAACTTTATTCCCACATTCCCTGAAAGACGTATGGATACACCCGTGGCCACGCCGAACCGTCACGGGGTCGATGGAACCGCTGGACAGGTCCGTGTCCTCTATGTCGACGAGGACTGTGATGACATCACAGCGGTCAAGGAGACGCTGACTGGTAGCGCCGACGAATTCACTGTGACGGTGTGTGAGACGGCAACAGACGCCCTCAGTGCCCTCGAAGACGCGTCCTACGACTGTGTTGTCAGCGAGTATCGATTGCCGGCCCGGAACGGGATCGAACTGCTGGGCGCTGTTCGGGACCGGTCGTTTGACCTCCCGTTTCTGCTGTTTACTGATGACGGAGACGAGAGCGTGGCCAGCGAGGCCATTTCGGCCGGTGTCACGGATTACGTGACGAAGACACCCCTCTCGGAACAGACGGAATTGCTTCGACAGCGGATCACCGCTGCCGTTGCTCGCTCCCGGGAGGAGTCGGACATCCTCGACCGGATGACCGACGCGTTCTTCGCTGTTGACGAGAACTGGGAGTTCACGTACGCCAACGAGCGTGGTCGGCGCATCATCGAGCGTGCGATGAAGGGGGACGGAGCGACGACGGACCTGCTGGGGCGCAACATCTGGGAGGTGATTCCGTCCCTAGAGGGGACGGAGTTCAGCAAGCGGTATCGGGAGGCGATGTCGAACCAGGAGCCGACATCCTTCGAGGCGTACTTCGAGCCGCTACAGACGTGGTTTGAGGTGTCCGTGTACCCGTCGCCGACAGGCATCTCGGTGTATTTCCGTGACATCACGGAGCGCCAGAAACACGAGGAGAAGCTCAGAGGGAGAGAGCGAACGCTCAGAGAAATCTATGCCGTCATCTCGCGCAAAGACATGGATTTCGAGGCGAAGGTCAAGCGCTTGTTCGAAATCGGCCAACACGTCCTCGGAACGGAGACGGCCGCACTCTCGCGCATCGACGGTGACAGATACGTCTTCGAAATCGTAACCGACCGGACGGGCACTACCGAAGCGGGCGATACGGTCCCGCTGGAGGCAACGAACTGCGAGCGGGCCGTCATCGAGGAGCAGACGCTGGTGCTGGCCGATATCGCTGAAGACCGGCCAGATCTGGCCGAAAGGGCTGGCTACACGGAGATGGGCATCTCTTGTTACCTTGGAACTCCTGTTATCGTCGATGGGTCAGTGTTCGGGACGTTCTGCTTCTACGGTACGGACCCCCGTGACTCATTCTCTGAGTGGGAAGTCACACTCGTCGAGTTGATGGGGAACTGGGTCAGCTACGAGCAAGAGCGCGAACGCCGCGAGCAGGAACTCACCCGCGAGCGGAACCGTCTGGAGGACTTCGCCAGCGTCGTCAGCCACGACCTCCGGAACCCGCTTAGCGTGGCGTTCGGCCGGCTCACGCTTGTTGAGGAAGAATACGACGGGAATCCGGAGCACATCGAGTCGCTCCACCGGTCACTCGAACGGATGGACGAACTCATCGACGACGTGCTCGCGCTCGCTCGCGGCGGCCACAAGGTCATCGACGCGAACGAAACGTCGTTAGACGATATCATCACCGCCGCTTGGGACACTGTCGAAAGCTCGGACGCGACGCTCGAACGAATTGAGATGGACGCGGAAATCACGGGCGACCAGACGCGCCTCCAGCAGCTGTTCGAGAACCTCTTCCGAAACAGTGTGGAGCACAGCGACGACCCCGTGACTGTTCGCGTCGGGACGCTCTCGGGTGGGCGGGGGTTCTACGTGGCGGACGACGGCCCCGGAATTCCCGAGGACGAGCGTGAGCAGGTGTTCGAGCGCGGCTACACCACGAGCGACGACGGGACCGGCTTCGGGCTGGCTATTGTCTCCGAAATCGTCGACGCACACGGTGGGCGAATAACTGTCGCAGAAAGCGATGGCGGCGGGGTGCGATTCGACGTGACCGGGGTTCAGGTCGACCGCCTATAGCTGGTCGACGCAGTCCCGAATGAGTCCGTCGACGTTCTCCGGGAGCGTCGGATGGTAGGCCCGGTCCGGCAGGTCACGCACGTCAAGGCCGAGCTCGACAATGGTCTGGAACGTCTTGGCGAAGCTGTCCGCGTGGTAGTGCATCCCTTGCCAGCCGAGTACTGTTCCGTCCTCCGCGTCGACGACGAGTTTCGCAAGGCCCTCGGGCACGTCTTTCGATTTGAACACGCCGTCGTCGCTGGCCTGTCGCGTCGCCGTGACGATGTCGTAGCCCGCTTCTTTCGCAGTCTCCTCGTTGTGGCCGACGCGAGCGAACGGATAGACGCCGAGCCCGGAGAAGATAACGTGGTGGTGGACATTCCGGTAGTCTTCGAGCGAGCCACCGGACTCTTGCCGGACGATGTTCTCGGCGGCGGTGAAGCCCTGCTCCTTGGCGACGTGGAGAATCGGCTCCTTGCCGTTGACATCGCCGACGGCGTAGATGTGGTCGGCGTCGCGGGTCTGCATCGTGTCTTTCGCCCAGTCGCCCTCCACTGAGATGGACGTGTTCTCTAACCCCAATCCCTCGACGGTCGGGCGACGGCCGGTGAACAGGAACAGCTGGTCGGCTTCGAACGTTTCCTCGCCGCCGTCGTCGTACTCGACGGTGAGGCGGACGCCGCCGTCTTCTGTCTCCTCCAGTTCCTTCTCGTAGCAGTTCGTCGGAACGGTCACGTCCCAGTTGTCCTCGTAGATGTCGAGCGCCTCGTCGCCGAACTCCGGGTCGCCCTCGTCGATGGGCCGGTCGTCGTGCTCGATAACTGTGAGTTCCATCCCACCGGCCTCGGCGAGGTACGGGACCATCTCCATCCCGATGTACCCAAAGCCCATCACGATGCCAGAGTCGGGGAACTCAGTGGCATCGAGCACCTGGTCGCTCGTCATGAAGTCGACCTCGTTGATTCCGGGTGTGTCTGGGATGTTCACGCTGGAGCCGGTCGCGATGACGACGTAGTCGGCTTCGTGTTCCTCGCCTCCGGCCCGGACCGTATGCTCGTCGACGAACGTGGCAGTGTCGTGGATGAACGTCACGTCGTCGCGCTCGGCCATTTCGTGGATAGAATCCCGGCGGTGTCCCGCCCAGCCGAGGACGTGGTCGTCCTTCCGTTCGACGACGGCTTCCAGATCGACTTCGGGCACGTCGCCGACGAGACGGTCGTCGTGGCGCGCCTGGAAGCGGTGTGCACCTGCGGAGAGCACTTCCTTGGACGGCATACAGCCACGAAGGATACAGAGGCCACCGCCGGGCTCGCCGTTGTCGACGAGCGTGAGTTCGATGTCCTCCTCCTCGACAAGGTCGCCGGCGACTGCGGCCCCGGCACTCCCATACGCGCCGATGATAACGACGTGAGTCATACGAGTGCTAGAGCGACGGCATTAAATAAAGGCTTCAGTGGCGTGTTTCGCCCAGACACGACCGACGTGTGGTCGTCTGTCCTACTGACCCGGTCAGTCGTCGCCTTCGACGGGTGCGGGTGGCCGCGACCGCCCGAACCCGAGTATGCCACCGACCGACCAGTCAGCGTTGAACACCCGGTCCCAGACGACGAGCGCGGAGGGGATCACCAGTAGGGAAGCAAGGAACGCGTACCCGATCGACAACGCCGTCAGAATGCCGAACTGGCCGATTGCGGGGAACACAGCCAGCCCGAGCACACCGATGCCGAACGTCGTGGTGAGCATACTCCCGAACAGCGCCCCGCCGGTCCCGCGAACAGTCCGGTCTAGCGCCGTTTCGAGGTCGTTCTCCTCGAACTCGTCGGCGAACCGGTGGGTGACGTGGACAGAGTAGTCGACCCCCAGCCCGATGGTTATCGCCAGCATTGTCGCTGTGAGCGCGTTGAACGGGATGCTAAGCACCCGCATCGTGCCGCCGAGCCACGCCACCGTGACGACGACAGGAATGATGTTCACGAGACCAAGCGACGGCCGCCCTTCCAGCATATTGTAGATGAGAATGAGGAACACCGACGACCCGGCAAGCGCAATCGCCAGTGACTGTATGGCTGACTCCAGAATAAGGTCCGAGACGGCCTGGAACACGATGATTGAGCCGGTCGCCGTCGCCTCGTACCGGAAGTCCTCGGCAACGGTTCGCGTATCGGCGGTCACCTCGGCGTCGGTCGCGTCTGATTCGACCGTGTAGACGACGCGCGCGCTCCGGTAGTCCTCGGTGATGTACTCTAACGCCGTACTCCGGTCCGACGAGTCGAGCAGATACTCGTATATCTCCTCGAGGTTATCGTCTGGGACTCCGTTGTCGTTCTGGTCGTTGCGCTCGACCATCCGGCGGAATTCGGGGTCCTCTGCTGCTCGGTCTTGAATGACCGTGACGATAGACGTCGACTCAGCGCGCCCGTCCTCTCGGACGAACGAATCCGGCGGGTTGTCACCCGCCCGATACATCTGCTCAAGCGCCGCATCGTTCCGCATTGGCCCCTCTACGTACACCGTCGCCTGACTGGACTGGGTCGTATCGAACCGGTCATCGAGGAAGTTCGTCACCTCCGTTACGGTGTATTCGCTCGGAGCGAACGGTTCCGGCAGGGATTCGACGAAGTCTGGATTCTCCTCGGGCGGCAGGAAGTCCTCCTGACTGAACGAGGTCGAGACGCCGGTGGCGTAGTAGCTGGCACCGACCGTGGATATCAGGATTAGCACGAGGAAGACGATCGGGGCGCGATTCGCGATGACGACACCGCCGCGCAACACGTCGCTGAGTGCTGAGTCTTCCGCGCCCAGCGGCGTCTCACTGAACGTCGGAATGGGGAAGCGCTGACGGAGCCGATCCAATTCTACCTTTGCGGCGGGTAGGAACACCCCGAAGATGAGGAAGGTAAACGTGATACCGACAGAGGCCACGTAGCCGAAGTCCTGAATCGGCGGCAGTGCACTGGTGAGATTCGCGGCGAACCCGATGACTGTCGTCCCCGTCACAATAAAGAAGGCGACAAGCAACTGGTCAGTCGTGATTCGCATCGACTTCTGGATAGACGCTCCGGTTTCGCGCTCCTCCCGATACCGGTTGACGGCGTGAATTCCGAAGTCGATACCGACCGCCAGCAACAGCGGCGGCACGGCGATGAGCATCTGCGAGAAGGGGATACCGGCAAGCCCCATGAAGCCGAACGTCCAGACGACGGCCATAAACAGCGCAATAAGGCCAAGCGCCATGTCTGCGAGGTCGCGGTAGGCAATCGTCAGGAAAAAGAGGATGAACAGCACCGCTGCGGGCACGGTCAGGATGAGCGAATCACTGACCACGTTCGAGAACTCGTCAGCGATGATGCCACTCCCGAACAGGGTGATGCCACCGTTGTCAGCGCTGGAGACAGTGAACCCGGCCTGTTTCTGGATGCTCGTCAGCGGACTCGATCCGCCCTGGCCTGACCCGGACGAGATTCCGGCCGGAACCTCGTGCGTGACGACGCCGATCGTCGCCGACGCTGAGGCGGATTTGCGGTTGAAATCCTTGCTCAGTAGCGATTTGAACCGGGAGTTCCGCTCGGCCGCGCGCCCGACGGCAGCGTCGATTTCTCCCGGTGTCGCGGCTTCGACAGCATAGATCTGCTGTTCGGTCGTCTTCGCCTCCGGATCTAGCTGCTGGGCGACGATGGTAGCGGCGCTTGAGGTCGACGTGACACGGAGCGCTCCGTGCTCTTCCAACCGATGCTGTGACCTGAGCATCCGTAGCAGCGCCGGCTTCGCGAGCACGTTGTTCTCCCGCTGGATCAACTGCGTGCTCCCTGTATCCGGAGAGAAGGCCGGCGAGAACTTGTCGTTGACCTCCTGCAGTGCCTCTTCGGCCGGAAGCCCGGTCGTAAACTGTGACGTCCCGGAGTTGGTCGAGACGCTTCCGAGGCCGGCGCTGAAGACCACCGTCACGACCAGGAAGAGGAGCACCACCTTCCGTGAATCGTGGACGATGCGGTCGTCCGCCCAGTCGATGTAGCGCTGGTAATCCATGCGTTAGCGGAATCTGAAGTAGCCGCCGATGGCCAGGGCGGCCACGAGCGCGACGCCGATAATCGCGGTCAGTGGCGAACTGCCACCGCCGGAGTTGGTCACAGAGACGGGCAGTCGGTACGTGTCGGACACCGGCGTATCTCCGTCCGGCTCCTCGTACTGGAAGTCGAGCGAGACGGGATAGTTCTTCGTCATCGCGGCACCGCTCGCGCTGATACCGAACTCGATGGTCGCTGACTCGCCCTGGTCGAGGCTCTCGACGTACGCCTGGTCATCCGACACTGAGATGGGGTCTTCAGTGAACAGCTTCGCTTCGATGTCGGTTAGCCGCTCGCCCGCGTCGTTGGTGATCGTCACTTCGAGCGTGTTCGACCCGCCGACGTTGACAGACGCGTTCGTCGTCTCGACGATGAACTCGTCGGCGCTGCCGCCGACGCTCTGCCGGACTTCGAGCGTATCGCTCTCGCGGCTGTCGCCCTCGCTGTTACGGTAGTTGGCGACGAAGTCGAACTGCCGCGGGCCGGCGTTCGCGTTGTCCGACACTTCGGCGTCGAACGAGACGGTCGCCGACTCGCCCGGTCCGAGATCGCCGACCGCGTACTGGGTCTCCTTTGGCGAGATGTTGTCGTTGTCGCTGGCCCAGTTTAGGACGACGTTCCGAACCGTTCGGTCGCCAGTATTGGTGAGTGACGCCTCGATGGTCCCGTCGTCGCCCGCCTGAAGTGTCGATTCAACGTCCCCCAGCTCGAAGGACTGTTCGGGCTCTGGCCGGATTCCGAGTGCGATATCGTCGTCAGCGCCGCTGTCGCCCTCCGGATCCTTGTAGCCGACCGTGGCTGAGATCGCATAGCCTCTGACGGACGCATCCTCGCTGGCGGACGCGTCAACGCTGACGGTGCGAGTCTCTCCGGGTTCCCACGTCCCGATGTACTGCTCGGCGGAGTCGGACTCGCCGAAGGCGATTTCGCTGCTCTGTGAGCGCAGGGAGACCGTGGCATCTCTGACAGCCACTGGCCCGTCGTTGTGGAGCGTGACGTTGTAGGTCCCCGAATCCCCGACGGCGACGTCACTGTCGACGCCCCGGACGCTGAACGTCTGCTCGCGGGCAGGCGTAATACCGAGCGAGGAGGCGGACGTACTCTTTCGTACCCCGTCCGTGTCGTCGAAGTCGACCTGAAGGTCGAACTGGTACGGTTCGGCTCTGGCGTCACCGCTCGCACCGACGCGGTACCGGAGCGTCCGCTGTTCACCAGCCTCCCAGGTGTCGATGAACCGGGAGCTACTGGTGTCGCTCCCGACTGTGAGTTCAGGGTTCGTCGATTCCAGCGTTACCGAGGCTTCCCGGGCCGGTTCGTCACCAGTGTTCTCGACGGTGACCGCGACCGTCCCGACCGAGTCGACGCGTGCGCCGGAGTCGACGTCCACCACGTCGAAAGCCGCGTCGTCGTCGATTTCGAGTTCGAGTTCGATCCGTTTCGTCGTTGTCTCTTCGTCTCGTGCCCCGTCGTTTTCGGAGATATAGCTCGTGTACTCGTATTCGACGATGACAGGGACGGTGTAGTCGCCGGGACTTGCGTCGTCATCGACGCTGATGTCGAATGAAATGGGCTGTGTCTTCCCTTCCGGGACGGACCCGACGGCTTGCTTGCTCGTTGTCACCGTAATCGGGGCGTCTCCGTCGTTGACTTTGACTGTGGTCCCGCGAGCGGTCGTTACTTCGCTGCTCCGAACGGCCTGTGATGTCGGACCGGAGTCGACCGTCCCGCTGTTGACGAGCACAACGTCGAGTGTTGTTTCTTCACCGGGCGTAACGGTGTTATCGACGAACGTTGCGTCGAAGTCGGGACTCCCGGTCACGGCGCCGATCGCCGTTCCGGACGCCATGAGCAATGCGACAACAGCCAGCGTCAGTAATGTTCGTGGTTTCATGCGTAGGGACACTTCGGACATTTCTTGTCGTTGTTTCTGTCCGGAGCGGACGTCATGTCTGGGTAGTCGGGATATGTACCCACATACGTCTGTGCAGACTCCCGCCCGAACCGTGTATATCGAACGAACGTTCGGTCGCCTATCAACGTTGTGGTTCAGTAACAGTGGGAAGATATTTACAGCCCGAACGAATATTCGGTCGGGATGAGTGATGGAATTCCGTTTGCCGGGGAGCCGGCGGACTCGCACGAGGCGATAATGCGAGCCACGTTCCGCGCCCTCCGGGAATACGGGTATGCCGGACTTTCGATACAGCGAATCGCGGACGAGGCCGACCTCAGTAAATCGACGTTCTATCACCACTTCGATGGCAAGGAGGACCTCCTGCTGTCGTTTCAGGAGTTCATCCTCACGGAATTTAACCGCATCTTTCAGATCGAATCGACCGGCGACCCCGAGCAGGACATCAAGACGTTTGTCAGCCTTGTTCTCGACGATTTTCCCGACTGCGTCGAAACGCCGGAAAAGAACGCCGTGCTCGGTTCGTACGTCGAGATGCGCGCCCAGGCCGTCCAGAACCCGGACTTCCGCGAAAAGTTCACTGAGACAGACGAACTGTTCACCCGGCAACTCGTACAGATCA
This sequence comes from Haloarcula sp. Atlit-7R, assembly GCF_003666065.1. Lineage (NCBI taxonomy): Archaea > Methanobacteriati > Methanobacteriota > Halobacteria > Halobacteriales > Haloarculaceae > Haloarcula > Haloarcula sp. Atlit-7R. Next base: position 522,417 of record NZ_QXIK01000001.1, on the reverse strand, counting down.
TCGAGGACGGCATCGAACAGGGGGTCTTCGCCGATGTCGATCCCGAGACAGTTTCGCGGTTTATGATCACGATACTCGACGGTGTGATTCTTCAGAGCGCAACACGCAACGACAACCCTGTCGCCGAGATTCGGGACACTATCGACGAGTACATCGAAGAGACGCTGCTTCTCGGCGTTTAGCTTCGGCAGATAGACTGGTACGTCTCTTTCAACTCCTCGAGATCATCGTTCTCGGCTTGCAGCACCCACTCCAGCTCTCTGGCACGCTCTTTCAGCTCCGTATACTCGGTGCTCGATTCCAGTTGTGACGCGGACTTTTCCCGTTCCAGCACGGAGAGCTTCGACGAAATCCGGAAGTACTCGTCGAGTCTGTCGTCTTCCTGAGGCCTGTCGAGATGTTGATCGAGCGTCGACAGGAGCGTCGACTGGTCGACCGGCTTCTGAAGGTAGTCGTCGAAGGGCATCTCCAGAATGTTCAGGTCGGTATCGACCGCGGTCAGCATATCGTCGTCTACGACGAGTGCTCGCGGCGGCCCACCTGTAGTTCTGGACACAGTATTAAACCGTTATAGGGCTGGCAACTGTATATGTTTTATCGGCAGCCGCCTCTCGAAAAGCGTTAACCGATAGCCCAGTGAGTGTACACTGATGAGCAAGTCGTCGGCGGACACAGGCGGTCGACACCGTCTTGGCAGCCTCGCGGCCGTGGTCGGCTGGATAGGGGCAGGCGCGGTCGTGCTCGCCACCGTCGCGCTGGTGGTGCAGTCAGTGTTCTCACTCGGGCTCTCGAAACAGGTCACTGTCGGCCTCGGTCTGGCGCTTGGCGGCGGACTGGGCGGCGTCTCCTACCTTCTGGTGACTGACTCGCCCGGCGAGACGACCGACGAAACGATGACAGTGTCGGCAGATGCCAAGCAAACACCGGAGCCACAGCCGGTCGACCTCTTCGACGGGCATCCGGACCCGGTGTTGTACTTCGCCGATGAAGGTCACGGCCCGGTCGTGCGTGCGGCAAACGACGCGTTCGGGACCGCGTTCGACGTGCCGTCCGACCGGCTCAACGGGACAGCCCTTTCGGAAGCACTGCTCGTGGCTGGTATCGATGAAGTGGACGCCGAGACGGTCAGCACAGCTGACCTTGATGTCGTCGCCCTCTCGACGGCACCCGACGAACCGAGGCAGTTTCGACTGCGGACGGCTGGTGCCCCATCCAGCGGCTACCTCCTGCTTACACCGCTGGGGACAGCGGGGGATTGAACGGCCGAACGCCGCCCGCACGTCGGCGGCGTAACGGAACTTTAAAGATTCCATCCCGGCGAGATTCTGGATAGGAATGCTCGCGTCACCGCTGCAACTCATCGATAGTTTCCTGCTGAACTACACCATCGGTGATGTCCTGCTACTCGGCTTTGTCGGTGGGCTCGTCGCAATTCTCCCGCAACGGTCGCTCCGGATGCTGGGGCTACACACGATTGCGCTGGGCGCACTGCTCGTGATTACGCCGGCGTCGGCGATGGAACCAAACAGCGGGAGCGTCCTTGCGTCGGCGTTCCAGTACAAACTGTTTGGGCTGGTGTTGCTCGTCCTCGCGCCGGTGCTGTACGCCGTCGGTCGGCGTTAGGCCAACTTGTCCAGTGCGGTGAAAAAATCAAGCGGGGGTCCGGCAAGCCGGACCGGTTCGCCCGCACGCGAGATTGTAATTCGCTCCGGCGGCACTACGTCTTTTCTCACTCGCCCGTCACTGACGACGACGCCGCTGTCGGCGTCCGTGAGTTCGATGGCGATTTCGCTGTCAACGTCGACGACCAGCGGCGGCGTCCCCATCTCGTCTGCCATCCCCGTGATGATGAGACCGGCCACGTCGGGATGGACGAGCGGGCCGCGTTCGCTGAGGTTATACGCCGTTGAGCCGGTGGGTGTCGCCACGAGCACGCCGTCGGCGTGGCCGGACGTGTACAGCGAGTCGTCGACGTACACGTCGAGCGTGGCCCCGCCGCCGTGGCCGCGGCGCTCGCCCTGGACGACGACTTCGTTCAGCGCCGGCGAGAGCTCCCACTCGTCGCCGCTGGCCTGGAGCCGCGGCTTGGCCCGTGTCCGGGCGCTGCCGGTCTTCTGGATGTGTTCGACCTCCGCGACAACCGTCTCGACGGCTTCTTCGGGTGCGATAGCGTTCAGAAAGCCGACTTCACCGAGATTGACGCCCAGTATCGGTGTCGACCCCGCGCCACGGGCCGCGTACAGGAAGGTCCCGTCGCCGCCGATGCTCACGACGAGGTCACAGGCGGACATCTCTTCGACTGGGGCCGAATCAGGCACAGCAGCCTCCCACGCGTCGTGGTCGCCTAACGCGCCGGCCGTCGTTTCGTCCACGACGACGGCCGCCGACGTGGCGCGCAGTCGGTCACACAGTGTACTCGAAAGCGACATGGCTCGGTCGTTGTCCCGCTGTGCGACGATCCCGACAGTCATTGCCGGACGTTCCCGCCGACCGTATATAAACCCTCTACGACGGCACTTATATCCGTCCCGACGCGTATCCCCTTCCATGAGCCGTTCGTGTGGCTGGTGGTCGTGCGTATGAGCGAGGACGACAAGTCCGACGACGACTGGTTCGAAAGCGCACTGGACGACGAGGACGGCGACAGCGGACCGGTGGAGGCCGACGACGCTTCGGCGACACCATCCGAGAGCGACGCCGCGGAATCGGCATCTACCGACACCGGGCCGTTTGAGGGCGATAGCGACGACGGCGAGCGCAGTGGTGATAGCAGTCCGTTTGCTGACGACGGTGGCACCGCGTCTGGCGGGGAGAGCAGCCCGTTCGACGACAGCAGTGGAGACCCTTTCAACAGTGAGGGTGGGTCCGCCGATGTCGAGTCCTCCGGCGACGACAGCGGCGGACTCTTTGACGACGACTTCGCCACTGCGTTCGAATCTGCCGGCAGCGGTGACGGTGACAGCGGCAGCGACTTCGAGGCGGAGTTCGAGTCCGACATCCCGCGGGTCGACATCGGTATCGAGGGTCTCGACCAGATGATTCAGGGTGGGGTCCCACAGCGTCACCTCATCGTCACCATCGGTTCGGCCGGAACCGGGAAGACGACGTTCGGGCTCCAGTTCCTTCACCACGGCCTCCAGAACGGGGAGAACGCGGTGTTTCTGACGCTTGAACAGTCTCACGACGCGATACTGGACACCGCCGGCGACCGCGGCTGGGGGTTCGAAGAGTACGAAGAACAGGACCAGCTAGCAATCGTCGATCTTGACCCGGTCGAGATGGCAAATAGCCTTGACAACATTCGTGGTGAGCTACCGGCGCTCATCGAGAAGTTCGGCGCTGACCGGCTGGTACTCGACTCCGTCTCGCTGCTCGAGATGATGTACGACGACCAGTCCCGGAGACGCACCGAAGTGTTCGATTTCACCCGGTCGCTGAAACAGGCCGGCGTGACGACGATGCTCGTCTCTGAGGCCAGCGAGAGCAACCCCTTCGCGTCCAGACACGGTATCATCGAATACCTGACCGACGCCGTGTTCATCCTGCAGTACGTCCGGTCCGACACCGGCGAGACGCGACTCGCCGTCGAGATACAGAAGATACGGAACGCGAACCACTCGCGGGAGACGAAACCTTACGAGATAACGAACGACGGGATCTCGGTCTACCAGCAGGCAAACATCTTCTAAGCCGTCGCCGTTCCGACCGACTCCGGTTCGTCACGGTCGTCGAGAGCCGCGTTGTAGCCACCAGCCCAGAGGTCCGTCGCCACGACCAGCACGTAGAAGGTGGCGAACGGACTGAGAATTACAGCGACGAGCGAACCGAGGAACGGAATCACGTTGAGTAAGTTCACCACGACGTTGACGGCGATGAACAGCGCAATCGAGACCAGCCACGGTGTTGCGTACTCCGGGGACAGGACCAGCGTCCGCAACGTCCCGAAATCGAACCCGGCTCCGAACTCGCCGGTACAGGCGAAGTGGATGATGCCTGCCGTCGCCACGTAGCCAAACACCAGCGACAGGACGAACGATATCGCCAGCCCGCCGAAGAGGCCGGCCAGGCCCGCGCCCGCCCCGGCACGGGTCCCGGTTGCTATCGCGAACAGGCTGCCGCCGACGGTCACCCCGAACACGACGAGCGGGACGAGCATGTACACGATGCTGATGGCCCAGGCCTTGAGCCCGTCAACGAGCAGTTCGCCCCAGTCTTCGAACGCCGGTGGCTGTGTCGCTCCGTCGGCCCGTTCGCGGACCGCCTGCACGAGATAACCGTACACGAGTATGACTGGAACGACGAGGAACGAGAGCAGGCTGAGGACGCCGCCGATGAGGATGGTTACGGTCCAGTCGTCGTCTTCCATTGGATATCTGAGTGTATCTTCGAGCGACTCCATGGCCATTAGTCACACTCAACACAGTTAGTTACAGACACCTTGCCGGGGTATTCGCTCGGCTTACCGCGGGACTGCGATGTGTCGACTTCAGCACTAATCCTCAGCAATCGCACCAGCTTGCGGAACCAATAAATCACAACCGGGCGACAGGTGGGATATGGTACTACTCGTGCCCTTTGACGGCTCGGCCCTGTCGAAAGCCGCGCTAACGCGGGCGATGGAGTTCGCGGGCTACCGCGACGAGGATGTCACTGCACTGTCTGTTATTCCGAACGATGCGGCATACGCGCGTGAACAGGGCTGGGTCGACGACCCCGAGGAGTTCGACGTCGAAGCTATCGCCGACCGGATGCGAGAGCAAGCTGAGTCGGTCGCCCCGACGGCGTCGTTCCGCTACGAGGTCCCGGAAGACGTGAGTTCGATGGGGTCAACGACGACGGATATCACTCGGACGATCAGAGAAGTCGCTCACGAGGAGGGGGCCTCCATCGTGTTCATCGGCAGTGAGAACGCTGGACGGGTGTCGACGCCGGTCTGTAGTGTCGGCTCACCGGTGTCCGAAGACCCGCAGTACGACGTCCATATCGTCCGACACTCGTAGCGCTATCTGACGACGGTTACAGGCACAGATGCCCGTCTGACGACGATTTCGGCAACGCTGCCCAGCAGGATGCGGGACATCCCCGAGCGGCCGTGACTCCCCATGATAATCTGGTTGATGTCGTGGTCGTCCGCGTACTCCACGATGACCTTCGTCGGTCGTCCGACCTCGATGACGTGTTCGACAGAGTCGACACCGGCCTCGGTCACTTCCGATTCAAGCTCGTCGAGCAGGCTCTCTGCTGTGGCTTTCTGTTTTTCGTACCACTCCTCGGAGAAGGAGGGGATCGATGCCTCCGCGCTGTAGCCGGCCTCTGCGGGGTTGATGACGTGTAGGAGAACGATGGTCGCGTCCGGGTGTTCCTCGGCTGCGAACTCACAGGCAACTGATGCTTGATCTGAGCTGTCAACCGGAACGAGGATTCGCTTTGCCATACGACCACTTCCGCTGGGGCCGATTTGAATCTTCGGCCCCCTGCAATCGGCGCGTTGGTCTGCGGTCTCTCAGTCCCGCCCGTGGCGAGTCACACAGGTCGACAGGCCGATGAGTTCCACCGGCTCGGAGTTGTCGGGCGAGTAGACGACCCGCTGGCCTTTCTCCATGTAGGGGACCTTCGATTCCAGATTGCTGGGGATGTTCACCGCCGAAATTGCGTCTTCGTCGCCGAGATTGAGCACCATCGTCGTGTTTATCTGCTTGAACACCGGATCGGCGATGTCTTGTGGGTCCTGCGTGATGAGGTACAGGCCGAGGCGCTCCTTGCGGCCCTGTTTGGCGGCCTCGGTGAACTTCCCGATGACCTTGCGGCCCTGCACGCTGTCGGCGTCGGTGAGGAAGTTGTGGGCCTCGTCCATCCCCAGCACGAGCGGCGTCTCCTTGATGCGGTCGTAGTCCGGGTCGTTCGAGAGCTTCTGGTCGATGAGTAGGCTGGAGACGGCCAGCACGATGGTTGAGGCGGTCCGGGAGTCCGTGATGTGGTACGTCGGGATGACCGTCAGGCCGCCGTCGCGGACGAACTGGGAAATCTGGTCGGTGATGGGGCGGGCGTCCTGGTCGAAGACCGCGCCGAAGCCCTGCACGCGGCGCTTGACAGCGTCGAACGTGGCCTCGTGGACGTCGCCCGCCTCGTCCAGTTGCTCCTTGAGCGCGGGGTCTCCGAGGAAGGTCCGGAAGTCGCTGTAGGTCCCGCCCTCGCCGTATTCGCGCTCGAACCGCGGGAGCAGTGTGTTCACCAGCGCGCCGTACTGGTTGTCGTTCAGGCTGGACCCGGCGATGAGCCATGGGTTGTCGTGGACCAGCGAGAACGGGATGGTGAACTCCACCTGCTCGGCGCGGTGGTGGCTGGCGTTGTAGTCGGCCCCCGCGACCTTCGGGACGAACGCGATGGTGTCGTCGTGGCCGCCGTAGGCGACGCCCTCCCGTTCACAGCGGCGCTCGAATTCGTCGGTCATCGCGGGGTTGTCGTCGTGCATCTGGGCGTACTCGTCCTGGGGGTCGAACTGGACGACGGCGAGTTCGGGCGTCCGGCCGTCGCCCATCTCGTAAGTCCGCCCGAGGTACTGCCGGAGGACGTTCTTGGAACTGTGAGTCTTCCCGGACCCCGTCCCGCCGGCAACGAGGGTGTGCCGGAACACGAGCGGGTCACCGGCGTCGTAGTCGTCTTTCAGCCGGTAGTCGATGGTCGGCGGCTCCGCGGCGGTGCGGACCTTTTCGCCGCCGACGGCGAGATGGCCCAGAAAGACACCGTCCTCGGGAATCTTCAGACCGGTCTTGATCTCGGATTTGTCGGTGGCCTCCCGGACGACGGTTTCGGGTTTTGGCACCCGGTCTGTCATCCGCCGCTTGAGGTCGCCGCTGTCGCCGGCACCGCCGGCTGCTTGCGACGTCTCCGACGTCGCGCCGTCGCTGTACAGCACTGCGACCGGCTCCAGTTCCGCGATGAACTTGAAGTCCCGCTCGTCGATGCCCCGCTCGCGCATCGCCCGCCGGGCGTGGATTTCGGTCGCGTCGTCGGCGTGAAACTCCTGTGCGTACTCCAGGGCCTTGATGCGACAGAACAGCCGCTCGCCGTCGGGGTACGGGACCAGCAGATACGTTCCGATGCGCAGGCGCGAGCGGTTCCGCGCGGTGACATACGCCCGCAGGACCGTTTCCTCTGCTTCCTCGCTGATTCGGAGGCCGCTCGCTGCCGAGAGGACACCGAGGCCGGTGTCTGTTCCTGCCGGCGTCACGTCTATCTCTTCAAAATCGGCATCCGCAGCTGGTGCTGTCGGATTGGTGCCCTCTGTCGCGTCGACAGCCCGGTCACCGTCGTCGGTCGTCTCTGACGACTGTGCGGCCTCGTCGTCGGCCGCCGCGTCGTCGCCGTCGAAATCAGTGAAATCCCCGAGGTCGGACATACTCCAGTTCAGGGTAGCCGGGGATTAACACCTTTCCCCAGCGGTATGAATGTGAAACCTTACCCCGGTGGCTGTCAACGAACGCATATGAATCCGACGCGGGTGATGTCTTTCAATGTGCGGTACGACACCGCCGGAGATGGGGTAGACGGGTGGCCCCACAGGCGGCGGCTGGTCGCGGGGATAATTCAGTATCACAACCCCGCTATTATCGGGCTGCAGGAGGCGATGGCCCACCAGCTTCGGGAGCTAGAGGTGTTGCTGGACGGCTACGAGTGGGTCGGTGATCCGCGTGACCCCGTCGACGCCGGCGGGGAGCACACGGCTATCGGCTACCGGACCGACCGCTTCGACTGCGCGGCCACGAACACGTTCTGGCTCTCCGAACAGCCGGCCAAGCCGAGTAGCGTCGGTTGGGACGCCGCCTATCCCCGCGTAGCAACCTGGGCGCGTCTCCGCGACCGCGACACTGGTGAGGACTTGCTGTGCCTGAATACGCATCTGGACCACCAGGGGACCGCCGCGCGGACCGAGGGAATCGAACTGGCGCTCGACCATCTCGACTCCGTCGCTCGGGACGCGCCCGCGGTGTTGATGGGTGACTTCAACTGCGTGGTCGGCGAGCCGGCCTACGAGCGCGCTACGAGCCACGAACTCCCCGACGGCCGAAATCTCGTTGACGCCCGCGACACAGCGACCGTCACCCACGGGCCGACGACCAGCCGGACCGATTTCCACGAACTGCTCCCCGAGATGGGCATCGACCACGTGTTCGTTACCGAGGACGTGGCCGTCGACACCAGGGCGGTCATCGCCGACCGCGACGACGACCACTACGGCTCCGACCACTTGCCCGTCGTGGTCGACTGCCGACCCTGAGCCGGGGGAGAATCTTTTGCCGCTGGGGCCCCTACATGTGAGTATGTTGCTTATTCGGGGGACGGCAGGCGGGACGGCGCTGACCGGGACGCTGTACGAACCGGGCGAGGAGCCGCCCGAGTTCAACGGCGCGCCGGACGAGGGGACCCCCTACGTCTGGGTCTGTGACGCCTTCTACGAGGTCGAAAGCGGCGGTCAGGTCCAGTCCATCGGCGACCGCGAGATCCGAATCGCCTTCGAGTCCCCGATGCCCCGCGGCTTCGAGACGCGCGATGCGGCCATCGACGCGGCCAAGGAACACGTCCGAACCCAGTTCGCCCGACTCGGCGTCGCCGGTGAGACAGTGGATGTCACTGTCCAGCAGGCCGAGACGGCATAACTGCGCGGGCCTGTCGGAAGCCCCGTCCGTTTTCTGAGTCAGCGAACGACCGGTGAGTTATACCACGGTGCCGGGTGAACCCACTGCGCGTGGCCGAGGACCCGTCCCCGACTGAGGTGTTTGCCCTCCTCGATGACGAATACGCTCGCGCACTCCTTGCAGCCACGAGTCACAGATCGATGACTGCAACTGAACTCAGCAACGATTGCGACATGTCACTCTCGACCGTGTATCGCCGTCTCGGCGCGCTTGAGGACTGCGGCCTCGTCACTGCTCGAACGCAAATTGCGGATGACGGGCACCACGTCGACGTGTACGAGGCACAGATGGACGAACTCACGGTGTGTCTCACCGAAGGGACCTTTGACGTGAGTCTCTCCGTCGAGTCAAAAACACACGAGTTCGCCGACGCGCTGGTCGACCTCTGGGAGGGGCTGTAATGGAGGTTGCCGGCCTCTCCGCCGACACGTGGATTACCGTGAACACTGCGTTCCACCTCGCACAGACGGGGGTCGGACTGCTTATCGCTGCGTTGGCGCTCGTTGGTTACCGTCGACGGCGGACCCGCTCCATACTCGCACTGGCTATCGGAATCAGCCTCCTCACCTTCGTCTCGTACCTCGTTACCCTGAGTGCCGTGCAGGTCCTCCCACGAATGGTGTTTCCCCTTCCGGGCACTCTCACAGAACTCGTCGGTCTCCTTGTCTTGCTTTACGCTATCGTCTTGGCCCGCCGCGACTAGCCACTTCAGAACGATTCTTCGACGGCGCCCCACCGGATATCGTTGTACTCTCGTTCGCGGTCAGTCTCGAACGTCCGCTCGATGCGGCGGGTGAGTTCCTCGCTGCCCTGCCGGTCGATTTTGGCGAGCTCGTCGGCCTTCCCGATAGCCAGTGGCGGCCCCTGCTCTCGGGCCACGTCGTGGAGTATCTGCCGCGTGAGCTTGGCCCGGCACTCCGGGTCCTTGGTGAAGGCATAGGGGGCCTCGACGCGGAACACGAGGTCGGACCGGGGGTCGTAGAGAACGAAAAACGTCACCTCGTAGGCCTCGGGGTCGAGCGACCGCTCGATGCCCAGCGCGTCGCCGTCGGCGGCCATGATGCCGTCGGTGCCGCCCCGCGAGCGGAACCAGTTTGTCGCAGTGAGACAGTCGGTCTGCCGGTCGCCCCCATCGTCACGGCGCTCCAGTATCCGGCGGAAGAAAGCGGTGTCGTTCACCCACGGGGCGTTCGTTTTTCGGCGGAGGGCCCGCGTAAGGGCCTTCGTCGAGGAGTTTTTGATGAATCCGACCATCGGAACGTCCCGCTCGACGAACCGCTCGACGAGGTCGACGTAGTTGTTTACCACCGTCTTCGGCCGGTCGTCCTCCGCGAGCAGGTCGGCTAGTTCAGTGTCGCGGTCGGCCCATCGGAGCACGCCGGTCGGGTAGATGGGGCCATCGAGGATGAACAGGTCCTCGACCACATCGGCGTTTGTCAGCGCGTGCTGGCTCTCTGCGAGGTACAGCGCCAGGGCGTGGACGACCCGCTGTTCGTAGCGGTCGACCTGTGGCACGTCGAGGACCCGTCGCTTGGCGTAACCGCGGTCCCCACCCTGCCACTCGCCGCCGAACCCCAGTGTCGCGTCGTTCGAGTGCACGGCCATGATGATGGTCCGGCCCCGGTGGAGTTCGATGTCCGAGGGCACACTGCCCATCGCCGCCTGTGCCACGTCCAGTACCAGTCCGTTCTTGAACGTCGTCGGATTAATCGTCCCCGAGTCCAGGCCGTGCTGGGTCGGGAACGGCGGGTCCACCAGCGCGATGTCTTCAATCGGAACCTTCCGGCGGCGCTGCTCGTCCAGCGGCTCCAGAATCTTCGTTCCGTCCTGCCACAGCGGATCGAGGAAACTGTCCCACACCTCCTCTGCGGCCGCCTCCTGGTCGCTCGTCTCGACGGTCTCGCGCACTTGCCCGGCGAGCTTGGCGATGCCGTCGACGTGCACCGGGTCCAGCGTCATGCCCGTGGGTTCGCCGGGACGGACATAACCCTTTGGTCACTCGCCAATTCGGTGGTTACTCCTTGCCCGACTCCTCGCGAAGCAGGCGCTCGATGGCCTCGGCGATCTCCTCGTAGGACTGCATCGTCAGGCCGTCCGTGGTGATGAGCACGCCCTGTCGCTCGGTCGTCGCCCGCAGGAGGTAGCCGTTCGAGAACGCACGGACGGTGAAACGGTAGTCGCCCAGTTCGGACTCCTGGTAGGCGTTTTTCGTCTGCTTGTACCCCTGCCACTCGTGGCCGACGAAGTCGTTGAGGTCGGCGTCCTGTTCGAGGTCGTCCCGAAGATAGAGCTGCTCGAAGTTCGCACGTGTGAAATACGTCACTGAGCGAAGCGAGTCGCCTGTCGCTGTCCGGGCCGTCGTAACGATTGCGTCGGCCAGGTCGTCCGAGAGAATGTTCCGAGTCATGCCCGACCGAAGGCGGGCCACCCTCTTAATTTCAGGGTTCCCGATACCAGCAACGATAGCAGGGGAATAGCACCACCAGTGCTGCCGAATTTCGCATCATCGACCGTCACGTTCGGCGCTGACCGACAGTGTATTACGCCGGTCGCGTGACCCACCGGGTATGGACGTCGGACTCATCATTCTGGACGGCTGGGGGCTGAACCCGGACGACGATGTGCGGGACGCCGTCGCCGCCGCCGACACGCCGAACTTCGACCGCTACCGAGACGCAGGCGCAGCGTCGACGCTTGCAACCCACGGCCGCCGGGTCGGTCTCCCGGAGGGCCAGATGGGCAACTCCGAGGTCGGCCACCTCAACATCGGGGCCGGCCGCGTCGTCAAGCAGGACTCCGCCCGTGTCAGCGACAGTATCGCGCGCTCCCGGGGCGAATCGCCGCCCGACGACGCCGCACAGGACCCGCCCTTCTTCGAGAACCAGACGCTACTGTCGGCCTTCGAGTACGCCGAGGACCACGGCGGCCGGGTCCACTTCATGGGCCTCGTGTCGGACGGCGGCGTCCACTCGTATCAGGACCACCTCCACGCGCTCATCGAACTCGCCGGCGAGCGCGGGACCGACGCCGTCTCGCACGCCTTCACCGACGGCCGCGACACCTCGCCGACCGGCGGTGAGGGCTACCTTGCCGACCTCGAAGCCCACGCCGAGGCACACGGGACGGGCCACGTCGCCACTGTCTGCGGGCGCTACTACGCGATGGACCGCGACCAGAACTGGGAGCGGACCCGCCGGGCCTACGACGCCATCGTCCATCGAGAGGGCGACCACCACGCCGACGACGCCGTCACGGCGGCCACCGAGTCGTACGCCCGCGACACCACTGACGAGTTCATCGAGCCGACGACCGTCGGCGACCACGCTGGCCTCGAAGACGGCGACTCGGTCGTCTTCTTCAATTTCCGGTCGGACCGCGCCCGGCAGCTCACCCGAATGCTCGGCGATATCCGCCCGGACGCCTGGGGGGCCGACACCGAGCCGCCGGACACCCGGGTGGTGACGATGACGCAGTACGACGAGACGTTCGACCTGCCGGTCGCCTTCCCGCCGAACCAGCCCGAGGACGTGCTCGGCGAGGTGCTTTCTGCAGCCGGAAAGACGCAGATTCGGCTGGCCGAGACGGAGAAGTACCCCCATGTCACGTACTTCCTCAACGGCGGCCGCGAGGTCGCGTTCGACGGCGAGAGCCGCGAAATTGTCGACAGTCCCGACGTGGCGACCTACGACCTCCAGCCCGAGATGAGCGCGCCGGAACTGGCCGACACCGCCATTGAATTCATCGAGACCGAGGACCCCGACGCGATGGTCCTGAACTTCGCCAACCCCGATATGGTCGGCCACACCGGCGACTTTGACGCGGCGGTGACCGCCGTCGAGGCCGTCGACGAGCAACTGGGCCGCCTCGTCGAGGCGATTCAGACCGCCGGCGGGCACGTGCTGGTCTGTGCCGACCACGGGAACGCCGACGACATGGGGACCGAAGACGACCCGCACACGGCCCACACGACCAACCCCGTCCCCTTCATCTATCTGTCTCCCGACGGGACCGCTGGCGGACGGACTGCACGCGACGGCGGGACGTTGGCCGACCTCGCGCCGACGATGCTCATGCTCATGGGTATCGACCAGCCGGACGCGATGACCGGGACGCCGCTGGTCGAGTAGCGGGCGGCGCAATCACGCTAGTTTTCGACCAGTGAGAGATACTGCGGTGGCACGCGGGCAGTCGTGTACGTCTCGGTCCCGCGCTTGACAATCCGCCGGTCGTCGGCCTGCATCGCCGCGGCGTCGACGACGAACACGACAGGGTCGGCGGCGTGGCGACGCCCCACCTCGCGGGCTGTTGCGGCGGATTCGGAGAGGTGGACTCGCTGGCGGCCCATCGGCTTGAGCCCGGCTTCGCGTATCGAATCGGCGTTCTGCGGGGCGGTTCCGTGGTACAGCGTCGCCGGTACGGGGTCGTCGGTCGCGTCGAGAGTTACGCCGACGGAGTGCCCGTACGCCGCCCGGACCCGGCCGCCAGCGGCTGCCGCGCTCGACTCGTCACTGGTTCCCGTCCGCTCGAATCGCCCTTTCGGGTCCGTGGCGAGAACGCCGGCCAGTGCCTCACCATCGGCCCAGTCGTACCGCCGCTTGACTGTCTCGCGGAGGGACGCGACATCCGTCCACCCCGCTTCGTCTACTTCGATGCCTGCATCCTCGGGGAAATGCCTGAGCGCGCCCGAGACGAACTTCGAGAGCTGTCGTCGCCGTCCACCGTCGAGAACATGGCTGCCTCCTCTGTCACAGACCGGACACGTGTCGCCCTCGAAGAAGCCGTCCTCGGGACACCGACGGACTGCGTCTGGCATGGGTAGGGATGCGTCGTGACCACACAAAAGCACCGGGTGGCCGGACGCGACGCCCCGGTATCGACAGTTTGCGCCACTGCCCTGTGGATTCATCATTACCTGCCGACAATCGGAGACATGACAGTTGCCGAACTGGAATATTTCGGGATGCTCCAGATGGACAGCGAGGACATCGAAACGACCCTCGAGCGGAAAAGTGTCGGCGTGCTCGGTGTCCCGACCGACTCCGCGCCGCTACTGCGCCCGCTCAGCTTCTGGTACGACGGCGACGCCGCGCTCTACTTCGTCTACGTCCTCGGTACCGACAGCCGGAAAGTGACGGCGAGCGACGACGCTGCTATTGCCCGGTTTCTCGTCTACGACATCGAGACGACGTTCAACTGGCGCAGCGTCCTGCTGACGGGTTCCATCGAGCGCATCCCCGACGACGAACGCAGAGCAATCGAAGAACAGATTGACACCTCCTGGAAGCCAGACGTGTTCGAACGCGCGGCCGAGACGGAGGCGACGGCGCTGTACCGGTTCCGAATCGACGACCGAGCCGGTATCAAGCAACTCGAACTCCCGCACGAACTCAGAACCGAATCCTCGTCGAGTCGGCCGGACTGATCGCTTCAGCCCGTTCGGAACGAGAAATCGAGCGTTGGCGCGGAGTGGGTCAGCGACCCCATCGAGATGATGTCCACACCCGTTTCGGCGTACGCCGGCACGTCCTCGACTGTGATACCGCCGCTGGCCTCCGTGAGTGCATCGGCGTCGGCTGCCGTCACGAGGGTGACCGCGCGCTCGGTCTCGGCGGGGGCCATATTGTCCAGCAAGACGATGTCTGCGCCGGCTTCCGCGGCTCGCGGTGCATCTGCCGGAGCTTCGACCTCTACGTCGAGTTTCGTGGCGAAGGAGACCCGCTCGCGGAAGTGTTCGACGGCCTCGACAAGTCCCAGCTCGGCAATGTGGTTGTCCTTGACCATCACCATGTGTGAGAGGTCAAGCCGGTGGGTGTCGCCGCCGCCGGCCGCTACCGCTCGCTTCTCGACGCCGCGCAGTCCGGGGGTCGTTTTTCGCGTGCCGGCGATGCGAGGCGTGGAATTCGTCGCAGCCGATGCCGCCGCATCGACGGCGGCCCGGGTCTTCGTTGCCACGCCCGAGGCGTGGCCGGTGACGTTCACCGCGACGCGTTCGCCGCGCAGCACCGACTGCGCGGGGCCGTCGACGCGAAGCACCACGTCTCCGGCGTCGACGGCAGCCCCGGAGTCGACCGCTGTCTCAACCGCACAGTCTAGATACTCGAACACTGCAGTGGCAGCGTCGAGACCCGCAACCACGCCGGACTCCTTGGCTACCAGTCGTCCCTCAGTCGTGCCGGGCACGTCGTTGGTCACGTCGTGGTGGCCCACGTCTTCCCGGAGCCATCGCTCGATGTCGCTGTCTGCGAGCATCAGTCGGCTGTGGACTCCGGCGGGTCCTCGCTCGCGTCCACGAGATTGTGCGTGCCGACGCTCTCTTCGTTTTCGGCGGCGTGGCGCGCGATCAACAGGGCGGTGACGCTGGCGTGGCGGAGTTCGTACAGCGAGCGGCTGGTCCGCGTGCGGACGTACGCATCCACTTCGCCCTTGAGCCGGCGGAGGACGGCCATCGCGCGCTGGAGGTCCGCGGGGTCGCGCACGACGCCGACATAGTCGTCCATCACCCGGGTCAGCCGCTGGAACTTGTCGCTGGCGAACCGCTTGGGCAGGTCCGGGTCGCGTTCCAGTAGTTCCGGCGCTTCGATGGGCTCCGGTTCGGCCCCGGCCGCGTCTTCGCCGGCGCGCAGACCCCAGACGAGTCCCTCAAGGAGGGACGTACTGGCGAGTCGGTTCGCGCCGTGGACGCCGGTCCGGGAGCACTCGCCGACGGCGTAGAGTCGGTCAAGCGTCGTCCGGCCGCGGTCGTCGACGGAGATGCCGCCACAGAGGAAGTGCTCGGCAGGGGCGACCGGGATTCCCTCGGTCCAGTCGACGCCGTGGTCCTCACAGCGCTGTGCGAGGTCGGGGAACTCCTCTGCGAAATCGAGTGGCGAGACGTCCAGCGTGACCTCGCCGGTGGCCTCTCGCTCTGTTTTGACTGCCCGGGCCACCACGTCGCGGGGCGCGAGTTCGGCGTCGGCGTGGTAGTCTGGCATGAACCGCTCCCCGTCGCCGTTACGGAGCAGGCCGCCCTCACCGCGGACAGCCTCGCTGACGAGGAAGGCCACGTCGCCGTCACGCTCGCCGCCTTCCTGTACGCATGCGGTCGGATGGAACTGCACGTATTCCATGTCCTCGACCTCGGCCCCGGCGAGTGCGGCCATGCCGATGCCGTCCCCGGTGGTGTTATCGGGATTCGTCGTCCGCGGGTAGAGGTCGCCGATACCGCCGGTCGCCAGGACGACGCTGCCGGCGAAGTAGGGGTCGACCTCGCCGTCGGATTCGAGCATCGCGCCGTGAACGCGGCCCTCGTGGCGGATGAGTTCCAGCGCGGCGGTGTCGTCCAGAATCTCCACGCGGTCGTGGTCGTCGAGGTAGTTCAGGAACGGGACGTGGATGTGCTTGCCCGTCGAGGCATCGACGTGGAGGATGCGGTCCTCGCTGTGGGCGGCCTCGCGGGTGAAGTCGTGGCCAGACTCGTTCTGGTCGAACTCGACATCCAGCGTCTCAAGCAGCACGTCCTCAACGGCTTCGTTGGCGTTCTCGACTAGCACGTCGACAGCGTCGGGGGCGGCGGTGCCGTCGGAGGCGGCCATGATGTCCTGTTTGAATTCCTCGGGTGTATCCCGAGAAATGGCAATGCCGCCCTGTGCCCACCAGGATGAGGACCCTTCGGGGCGGGTGGCCTTCGTGGCGAGCGTCACGTCGTCGCCTTCGCGGGCCGCAGCGAGCGCAGCTGCCAGTCCGGCGATACCGGAGCCGATGACCAGCACGTCCGTCGTAATCGGGTCGTCCGTCATGGTTAGATCTCCAGCATCCGGTCCATCGCGACCTGAGCCAGTTCCTTCTCCTCGGGCGCGACCTCGATGACGTTTCGCTCGCGGCCGTCGACCAGTTCCTCCAGCACCCACGCGAGGTAGTTCGGGTCGATCTGCCGCATCGCGTTGCAGTCCATACAGGCATCGCCACACAGCGGCACGACGTTCACCTCGGGGTGCCACCGCTGGAGGTGGTGCGTGAGGTGTATCTCGGTGCCGATGGCCCACGTCTCGCCGGCGTCGGCCTCGGCGACAGACTCACAGATGGTCGACGTGGAGCCGGCCACGTCGGCGGCCTCAACGACCTCGCGGCGGCACTCGGGGTGGACGATGACGTTCGCGTCGGGGTAGTCCTCGCGGACGGACTCGATGTGGTGCTCGCGGAACCGCTCGTGGACCTGGCAGTACCCCTCCCAGAGGATGACGTCGTTCTCGACGGCGTCGGCGGCGTCGGTCCCCTCGGCGTCCCACGGGTCCCACTCGACGGTCTCGTCGGCCATGCCGAGGCGGTGGGCCGTGTTCTCGCCGAGGTGCTTGTCGGGCAGGAACAGGACCTTGTCGCCCTTCTCGAAGGCGTACTCGAAGGCCTTGTGCGCGTTCGATGAGGTACAGACCAGCCCGCCCTGCTCGGCACAGAAGGCCTTCAGGTCGGCGTAGCTGTTCATGTACGTGATAGGGATTATCTCTTCGTCGTCGTCCAGGGCCGCGGTCAGCTCCGCCCACGCGGCATCGACCTGCAGCGCCTCGGCCATGCCGGCCATCGGGCAGGAGGCCTCCATCGACGGGAGAATCACGGTCTGGTCGTCGTCCGTAATGATGTCCGCGGATTCGGCCATGAACGTCACGCCGCCGAAAATCACGTAGTCGGCGTCGGACTCGGCGGCCTCCTTCGAGAGCTGGTAGGAGTCGCCGATGAAGTCGGCGTGTTCGACTATCTCCCGGCGCTGGTAGTTATGGCCGAGGATGACCACGTCGTCGCCGAGGGTATCGAGCGCGCTCTCGATGCGCTCGGTCCGCTCGTCTGCCTCGAGATCCCGATACGTTGACGGGAGTTGCTCGAGGTTGTCGTACTTGAAGAGGCTGAGATCTGTCTCGAACGCGGCGGTTTCCATTTCGGGCACGATGTATCCACCTGTGGGTACTCACACTTCGGAACTACTTCGTGAAAACATTTTATCTTCAAAGAAGCAAGTTGGTGGTGGAAAGAATTGTATTTACAGTATTGGTGGCCAACTAAGTTCTGTTGGCAAAATTGGTGGCAACTATAATTCCGTTTCCGGTATTGGTAGTCCATCAATTTTTTATATCCGGATTTGGCGACCAATCCGGTTCTATATTCCGCATTGCCGAATCATGTTGTATGTCATTGAGTGACCAAAAAGGTTGATTCGACACCGCTGTCTGTTCGAGTCAGTCGCTGGCGTCAAACACTACGTCACCGTCGCTGACAGTCAACGTAACTGCGATATCCGAAATTTCGCCGCCAGGCACCGCCCACGGGGAGGCCGTCAGCACGGCGAAGTCCGCGACCGAGCCCGGCGTAATCGTGCCCATCCGGTCCTCGTCGAAGCCCGCGTACGCGGCACCGCTGGTGTACGCCCGCAGTGCCTCGTCGACCGTCAGCCGCTGGTTCGGTTCCGGCGCGGTCACGGCCTGCTGGACGCCATACAGCGGTGAGAGCGGCATACAGTCGCTCCCGAAGGCCAGTTGTGCGCCGGCATCAACGAGGTCGCGGAACCGGTTCGTCTGCGCGCGGCGCTCGCCGAGTCGCTCGTCGTACAGGCCACCGGGCGCTGCCCACCGATGGAAGTTCGGCTGGGATGACACGACCAGCGGCGATGCAGCCAGCCGCTCCACCAGGTCACCGGTCAGGACCTCGGCGTGTTCGACGCGGTGGCGCTCGCTCTCGGCGTCGACCGACTCGACGGCCGAAAGCAGTGCCTCGATGGCCGCGTCGCCGATGGCGTGGGCGGCGAACTGGAGGCCCGCGTCGTCGACTTCTGACACGAGTCTCCGGAGAGCATCCGGAGCCGTCCGCCACTCGCCGACGCTATCGCTGTCGGCGTAGGGGTCCCGGAGCCGCGCGGTTCCGGCCCCGAGCGACCCGTCGATGTACGTCTTGATCGCGCCCGTCCGGACCCGGTCGCTCCCGTGGTTCGTCACCAGACCGAGTTCCCTGACCGAATCAAGGTGATCGACCCAGTAGTTGAGCCGCACCCGCAGCGAGAGTGCGTCCTCGGCGTCTAGGTCGCGGTACACTCGCGGGGCGTGTGACTGCCGCACCATGTCGTGGACGGCGGTAATTCCCTCCGAGAGCGCCACTTCCTGCGCGGCCAGCAGATACTCCCGGGTCTGTGTGTAGTCGGGCGCGATAGCGTCGAAGACGGCCTCGGCGGCTTCCTCGACGAGTACGCCTGTCGGGGCTCCGTCCTCGGTCCGGACGCCGTCGTCGGGTAGGTCCAGTACGTCCAGCGCGGCGTGGTTCACCGATACCGTGTGGATGTCTTCGCGCGCGGCCGCAACAGGGCGCTTGGTACTTACTCGGTCCAGCGTCGCCGCCTGCAACAGGTCTCCATCCCAGTCGCTCTCGTCGTAGCCAAAGCCCAGAATCCAACCCTCGCCGCCGTCGGCCGCCAGCAACCGGTCGATGCAGTCGGCCGGGCCGTCTGCCCCGGCGAGGTCCGCCTCGACTGCACGCCGGCCGACGATGTCTAGATGCGTGTGGGCGTCGACGAAACCGGGCAGCAGGACACCACCGCGGCAATCAACGGTCTCGGCACCCGCGGTCGAGAGTTCGTCCGGGTCGCCGACAGCTGTGACAGTCCCGTTCGTCACTGCGACCGCCGACGCCGGGTCGTCGCCGGACAGCGGTCGCACCTCACAGTTCGTGAATACGCGGTCGACCATACGGAACCCCCGAACGGCGACTGCAAAACCCTTGGCCCGCCAAGAGCAACTGTTAGGGGTCCCGAAGCCACACCGGTCAGTATGACCGACTCCGACGTTGTCGCGCTCGCAGAGCGCGTTCGTGACGGTGAGTTGCGGCTCTACGAACTGGAAGACCACGCCGATCCCGACACCGCGGCAGCGGCCCGTAGACACCTGCTGGCCGAGGAGACCGGCGCGGACCTCTCGGCGGTCGGCGACTACACCTTCGACGCTGCCGACGCCGAGAGCAACATCGAGAACATGGTCGGCGCGGCGCAGGTCCCGATGGGCGTGGTCGGCCCCCTCCCGGTCGACGGCGGGGCCGCCAAGGGCGACCACCACCTCCCGCTGGCGACCAGCGAGGGCGCGCTGCTGGCCTCCGTCAACCGCGGCGTCTCCACGATTCGAAACGCTGGCGGCGCGACCGCTCGCGTCCTCAAGTCCGGGATGACCCGCGCGCCGGTGTTCCGCGTCGAAGACGTGGCCGAGGCCGGCGAAGTGTCAGCTTGGGTCCGCGAACACGTCGACGCTCTGGCCGACGCCGCCGAGTCGACCACGAGCCACGGCGAGCTACAGGACGTGACACCGTACGTCGTCGGCGACAGCGTCTTCCTGCGCTTTTCCTACGACACCAAGGACGCGATGGGAATGAACATGGCCACTATCGCGACAGAGGCGGCCTGCGACGTTGTCGAGTCCGAAACGCCGGCTGACCTCGTCGCGCTGTCGGGCAATCTCTGCTCCGATAAGAAGCCCGCCGCTATCAACGCTGTCGAGGGGCGCGGTCGGACCGTCGCTGCGGACGTGCTCATTCCCCACGAGCAGGTCGAGGACCGGCTCGATACGACCTCCGACGCTATCGTCGAGGCCAACACCCGCAAGAACCTCGTTGGCTCGGCGAAGGCCGGCGCGCTGGGGTTCAACGCCCACGCCGCCAACGTCGTCGCCGCCGCGTTCCTCGCGCTCGGGCAGGATATCGCACAGGTCGTCGAGGGGAGCAACGCCATCACCACTGTCGACGCCCGCGAGGACGGGCTGTACGCCTCGGTCACTATCGCGTCGCTGGAGGTCGGCACCGTTGGCGGCGGGACGGGCCTGCCGACCCAGTCCGAGGCACTGGACGTGCTGGGCTACGCCGGCGGCGGCGACCCCGCCGGGAGCAACGCAGACGCGCTCGCGGAAGTCATCGCTGCCGGCGCGCTGGCCGGCGAACTCTCCTTACTTGCTGCGCTGTCCTCGCGCCACCTCTCCTCGGCGCACGCCGACCTCGGGCGGTAGTGCCGCTTTTGGGTCAGTGCGCTCTTACTGCCGGCTTTGACTCACCAGAAAGCCGGCACCCGCAACGAGGACGACGACGCCGGCGAGCAGGAGCGCTTCCTGTCCGAGTAGGGGACCCAGTACAAGCAACGCCCACGCCACGGCAAAGATACCGTGGGCGATTGCGAACAGTCGCTGGCCTCGGTGGGCGAACACGACCGTCCCCAGCGCGAACCCGAGCGTCAAGACGACCGCCGAGAGCGCGACCGTGCTCACCTGTAGTGAACCCACGGCAACTGGCTCGACGACCGGGGTGAGCAGAAACAGCAGTCCCGAGAGACCGACAAGAATCCCGACTGCGACCGGGCCGGGCTCCAGATCTAACGTCGCGGTCATAGCAGCCGGTACTTCCCCCGGCTCTCCGATACCTCGCCCGCCCGAACCAGTTTCTGCAGCGCTTTCCGGGTGTACGACGCCGGGACGCCACGCTCCTCGGCGTAAGCCACCACATCGCCTTCGGTGGGCTGGTCAAGGTTCCGCAACGCGCTCAGGACAGTCTCCTTGCGGCTCGACCCGCTGGCCGCCCCCTGTTCGACGCGCTCGGCGGCCGCCGACACGGCGTCAGTGTCGACTCCCGAATCTTCGAGATACGTCTCGTCGTCCACGCCCGCGTCGCCGACCTGACGCTCCATCTCGGCGTAGGAGTCCAGTTCCGCGAAGGCGTCGCCCTCTCCCTGCCGGTTCGCCAGCATCGACGCCCGGATCTCGCGAGCGTGGGCCTCGTCGTCTGTTTCGACGAAGTTCCGCCGCTTGGCGTGTTTCCGGCGCGTGCCACACCGCGGGCACTGTGTCGTCTCCGGCCGTCCCTCTGTGACCCACAGCGCGCTGCAATCACTACACCCGACGACCGCGTACATACCTCTCTGTCAGGGCCGGACGGTACTGAATCCACCGACAGGGGAACGCTGGAGTGAGTCTCGTTTCGGGTAGGGATTTCTGGCTGGCAGCAGCGAGAATCACGACACCAGCAACGGTTGGTAGCGGACGAACGCTTAGGTGGGCCAGGTACGACAGCACAGCGCATGAGGGAAGTACCACAGGCGGCCTGTGAGACAGTCGAAGCAGTCGACGGCGTCCACCTGACACAGATGGCGGTCGGAGAGCAGATGAGTGTCCAGCAGTTCCATATCGAACCCGGCGCGGCCGTCCCGGAACACAGCCACCGCCACGAGCAGGTCGGCTACGTCGTGAAAGGGACCTTCACTTTCCACGTCAACGGCGAAGAGTACGTCATCGGCCCCGGAGACTCCTACGTGGTCCCGAGCGAGGAACCACACGAGGCGCGCAACGACGGCGAGGAGCCCGTCCGCGGCATCGACGTGTTCAGCCCGCCCAGACCGAACCCGGACTGGCAGGACTAACCACAACTGTTTGAGTCCTGCGTCCGTATGGTTGCTAATGACGCGGGCAGTGGCTACCATCGTGACGCTCGCGCTCGTACTCGCCGGGTGTTCGGGGTTCGTCCAGTCGGACAGTCCCGAGACGGTCACGCCGGTAGCGGTGCCGACCGATGGGGTCGGCTATCCGCCGGGCGTGAGTGACAACGCAGTAGTTCCGTCAACGCTGGCCAGCGCCCACGCGCGGACACTTGCGACGACGAACTACACGCTGGACACTCGCCAGCGAGTCACCGACAGCAACGGAACGGTGCTCCGGCGAACGAACCACACACGCTACGTCGCGGTGAACAAGACGACGTACGCAGGGCGGTTCCGGCAGAACGGGACGGAACTGAACACGTTCACCACCCGCATCGACTACTGGACCAACGGCTCCATCGTCGCGGCCCGGTACGACAATCGAGCGAACCGGCGGAATCAGGTCACGTGGCCAGTTCGCGACGACGGCCCGGTCTCGGACCTCTCGGAGCGCCGGACGATACGCGGCGTCGCGGAAGCCGTTGCGCTTTCCGTTGCTGACCGGAGTGACGGCGGCGTCGCCCTCGTCGGGACCCGTTTCACCAACCCCGACAGACTCCGCACGCCGCTGTTCGTGAGTGACCCTCACAACGTCTCCGTCCGGCTTCGCGTCAATCACGACGGCACCGTTTCGGCGTTCCGGCTGGTTTTCGACGCTGAACGTAGCGACCAGCAGGTCCGTGTCACGCAAGAGATGCGGCTACAGCATGTGGGGTCGACGACAGTAGCACAGCCGGAGTGGGTCGCAAATACGACCAGGCGGCCGCTTCGGGAATAACCGATCGCCCGCACAGACCAGACTCAGGCGCTACCGAATGCCGGCAGGACTCGGCGTGAGGTGAGCAGATAGCCGGCGTACAGAAGGACCAGCCCCATGTACACCTCCCAAGCAGCGAACGCGGAGATACCGCCGGACAGGTCGGCGAGGGCGGCCTGTTCGGTGAGTGCCCCGCCGACGGTTAGCCCGACTGCGAGAACCGTCGAAAGTAGGAGTTCCAGTAGTTCCGGAATCGATTCTGTGGCCATGTGTGCCCAGATATCACTGCAAACCGCTTGTAGCTCTTTCGATCCGAGAGAGCTTAGTAGGTCCACAAGAACGGACCTGTATGAGCCAAAACTGGAACGCGGACTACGCGACCCTCGCAAAGCGCGGGTTCATGCTCGGGGCAGGGCTGTTCCTCCTCGGCATTGCGGGGGAGATCGCCGGAAGCGCCGTGCTCGGGACCCTTCCAGCTTGGGGCGACACGCTGTTGGTCGACATGGAACTGCTCGGTATCCTCGTCGGGCTCCTCTCGCCGCTCGTGTTCGGTGTGGTCCTGCCGCTGACCGAGTAACGCTTCTCGGACCGACTGTGCTCCACAAGAAACGCAACCCCCGAGCGATAGCTCTGTTCTCCCGATAGGACTCGCCTGTGCCGTCACTCTCAGGCTGTACCGGAATAAAAATGAAGCGTGTTGTAGCCAGCGCGACTCGCTTACGCGAGTTTCTCGATGTTCTGGCGGCTTCGCCGCCAGAGTCCAGAAGCTCTCTACGAGAGCTTCTCTATATTTTCGACGACCTTGTCGGCGAACTCGCTGGTAGCGAGCTTGTTGCCGCCCTCGATCTGGCGTTCGAGGTCATAGGTGACGTCACCGGAGGAGATGGTCTCCTCGACGGCGTCACGAACGAGCTGGCCGGCGTCCTTCCAGCCCATGTATTCGAGCATGAGGCGGCCGGAGAGAATCATCGCGGTCGGGTTGACCTTGTCCTCACCGGCGTACTTCGGCGCGGAGCCGTGGACCGGCTCTGCGAGACAGCGGGCCGTGCCGAAGTTCGCACCGGGGGCGATGCCGAGCCCGCCGATCTGTGCGCCGGCGGCGTCGGACATGTAGTCCCCGTTGAGGTTCATCGTCGCGATGACGTCGTACTCGTCGGTACGGGTGAGGAGCTGCTGGAGCATGTTGTCGGCGATGCGGTCGTTGACGACCAGCGCGTCCTCGGGCGCTTCGCCGTCGTACTCGTCCCAGAGTTCGTCCTCGGTGATGACGTTCTCGCCGTACTCCTCGTCGGCGACCTCGTAGCCCCAGTCGCGGAAGGCACCCTCAGTGAACTTCATGATGTTGCCCTTGTGGACCAGCGTGACGCTGTCCCGGTCCTCTTCGAGGGCGTAGTCGATTGCCTCGCGGACGAGGCGCTTGGTCCCGAACTCGGTAATCGGCTTGACGCCGATGCCGACCGGGCCGTCGTGGATGGTCTCGTCGAAGTCCATCTCCTCTTCGACGAACTCCTTGACCTCGTCGACTTCGTCGGTGCCGGCTTCCCACTCGATGCCAGCATAGACGTCTTCGGTGTTCTCCCGGAAGGTGACCATGTCCATCTCCTCGGGGTCTTTGACCGGTGATGGGACGCCGTCGATGTGGTAGGTCGGGCGGACGTTCGCGTAGAGGTCGAGCGTCTTGCGGAGCGCGACGTTCAGCGAGCGGAAGCCAGCGCCGACTGGTGTTGTCAGCGGGCCCTTGATAGCGACGTTGAACTCTTTGATGGCCTCGACGGTGTCATCAGGGAGGTTCTCGTCGTACTTGTCCCGGGCGGACTGGCCGGCGTAGACGCGCATCCAGGAGATGTCACGACCGGTGGCGTTCGCGGCGGCTTCGAGCACCTTCTGTGCGGCCGGACCGACGTCCGTCCCGATACCGTCCCCGTGGATGATTGGGATGATCGGGTTCTCCGGAACGTCGAGTTCGTCGTCCTCCGTGACCTGAATCTGCTGTCCCTCGTCGGGAACCTCCACTTTGTCGTAATCGTAGCCCATATTCCGCCAATTGACAGTCGCCCCTAAAGGCGTGCCGCTTTGCCTCAGACGTGGTAACACAGTGCGTAAAGAAAGGACAACGACCGTTCGCGGGCACGTCACTAACCGCAACTGCCGGAGGTGATATGCCCTTCGTGTGTCAACGGGGCTGTATGCACGTCATCGTTCACGGCGGCGCGGGCAGTCCACCGGAGTCACCGGCTACTCGGCAGGCAACTCTCACAGACGCCGCTGAACAGGCAGCGAAGGCGGAGCGCCCGATGGAGGCGGTTCTGGCCGCGCTTCGGCCCCTCGAATCCGATCCGGCGTTCAACGCCGGCGTCGGTGGAGCCGTCCAGAGTGACGGCGAAGTCCGGACTGACGCCGGAATGATGACCCACGACGGCCAGACCGGGGCAGCGTGTGCAATGTCTGGCGTTGTACACGCTGCGGACGTGGCCCGTACTGTGGCAGCTGAGACGCCACACGTCCTTCTTGCTGGCGACGAGGCCGTGGCGTTCGCGGCGGGCTCCGGCGTCGAAACCGATCGCGACCTCACGACTGCAGAGACGCGACAGCGATACGAGCGGGCAAACCCGCCCGATGGTGACCCCGCCGACCACCTCGACTGGGTCCGTGAGCATTTCAGCGGCACTGACACTGTCGGCGCGGTTGCGACCGACGGGGACCGGCTTGCGGCGGCGACATCGACCGCCGGGCGCTGGTTCGCGCTGGCCGGTCGGGTCGGTGACGTGCCGCAGATCGGCGCTGGCTTTTACGCTGATGACCGCGGTGGTGCGAGCGCGACCGGCGAAGGAGAGCCTATCGCCCGGTTCGGGTTAGCCCGCCATGCAGTCGAACAATTAGACACGTACGGCCCGCGACAGGCCGCCGAGGAGGCGATTGCGGACTTCGAGGACGCGACCGGCGGGCGTGCTGGCGTGATCGTTCTTGACCGGGCCGGCCATACCGGGGCCGAACGGAACACCGCCGCAATGCAGACCGCGCGGAGATAGCCAGAGGGAAACCCCTTTGCCCGCCACCGACTAACCGGCGTGCATGACTGACGTGGATTTCGATTCCGAGCAGTACGAGAAATGCCGCGAAGCGGGCGAGATTCTGGCACAGGTGCGCGACGAGGCGGCCGAACGCGTCGAGGTGGGCGTCTCCCATCTCGAAGTCGCACAGTGGGCCGAGGAGAAGATACGAGAGCTGGGCGGCAAGCCGGCGTTTCCGGTGAACATCTCCATCGACGAGGAGGCGGCCCACGCCACCCCCGAGCGCGACGACGACGCCACCTTCGGCGAAGAGATGGTCAACCTCGACATCGGCGTCCACGTTGACGGGTGGCTCGCCGACACCGCTGTGACAGTCGACCTGTCCGGGCAGGCCGAACTCGCCGAAGCGCCTGCCGAGGCCTTGGACGCCGCGCTGGACGTTGCCGGCCCTGGCGTCGACGTGGGCCAGATCGGCGCGGCCGTCGAGGAGGTCATCGAAGGGTACGGCTACAACCCCGTTGTGAACCTTACCGGCCACGGACTCGGTCACTGGGAGCAGCACACGTCGCCGAATATCCCGAACCGCGAAGTGGCACAGGGCGCGACGCTCGACGTGGGCGACGTGGTCGCTATCGAACCGTTCGCTACCGACGGCCGCGGCAAGGTACAGGAAGGGGCTGACGAGGAGATTTTCGCCCTCGAACGCGAGGGGTCGGTCCGGAACCGGCAGGCCCGACAGGTCCTCGAACAGATCACCGAGGAGTACCGCACGCTGCCGTTTGCCGCACGCTGGCTCGACTCGCCGCGAGCGGAGATGGCGCTTCGCCGCCTGAAACAGCAGGACATTGTCCACGGCTACCCGGTACTCAAAGAGCAGGACGGCGCGTACGTCAGCCAGAAGGAACACACCGTCATCATCACCGAGGACGGCTGTGAAGTAACGACGCGCTCTCGGTAGCGCGACGCTAACTTCGAACCCGCCGGGTGACATCGGACTACTGTTTTCGAGCAGCAACGCTGCCGCTCTGTAATTCGTGTGAAAGGGTGGGGGTGTGTGGGCCACGCAGTCAGAGACCGCGTAGCGTATGGAAACGGTGGGGTGGGGGTGTGGGGATGGTCAGGCGTTGTTCATCCGTGTTGACGTGGTTGTGCCACAGATCTGACACTCGCTGACCCGGTACGGCTCACGGGAAAACGCCGCGTTTTCGCGTTTATCGGATTCTGTCTGTATCTGGACACGTACGGCGTGTGGTGTCTCACGGTCACACGTTGAACAGTGTTCAGCCATGTCAACGCCGTCGTTTATCGCTGCCATCCCGTCTGATACAAGCCGGGTAGGGAGTATAAAAACCGCCCTCAGTTCTGGTCCGTTCAGCACTGTTTATCGCCCGACGGCAGCTGATTTTTGCCGGAGGCGACGTTAGATCAGCCGAGAATGTTTAAAAGATACGCTAAGGTCACAGAACCCGGTCAGATTGCATGAACGGCCAACACCTTTATATACCACTTCTGGAGTGTCAGTCCTGTCGTTTTTGCTGGTGGGTCGGCAACTGGCGGTATGGACAAGATGTTTGCGCCGTGGCGCATCGAGTGGGTCGAACGCGAGGAGCCAGACTCCGATGTCGACTGCGTGTTCTGTGCGTTTCAGGCACAGGACGACGACCGGGCGAACAACCTCGTGGCGCGAAGCGACCACGCCTTTGTCCTCCTGAACAACTACCCGTACAACCCCGGGCACGTGATGGTCATTCCGCACACCCACACCGGCGAGTACGGCGACCTCGACGACGAAACCCTGCTCGACCACGCCCGACTGAAACAGCGGACCTTCGATGCTCTCGAAACCGCGCTGTCCCCGGATGGGTTTAACGCCGGGCTGAACCTCGGCGGCTCCGCGGCCGGTGGGTCCATCGACGACCACCTCCATACACACGTTGTCCCGCGGTGGAACGGCGACACCAACTTCATGCCGGTCATCAGCGACACGAAAGTCATCGTCGAGGCTGTCGAAGAGACGTACGACCGGCTCTACGCCGCGTTCGCGTCACAGGACGGGACGACCACCCCCGACGAGGGGGCTGTCCGCATCAACTGAGGCGGTCGTGGGGAAGTTGATACGGAGACTGCGCTGGTGTCGAAGCGGCTTTGACGGCGGCCCGACAACGGGGGAGCAATGTCACGCCGCGCGACGCTCAGACGGGTTGGGCTGCTCGTTCTCGGCGTCAACCTTCTCCTCGTGCTGCTGAAAGCCGGCGTCTGGTTCACCACCGGAAGCTTCGCTGTCCAGTCTGAGGCGATCAACAGCGCCGCTGACACCGCCTACTCGCTGGTCATCGTTGCTGGGCTGTACCTGACGACACGCCCGCCGGACTTCGAGCACCCCCACGGTCACGAACGTATCGAGCCGTTCGTCTCCCTGTTCGTCGCCGCGGGTATCTTCGCCGCTGGTGGGTTCGTCCTCTGGAACGCCGGCACCGCCCTGTTGACCGGCAATATCTCGGTGTCACAGGGACCGGCTGCCGTGCTCGTGCTCGCGTTCTCGGCCGTCGCGAAGTACGCCCTCTACCGGTACTGTCTCCGCGCGGGCACGAACCGTAACTCCCCGGCGCTCATTGCGACGGCAAAGGACAACCGCAACGACATCCTCACCGCGGGCGCGGCGCTGGTCGGCGTCGCTGGTGCGATGGTCGGCTACCCCATCGCCGACCCGCTGGCCGCACTCGTCGTCGCCATCGGCATCATCTACACCGGCATCGAGGTCGTACAGGAAAACGTCACGTATCTCGTCGGCGGCGCACCACCGGAGGACCTTCGGCGCGAAATCCTCCGCCGCGCGCTCGACCACCCGAAGGTCCGCGGCGCACACGATGTCATCGCCCACTACGTCGGCCCTGAAATCGACGTGAGCCTTCACATCGAGGTGGAAGGCGACCTAACGCTGTTCGAGGCCCACGACATCGAGACGGCAGTCATCAAGTCCATCGAGGAGCTTCCGGAGGTCGACGACGCGTTCATTCACGTCGACCCGAAGGAACTCGGCGAGTGGAAAGACGACGAAGAAGTAGAGCGGCTTGCCGATCTGGAGTGACGTTTTAGTGGCTGCCGTGCTATCAGATAGCATATGGGTGACGACTCATCACGTAGCTGGCTCGCGCTCGGACGACTGTTGTTTGGCCTCGGCGTGGCCCTTCAGGCCGCTGAAGACTTCCGCGATATGGAGGACGCAATCGAGTACGCCGAGTCGGCGGGTGTCCCCGCGCCGGACCTGTTGGCCCCACTGGCCTCGGGGATGATGCTGGTCGGCGGGCTGGGGACGGCATTCTGGCGGCTCCCACGGGTTTCGACCGGTGCCGTTGCCACGTTCCTTGCCGTCGTCACGCCGACGATGCACGACTTCTGGAACGCCGAGCCGGATGACCGTGGCGGCGAGCGCCTGGCCTTCTTCGGGAACCTCGCGATGTTCGGTGCAGCGGTAACGTTCCTTCGCGAAGCCTACAGCGGCGACTGAGCACTCGGTCGCTCTGACTGAAAATTTGGGCTGCTGACCCGCTCAGTCCGCGACCTGCGCCCGCTCGACGGGCTCGCCGAAGGCGTAGACGGTGTTGTGGCTTGTGACCTCTACCTCGACCATGTCGCCGATTTCGAGGCCGCGCTCCTGTGCGTCGGCGATGACGACCTGCCGGTAGGCCTCGTCGTAGCCCACCAGCGACTCGTCGGTGCCGTTCTCGACGAGCAGCACCGACGAGGTGCGCCCGACCATCTCCTCGTAGGCCTCGGCCATGAGTTCCATCTTCGCCTCGCTCATCTCCTTCGAGCGGTCCTTCTTGACCTGGCCGCCCAGCCCCTTCATGTCGGCGGCGTCGGTGCCGGGCCGCTTGGAGAAGCGCGTGACGTTGATTTTCTCGGGACGGGTCTCACGAAGCAGCGCCATCGACTGCTCGTGGTCGGCCGGTTCCTCGGTCGGGAAGCCGACGATGAAGTCCGTCGATAGCGTCCAGTAGTCCAGCTTGTCGTCCAGCGTCTCGACGACCTCCAGATACTCCGAAACGGCGTGCTGGCGGCGCATATCTGCCAGCACGTCGTCACTGCCGGACTGGACCGGTGCGTGGATGAAGTTGTACAGTTCCTCGTGTTCGGCAAACACCGCCGCGAGTTCCTCGCGGACGCCGTGCAGGCCCTTCGGGTTCGCCATCCCGACGCGAACGCGGAAGTCGCCGTCGATGTCGGTGCAGATGCGGTCGAGTAGCTCCGGCAGCAGGCTCGTCCCCTGGTTCGTGTCCCAGCCGTAGACGCCGGTGTCTTGGCCCGTGATACGGATTTCCTTCGCGCCCGCGTGGACCAGCGCACGGGCCTTCTCGACGTTCTCCTCGACCGAGGGGGACTCGATCCGCCCGGTCGCTTGCTTTGTGATGCAGTACGAGCAGTCCGACATACACCCCCGGGCGATGGGAAGGATACCGACGACGCCGTTGAGGACCGTTTCGGTGTCCGGCGTAATCGTCGGGCACTCGCCGTTGAGGACGTACTGGGGCACGTCGTCCCAGTGAAGCACCTCGGCGTCGATGTCGGCGTTCTGGAACTCCTCGCCCTGTGCGAGCGCCATACAGCCCGTGATGACGAGGTCCGCCGGGGTTTCGTTATCGAGTTCTTTGGCCCGTGCGAGCATGTTGCGTTCGGTCTTCTCAAGCACCGTGCAGGTGTTGAGGATCGCCACGTCGGCGGACTCCGGCCCGTCAGCGGGGTGGTGCCCGCCCTCCCGGAGCGCCTGCTCGATTTGCTGGGTCTCACCTCTGTTCGAGGTGCACCCGTACGTCTCGATGTGATACCGGGCCATTCATCCAGATACTATCGCCAGGACGGCAAAAGGGCGACGGATTGGACCGGTCAGTAGCCGTCGGTTGCGTCTGTGTCGTCCGGGTCTGCCTCTGGTTCGGTCACGGTTTCACCCGCCGTTTCGGCCTGCCACTCCCGAACAATGGTATCACCGCTGGAGGCCCCGATTCGCTCGGCTCCGGCCTCGAACATCGCCCTGGCGTCGGCCCACGACCCGACGCCGCCGCTGGCTTTCACCGGGAGGTACTTGCTGAGAATCTCCACGTCGTGGACCGTCGCGCCGCCCTCGCTGAACCCCGTTGCGGTCTTGAGGTAGGCAGCGTCGGCGTCTGCAACGAGTTGCCCGACCCGCTCGAGTTCCTCGTCGGAGAGCAGCGGCGCTTCGACGATGACCTTCACCGGAACTGGGACGCTGGCGACGACCTCAGTGATGTGGTCCCGGACGGCGTCGTCCTCGCCGGCCTTGAGCAAGCCCACGTTGCACACCATATCCAGTTCGTCGGCTCCGGCGTCCCAGGCCAGTTTGGCCGCCTGACAGACGCTGTCGGTCTGACCCTGGCCGTGCGGGAAGTCGATGACGGCCGTAAGCGGGACGTTCGCGTACTCGGTCGCAAGCGGGAGCGCCCACGGCGGGATGCACGCCCGCATTCCGTACTGGAGCGCCTCGTCGAGGCAGGTTCGTACGTCGTTCGGTGTCGTCGTCGGACCGAGAACTGTATGCTCGATGCGGTCTGGTATCTCGTCCATACCGCGGGGTGACACGTGGTGCCCACGTAAAGACGGCGGGCGGCGGACGGTGGAGCTACTGTCGTGCCGTACTCGTGTTCGATGATTGCCGCTCAGGCTGCGACGGTATCGTCGGCCTCGTTCGGAAGGTTTTCCCTCATCGGAGTCGGCGTGGGGGACATGGTACTGCCCTCGGGGTTAGCGCTCCCGCCGCTTGAGTACACTGTGGCGCTGCTTGCGGGCACGCTCGTGGTGACAGCGCTGTTGTACGCCCTCGAACCACCGATCGACCAACGAACCGTAGTCGCCTTGACGCCGTGGATGGCCCTCGGCGGCGCGCTCCACGCGTTCCATCAGCCACCGATTGACGCCTACAGGCCCGTGGTCGCACCGCTGTTCGGCGCGCCGGCGGTGTATCTCACGACGTTCGTCACGCTGGCTCTCGTCTGGATCACGCTGACGCTGTTCAGCGTCCGACGCGGCCACAGCGAGACGATATCACGGAATCTGGGGTACATCGGTGTCGGATTTCTGACGGTATTGCTTGTCATCGCTGTCGTGATGGCACTGGAGTCCGGCCTGCTTGGACTCATCTGGCCAACTGTTGCTGTCGTCGTCGCAACCGTCGTTACTGCCGTGACGGTGCTTGCGGTCGCGCTGTGGCGGACACCGGTGGTCGTTCGGATGCGGTATGCGGCCCCGACGGTCGTGTTCGCGCATATGCTCGACGGCGTCTCGACGGCGGTCGGCGCTGATGTTATCGGCATCACGGAACGAACGCCGATCCCGGCCCGCATCATGGAGTTCGCTGGCACGCTCCCCACAGCGCCGTATCTCGGCAAAGGCTGGCTGTTCGTGTTCGTCAAACTGCTCGTGGCGGTTGCGGTCGTCTTTCTGCTGGACGACTATCTCGAAGAGGAACCCATCGAAGCGAGTCTCCTGCTCGCGCTCGTAACCGCCGTTGGCATCGGCCCGGCCACGAACAACATTGTCCTGTTCCTGTTCAGCCCGGTCTGAGTGGGGCTACTCCGGCACCGAATCGCCGAATCCTTCCTGCCGTTCCCGTTCGAGCCGCTGACACCCGAACACGAGTGAATCTGGAAGATCCGTCGCATTCGATTGCAGCGATTCGAACACAGTGGCCACCTCACTGAACCGCGGGCCACGACCGGCAACCAGTGGCTCCTTTTGCCACGTTATGAACTCATAGTCGGACAGCAGCGGCAGGTGGCAGTGGTGCAGCTCTTGCCGCAGAATCTCCGGATCCTGCGGGACATTAGGGTTTATTGCACTCTCGGGGAGCGGGACTGTCGCGTCAGGCGGGGCATCTAACAATGCGACGATTAGCTGCCGGCGCGGCTCGGCGCTGACGGCCTTGAAAACGTCGTCCCAGCGTCTTATCACCCGCTTTCCGTTCTGGTACCGTTGCTGTGTCATGGTGTAACTTATAACATTTTTTCACACGACGACATATATATTATCGTGGTGTACTATGTTAGGTGAACTGAACCCAGAGGGTGCCTCTCTCCGGTCGAGTCGCCATGACCGGATGACACAATCCTCATGGGCATCGCGAGCAAGAGAGACATGTGCTTGATTACCCCATCACGCAATGGGCGTCTGTCTGTGTCGTCGCCGGTGCGGTCGTCGGCCTGCTGTTGAACATCCCGATGGTGACACAGGACGAGGGGTATCTGCCGGCGTACGTCGCTGGGGCTGGACTTACTCGCGCCGACCCAGCCGCGGTGAGCCGGCCCCTCGCCGCCGTCGTGCATCACGGCACCGCCCTCGTTGCGACCCTGCTCTACGGCGCGGTCGTTGCAGGCCTCTCGTCCGTGCTTCCGATGGCAGTCTCGCTCAACGGCGTCCCGCTGCTACCGCACATCGCTGGCGTTGCGGGCGTTTCCGCGTTCATCTACTACTTTTTCGCTCGCATCGCCATGCCTCGCTTCGGCGGCAGCGTTCGAGACACCGCTGACGAGATTATCCGACAGTGGGCACTCACGGCGTTCATCTTTGGGACAGCGCTTGCGCTGTTCGTCCCGGTGCTCGTCACCTGGCTGTAAGCTACGTGTCCCCGGCCCGCTTCGAGAGGTTCCTGTAGGCCCCGAGATACAGGAAGACGGTGGCAAGCAGCGCGAACGGAACGACGAGGGTCCACGAGGGGCCGTCCGGCGTTCCCGCGCCGACGGTGTAGCCAGTCAGCAGCCCGAGGACGACTCCGGCGACAATAGCGATACCCGCCGGTCCTCGCATCCGTCTGTCGAACAGCGAGATATCGTCTGCCATACGTCCCCTCTATCGGGCGTCCTACCTCACTGTTGCGACCGACGTGAATTCACTGACTACTAAATAGTTCCGTGCGACTGGCCTGTATGGCGAAACAGCCGCATCTACTCGTCGAACCGGGTGACCTGACAGACATCGCGCTTGTGCCGGGCGACCCCGGACGCGTCGACCGCATCGCAGGCCTCTGTGACGACCACGAAGTCGTCGCACAGAACCGCGAGTACAAACTCGTCAACGCGACATACGACGGTCGCGAGCTCACCATCTGTTCGACCGGCATCGGGTCGCCGTCGACGGCCATTGCCGTCGAGGAACTGGAAGCAGTCGGCGTCGAGACGCTCATCCGCGTCGGAACGACCGGCGCGCTGCAGGAAGGCATCGAAATCGGCGATATGGTCGTCGCCAACGGCGCTGCCAAGGACGAGGGCACGTCCCAGCGCTACGAATCCAAGTCCGTCCCGGCCGTCCCCGACTACGAGGTGCTCTCGTCGCTGGTCGACGCCGCCGAGGCGAACGACGAGGACGTTCACGTCGGTCCAATTGCGACGGACGACGCCTTCTACGCCGAGACGGACGAGTATATCAACGACTGGGAGGACGCCGGTCTGCTGGCCGTCGAGATGGAGGCCGCCGCGCTGTTCTCGCTGTGTCGTCGCAAGGGCCTGCGCTCGGGCGCTATCTGTACCGTCGACGGCAACCTCGTCGAGGGGACACAGAAGGGCGAAACCGAGGACGAGGAACTCCCCGAGAAAGCCAAGAACAACGTCGAGCGCGCTATCGAAATTAGTCTGACGGCGGCCGCGTCGCTGTAGGCACCGCCGCTGTTGACTCCGCACGAGCAGCTAACCCCGCAACTTCCCGGCGGAGGGCTTAACAGATGTTCTCCCGTGGGAACCTGTATGCTCGACCAGTTCCGGAAGTGGTTCCACGCGGCGGTCAGGCGACTCCGGCGGGTCGAGCGCCGCGAACTGCAGGACTTCAGGCGGTGGGCCGAGGTGACGGAAAACCTCGTTCACCTCTCTATGCTGGTGTTCGTCCCGCTCGCTATCGTGCTGGTGACGACGCTGGCAAACGCCGTTCCACGACTGAGTTTCCTGCTGTTCCCGCCGCTCGCGGCGGGGTCGTACACGCTCTTTGTTGACCCGACGAGCAAGTACTCCGACCCGAAGCGGTTCGTCGCGGGCCTCACCATCGGCGCGGTCTGTGGGCTGGGTGCACTCGCAGTCTCGAACAGCTATCTCACAGCGCCGGGCGGCCAGTTCGGCGTCAACGCGCTCGGTGCCGGCCTCGCCGTCTTCGCCACTGGCGTAGTCACCTGGCCGCTGGACATCGAGGAGCCGTCGTCGTACTCGACCGCGCTGCTGGCACTGCTGGTCGAACCGAGCCAGCAGGCGACGTTCGTCGCCAGTGTCTTCCTCGCCAGTTCGCTCGTGGCAGTCCTCTTTGTCATCTGGCGCGAGCAGTTCTACGAACAGCGAGCAACGTACCTGTACGAGTCGATGTCCGGTGACGACCACGTTCTGGTCCCGATGCGCGGCGACGCAGCGGGACAGACAGCGATGCTGGGCGCACGACTCGCGGCCGCTCACGAGGCCGGCAAAGTCGTCCTGCTGGACGTGGTTTCGGACAGCGACGCCGCCACGGCCCAGCAAACCCTCACACGGGACACGATACAGCTTGACATCCGGTCCGAGAACGGGGGCGAGCCGGCGTCGGCAGAAACCCGCCCGGTTGGCGACGGCGGTGACCCGGCAACCGCCCCGGCGTCGCCCGAGCAGACGGACCTCGAAGCGGAGATCGATTGGCTGGAGACCCACGCCGACCGGATCGAGACGCGGACGGGCGTCTCCTGTCAGGTCGTCGTCGCGAGCGACCACGGGTCGCCGGCGAAGACAACGCTGCAGACTGCGGCCGAAACCAACTGCGACCTCATTGTCGCACCCTACGAAAGCCAACACGGGGCGCTGACGCCGTATTTACAGCGGCTCTTCCGCAGTGAAAGCGACGTCGTCGTCCACCGCTCCCGGAGCGACCGGACCCGCTGGAAACAGGTCATCGTCCCCGTCCGTAGTGTCAGCGATGTGGCTCACAATATGGTCGACTTCGCCACACGACTGGCCGGCCGGAGCGGGCGGGTCGCCGTCGCGACCTGTATCGGCTCCCGTGGGGACCGCCGCCGGGCCGAAGAGATGCTTGCGGACCTCATCGAACCGTACGAGGGCGCGTTCGAGACGCGGGTTCCGCGGACGGATATCCAGACGTTTCTGTCCGATACGGCGTCGCAGTACGACCTCGTCATGATCGGGGCAAGCCGCGACCGGAGCAAGGCGTCGCGGTTCATCTCCCCACCGACGTTCGAACGGCTGGAGGACGTGGAAACGGATGTCGCTATCGTCGACCGCGGTCGAGCCTAAATCTCCGCGTCGTCCTCGTCGTTCACGTCGAGCAGGTGGTCGGCGATGTTCTCCATCCCCTCGCGGCCCAGCGCGGACTGGACGATGAGGTGGCCGCCCAGTACTGCGGGGCTGATGACCGTGTCCGCGCCCGCTCGCCGAAGCTTTTCAATGTTTTCGCGGTCCGTCGCCGCGGCGACGATGTTGACCGTCGGATTGAGCGTCTGGGCCGTCAGTATCGCCAGCGCGTCCTGCGCGTCGTCGTTCGTCGCCGCGACGACCGCCGCGGCGTCCTCGATACCGGCCCGTTGCATGGGTACTTCGTCGCTCGGGTCCGCAGTCAGGACGGCGATGTCCTGTTGCTGGAGCCGGGTGGCCGTCTCCGTGTCCGGCGTGATGACAACGAACTCGATTTCGCCGGTCAGCTCTTCGATAATCGGTTCCGTCAGGTCGCCGTGGCCGAGTACCAGTACGTGGTTCTCAAGCAGGTCCAGTTGTGCGTCAGTCATGTTTCCGAGTGCCTCCGAAAGCCGTTTTTCGATTGCCGGTCCCAGCAGCGACCCCAGCGCGATGGCGAAACTGGCCGTTCCGAGGACGACCACGGACATGCCGAACAGTTTCGCTTGCTGGCTCTGTGGGGTCATATCGCCGTACCCGACAGTGCTGGCCGTGACCAGCGTGTAATAGAACGCATCAGTCGCCGTCGAAAGGTTGGTGAATTCATCGCGGAGCGCGTACGACCCCGCCGTTCCGTACATGAGCGAGCCGAGGAGCGCCGCGCCCGCGGCCAGTTGCGCCGTCGAGAGGTCGATCGGTCGGTCGAACCGCCGTCGATTCAGGAGCATCGTCGGGAGCGAGAGCAGCGAGAGGGCGACAAGCGGAATCGAAACCGCCGAACTCGGCACGGACCCGACGAACGGAATCGACACCGCGGAGTTCTGTACCAGCCCCTGAACCGCTGCCACGGGGAGCAAGACGACGGTCGCGTACCACGCGATTCGCAGGCGACGGCGGAGTCCAACGACGCTGACGAGGAGCGTGAACCCCGTGAGTGCGCCGGTGAACCCGGCGGTGCGCTGGATGCTGCGCGGAATGAGGTCCCCGAGCGGCCCGCTGATCGACACGGCACTGATATTGACCACACCAGTGACGAACGACAGCACCGCTACCAACACCGGCAAGAGGATTGTCGCGCGCGCTCCCAGCCAGTCCCGCGGTCTGTCCATACCCATCCAGATTACATCGGTCGGTGTAAATGTACTGTCCGCGGGCCGGAAGCGATTTACTACCGGCCACGCAGGATGTGGACATGGCTTCGCTCCCGGTCGAGGTGTTGATGGGGATCTATCTGGGGTTGTTGGTGGGAGTGATACCGGCGCTCGTGTCGTGGGCGCTGGGGTTCAGTTTCAAGTATTTTACCGGCATTACCGTGCCGGGGTTCGGTGTTGTCGTGCTGGCAATCGCACTTGCCGGCGTCAGCGGCGGCCTCATGGCACTGGCTGATAAGTCGATTACGGAGGCCCCCAACGCCGAACGAGTGATCACTGCAATCATCCTCGTCGGGATGGTGTCGCTGTACGCACACAGCAAGGGCGACCAGCTCGGGGCGACGTTCCCGAAGCGACTCTCTTTACAGGGGCTACGCGAAAAGAAACTCTCCGCGGACGTGGTTGAACTCGTCGGTGGCCGTGACGAGGTCCGTATTCGTATTGTCGGCGACGTGGCCGATATGGAGGGGTATCCGCCGCTTTCGGAGCCGCTTCGTGCCGACATCCGAAACGAGGAGTGGCGGTTTCCGGCCGACCTCCGCATCGGCGAACTCGAACGCCGGATGGAAGAGCGACTGAAATCCGAGTTCGACCTCGGTGACGCCGCCGTCTCAATCGACGAGCAGGGGCGGGCGACGGTCGTCGCCGCGCCGCCGTTTTCGGGGCTGTCGAAGCGCGTGGGCGATAATCGCCACGCCGTTTCGGTTGAGGCGCTGTTGCCGACCGGTCTGGCCCGCAACGACGAGGTGACAGTGCTGACTGAGGACGCGCAGGTACGGGGGACTGTCGTCAGTGCCCGGTCGGACCCGGTGGCCGACGAGACGCCCGCCGAGACGCCAACGGAACCGGAAATCGCCGACACCGAGCCAACTCCGACGCCGGTCCGGGCCCCGACGACCGACGGTGGCGAGGGGCGACTCACCGTCGCCGTGACCCGGACGGATGTCCAACCGCTCCTGCGCTCAGCCCGGCCAAAGGTCGTGGTCGAACCCCGTGGCACACATCGGGAGTACGAACTCATTTCCCTTCTCCGGCGAGCCGGCAACCGCTTTCGCCGACTCACGGTTCGCACCGACGGCCCGCTTGACGGGACAACGCTCCGGGACGCCCGTGTTCGGGAGGCCTACGACGTTGCTGTCGTCGCCATCCGGACGCCGGACGGCTGGCAAGTCGCACCGCGCGGCGAGGCAGCCGTTGAGGCGGGCGACGAACTGTACGCGATTGGTCGCCGAACCGACCTCGATGCCTTCGCGGAGGCGGTCGCATGATGCTGGTCGGCCCGACACTGCTCGCACAGGTCGGTGCGAACCTGCAACTGGGGACGGTGTCACGGGCGCTGGTCGAGGGTGTCGTCTGGCTCCTCGCTATTACGATTCTCGCCGCGACGCCAGCTGGTGCTATCGCCGTCTTCTACCGCTGGTACGTCCGTGAGCGCATTCAGACCGGGCTAGCGGTCCTGTTCGGACTGACTGCGGTCGTCCTCGTCATCGGCGCAACGACCGCGCTCAGTGAGGTCATCGCCCAGCGTGAGGACGTGCTGGCGGCCGGGGCGGTCCTGTTGAACCTCGCCGCGTTCCTCGCCGGCGGCGTCGGGGCCTACGGCGGGATGCGCATCGGAGACCGGCTGGGTGTCGACCTCTTTGCCGCGACCGGCGGCCGAAACATCGACGCCGACGTGAGCGAAATCGTCCAGACCGTCGGCCGCGTCACGTCGGTTCGTCTCCCCGAGGATATCGACGATATCATCGGTTACGACCCGATGCCCGACGAGACAAAAGAGACGCTCGCTGACCGCCGCTTTCTCTTCCCGCGGCGGCTGACGAAAGACGAACTCCGGGAGCGGCTGGTTGGCCGGCTCAAAACCGACTACGGCGTTGGCCACGTGGACGTCGAACTGGCCGACGACGGGAACGTCGACTACCTCGCCATCGGCTCGCGGGCGGCCGGTATCGGGCCGACGTTGCCACCATCGACGAACGCCGTCGCACTCCGGGCTGACCCGGCCCACGCTGCGAGCGCCGGCGACCTCGTTCAGGTCTGGGAGCAAGCGCCATCGAAACGCGTACTCACCGGGGAACTCCGTGGCGTCGCAGACGACGTGGTGACGGTCGCTATCGACGCCGCCGACACGCCGAAACTCGACCCCCAGACCGAGTACAAACTGGTCACGCTCCCGGTGCAGGACCGCTCTGACCGTGAGTTCGCCTCGCTGCTCCGTGCGGCCGACGAGACAATGGGCACCACCGCCGTCGAACCGGGGAGCATGCTCGACGGCGCGCCGGTCGGCAGTCTAGCAGTGTCAGTGGTCGCGATCACCCGCGACGACACAGCGCCGGAGACAATCCCGTCCCGCGAACGCGTCCTCGCGGCCGGTGACACAATCTACGCAATCGCTACCCCGGACGCGTTACGGCGGCTGGAACAGGCCACGGAAGGCGAAACGGCCACGACATCGGCTGTGGCGGACGAACCGGACGACGGCGCGGCTGACGGGGACGGACAGTCAAGCGCGTCTGACTCTGCCCCCCGGAACGAGCGAGCGGACCGACCGGAAACAACGGCGGACGACGCGACTGCTGTCTCGGCTGCCGACAGCGCGCAGAATGTCGACGCGGTCGAGACTGCTGCCGATGCCGCGACCGACGCCGGCACGGACACGACTACGGTCGACACTGCCGACGAGTCAGCAGACTCCGCTGTTGAAGATGCGGCGGCTGAGTCTGCGCTGGCTGATGCCGGCGCTGGCGAGAGGACAACCGAGACTGGCGACGAGGCTCCCGACGACCCGCTGGAGGCACTCCGGAACATCGACACGGAGGAGCCAGGCGACGACCTGACGGCCGAGGAAGCGTTCGACGACGTGCCGGCAGACGACGCCGACGACACCGTCGAGGTGTGGGACCCGGAAGAGCGGATCGGCGAGGCTGACGACGAGTCCGCCGAGGCCGGCGACAGCGACTCGACGGACTCCGAAGCGCCAACCGGGGACGGAGACGGCGCAGACGACGAACCGACCGCTGGTGACGGTTCGGAGGACCGAGACTGAATTTCGAGTGTCGGTACCGCCGGATGCACGCTGTCTGTCTCCTGCCTCCGAACCGACCGGACACACCTCAGTCCGGAACCCTCTTTTGCCAGACGCCCGGAGTACGGCTATGGAGTGGAAACTGTTCGCACACCTCCGGGACGCAGCCGACGGCCAGTCGGTCAGCGTCGATATCGAGGCGGACGCCACGGTCGGCACAGCGCTCGATGCGCTGCTCGCGGCCCGACCGGCGCTCGCCGAGGAGGTGCTCGACGAAAACGAGGAGCTGGCCGACCACATCCGGGTGCTCGTCGACGGCGAAGACCCCTTTGCTACCGGCGATGGGCTGGCGACGGCAGTCGACGAGGAGACGGAACTTGCGTTGTTCCCCCCGGTCAGCGGCGGTTGAGACGGATTTGTGGCCGGGTCAGTTTTCCGGCGGTCCTGCCACTGTCACATTCGAGATGACGATACGGACGCCGTCCTGATATTCAGTATCGAGTGTTACGTCCCAGCCGTGGGTCCGTGCAAGCATCCGCAAGTTCGGGAGCGTCATCCCGGCCGCAGCGTCCGGTATCGCGCCGCCGTACTCGAAAAAAGCGTCCGACGCTGTCTCGCCCGCCGGGGTGCCGTCATCGGTGATGACGATCTCGTCAGCCTCCCGTTTGACCGTGACCGTCGACGCGTCGTTGTGTGCCGCGAACGTGAACCCGCTCTCGAAGAGGTCTCGCAGGCGTGTCGGGTCGGCGATGACCTGTCCCTCTACGTCGGCCGCCAT
The DNA here is from genome assembly GCF_003666065.1 of Haloarcula sp. Atlit-7R. Lineage (NCBI taxonomy): Archaea > Methanobacteriati > Methanobacteriota > Halobacteria > Halobacteriales > Haloarculaceae > Haloarcula > Haloarcula sp. Atlit-7R. The sequence continues at coordinate 481,185 of NZ_QXIK01000001.1, read as the reverse complement.
CGTGAGGCCGTTGGTGTCAGCACGTTCCCAAGCCCCGTCGACGATTGGTCTGAGGTCGACAGCCGTCGTCTCGTCGATTGTCTGTCCATGTCGAGCCAGCGTCGCGAGCCCGTTGACGATTTCGGACATTCGCTCGGCCGTCTCGGATGTCGACCGGAGAGAGTCTCTTGCCAGGTCCACCTCGCCGCGGTCCAGAGCGTTGCCGGCGACGGAGACACGACCGGTGATTATCTGGAGCGTGTTCAGAAGCTCGTGTCTGATTGCAGTGGCGAACCCCTCCAGTTGTTCGTTCTGTCTGTCAAGCTCGCGGCGACGCCGTTCGCTTTCGGTCACGTCGGTGAACACGAGCATCCGACCGATATTGACCTGTCCCAGCGAAAACGAGGTGTCGCTGACGAGGTAGTACTCTGCTCCGCCACCACGGTTTCGTTCGAGAATCTGCTCGTCCGTTTGCAGTATTTCGGTGACGGCTGGCAGCACCGTCTCAAGGTTCTGTCCGCGGCTCCCGGACAGGGCCGGAAAAAGCCGCTGTGCCTTGCCGTTTGCCTCCTTGATATAGCCGTCATCATCAAGATACACGACCGCTTCGTCGACGCCATCGGTCAACTGGACGGCGAGAAACGCCTCGTCGTACACGTAGAGGACACCGAGCGCAAACAGTGCCACACCGAGCGGTTCGTGGTTGATATCGAGGAGGAGGTCGCTGACGTACCCGACGATATCGAGGATGACCGGCAGCGCTGTAATCCCGACAAGAACCCCGAGCGGACGGGTGTCGTAGTCCGCTTCGAGGAACAGTTCGAACAGCATGAAGAAGCCGACAGTGACGAGCGCGTACGAGAGCCCTGTCACCACCCAGTGAAACACGCCGTGTGTAATTGCCAGGTGCGGGAACGGGTCGGAAGCGAACTGCGTGGCGAAATAGAGCCCGTGAAACGGATTGGTCAGCTTTACCGCAACGACAGCGAGATACACGCTGACAGCGACCGCACGGTACAGTCGATTCCGGTGGAATGCCCGCCCGGTGTACGCCGAGCAAAAGTATAGCCACGCGCCGATCGTCGCGAGCCCGACGACGAGGCTGCCGAGGTAGAACGCGTATCCCAGCGTCCCGGGCGTGATCAGGAAGCCGAGTTGCAGCGCCGCCCAGCCGCCGCTACAGAGGAGGAGTCCGACCATCCCGCGGCGAGTATCCGGGTCTTCCATGCGAGCTGCTCTGTAGAGCCCGACACCGCATCCGACTGCCGCGAGGGCGTATGCCGCGACGTACGCGAGAAATGCCGGAGAGCTCCCGATCAGATTCATCTACCTATGGTATGGAAAGTCTTTCAATGAGTGTTGTGTCCGCGTTATCGCTTATGATAACTCTCAGAGGTCGCGGATTTCGAACACGTAGTCCGGACACTCACTGATGTCTCTGCCGGCGTACGCAGCCTGGGCCACGTGTCGCGGTGTCTCGGGGACGAGGACTCGTGTCCCGTCGACGCCGAGCCTCGCTGCATCGGCAGCGATCGCATCGAATAGGGCCCGTGCAGCGTCGACGTTACTCCATACCCCGACCGCGTACTCTGCGAGCCGGTCGCCGTCAGCGTCGGTCGTCCGGGCGCGACACGCCATCCCCTGTGGCTTCTCGCCGACGGTCAGGACCGCCCGTTCAGTCGCTAGCCGGTCGAGCGTCTCCCGCGTCAGCGTCGAGAGCGCCCAGCTCTCTCCGCTGTCGAGCGCGAGCCCTGACAGGATATCCCGACCGTCGCTCCCCTGCCAGTAGCGCCACGCTGTCGTGGGGTCGTTCCCGACAGACATCTTGGGCGTCACGTCGGCCGGCTCGGGGTGTGCCCAGCGGAACGACGTGACCGCTTCGAAGCCAGCAGCCAGCGATTGGCCGAGTCCAGCCTCGTTCCAAGAAAACACCATGCTTCGACCGACTGACGCGCCGGCAGCGGCCGCCCATTCGATGAGGTGGTCGGTCAGCAGCGACCCGAACCCCTTCCCCCGGTGATCCGAGTCGATGCGCATGCCCTGAAACCACGCCTCGGTCTCGGTGAGTCTGACGGCCTGCGCGATGCCAACGGCGTGGCCGTCAACGTCGACGACGAGGGTTTTCCGGTCCGGGCCGTCGTCGCCGACCCAGTCGTGGAACACGTCCGGGATGTAATCAGCCATCGCGCGGTCGGCCCAGACATCGCTGGTCAGGTCGACAATAGCCTCGTAGTCGTCGTGACAAGCCGTCCGAACAGTCGGCGACATACCGTTGGACTCGCCCGCGACGATAAAAAAGAGACGCTCCGCGGAGCCACACCGTGACTACTGCGCCGGTCCCAGCGCTACAACCAGGGTGTCGAGCGCTGCTGAATCTCGCCGGCAAGGGGCTCTTGCATCGTATCGGCCACGTCGTCGCTGTTTGCCAGCGCCCACATGAGCTTGACCTTCGCTGTACCGGGGAGCATATCTTCGCCCTCAGTGACGCCGGCGTCAAGCAGGTCCCGTCCGGTATCGTAGACGCGGTCACAGACCCGGCCTTCGAGGCACTGGCTGGTCATGACGACCGGGATGTCCAGTTCCTCGATGGTCCCGATCCAGTCGGTGTTGACATGGCCAAGCCCCGTGCCCTCGATGACAACGCCCTCGCTGTCCTCTGTGGCGGCTTCGAGCAGCGACGGGTCCATCCCCGGCGAGAACTTCAGGAGTTCCACGTCGGTCTCGATGTCGTCGTGCAGCGCCAGGTCGGCGGCGTCCCGTTCGGTGTACTCACGGTGGAACGTAACCGTGCTCTCGCCGTCGATGTCGTAGTCGACCTCGCCAAGCGGCTTCGCGCCGACTGTCTCGAAGGCGTCCCGGCGCGAGGTGTGGTTCTTCCGGACGCGGGTGCCGCGGTGGAGCGCACAGCGGTCGTCGGACTCGTCTGCGTGCATACAGACCAGCACCTCCGCACAGTCGCTCGTCGCAGCCTCGACCGCCGAAACAGCGTTCATCACGTTGTCCGAGGACGGGCGGTCCGCCGACCGCTGGCTGCCAGTAAACACGATTGGGACCGGCGTGTCGAGCATGAACGACAGCGCCGACGCGGAGTACTGCATCGTGTCGGTGCCGTGCATGACGACGATGCCGTCTGCGCCGGCCTCGATTTCCTCGTGGACCGCCTGCGCGAGGTCCTGCCAGACGGCCGGGGTCATGTTCTCCGAGAGAATATTCGCGACGACGCGGCCGCGGTAGTTCGCCATCCCGGCGAGGTCCGGGACCGCTCGCAGTACGTCCTCTGCGTCGAACTGGGCCGTCACCGCACCGGTGCGGTAGTCGACGGTCGAGGCGATGGTCCCGCCGGTGGAGATGAGCGACACCGTCGGGAGGTCGTCGTCGAATTCGATTGCCGACTGACTCTGTTCGTCCTGCGCGCTCTCGACGTCGTACACGTCCGACTCTAGCACGTCGACGGATGCGCCCTCGCGGTCGATACCGACGTTGTACCCGCCGTCGAGTTTGACGACGAGGTGCTCGGGCGTACTCGATGGAAGCAACACGCCCTCGTATGTCTGGGCCGCGCGCTCGACGCGGACCCGGTCGCCTGCGTTCATGCGCGGCACTTTCCGCCGGTGGGACTTGAACCCACTCGTTTCGCCGAGCCTTTTCAGCCACACGCCGGACCTGACGACGACCCGCGGCTCCGGTGTGTGGGGCAGTTCGCAGTCGGACTCTCAACACACACGATACCAAACCACAATGTTATCTCACTCGACATGCTCCTAACACGTATGGCAGACAACAAGAACGGGCGCGAAGCGCAGGCTCGAAACGAGGAGCGCCGCCAGCGCGAGCGCGCTATCGCCGAGGAGCTCGAGCGCGCGGACGAGCCCGAGCCGCCAGTCGACTCGACGGAACTCGCGTCCTTCGAGACTGAACTCGACACGCTCGAATTCCCGGCATCAGCGGCTACGGTGGTCGATGCGGTTGGCGATTACGAGATCGAGTCGGCCGAGGGAACGTACACCGTTGCGGATCTCTTGCCCGATGCAGCGGTCGAGTCGTTCGACTCGCCGGCCGAGGTCCGGACCCGAGTCCAGCGGCCGACCGTAGCGGGGGCGATGAAACGGATTGTAAAGGCTGCCGACAGGTATCAAAGCGCGTCGTTCGGTGCCTCACAGCGCGACGGGTACGAGCGGACGTTCCGGGCGCTGCAAACTATCGATGCGGATGACGACGACGAAGGCATTCGCGCTATCGCCGACTGGATTATTGAGCACATTCACGAGAACGAGACGCTACCGGGGTCCCGCGACGTGCGCCGACGGGCGTCGGAGTTCTGCCGGTCGAACGGTTACTCGGTTCGCAACGACGACTGGCTCGGTATCTGAGCGACACACCGCCGTCTCCCTGACTGCCGACAGGCCCCAAAAGGACCATACTACTCGCCGTCCCATACTCAGTATGGCCGAACGAACCGAGGAGCGGACCCGCGACGCGGACGCGCAGTCGGACGGTGACCTCGGCGTCGATGTCGGCACGACGGAATCAGTAGAGACGGACGTCGCTGTCGGGGAATCACGCGACACAACGTCGTCTATCACCGAAACGTCCACCACAGACAGCGGCAGCTACTTCTCACTGCGGGCGCTGCTGTTCGCCTTCGGCGCGGTCGGCGGCGGGATGGTGCTTGGCAGACTGATACCGCTCGTGCCGTTCACCGAACTGCTCGGCATCGTACTCGGCGGATTCGTCTACGGACTGCTCGCTAGCGAGCGCCGATACGCCGAACTGGGGCTGGCGGGCGGTGTCAGCGGCGGCGCAACGGCCGTTCTGTCCCTCCTCCCACAGCTTGCTGCGGGACTGAACGGTACCAGACTGTTCGCCATCGCCGGTGGGGTCGGTCTCGTCCTCGCGCTCGTCGGACACTACTTCGGCCGGGACCTTCGCAGTGGGCTGACGAGAGACCTGTAGCTTTTCAGGCGACTGTGCCGGTCAGTATCGCGACCGTGCTTGCTGCATTTGCTGCAGTGCATTCCACGGTCCCGTCGCTCGGACTGCAATAGAGGTATCAGACAAACGCTGTTGAAATCTTCTGCCCGTCTTTCGTTTGTGACGGCTCGCTACGATTTCGGCGTGAACGGACGTTTTCGGTGCGACCGATTGTCTCCGTCTCGTCGAACACATCTATAACTTGTTCAGTAGTCCAAAAAATAAATAATAATATGATTATACGTTGTTTTCTATGGCCACCTAACCACAATATCTTGAGTTGACAACTCTTATAACTCTCGTATGTAAATCCCGGACCAGAACGTATGGCACCAGAGACATACGGGCTTATCAGCCTGTTCCCGGCGATGCTCGCGATTGTACTGACGCTGTTCACTCGCCAAGTACTCCTCTCGCTGTTTGCAGGCATCTGGATCGGCGCGACGGTGCTCGTCGGCTGGAATCCAGCCGCCGGAGCCGCCCGGAGCCTCCAGTTCGTCGTGGATAACGTGACTGAGCCGTTCAACGTCAAGCTGCTCCTGTTCACGTTCCTCATCGGGGCAATGCTGGGGATGATCTTCCTCTCCGGCGGGATGAATGCGCTGGCGTCACAGATGGTCAAGCGTATTCGGACTCGTCGTCAGGCGGCGCTTGGCACGTCGCTACTGGGAATGACGATCTTCGTCGACTCGTACGCCTCGACGATGATCACCGGGTCTGTCATGCGCCCGATCACTGATAAATTCGACATCAGCCGCGAGAAGCTGGCGTACATCCTTGACTCCACCACTGCACCGACCGCGTCGATATCGGTCGTCTCGACATGGCTCGGGTTCGAGGTCGGGCTCATCGCCGAGCAACTCACCACGATTGGGGTGGAGCGAAGCGCGTTCCTGCTGTTCCTCGAGTCGATACCCTATCGGTTCTACAGCCTGCTCGCACTTGCGATGGTTTTCATCGTCGTCATCGCGGACTTGGACTTCGGGCCGATGGCGAAGGCTGAACGCAGAGCAAAGGAAGAGGGCAAAGTCCTCGGTGACAACGCGGACCCACTCATGGAAACGCAGGAGGACGATATCGTCACGCCCGACCACGTAGAGCCACGGTGGTGGTACTTCGCAGCACCAATTGCCGCACTCGTGGGGGTGACCGGGTTCTCGCTGTATTACTCTGGTGGCGGGTTCGCTGGCCGGAGTCTCACCGATGCACTGTCGAACGCGGCCACCGCTGACGCAATCGTCTGGGCCTCGTTCTCGGCCTGTCTGGTCATTCTGACAATTCTGGTCGGACACGCACGGATTGCGGTCGATAAAGTGAGCGATGCCATCTTCGAGGGATTCAAAATGGTGATGTTCCCCGTTGCGGTGCTCTCGCTCGCGTGGTCCATCGGTGCTGTGAGTCAGGCACTCGGTGTCGGTCCCTACGTCGTCGCTATCAGCGAGGGAATTATCACAGCCGGGATGCTGCCCGCCATCATCTTCCTCAGCGCGGTCATTATCAGCTTCAGCATCGGCACGTCTTGGGGGACGATGGGTATCCTGTTCCCTGTCGCGATACCGCTCGGACACGCTCTCGGCGCGCCGCTTGCCCCAGCTATCGCAGCGATCCTGACCGGCGCGCTGTTTGGCGACCACTGCTCGCCCATCTCCGACACGACAGTGATGTCGAGCATGTTCGCCGCGAGTGACCACGTCGACCACGTGAACACCCAGATTCCCTATGCAGTACTGGCCGGCATCGTCGCAACCGGGCTGTTCCTGCTGGCCGGCTACGGCGTTTCGGCGTACATTGCGCTCCCCGCCGGACTGGTCGCTGTCGGGTCTGTGACGTACCTGCTCTCAGAACAGCTCTCGGTCGAAGTCCCCAGTTCGTACGGTTCGAACGCGGACTGAGACGGTCCGCTCTCCGAAACACCGTTTGGCTCAGACGATTTCCCAGCCGTCGTCGGTCCGTTCGACCACGTCGTCCTCCGCCAGCCGCGTGAGCGCTTCCTCGACGATTTCGGGCGGGGCCTCAATCTCTCGGGCCAGCGCTGGAACGGTATCGATACCGTTTGCGAGCCCGCTGACCAGTTCTGCGTACAGTCGTCCGTCGCCGTTCTCGAAGCCGGAGTCGATGCGGTCCCGTACGTCGGTCATGCGGGCTTGCACCCATCGCTGAGCCAGCGACAGTTCGTTCTCTAGCTGCTGGAGATGCTCCAGTTCGCGCGCCAGGTCGTGAAAGTCCCCGTCAGATGTGGCCCCAACGTCTATCGAGAGGTGGCGACAGGAGGGCATCTCGAACTCGGGGTTTGCCGGATAGGCGCTTTTGGTACCAAACTCGTACGGAGAGACGCGGACCTCCAGACGGAGGTTCCGGGCGATAGAGAAGTACTTTCGGCGTTGGTCGTCCGTCCGGGAGTCGACGAGGCCGGCGTCTTCGAGCTTCTGCAGGTGGTCGATGACCGCTTTCGGACTGACACCGATGTACTCGCTGATTTCGGTGACGTAGCAGGGTTTGTGTGCGAGTAGTTTGAGAATCCGCCGGCGATTGGCGTTTCCAAGGAGATTGAGTAGCTCGGCGGAGTCCATCGATACGTAGGTAGCGGGTCACGGTTCAAAAGTATGACTCTCGTCGGGCGGTTTGCTGGTGTGTCCCCCGCTCAGCGACCGGGTAGGCCCGCGACCCCTATGCGCCGCCGTTCCCGTTGCCCTGATTGCCGCCGTTTCCTCGGTCATTGTCCTGGCCGTTGCCGCCGTCGTTTCCTTGGTCACTACCCTGGCCGCTTCCTTGGTCACCGCCGTCGTTGCCCCCGTCGCCTCCGTTATTTCCCTGGTCCCCGGCTTGGTCGTTGCCCTGCTCACCCCCGTCGCTGCCTTGCTCGCTCCCGTTACCGTTTCCCTCGTCGTTGCCCCCCTCGCCCGCATCACCGTCGGAATCCGTCTCGGACGAGCCGTCGGCCCCGTCGTTTCCGGATTCGTCGGCGTCAGAACCGTTCTCCCCGCCAGCGCCGTTTCTGGCATCGTTGCCGCTGTCGTCGCTGTCCTCGGTGCCGGACGCTCCACGCTCCCCGTTTTCGTTCCCGTTGCCCCGTTCCGCCCCCCTGTCAGACTCGTTTCCCTCGTTCCCGGCCGCGCCGTCTGCCCCCTCGCTATCGCCGTCGGTACCCCTGTCAGCGGGTGGGCCTCCCTCGGTCTCGTTTTCCTGCTGTCCGGGGGCATCGTCAGGTGGGCCTCGCTCGCTACTGTTTCCCTGTTGTCCGGGAGCCTCGCCGGGCGGGCCTCGGTTGCTCTCGTTGGCACCCCGGTCGGGCGTCTCGGCTGGCGGCCCCCGGTCGCTATCGTTGACTCCGGCGCCGTCGGGCGGTCCTGCTTCGCTCCGGTTGACTCCAGCGTCGTCGGGCGGTCCCTGTTCATCCGGGCCAGCGGTCCCCGGCGGTCCGGCGATACCCCGAGCAATCGATGCGACCTGCTGACCGGAAAGCTTGCTTGCGTTTTGTTTCAACCGTTCCAGTGCAGTGTCGTTTACACCGGTCTGTTCGGCCGCTGCATCGGTATCGTTAATCGCGGTCTGCAGGCCCGCAATCTCTGCGGTGAGTCGGCTCTGCTGTGCCACGTAGGCCTGCTCACTGATGCTTCCGTTCTCGTATTGCTGTTCGAGCGTGGCGTTTCGCTCCTGTAGCCGTTCGAGCCGGCGTTCGAGCGAGCCCGCCCGCTTCGTGACCAGCTCGGCTCGTTCAGTGCTGTTCGATTGGTTGTATGTCGACCGCCACATCCCGTTCTCGACCGTGTCGTTCGCGGCGGCAGCGTTCGACTGGAGGAACGCCGTGAGTTGCGTTCCCATTCCGCTGGCAGACTCGTTCTGCGTGGCCACTGTCTCCGTTGCGGTCTCCTGCGCTGTCACGGCTGGGAGGCCGACAGCGACAGTCCCGACGAAGACCAGCACTGTGAGGAGCGTGGCCTGGCGTGGGCTCATTCCTATTCCTACTTCGACCCTCCCACATCAAAAAGAAACGCCTTCGTTCGTGTCGTTCATCAGCCCCTGAAACAACCGCAGATAGTCCAAGAGTGTTTACGAACGTATTTAAGGCGGCTTCCCCGACGGGAGCAGTCGCCAGGCGAGTCCCACCGACAGCACGGACAGCGCGACGGTGGCGACCGGCAGCGCGAGGCCGGGCTCGTAGCGCAACGGCGGATGATATCCGAAGGCGTAATCGAGCACGTCGTTGCACAGGGCCAGCACCAGCGCGGTCACGAGCGCGCCCCTCGTCGTTCGGGCGTAGTGGGGAACTAACAGCCCTTCGGCGATGAAGCCGAGGTGGGTGATGATGATGCCGAAATACGCCCACGGCGCGGGGAAGTACGCGTCGAAGCCGATATTTAACGCCACGACGGTCCACAGCCCCATCTTGACCAGCCAGACCAGTGCAATCGTGTGGAGGTACGCGAGCGGCACCGTCAGCGGCACCTCATCGAGCGACTTGCCGAGGAACGGCAGAAGGGTAGCGACCGACAGCGTCATCAGGAACAGCGCGGCCGGCGAGTCGGCGTACAGCGGCCAGAGAAACGTCGACACCTCGGGCATCGTCTCGACGTAGTACCGGATGCCGACGAGCATCGCCACGGCGTTGACGACCAGCAGCCACACGAGGCTCGGCGTCTGTTCGAGGTAGTACCGCGCGTACCGACGGGGCAACGGCCCCCGCTGCTCGCTCATGGGTCGACTCGGGACCGCTCACGGCAAAGCCCTGTCGGACGGGAGTCGCTATCGGGCCACCGACTGTGAGTTGCCGCTGTTTGCACGACGGCAAAAGGCTGCCGGCGAACACTTATGTATGTAAATGACACACATACACCTGCACCGATGTTCGAACAGTTTTCGCGTGGATACTACCTCGGCCGCCTCTACGTCGAACCGAGAGATGACGCGGCGGCCGCGATGTGTCGCGAGCAGCACGAACGAGTGAACGAACAGTTGTACGCCTCCGGCGAAGGGGTCGAACGCACAGACTATCCGCTGGTAATGAAACTCGGCTCCCAGCACTTTGCCGTCCACGGAGATGCACAGGTCCCGGCGGACACACTCGTTGTTCCCGAACCGATGCTCGAAGACGCCAACGTCCGGAACCCGCCCAGCCTCGAAGAAGTATTTCTGGCGAAAGCGGACCACGCCGCACAACTGCTCTCTCTCTCAGAGGGCGCGACGATACTCCCTGACACTGCCGTTTGAGCGGGTGAAACTCCGCTTTACTGCGTTCTCATTGGCTACCGGACGGACCGGAGTTTTGAAACGTGGGATAAGTAGGTTATACGCTTAAGCTACAGAGCAATGCGGTTCGGGGGCCTCTCTTCACATGTATGTCACAGCGAAACCACGCTGAGGAGCAGGATAGCGCTACTGACTCCAAATTCTACCTCCCCGCCGGCGTATCTCCATCGCATGGTGCCGGCTGGCCCGAACGTCTCTGGGCGCTGCTGTTCAGCCATCGCGTCTGAACCGGTGACATCGCCGTACGGGAACCCGCCGGCTCAGCGGGCACGTATCCCGCTCGGACCGGCCGGACGAGACACGGAAATCGGGCCGCCTGTACTCGGCCCTCACGGCCAACCGACTCAGTTAAATTAGCGCACGACTACCCTCAGCTAGTACCAAGAGTTTGGGACGGATTTCCGCCGACATCTCCACCACGTAATTGCACGCGCTGGCACACACCACTCTACAGACACATGACCGATATCAAGGCGGTCGTCCGAGCCGAACATCTCGACATCGTCCTCACACAGACCGTTTCCCACGACCGGAGCTCGAAAGTCAGGTCCGTGTCTGAGGCGGGCACGGACCCGACGTCGGGCAAGTTCTTTTACCACATTGAATCGTCCGACTTCCAGCAGTTCGAGGACGGATTACGGAACGACAGCACTGTCGGGGACTTCGAACGCGTCATCGAAACCAGAGACGACGAGGCCATCTACAGCTTCGAGTACACGGACGAAGCAAAGATCCTCTCCCCCGTCATCTCGGCCGCGAACGGGGTTATCCTCGACATGGAAAACGACGGGAGCGCGTGGATACTGACGATATGGCTGCCCGAACGGACGGCTCTCGCTCAGCTGTGGGACTACGCTCAAGAGAACGACATCGACATCGATCTGCTGCGCGTGAACGAGTACGCCAGTCTGGGAAACACGGACGCAGGGCTGACTGACAGCCAGCGGGAGGCGCTCCTCGTCGCACTCGAAATGGGGTATTTCGAAGAGCCGCGGAACGCGACTCTCAGCGATGTCGCCGCCAATCTGGATATCTCTCAACCCGCGGCCGGCGGTCGCCTTCGGCGCGGCATCAGGCGGCTCATCATCTCCTCGCTGAGAGACGACGACGAACCGCCGGACTGAGTGGTAACGCTTCGATGCAGTTGCGGTCCGGGAAGTCACTTTTAAGCCTGTCCCCGTCTGCCATCCAGTCGATGCTTGACCGGTTGCTGGGACGAGCGTCGCTGAAAGAGCGGGTCGCCGAACTCGAGGAGGAGAACCACCACCTCGAACGACAGCTCGACGCCGAGAAGGAGCGCCGTGCCGACGCAGCGACCGAGCGCCAGCAGGCCGAGGCCGAGGTCAATCGGCTGGAAGACCGGGTGGCTGAACTCGAAGACCGCGTCGAGCGCCTGCAGGACGAGGAGGGCGCATCGACGTTCCGGGCCGAGGAGACGCTCAGTCGGGCCCGTCTAAGTGAAGTACTCACTCGGCTGGAATCCTTCGAGACAGAGCCGGAAGGCGTCTTTACTGCCTATATCGACGCGGAGCGTTCCCTGCCCGGGCCAGTTCGGGACGCCTTCGGCGACCGCGCATCGCTGGTCGCCAGCGCCGCGCCGTGTCTAGCTGTGACGGATGACGCCGGCCTCCTGTCGGCGTGCCTGTCGGTCCCTTCGCCGCCGTCGCCGTTCACCGGGTGGGGCGACACCGTTCGGCTGGAGCGGTCGTGGTTCGAACCGACCGGTGAGCACGTCGTCGCGCTGGTCCGCTCGGGCCTGTTCGCCATGGGCGAGTACGACGGCCGCGAGCGGACGGCGTTCCACGGCTTCGACTCGGAGCTGAAAAGCCAGCACTCCAAAGGCGGCTTCTCACAGAGCCGGTTCGAGCGGCTTCGGGACCAGCAGATCGACTCCCATCTCGACCGCTGTCGGGCCGCTATCGAGGAGGTGTCCCCCGACCGGCTGTACGTCGTCGGCGAAGGGTCAGTCATCCACGAGTTCGAGGACTTCGCGACGGCGACGAAGCCGGTCGACGCGACCGGGGAGCCTGCCGAGGCACTGGACGACGCCGTTCGGTCACTGTGGACTGTTCGGTTGCGCGTTCCGTAGCTTTTTCGCGGGGCGGCGACTCTGTCCGGCTATGGCCGTAGCAATTTTAACACACGACGCCTTTCCCGACCGGGCCAAGACAGCGGTCGGGTTGTTGCGGTACGGTGACCGAGCAGTACACGCTCTCGTCGACCGCGAGCGGGCCGGACAGCGCGTCAACGACACGCTCCCGGACGTGCAGGACGCCCCTATCGTCGCGTCGATGGCCGACGCGCCCGAGGTGGACGCGCTCGTCATTGGCATCTCTCCAATCGGCGGTGAGTTCGACGAGTCCTGGCGCGAAGACGTTCGCACAGCGCTCGAACGCGGCTGTGACGTGTACGCTGGGCTGCACGACTTCCTGGCCGACGACGAGGAGTTCGCCCGCCTCGCCGAGGAACACGACGCCGAACTCCACGACCTCCGCAAGCCACCAGAGGACCTGACCGTGGCGGCGGGCACCGCCGGCGATGTGGATGCGACAGTCGTCACAACTGTCGGCACCGACTGCTCGACGGGGAAGATGACTGCGTCGTTCGAGATCCGCGATGCGGCCCGGGAGCGCGGCCTCGACGCCGCCGTCGTTCCGACGGGTCAGACCGGCATCGCCATCACTGGTTGGGGCATCGTCATCGACCGTGTCATCGCCGACTACGCCGCCGGCGCGGTCGAGCGGCTGGTCGAAGAAGCGCAGACGGCGGACCTCCTCGTCGTCGAAGGGCAGGGTGCGCTGGCCCATCCAGCCTATTCGGGCGTGACGACGAGCATCCTCCACGGGTCGGTCCCGGATGCGCTCGTTATGTGCCACGAAGCTGGCCGCGAGGTCATCCACGGCTACGAGTCGTTCGATATTCCGCCGCTCTCCGAGTACGTCGACATCTACGAGCGCCTGGCCGCGCCCATCTCGGACGCGTCCGTCGTCGCGGGCATGCTGAACACCCGCCACCTCGACGACGGTGCGGCCGCGGATGCTGTCGCAGGGTACAGTGACGCTCTGGACGCACCGGCGACTGACCCGGTCCGCCACGGCGTTCCGGACGAGGTACTGGACGCTATCCTATGAACTGGCGCGTCGACCGCCTCGAACTGCCGCTGTCGAACCCGTTCGGTATCTCGCGAGAGACCAGCGAGACCAGCGAGACCGTCGTGGTCGAACTTACCCACGAGGGAACTACAGGTATCGGGGCCGTCACGCCGTCAGCGTACTACGACGAGAGTGCCCAGTCAGTGACCGAAACGCTCCCCGAACTCTGTGAGACCGTCGACCGCATCGGCGACCCACACGCGCAGCAACGCATCGAGCGGGACCTCGACGAGCAAGCGCCGGGTCAGCCTGCCGCACGGATGGCACTCTCTATCGCTGTCCACGACCTCGCCGCTCGGCAGCTGGACCTGCCGCTGTACCGGCAGTGGGGCCTCGACCCCGATGCGGTCCCGCCGACCACCTACACAGTCGGCATCGACTCGCCCGAGCGGATGGCCGAGAAAGCATGGGAGGCGGCCGACAGCGGCTTCGGTCACCTGAAGGTCAAACTCGGGACCGACGACGACCGGGCGCGACTGGACGCGGTTCGGGATGCCGTCCCCGACGCCGAGATACGGGTTGACGCCAACGCCGCCTGGACCGTTCACGAGGCTATCAACAAGGCGGACTGGCTCGCCGACGCTGGTGTGACGATGCTGGAACAGCCGGTCGAGGCCGACGACATCGACGGCCTCCGCCGCGTGACCGACGCGACTGAGATTCCCGTCGCCGCCGACGAATCCTGTGTGACAGCGTCAGACGTACCGCGGGTCGCTGACGCCTGTGACATTGTCAACGCCAAACTGGTCAAATGCGGCGGCCTCAGGCCCGCAACACGGCTGTTCAACGCCGCTGCGGTCCACAATCTCGACCTGATGCTCGGGTGTATGGTCGAGTCCAACGCCAGCATCGCCGCAGCAGTCCATCTCGCACCGCTTGTCGACTATGTCGACCTCGACGGGGCGCTCTTGCTGGCGTCAGACCCCTACGACGGCGTGCCGCTCGACGGTGCCGTGTTCGACCTCACTTCGGTGTCGGCCGGCACCGGTGCTCGGCGGGCGCGAGACGCGTAGCTGCGAGACAGTACCGATAAAAAATCCGGTTCGGAGTGTGATGTGGCCCGCTTATGCCGATTCGACTGCATTTAGCAGCTCATCGTAGTCCGGCTCGTTGGTCGGGTCGTCGGCGACCCAACTGTAGGTGACTTCGCCGTCGTCGTCGACGACGAACACGGCGCGGTTGGCGACGCCGAGCAGCCCGAGGTCCTCAATGTCGATTTCGAGGCCGTAGTCCTGAATCGCCGACCGGCCCATGTCACTGAGCAGGTCGAACTCCAGCCCGTGCTCGTCGCGGAAGGAGTTCAGCGAGAACGCCGAGTCGGCGCTGACGCCAAGGACCGTCGCGCCGGCGTCGTGGAAGTCCCCGAGGTGTTCCTGCAGGGCCACCATCTCGTTGGAACACGGCGGCGTAAACGCGCCCGGGAAAAACGCGAGCACGACCGGCCCGTCGCCCAGGTGGTCGCTCAGTTCGAAGTCCTCTACCTCACCGTTCGCGATTGTCGCCGAGATGTCCGGCGCGGTGTCGCCTGTGGAAACCATCACCCGAATATAACGGCGTCGTCCGAATAAATACCCGCCATCCGGCAGGGCAACCCCGACTCCCTGCCGCCGCTGGCCGCCTACAGCCACTCTTCGAAGGCGTGGTGTTCACGGGTCGCATTGATGTAGTCCCGCTGCATCGACGTGATGGCTGCCGAGAGGTCGTCGCCGTCGTCGAGAGACTCGCGAACGCGGGCGATCTTCCAGTCGCTCGGGGTCGTCCCGGCGTCGTATCGGGCTTCGATAGGCCCGAGGTACTCGTCAATGCGGGCCTCCGGGACGCCTTGCTCTGCCAGTCCCAGACGGGCGTACTCGAAGACCTCGTCGTAGATGGCCGCGCGGTCGGCCGTCCGCTCGCCCTCGGCGGTCACCCACGACAGGTCGGCCTCGAAGCCGTCCTGTGCGGCGTTGTAGAAGCTCCGCTTGGCTTCCTGCCACGGTAGTTCCGCGGCGGGGTGGTCGGCGGCGACCAGCCCGCGGATGAGGCCGACCGTCAGCGCCTGCAGCCCGATCATATCCTTGGCGTGGGGCTGGGTCGGGAGGGGACGGTACTCGATGCGGAGCGACTTTTCAGTGCTTGCTCCCTCGACCGGCGTTCCGCCGGCGACACAGCGGAGCCAGCGCCAGTAGGTCCCGCGCTTGTGGTCGAACTCCCAGAACTCGTCTTCGAACGCCGCCCGGTCGTCGTCGTGCAGGAACTCGCGGAGGAACGGCGCGAACAGGTCGTCGTCGACGACACGGCCGACAACGTCCGTCGTATCGTCGAGGTCCCGTGGGACCCGGACCTTCGGGTTCTCGTTGGTGTTGACAGACTGCTCGAAAGCCGCGATGCGGAGTTCGTGGTGCGTGTTCGCACAGAGCCACTCGCCGTCGGTGTCGCCGTACATATCTGCCGGGAGGAACGGCGAGTTCACCGATAGCGCAAGCAGCGGTCCGAGCGTCCGGATCGCGGCGTTGTAGTACTCGGGGAACGCCCCGGTGTCCGGAACCTGAAGGTGGGGCTGGATCGAGGTGGCCAGGGACTCGAACAGAATCGTCGGGAACGACCCGCTGTATCCCGGCACGTCGAAGTCGATGCTGCCGCCAGCGTGGTCCAGCGCTTCGTTGTCTAGTGCCACGTATCTGGGAGCCTGCCGCATGTTGTCCGCGAGGACAACCCCGTCCCTCGTCTCGTGTGCCGAGAGGTACGCCTCGCTGCCCTCCTCGGGCGGGACGGTCCACATCGCATCAAGGACGAGTTCGCAGTTGTGTTTGCTCGCCTGCTGGCGGGCCTGTTTCGTCTGCATCTCTACCGCCGTCGTCTGGACCTCCATCCCAGTCTGGTCGAAGCTGTTTGGCTCGGTGTTGACCTCGGCGTTGTGCACGCCCAGTTCCTTGTTGGCCTCGCCCTCGAACACCACGTCGGGCAGGCGGGTCAGCCGTCCCTCCCAGTCCTCGGGGTCCATGTACGGCTCGTCGTCGTCCTCCTCGACGGACGACTCGACGGCCGGCTCGGCCTCCTCCTCTGGCGTCTCCGGTTCGTCCTCGGCCAGCGGACTGTCCGGGTCGATGTCGAGTGACGGCCCCTCTCCGGGGCCGAATGAATCCTCGGGCTCGTCAGCGGTTTCGGCAGCGTTCTGGTCCGGTGGTTCGTTTCCAGCGGGTTCGAGAGAATCGCCCTCGTCTGGCGCAAGGGGCGCTCCGTCACCGTTTGGTTCCAGCGATGCGTCGCCGCCACCTTCTGGCTCTGCCGGCGCGTCGAGCGACCCGCTCCAGGCCGCTTCGCCCGATTCGCTCAGGTCGTCGTTCAGACCTGCTTCGGCGGTTTCCTCGCTATCCTCCGCATCGTCCGGTTCGGGCGGGTCCGGCTCCGCGTTGATGGCGTACAGTTCGATTTCCAGACCGACGGAGAACGCCTCGTTGTCGAACTCCCCGGCCTCGATGGCCCTCCGGAGCTGCATCGCCTGTTCGTCGACCCGTTCAGTGAACGCCGCGGCAGTCTCGTCAGCGAGCGACCGGGTCACTAGGTCGACGATATCGTCCATGCTCGGTACTGTGTGGGTTCTTCCACTATAAGTGACCCGTCGTTGTCCGACGGGGCGTTACTCGAAGAGGTCCTCGTGGCGGGCAGCGAGGTTGGCGTAATCGCCGGAGCTGAACGCCTCGAACACTTCGTTGGGGTCGATGGTGGTCTCGGACAGCGGTGTCACTGTGGCCGGGCTCCCGCGAACAAAGGACTCTGCTGGAACCTCGTAGCCCGGCGGAACGACCGTTCCCATCGCGACGATAGAGCCCTCCCCGATGGTGGCGTCGCTAACCGTCGAATTGAATCCGACGAGCGCCCCGTCCTTGACCGCTGCATCGTTGAGAACGGCCCCGTGGCCGACCATCACCTTCTCCCCGACGGTCGAGGCGTGGACAATGGCTCCGTCACCGATGGCCGATTCGCGGCCCACTTCGACGGGGGCCACGTCGCCGCGCAACACGACGCCGGGCCAGACGTTCGCGTTCGGGCCGACGGTGACATCTCCCACCAGCATCGCCTCGCGGCTGACGTGGGCGTATCCGTGGATATCTGGCGTGGCTCCTTCGAAAGCGTACTCTCGGCTGTCCATACTGCTACCATCGTGTCGGCCACTCGAAAAGATACCGGTCAGAACGGGGCGCACCGGTCGTATAGCCGCTGTCGAGCGCGTCCGTACCGCAACCGCCAGCCGCACCTGAGCTATTCGATGTGGACGACGAGGACGGGGACGGGCGCGCTCTCGACGACGCGCTCGGTAACGCTCCCGAGATTGGCGACCCGGTCTCGCCCGGTTCGACCGTGGGTCCCCATTACGATGAGGTCGATGGCCTCCTCTTCGGCGTAGTTGGTGATTGTCTTGTGAGGAATCCCTTCCGCCATGGTCGTGACGACCTCGACGCCGGCCTCCTCGCCGCCGACCACGATGTCGTCGAGCGCGACCTCGCCCTCTTCCTCCAGCGACTGACGCACCTCGTCCTGATTGGCCTTGTCGGCCGCGACGTACAGCCGTCTGTCCACGACGTACAGCCCATGGAGGGTCGCGTCGTTGTCGCGCGCGATGGAGGTGGCGTGTGCGAGCGTTTCAGCCGTTCCCGAACTCCCGTCTGTGGCTACGAGTACCGAATCGTACATATCCGGCTTCTCATGCGAACTGTGCCCACATAGTACTCACTATCACACTGATACGAGCCGTGACTGTCCAACCGACGGTGAAACCGTTTGATTCAGCTTCCGTCGTTCAGTGTATAACCGTTCTAACCATTATTTGTCAACAGGAATACTTTTGCCGGTTGCTGTCAATTCATTTCTATACGATGCAGGGGAGCACGCAGCCAGACGGTACACGGGCAGAACTGTACGTTCGTTCACTACTGCCCGACGGGCACACGCAGCAACAGGCTGCGGTAATTGACCGGCTCCAGGGGCTGTCGGACGACGGTGTTCTGTCAGATATCACTGTTCAGGTCATTGGACGGCAGATACCGTCCACGCCAGCGGAGGCGCGGACCGAACTCGGGTTGTTCGCACTCAACCGAGTTAGCGTCTTTCAGGAGTGGGCAAAACGCAACGAATGTTCACTCGAACCCGCGTTTCAGGTGCGCTCGGTAGACGCTGAAATATCGGGGGAGCAGTACCGGGCGCTCGTGTTTCCAGTCCAACTATTAGCCGAGTACGTCGGATCGAAACTCAGGTGCGTAACGCCGCACACGGCCGACGGGGAGACCGTCACTGTAACGGACCGGCTCACAATGCTCGAAGGCGAGGAAGAACTGACGCTCTCACCGCTCGAACGGGCAAGCGCGGCACGGCCACCAGCCCAGTCTGAGCTGCCAGCGGCCGACACTGCCGACGAGGATTCGGACCCGCCGTTACCAGAGTAACGCCAGCGTCGCCCGCGTCTCAATACACTTATCCCCGGCCGCCGTCGTATCCTCGGATATGAGTACGGTCACGGTCACGCTGCCCGACGGGACTCCCTTAGAGGTCGAGCGCGGCAGCACGGTCGAGGATGTCGCCTACGAAATCGGGCCAGGGCTAGGTGACGACACGGTCGCCGGCGTCGTCGATGGCGACCTTGTCGACAAACACGCGCCGCTGACAGACGATGTCAGGCTCGAAATCGTCACCGAGAGCAGTGACGAGTACCTCGACGTGCTTCGTCACTCGGCCGCTCACGTCTTCGCGCAGGCCCTGCAGCGCCTCCACCCTGACGCGAAGCTCACAATCGGGCCGTGGACCGACAACGGGTTCTACTACGATATCACCGGCGTCGACATCGACGAAGACGATCTTGAAGCCATCGAGGCCGAAGCCGAGGAGATCATCGAGGAGGACCTCGACATCGAGCGCGAACTCGTCGACCGCGACGAGGCCTTCGAACGCTACGAGGACAACCCGTTCAAGCAGGACATCCTCGAAACCGAGGCCGCGGACGACGAGGAAGTCTCGTTCTACACGCAGGGCGAGTTCGAAGACCTCTGTCAGGGCCCCCACGTCGAATCGACCGGTGAAATCGGCGGTTTCGCCCTGCTGGAAATCTCGGCGGCCTTCTGGCGCGGCGAGGAGGACAACGAGACGCTGACCCGCGTGTACGGAACCGCCTTCCCGACAGAGGACGCGCTCGACGAGTTCCTCGAACAACGCCGCAAGGCCGAGGAACGGGATCACCGCAAGATCGGCCAGGAGATGGACCTGTTCTCCATCGACGAGACGACCGGGCCGGGCCTGCCGCTGTACGAGCCAAACGGCAAGAAAATCCTCAACGAACTCTCCGAGTACGTCGCCGGCCTCAACCGCGACGCGGGCTACGACGAGGTCGAGACGCCCCACGTCTTCCGCACCGAGCTGTGGAAGAAGTCGGGCCACTACGAGAACTACGTCGACGACATGTTCCTGCTCGACGTCAACGACGAGGAGTACGGCCTGAAGCCGATGAACTGCCCGGGCCACGCCACCATCTTCGAGCAGAACTCCTGGAGCTACCGCGACCTGCCGGTGCGGTACTTCGAGGACGGGAAGGTGTACCGCAAGGAGCAACGCGGCGAACTCTCCGGGCTCTCCCGGACGTGGGCGTTCACCATCGACGACGGCCACCTGTTCGTCCGGCCGGACCAGATCGAGGAGGAGGTGCTGGCGACGGTCGACATCATCCTCGACACGCTTGACACGTTCAACCTCGACTACACCGTCCAGTTCGCCACCCGGCCGGAGAAGTCCGTCGGCGGCGACGAAATCTGGGAGAAAGCCGAGTCCCAACTGGAGTCGGTCCTCGACGAGCAGGACATCGACTACGTCGTCGAAGAAGGCGACGGCGCGTTCTACGGCCCGAAGATCGACTTCGCCTTCGAGGACGCGCTCGGACGGCACTGGGACGGCCCGACCGTCCAGCTGGATTTCAACATGCCCGAGCGGTTCGACCTCTCCTACACCGGCGAGGACAACGAGGAGCACCGCCCGGTGATGATCCACCGCGCGCTGTATGGCTCCTACGAGCGGTTCTTCATGGTGCTGACCGAACACTACAACGGGAAGTTCCCGCCGTGGCTCGCCCCCGAGCAGATCCGCCTGCTGCCGGTCAGTGACGACAACATCGCCTACTGCGAGGAGATTCAGGACGAACTTGAGGACTTCCGTGTCACCATCGAGGACCGCTCCTGGACCGTCGGCAAGAAGATACAGCAGGCCCACGACGACCGCGTCCCGTATATGTGCGTCATCGGCGACAACGAGGAGGAAGCCGGGACCATCTCGGTCAGGGACCGCAAGGAACGCGAAGAGAAAGACATCGACATCGCCGCGTTCCGCGACCACCTCGAAACTGAAGTCGAGCAACAGCGGACCGCCGTGACGTTCCTCGCCGGCCGATAGCTGCTGTTTGTTCGGCCGATTCTCGCTGCCGCTGTATTGGCACTCCGGAATGCGCCGGGCGCGCTCTTTTATCCCCAGCGGGCGAGCCGACCTGTATGACCACCGACAGCGGGGAGTCGAGCGACACCATGCGGGAGCGCGCCGCGGGCGACACCCGACTCCTCTGGCTCCTCCTCGATGCGGACCGCTGGCTCGTCACCGCCCTCCTCTCGGGCGTTCTGTTCTGTGGCATTCTCGCGGTCGGCCTCCTCCACCCCACGCCGGCCCTGGCGCTGCTGACCCGCGGCGACCCGGTGGAAACGCTGTTCCAGGCGCTGATTACGGGGACGATAACCGCAGTTACGCTGGTCCTGACGCTGAGCCAGCTCGTCCTGTCACAGGAACTGGGCGCGGTCGGCGACCAGCGCGAGCGGATGGACGGGGCGATGCGGTTCCGCGCGGACGTGGCCGACGCCGTCGACGCCCAGGTCAGTCCCGCGGAGCCCTCGGCGTTCCTCCGGTCGCTGGTCCGCGGGACCGCCGAGCGGGCCGAAACAGCCCGGGACGCCGTCGACGACACCGCGCTCGACGACGACCTGACGGCGCTGCTGTCGACGTATCTGGAGGACGTGACGAGCAACGCCGACAGGGTCACCGACCAGCTCGAAGGCGGGACCTTCGGGGAGTTCGACGTGATCAAGGCCGCCCTGAACTACAACTACTCCTGGAAACTGTACGTCGGCCGGCGCATCAGGGAGACCTACGCCGAGGAACTCACCGACGATATCGACGACTCGCTGGCGGAACTCGTCGAGACGCTCGAACTGTTCGGCCCGGCCCGGGAGCACTTCAAGACGCTGTACTTCCAGTGGGAGCTGTCGAACCTCTCCCGGACGCTGCTGTACGTCGCGGTTCCGGCGCTCACCGTCGCGGTCACGTCGCTGCTGTTCCTCGATACGCAGGACTTCGTCGGCCTCACGGCCGGCGTGCCCGACGTGCTGTGGCTCGTCGCCGTGGCGACGACGGCGGCGGTCCTGCCCTTCACCGTCCTGCTGTCGTACATCCTCCGCATCGTCACGATAACCAAGCGGACCCTCGCTATCGGCCCGTTCATCCTCCGGGAGACTGACCGGAGCGCCGACGTCGACTGGGACTGACGGCGACACATCACCACGGTATAAGTGCCGCTCCGGACTCGGTAGTAGTATGCAGATTGGCTCGCGCCGGTGTATCCTCAACCCCGTCAGCGGCGACGGCGAGCACGCCGACTACGTTCCGCGGCTGCTGGAAGCACGCGGGTTCGAGGTGTACGAGACGGCGGCTCCGGGCGACGCCGTCGCGTTCGGCCGCGAGGCGGGCCGGGCCGAGGCTTCCGAGGTCGCCGTCTGTGGCGGCGACGGGACGGTAAACGAGGTCGTCCGCGGCCTCGACGACGCCGGCCACCTCTCGGACGTGACGCTGAGCGTCGTCCCGGCCGGGACCGCGAACCTTCTGGCCGGGAACGTCGGCATCAGGGACATCGAACACGGCGTCGAAATCGCCGACACCGGAACGAAGCGGACCGTGGACGTGGGCGTCGCTGGCGGCGAGCCGTTC
The DNA here is from genome assembly GCF_003666065.1 of Haloarcula sp. Atlit-7R. Classification (NCBI taxonomy): domain Archaea; kingdom Methanobacteriati; phylum Methanobacteriota; class Halobacteria; order Halobacteriales; family Haloarculaceae; genus Haloarcula; species Haloarcula sp. Atlit-7R. The sequence continues at coordinate 458,851 of NZ_QXIK01000001.1, read as the reverse complement.
CTCGTCTCCTGTATCGCGGGCCTCCCAGCCGACGCCAGCGTTTCGACCCCGGGCGACCTCAAAGAACGGTTCGGCACGCTGGCGTTTCTGCTCACCGGCGCACAGGAGGCGCTGCGTTTCGACGGGCTCGACATCACTATCGCGGCTGTCGGCAAAGACGGGCCGTTCACCTGGTCCGGCGAGGCCACGTGCCTGCTGGTGGGCAACGCCCGCAAGTTCGTCGCCGAAGGCGGGCAGGCGAACATGGAAGACGGCCTGCTCGACGTGGCTATCGTCGAACAGATGCCGACGGGGAATCTCGTCGCGGAGGCTATCGGCCAGCGACTACTGGCACTTGATACCGACGGTGTAACCCACGTCCGAGCGGACGAGATCACCGTCGACGGACACGGTGAGACACTCACCTTCAGCCGCGACGGCGAACTCAGCACCCACGAGACGCTGTCGCTGTCGGTGCGCACGCAGTCGCTCACGCTCCGCGTAGGACCGGGATACGAGCCGAACCCGGAGTGACGGCTTGGACCGACGGTCAGCGGTTCCGCGCCCGAAACCCCGGCGGCGTCCCGGACGCCTTTGTCACCGTCCGTCGAGAGAGGTGGTATGGCCCCGCTCTCGACGGGCGCGCTCGTGGTATTCGCGCTCGTCGCCGCCGCGCTGGCGCTGTTCGTCACCGAATGGCTCCCGCCGGACATGACCGCCGTCGCCGTCCTCGTCGCCCTGGTCGTGCTGGAACCGTACACCGGCGTCCCGGCACGGACAGCCATCGACGGGTTCGCCAGCCCGGCGGTGGTCACTATCGTCGCGATGTACATTCTCAGCGCCGGCGTCGAATCGGCTGGCGTCGTCGACTGGCTGGCCGGGCGACTCGCGGCGCTGGACCTGCTTCCCATCTACATCGCCGCGCTGGGCGGCGTCGTCGCCACGGTGGCGACGGGCACGCTGAGCGCGTCGCGGGCCTACGACGCGGTGAGCTGGAACGTCGTGTTCCTGCTTGCCGGCCTGCTCCCGCTGGGGCAGGCGATGCAGGCCACAGGCGGGGCCGCGTTCGTCGGCGCGCTCCTCGTCGACGCCGCCGGGGTCCTTCCGCCGCTTGCGCTGCTGGCGCTGGTGTACCTCCTCACGGCCGTCCTCGCCAGCGTTATTACTCCGCCCGCAACCGTCGTGCTGATGATTCCGATTGCCGTCGCCACCGCCGCCGAGATCGGCGTTTCCGGGTTCCCGTTTCTCGTTGTCGTCACGTTCGCGGTCGCGACGGCCTTCCTGACTCCCATTGGATACCAGACGAACCTGATGGTCTATGGTCCCGGCGGCTACCGCTTCACCGACTTCGCACGCGTCGGCGGACCGCTCCAGCTGCTTCTGTGTGCCGTGACGACGCTCTCGGTGTCGGTTGTCTGGCCGCTGTAAAGTTCCGGGCCGCCGCGTTACTGCTCGTCCTCTTTCAGCTCGTCAAGCTCCGACTCGACCTCGCTCTCGTCGACGTCGACCTGCGTACTCTCGTCGGCGAGTTCCTGCTCCAGTTCGGCCTCGGAGACGTCCGCGTCGGTCGACCCGCTATCGCCGTCCTCGGCTTTCCCCATCTCGGCTTTCAGCGTGTCGAGTTCGGCGTCGACTGAGCCTTTCTGTCGGACTTCCTCAAGCTCCCGCTCCAGCGAACTCTCATCCGATATCTGACTTTCGAGGACGCCGTCCTCGCGGAGTTCGTCCATCGCCTGCGAGCGGGCTTCCATGTCCTCGGTGCGTTCCTCCGCACGCTCGATAGCCTGATTGATGTCCTGCATCTCGTCGCCCGCGCCGGTCATTGCCTCGTTGACGCGCGCCGACGCCTTGGCGGCCTCGTGGCGGGCCTTCATCGTCTCCTTCTTTGTGCGGAACTGCTCGATCTGTTTCTGGAGCTCGTCTTTCTGCTCGACCAGCTGGTCCTGTTGGTTCTGCAAGTCCTGTATCTGGCCTTCCAGATCCTCTATCTGGCTCATTTTCTGCTTTTTCTTTTCCAGCGCCTGACGAGCGAGGTCTTCACGGTCCTGCTCGACGGCTTGACGCGCCTGTTCGTTGTGCTTCTCGACGTTTTCTTCGAGGCGGCGCTTCTGGATCTCCAGTCGCTTCTTCTGGGTCGTCAGGTCCGCGATGCCCTGTTTGACATCCTGCAGTTCGTCACGCAACTGCTCGTAGCTGTAATCGAGGGTCTCTGTCGGGTCCTCCGCTCGGTTCAGGACGGCGTTGAGTTTCGAGCGGATGACGTACGACGCGCGCGAGAGGATTCCCATGTATGCGCATTGGTCTCTCCAACCTTAAATTTCTTACAGAGGGCTGGCGAGTGAACACGTATGACTACCGTCGGGATTCCGGGCGGGCGAGACGTCACCGCGACGCTCGACCGACCCGGGTCGGACGCTATCGTCGTTGCGTGCCCGCCCCATCCACAGTACGGCGGTAAGCGGTCGGACACGCGCCTGAACGCGGTCAGCGACGCACTGGCCCCCGATGTCGGCTGTCTCCGCTTCGACTACGGCGCGTGGGACGAGGGCCGCGGCGAACGGGTCGACGCCGAGAACGCCCTTGCATGGGCCGGCGAACGAGCAGACGCCGTCGGCTTGTTTGGCTACAGTTTCGGCGCAGCTGTGGCGCTCTGTGCGGCCGCCGAACTCGATAGCGAGTCCGAGCCGTCGGTCTTCTCCGTCCTCGCTCCGCCGGCCGGACTGACCGCCCATCTCGATGCTGTCGCCGCGCTCGACGCTATCGACTGCCCGGTACAGGTCGTGGTCGGCGAGCGCGACGACACTGTGGACTGGGAGCCGGTCGTCGACCGGGCCACCGAACTGGGACAGGCCGTCGAGCGTCTGCCGGCCGATCATCACTTCGTCGGCCAGAGCGGCCGTGTCGGTGAGACTGTTGGGCCGTTTCTCCGTGGCCATCTGTAGCCGGTGTCGAATCCGACTGCCGGGACCCGAGACTACCGGACAGTATCGAAAGACAGAGGCACTGTGGGTCCGAGTCCCGACCATGAACCGCCCGCTCGCGTTCGCTGCCGTGTCGTTTGTTGCCACGCTGGTGACGCTGTTAGTACTGATGCAGACGGCACTCGTCGCAGGCGGCCCGCTCCGGGCGCTCGTGCTCGCCTCGGCTGGTGCCATCGGGACCTACGTCGCTATCAGGTCCGGCGTGCTCAAGTCCTGACTCTCGGCCGAAGGTACATTTATACTATATACTGATAAATAGTGATGTATGTCAACGCGAACCAGGGAAGCGGCGTCTCACTCGACACGGCACGGCATCGTCTCGCTTCTGGGTGGGTTCGTCGCTGGCTATCTGTTGTTTATCGCCATCGGCTCAAGTCCCAGTGATGCGGTGTTTTCGGCGCTGTCACTCGCCGCGCTCGTGGCCGCGTGGCGTGTTCTCACGCTGCCCTCACTGTAGCCGCGTTGACACTGCGACGGGGTGGCGAACAGTGCGCGCTCCGAAACCGTTTAGACTACGCGGGGTTCACCGTCGGTATGCCGACCGAACCCGAAACGGACTACGACCCGGAACTGGGTCGGAAGTTCATCTTTGTCACCGGTGGCGTGATGTCTGGCCTGGGGAAAGGCATCACCGCCGCCAGCACAGGCCGATTACTCAAAAACGCCGGGTTCGACGTTACAGCGGTCAAAATTGACCCGTATCTGAACGTCGACGCCGGTACGATGAACCCGTTCCAGCACGGCGAGGTGTACGTGCTGAAAGACGGCGGGGAGGTCGACCTCGATCTGGGGAACTACGAGCGGTTCCTCGACATCGACATGACCTTCGACCACAACGTCACGACGGGCAAGACCTACCAGCACGTCATCGAGAAGGAGCGGTCCGGCGACTACCTCGGTCGCACGGTCCAGATTATCCCGCACATCACCGACGACATCAAACGCCGCATCCGCGAGGCCGCCGAGGGCAACGACGTCTGTATCATCGAGGTCGGTGGCACTGTCGGCGACATCGAGGGGATGCCCTATCTCGAAGCACTCCGGCAGTTCGCCCACGAGGAAGACGAGGACGACATTCTCTTTACCCACGTCACGCTCGTCCCCTACTCGAAGAACGGCGAACAGAAGACCAAGCCGACCCAGCACTCTGTGAAGGAACTGCGCTCTATCGGGCTCCAGCCCGACATTCTCGTCGGCCGCTGTTCGGACAAGCTCGATATCGACACAAAAGAGAAAATCGCGCTGTTCTGTGACGTGCCGACCGAGGCGGTGTTCTCGAACCCGGATGTCGACGACATCTATCACGTCCCGCTGATGGTCGAAGAAGAAGGTCTCGACCAGTACGTGATGGAGGAACTCGACATCGCGTCGGAGGCCCTGCCCGAGGACGAGCGGGAGAACCGCTGGCGCGACCTCGTCACGCAGCAGACCGAAGGCGAGGTCGAGGTCGCCCTCGTCGGCAAGTACGACCTCGAAGACGCCTACATGTCCGTCCACGAGGCGCTGAAACACGCTGGGTTGGAGAAGAACGTCGACGTGAACGTCCGGTGGGTCAACTCCGAGAAGATGAGCGACCACCACGCGGACCGGATGCGCGAGGCCGACGCCATCGTCGTCCCCGGCGGGTTCGGCGCGCGCGGGACCGAGGGGAAGATCGAGGCGATCCGCTACGCCCGCGAGAACGACGTTCCCTTCCTCGGGCTGTGTCTCGGCTTCCAGATGGCTGTCGTCGAGTATGCCCGCAACGTCCTCGACCTGGCGGGCGCTCACTCCGCTGAACTCGACGAGGACACGCCACACCCCGTCATCGATATCCTGCCCGAACAGTACGAGATCGAGGACATGGGCGGGACGATGCGGCTGGGTGCTCACGAAACCGAAATCGACGCGAATACGCTCGCCGCGACATTGTACGGCGGCGAGTCCTGTACCGAACGGCACCGCCACCGCTACGAGGTCAACCCCGAGTACATCGGCGACCTCGAAGCCGCCGGGCTGAAGTTCTCCGGCCGCGCCGGGAACCGTATGGAGATACTCGAACTCGGACCGGAAGACCACCCGTACTTCATCGGGACGCAGTTCCATCCGGAGTTCCGCTCCCGGCCGACGCGTGCTAGCCCGCCCTTCGTCGGACTGCTCGAAGCCGTGCTCGGTGAGGACCCACACGCTGCGACGACCGAGGAGGTGAGCCACTGATGGTGAACGTTGACGAGTTCATCGAAGAGGCCAAAGCCGAAATCGCCGAGGAAATCGGCGACAAACACGCCGTCATCGGACTCTCCGGTGGCGTCGACTCCTCGACGGCCGCCGCGCTGGCCTACGAGGCCATCGGCGACCAGCTCACCGCCGTCTACGTCGACACCGGGCTGATGCGGAAAGGCGAGACCGACGAGATCCGCGAGACGTTCGACTACATGGACTCGCTGCGGGTCGTCGAGGCCCAGGACCGCTTCCTCGAGGAACTCGAAGGCGAGACCGACCCCGAGGAGAAACGCCACATCATCGGCGAGCAGTTCATCCGGGAGTTCGAGACGGTCGCCCGCGAGGTCGACGCCGACTACCTCGTCCAGGGGACCATCTACCCCGACCGCATCGAGAGCGAGGGCACGATAAAGAGCCACCACAACGTCGGCGGCCTGCCCGAGCGCATCGACTTCGAGGGCATCGTCGAGCCGATGCGGGACCTCTACAAGGACGAGGTGCGGGAAGTGGCCCGCGCGCTCGACCTCGAAGAGATAATCTCCGAGCGGATGCCGTTCCCCGGTCCCGGACTCGCGGTGCGTATCATCGGCGAGGTCACCGAGGAAAAACTGGAGGTGGCCCGCGAGGCTAACCACGTCGTCGAGGAGGAACTGGAGGAGTACGAGCCTTGGCAGGCCCTGGCCGCCGTCATCGGCAAGGCCACCGGCGTCAAGGGCGACAACCGCGTCCACGGCTGGGTCGTCGCCGTCCGCTCGGTCGAGAGCCGTGACGGCATGACCGCCCGGGCGCAGGAACTCGACTGGGACACGCTCCAGCGCATCCAGTCGCGCATCACGGGGGCCCACGAGAACGTCGCCCGCGTCGTCTACGACGTGACCCACAAACCGCCGGCGACCATCGAGTACGAATGAATGTCGTTCTCGTCGGCACGGACCCCAACGGCCTCACAGACGCCCTCGACGCCGAGGGCCACACCGTGACGGTCGCCGACGTCGGCAACCGGCCGGGCCTGGAGGAGGCCGGCGTCCACGAGGCGGACGTGTACCTGCTGACGGAGATGTCCCAGGCCACCTCCATCGCCGTCGCCAAGGACCTCAACCCCGACCTGCGGGTCGTCGTCTACGCCGAAGGCTCGCTGCCGGGCTTCGCCAGCCGGCAGACCGACCTCGTCGTCGACCCGGACCTGCTCGGTCCCGACGCGGTCGCCGAGGAACTGGACTGATTACAGCGTCACCGCCAGCCGGTCGAGCCGCTCCGAGCCGCTTTTTTCGAAGGGAACTCCGTGGCCCGCGACCGCGACCTCGAAGGCGGGCGACCGGTCCGCGAAATCACTGATACTCCGGGCGACGGCGTCGGTGTCGTAGCTCACCAGCCACGGCGAGGGTTCGAAGCGGCCGCCGTCCTCCCGGACGAGGTCACCCAGCAGTCCCAGCGACAGCGACTCACTGACGTAGCAGACGTGGCCCGGCGTGTGGCCGGGCGTCTCGTAGACGGTGAAACTGCCGACGGTGTCGCCGTCGGCGAGGGGGACCACGTCGTCGGCCGGCGCGTCCAGAAACGGCGAGACGAGCCGCTGGAACGCGCCCTTGTGATTGCCCAGCGGCGGGGATTGCTCGCCGGTGACCAGCGGCGCGTCCCGTTCGCCGACGTAGACGGTCGCGTCGATGCCGTCGAAGGCCGCCAGTCCGCCGACGTGGTCGAAATCGAAGTGCGTCAGGAGAATGCGCTCCAGATCCCGGAGTTCGTAGCCAGCGTCGCTCAGGCCAGCGATGAGTTCGTTTCCGTGCCAGGGCAGCCCCGTATCCACGAGCGTGAGCGTTCCGCCGTCGTCAACGAGCGTCGCGTTGACGCCCGTGAGATCGTACCACCAGATATCGTCGGCGAGCGCCGTTACCATACCGCGGCGTTGGTGTGGCGGTTCCTAAACTGTCACTGTCCTGTGTCGGTGCCCTGTCTCAGTCGAGTGCGACCGGCGCGGCCTGTCGCACGTCGTCCTGGAGTCGGTCGGCGTGTTCCAGTCGAATCTCGCGGGCGTCGCTGGCCGTGACCGGTTCCGGCCTGTCGAAGGTCGGCGCGACCGGGTCGTAGGCGTCCACGTCGAAGCCCATCCGGTCGAGGTACGCCGCCACGTCGGCGCTGACTCCGTCCCGGATAGCGTCGTTGGCGTACTCGAGGACGGTGTCGAACTCCGGGAGCACGATTTCTTCGTCGGTCACCCCGCCCGTCGCCCCGCCGATTCGCACCTTGGTGCCCCTGAGGTGGTCCATCAGGGACGCCACGTCGTCGGCCAGCCGCAGGACCTGGCTCGGGAGCGCGGCGTCCGGCGACCGCCACTCGACGGTGCCGAACTTGTCCCGGAGCTGGACCGGCGTCCAGATGGCGCTCTCGGGGTCGAAGTTGGCCGCGACGGTCCGACGGTCGATACCGGCGTCGATGGCCGCGGTCACGAAGTCGTCGTAGCGCCGTTCGAGCCGGCGGTCCCACTCCTCGGCGTCTTCGAGGTACGACCACAGCCACCCCTGGTGTGGCACCGAGTTGTACGCCATCCAGCGGTACAGTTTCGAGCGGGCGCTGTCGGCCAGCCGCCGGCCGCGGAAGTACGGCGACGACGAGACGAGCGCCAGCGCGGGGTCGACGGCGATGAGCGCGTTCAGCTGGTCGATGGCCCGCCCCGGCTGCTGTTCGACGTGGATGTGCGTGCCGGCACAGTGGCGCACGTACTCGAAGTCGTCGCCGACGACGCGGTTCTGAATCCGGGTCCGGTCGCTCGGTAGCTCCGATATCTCGTCGGCGTTGACCGGGGTCGAGAGCGGGACGAGGCGCTTCCCGAGGTCGTCGGCCCGCCGCAACACGTCCCCGAGCCGGTAGAGGAGTTCCTCGTGCAGTTCTGTGGCTGTCTCACACGGCGTCGTCTTGACTTCAAGCAGCGGCTCGACGAACTCCCGCTCCGCCCCCGGAGTTGCGTCGACGAGCGTGCCCGGCTCGACCAGCCGGCCCGCCTCGTCGATGACCCAGTACTCCACTTCGATGCTCCGTCGTATCGGCTCGGATTCGTGTACTGACACAGTGGCCTCGCTGTGGGTTCGGCGGTGTGTTCCTCCGCTGTAGTTCAGTGGTAACACACCACACGAAAGCTGCGGCCAGATGGTTTATGATAGTTGTGTGATTCGTAATATTTGCGGCGTCCAAAGCCACAGACATAGCGATAAATGCTGTAGAAATGGCTGGATGTTCTACCGGCTGCTAATTTCCGTCCGAACAGCGACTTTGCATCGATACGGAGTGGCGCTGACCCCGCTCAGAGCGGCAACTGCGACCGGACGAACTGCATACCGGTCTTGACCTTCGACGGGTCCCGAATCCGCTCTCTCTCCGCGTCGGTGAGTTCGAAATCGAACACCGCGAGGTTCGCTTCGAGATGGTCGCGGCTGGATGCCTTTGGAATTGCGGCCACGCCGTCCTGCTGGAGGAGCCACCGGAGCGCGACCTGTGCCGGGGACTTGCCGTAGCGGTTCCCTATCTGAACGAGCGCGGGGTCGTTGAGGACGCCGCCGCGGGCCAGCGGGCTGTAGGCGGTCAGGAGCACGTCGTGGATACGGCAGTAATCCAGTAGTTTCCGCTGGTCCCAGTAGGGATGGTACTGCACCTGATCGGTGAAGATAGGGGCCGAGGAGATGTCCCGCGCCCTGTCTAGCAGCGACGGCGAGAAGTTGCTGACGCCGATGTGGCGGACCAGCCCCTCCTCGACGAGGTCGTTCATCGCGCCGAGCGTCTCCGACAGCGGGGCCATCCACGGGGTGTTCGGCCAGTGGATGAGCAGGAGATCGAGGTAGTCTGTCCCGAGTTTGTTCAGGCTCTCCCGCGTCGACCGGCGGACGCTTCGCTCGTCGCGGTTGGACCCGTCGAGCTTCGTCGTCAGAAACACGTCTTCGCGGTCGACCGCGGCGGCATCCATCCCCAGTCCGACCTGCCGCTCGTTGCCATACGCCTGTGCGGTGTCGATGTGGCGATAGCCCATCTCCAGAGCCGTTTCGACGGTTTCACGGCAGGACTGGCCGGTGAGCTGCCACGTCCCGAGGCCGAGTGCGGGGACCGACGTTCCCTGGACCTGAATGTCGTCCATGCACGGTGTTGGAGGGGACCGGTGAAAAGTCAGTGGCTCCGGCGCACCGCGGTCTCGAACCGGCCTGCGCTACTGTACCGTCGCTATTGCTCTAGGATAGTCCCGCCCGAACCGACCGCAATGTCGGTGCCGCCGCGGACGACGGCCTTCAGGTTCTCGCCGGCGGGGGTCTCCTCCTGGGTCCAGTCACCGCCGCCGAAACCGTACACCTTGCCGCCGCCGCCGACGGTGTAGCCGGCGCTGTCGTCGTCGGTGACCTCGATGTCGCGCAGGCCGGCGTCGCCCGTGTCGGTCGGCGTCCACTCGGAGCCGTTCCAGTGGAATATCATGCCGCCGCCGCCGGATATCCACACGTCGTCCGGGCCGTCGGAGTCGACGCCGTAGAAGTTGACGTTGGCGTCGGCCAGCCCTATCTTGTCCCACGTCGAGCCGTCGTCGGTGACGAAGACGCTCTTGTTGCCGTCGACGATGTGGCCCGAGCGGACGCCGTGGAAGTCAACGGCGTTGATGGCCGACCCGGAGCCGGGCGTGGTGTAGTCCCACGTCTCGCTCGCGCCGTTCTCGAAGCTGAAGTACATCTTGCCGGAATCGCCGGCGACGTAGACGTTCGCCTCGCCGGCCGCCCCGGTCACGGACACGTCGTTGAAGTTGTTGGTGACGTCCATCGGGGCGCTGTGGTCGGTGAGCACGCCCGACTCCACGTCGTACTCGCCGATAGCGCCCGAGGCCCCGACGAACCAGAGGGCCTTCCCGTCGTCGGTCACGTCGGCCCCGTAGAGGCTATTTCCGTTGCCAGTCGGGCCGCCGCCGATGACCTTCTGCCAGCCCTTGCTGGTCCGTTCGAGGACGATGCCGCCACCCGCCACCGCGTACGCACCGGCCGCGGTGTATTCGACGTCGTGGAGGGTGTTCCCGGTCGGGGACTCGACGGACTCCCAGGGGCCGGCCGCCGCAACCGTCCCGGAGAGGGCCGCCCCGCCGAGTGCGGCTGCAGCTGTCGTGCCGATACCCTTGAGTACGCCGCGTCGTGTCGCGTTGCGATCGGACATGACACCCGGTCCTGTGGACTGTCTCCACTTCAATGGGGGGCGCAGTTAACGACCTTTCACAGCGATTTAAACGTTTAAACGGCCGATATTCGAGGGAATAGCCCGTCGGACATAGAAAATTGGCGGCCCGAACCGAACCGATAAAATATCAGGTTAAGTCGCGTAAACGGACACAAGACTGATACCGCGAATCCATCCCGTCGCCTCAGGACAGGTCGGCGACGAGAGACGGGGCTTCCGCCGCGATGATCTCGTCGATGGCGACACGGGCCGCCGCCGGGTCCGCGGGCAGACAAAACACCGGCGTTTCGTCAGCGATACCTGCCGTCGCACGGATGGAGATGACACCGGCCCCCTGTTGCTCGAAGAGCAGTGCTCGGTACACCTCTTCAAATCCCGGGAGGGCCTTCTCGAACAGCGGGTGGACTGCTTCGAGGGTCTGCTCCGACCGCGCGACGCCGAGACCGCCCGCCGTGACGACGACCTCCACGTCGTCGCGGCCGACCAGCCTGTCGATGGTCCCCTGGATACCGTCATAGTTCCCTCGCAGTCGCTCACGGGCTGTAACCGTCTGTCCGGTGGATTCGAGGGCCGCTTCCACCGCCTCGCCCGTCGGGTCGCCTTCTTCGGTCGCCGTCCCGACCGTGACGACAGCGGTGGTCACCGACTGTTCCTGTGACGTGTCGTCTTGGCTTCCTGTCTGTGCTGTCGGCGTATCCGTTGTCTGAACCGCCGCTTCCTCTGGTGTATCTGCCGATTGGGTCGCTGCCTGTGCCTCGCCGTGGCGTTCCCTCTGTGCGTCCTCGTCAGGGCTCTGTGTCGTTGCAGCAGTCACTTCACCGTCCTGCGTTTCGGCCGCTGACTGGTTGTCCGAACTTTGGGCTGTCGCCTCGTCGATTTGTTCCGCCACAGGACTGTCGGCTTCGGCCGCCGTGGTGGGTTCGTCGCGGTTCTCAGCGGTATCATCCACTGCAGCAGTCGCTGTGCTGTCGGATTCTCCTGTCGCTATGTCATCGTTTCCCGACTCTGTGTCGGCCGCTTCGGTGGGTTCCGAAGCGGTGGCCTCGGTGTCAGTATCGACGGCCGCGGATTCCTCGTCGTCCCCTGTCTCACCCTCTGCTGTCTCGTCGTCCCCGTCAGTCGGACCGCGGCGTGTGTCACGGGACTGGAAATCCACCATACTCGTTCAACGGTCGGGGTGAATAAATACCCTGACGACCGTTTGTGTGCTTACTATTGATATAATATTTGAAACCGATAGCCTTAAAATATAGTAAGAAGGACAAAAATGTATGGCTGGGAGATACCACGTCGTCTGCCATGAGTGTGCGTTCGAGGGACTGTACGAAGAGTCGTCGTTCGCGGAGGGGCAGCGGGACGCACACGCTTCTGCCAGCGGGCACCGGATGAGTCTGGGTGACATCTCAAGCCGGGAAACGCCCGGGCTGTCACAGTAGCGGGACCGTTAGCGTTTTGCGCACGCTTGCCTGATTCTGACCTATGCAGCGACGTTGTTCCGCCGGTATTACTGGAGGGTGTCCATCGTGACGCACCGTTCGAGCGGGCGCGACGGGGTGGATGTCGATGGCTGACGACGAGTCCGGCTACGTCCACCGTCCCGACACGGAGCCACAGTCCACAGACCGCTCTCGCACAGACGGTGAGACAGGCACGGACCCCACCGACGGTCCCGAGTTCGGGACGAGCGGCTGGATTCTCGTCGGGATGATCGGCGTGGCGTTCCTCCTCGTTCCCGGCGCAATTTTGCTTTTGCCGTCCGCACAGGGCGTCATCAGTAGCTTCGGCCTCACACTCAGAGACGCCTATCTCACGCTCCCGCTCGTGCCGGCGTTCGTCCTCGGTGCGCTCGCGGTGTGGTCCGCAGTTCGCTCGCAGTCTGAGTGACCGAGAATAATTATATCAGGGACGCCTTTGCTAAGCTACTGAATGGTCCTGTCGCCGCTTACTGTCGTTTTATTGTCGGGTGTCGTCGGCATGGGCGTCGCCTTTCTCGTGTGGCTCCACCGGGACCGGCCGGGTGCAGGACCGCTGGCAGTGTTCGTCGTTGCGGCGAGCCTCTGGGCCGTTACGTACGGTATCGAGCTTGCTGTGCCGGGGCTGGCAACCATGGAGCGACTCGTCCAGGTGCAGCTGACGCTCTCGGTAATCATCCCCGTCGCGTGGCTCGTGACGGTTATCGAGTACACGGGACATCCACACTGGCTCACCCAGCGCCGAACAGCGCTGTTGCTTATCGAACCGGCGGTGTTTGTCACGCTCGTGTGGTCGAATCACGCACACGAACTCATCTGGTCCGGTCGCGGGACGCAGTACGTCTCGGCGTCGTCGGTGACGCTCGTGCCCGCGTACGAAGTCGTGTACTGGGGCCACATGTCCTACATACTGCTGTTGATCCTCGCCGGCGGTGTCCTCCTGTTACGAATGCTGTTCCGGTCGAATCAGGTATTCCAGGGCCAGGGGCTCGCACTGCTGCTCGCCATCGCCGTCCCGACGGTCGTCCAGACGCTGTTTGTGCTCGGTGTGCTGCCGACCGCCTTCGACCCGACGAGTCTCGGGTACGTTGCATCGGGAGCCGTCCTCTCGGTCGCTATCCTCCGCGGGCAACTGCTCGACGTGGCACCGGTGACCCGAGAACTGGGGCGAGAAGCTATCTTCACCGAAATGGACGATATGGTCATCATTGTCGACGACGAGCGCCGCATCGTCGACATCAACGCGGCCGCCACGGCGTTGCTTGACGGTGACCAGACCGCGGTTCTGGGCCGCTCGCTCTCTCAGACATCACCGACACTCGCCGAGACGGTCCCCGGCCCTGGCGAGCAAACACAGACCGAGATGGCTCTCGACCGTGGCGGGAGTGTGCGGTACTACGACGTGCGCGTGATACCGCTGTACCGCGCGTACGGCGTTGTTTCGGGCCATCTCATCAGCCTCCGGGATATCACAGACCGCCGACAGCGCGAACAGCGGCTGGACGTGCTCAACCGCCTGCTCCGACACGACATCCGAAACGAGATGAACGTCGTCAAGGGGAACGCGGACCTGCTCAGGGATACAGCCGACACCGACGAGCGCGAGCGACTCGACCGCATTATCAGCACAGTTGACGACATCGTCGACCGAAGCAACAAAATCGGGCGAGTCACCGAGGCGTTAGAGACCGAACAGCACAGCCCGACAGCGCTTCGCCAACTACTGGAATCGGTCGTCAGCGATGCCCGGGACCGCCACCCTGACGTGGCGATCACGCTCACCTGCGAGGATGATATCTGGATTCGGGGTGGTCCGTCGGTCCTCATCGCGCTGGAGGAGCTAGTCGAGAACGCTGTCGAACATCAAGCAGCCGATGCGGACCGAGTTACGGTCGAGATCACGGCGACGCGGGCCGGTGGAACGCCGGGCGCGCGTGTGGCCGTTCACGACAACGGTCCCGGTATCACCGACCACGAGCGCGAGGTCATCCGTTCGGGGACCGAAACGCCGCTCAAGCACGGCTCCGGCGTCGGGCTGTGGCTCGTCAACTGGATTGTCCGGAACCTTGGCGGTCGGATGTCGTTCCCCGATACGGACGAATCGGGAACGACCGTAGAGCTGCAACTGCCAACGGCTGAGCCCGCCCACGCGACGGACGACCCAGTGGCGGCCCACAGCGAGAACGCTGACTGACCGTAGCTGCTACCACTCGATTTCGGCCTTGTCGCGCCAGAAGCGTCCGCTTGGTGCGTCGGGTCGGAAGCGGGCGAGCCAGACCGGCGTCTCGGCCCCCTTCTCCGGCGTCCGCGGGGCGCTGCCCTCAGTCATGTCCGTCTGGACGTAGCCCGGACACACCGAGTTGGCGACCAGCCCGTCGGCCGCGTACTCGCCGTCGAGGTACTTTGTCAGTCCGTTGACGCCCGTCTTCGAGATTCGGTAGGCCGGCGTGCCACCCGACTGGCTCTCGGTAATGGCTCCCAGCCCGGACGACATGGTGACGACGCGGCCGCCCTCCTCGGCCAGCAACAGCGGAAGGGCGTATTTCGTCATGAGGACTGCCCCCCGGAGGTTCGTATCGAGGGTGTGGTCGATGATGTCGGTCGGCATCTCGTCCAGCGGGTCACGTGAGTCCATCACGCCGGCGTTGTTGACCAGCACGTCGAGGTGACCCTGTTCGCGCTCGATGCGGTCGACGGCGGCGACCATCCCCTCGTCGTCGGTCACGTCGAGTTCGACGGCGTGGCGGTCCGTGGCCTCGATGTCGTCAGTATCGCGTGCGCCGGCGTACACAGTCGCGCCGAGGTCGACCAGCCCGTCAGCGATTGCCTTTCCGATGCCCCGCGTCGCTCCGGTAACGAGGGCGACCTGCCCGTCGAGGGAGTCATAGAGCGGAACGTCCATACCCGAGGTTGGGCGGCCGAGCCGAAAAGAAGGGGGGTCGTGGCGAGGCCGCCGCGGCGTCGGGGCCGACCTACCGTTCCTCGTCCCGGCGCATCGCAATCTCGAACCAGGGACAGAGGCGCAGTTGCCGGTAGTACTCGGGGTGCTCGCGTAGTCGCTCGTAGGGAACCCACATGAGACCGTCGACCTCCTCGGGGTTCGGTTCCAGCGACGTGTCGTGGAGTGTGGCCTGTAGGACCGCACAGACCTCCCATTCGAGGCCGGCGTTCTCATAGTAGCGCTTGTACTCGAACCGGTCGGTCACGCGGAGGTCTCCGTACTGCGAGGGGTCGATACCCAGTTCCTCTTCAAGCCGCTCCTCGGTGGCTTCGACCTGCGTCTGGCCCTGGACGGGGTGAGAGGCGACGGTGCCGTCCCAGTGGGTGTCCCAGAGGCGTTTGTTGGCGGCGCGCTGTGCGAGCAGGATTCGGTCGTCCTCGTCGAACAGCAGGGCGGTGAACGCGCGGTGGCGAACCCCGTCGCCGGTGTGGGCGTCGAGCCGATTGACCAGCCCCTCCTCGTTGTCGTCGGCGTCCACCGCGACGACCTCTTGTCGAGCGTTTTCGTGCGTCTCGTCGACCGCGTCGGAACTCATATGTCGTACCTCTCACAGAGGCGCGTATTACGCCCTTCGACTTCCCGTCACCGCGCCGGGTGGTCCGACACAAACTGCTTGAGTATCTGCTCTTCCGCTCGATGGAGCGTTTCACTGCAGGTCGACTTCGCGATACCGACTCGGTCCGCAAGCTCTGTTAGCGAGCACTCCCGCGGCGTGTCGTAGTAGCCCGCCTCGATGGCCTCCTCGACCAGTTCGAACTGGCTCTCGGTGAGCACCTGTTCGGTTTCGAGGTGTTGCCGGATGCGGTCGACGCTGAAGGAGATACCGAACTCCTCCAGCTGCTCGCCGAGTTCGGAGAGCCGCTCCTGTGGCGCGGAGATGTCCCAGACGGCCTCCCCATCCGAGAGCGTAAACGGCATCTCCAGCGGGACGCCCGACCCCTGGACCGGGAACAGCAGGAGCGGCATCGACGTCTCGAACTGCACCAATGCGCTGTCGTCGCGGTGGGAGAGGATTTCGAGCGTGGTGACCGACTCCCGGCCCTCGATGTCGCGGAGCACCGCCGGGAGGTCGTCGGCTGTGATCTCCGCCAGTCCGACGCCGGAGTCCTCGCCGGGGAGCGCCGAGAGGATTCGGAACGTCGCATCGTTGTACGTGCGCGACACGTCGCCGATCCAGATCTCGTCCGGAATCGTGAGTGTGAGTTCAGCGTGTGGCATTGGTGTATCCGAATATATTCGCCCAACCTCTGCGGCCGTAATCCCGAACATGTTCGTCTACCCATGGCTCGGACAAGAACCTTGGGGACCTGCCGTGTGCTCTCGGCGCGAGCGTCGGTCATGCAAGACCGACGAGCCGAACATCTACGGGTATGGCGAACGCTTATTTCGCCGGCCACTGGCCGTCTGGTATGGAGCGCGTCTCGCTGACTCGGACAATCCCGGCCGATCCGGAAACAGTCACTGATCTGATAACCGACGTGGAGCCGTTCATGATCGCGGCAGGATTCGACGAGGTGACGCTGGACGGGGACGACCTCGGCATCACGAACCGCGTCGGTCTCTTCGAAATCGAACTGGACCTCGAAATCGTCGAGACTGACGCAGTGCTGCGGTACGAGCAGCGTCAGGGCATCTTCGAGTCGATGATGACGGAGTACACGGTCGAAACCGTCGATGAGGGGACCGAGGTGACGGCGATGACGGAGTACAGCGCCCTCGACCTCCCCGTGCTCGGCGAGATGCTCGACTCGACCGTCATCTCCCGACAGCGCACGAAGGAACTCAACAGGCAGTTCGACTGGCTCGTCGAGCAAGTATCATCGCGGTAAACACGAGTGTGACTGTTCGAGTGACCGCCTATCTGTTCTCTATTAATATCCCGAACATCTTCGGGAAAGGACCGAGGGACACCCGCCGGTAACGGGTACCTATGAGCCACTCCCACGAGGACCTGCCGCCGGTTACGACCGAGGTCCACGACAACTCTTGGTCGGCGAACCTGGAGACGCCCGCACACGCCGATGACCTCGACGCCGTCGTCGAGCAGGCCGTCGACGCCGTCGAGATGACGACGGCTGGGAACCACGTCAATCTGGTGAGCCACGCCGATCACGGCCATCCCGAGACGTACCTATTCGACGCGCTTGAGGCGGCCTTCGGCGACAGCGTCTCAGTGGAGTACGTCCAGCAGTGTGGCTGTGGGGGCCACGTCACCCGCGTCCACCGGGAGGCATAGATGCACGGGAACCTCGACCTCGACCAGCAGCCGCTGGTGCTGATCTGGGAGGTGACGCAGGCCTGCGAACTGGCGTGCAAGCACTGCCGGGCCGATGCCCAGCCGCGCCGCCACCCCGACGAACTCTCGACGGCGGAGGGGAAGGCGCTGCTTGACCAGGCCCGCGAGTTCGGCGAGGGCCAGCTGGTCGTCCTCTCGGGCGGGGACCCGCTGACCCGCGAGGACCTCCCGGAACTCGTCGCCTACGGGACCGAGCAGGGCCTCCGGATGACGATGACCCCGAGCGGGACGACCTCGCTGACGCGGGACCGGCTGGCCGAACTTGACGACGCCGGGCTCCGGCGGCTGGCGCTGTCTATCGACGGCGGCGACAGCGACGCCCACGACGCCTTCCGGGGCGAGTCCGGGAGCTTCGAGGCGACGATGGAGGCCGCCGAGGCGGCCCGTGACCTCGACATACCGCTGCAGATAAACACCACCGTCTGCGCGGAGACGGTCGAGCAACTGCCGGCGATACGGGACCTCGTCGCGGACCTCGACGCGGTGCTGTGGTCGGTGTTCTTCCTCGTCCCGGTCGGCCGCGGGCGGGTACTGACGCCGATTCCCCCCGAGCGGGCCGAGCGCGTACTGGAGTGGCTCCGCGAGGTCAGCGAGGAGGCGTCGTTCGGCCTCAAGACGACCGAAGCGCCCCACTATCGGCGCGTCGCGATGCAGAATCAGGACGAGGGTGCTGCCGGGCTCAAACGGCGGATGGGTATCCGCGCTGGCAAGGGGTTCGCCTTCGTGAGCCACACCGGCGAGGTGTATCCGTCCGGATTCTTGCCTGAGTCGGCCGGCAACGTTCGAGAGGAAAGCGTCGTCGACATCTACCGGGAGTCGTCGCTGTTCCAGCAACTCAGAGACGACGACGCGCTGACGGGCAAGTGCGGCGCCTGCCGGTACCGGTCGGTCTGTGGCGGCAGCCGGTCGCGGGCCTACGCGACGACGGGGGACCCGCTGGCGGCGGACCCGCTGTGTGACTACCAGCCCGATGGGTTCGACGGGACGGTTCCCGACCAGCACCCGGCAGATTGAGGGGATTTTTCACTCCGTGGGAACGCGCCTCGCCCGTTTTGTAACACGGTGTCACAGTATTCGGTATGAGCGACTCCGGCATCAGAGTGGAGCTATCGGTCGATGCCCCGGGGGCCTGTCCGGTGGCGAGCGTCTCGGACGAGGCGGGCGCGGCCGTGACCGATGTTGCCCGAAGCAGCCCAGATGCAGACGGGCAGGTCATCGAAGAGTTCACCGCGACGGGCACTGACGGAGGGGAAATCGAGACACGGGAAGACATGGACAAGGTGTTCTCGACGGGCACCGGCGCCCGCTACCAGTTCTCTCGGTCCCGAACCGAGTGCGTCTGTGAAGCGGTCGAAACGTATGACTGTCCGGTGGCAGATATCCGCGCCGAGGGCGGACAGCTCCACCTGACATTTCACGCTCCCGATGTCGATCGGGTGCGCGCCATCGTGACGCGGCTGAAAGAACTGTACGACGGCGTCTCGCTCCGGTCGATGCGTCGAAACGGTGACGTGGACCCGGCGGACTCGATACTGGTCGACCGGAGCAAGCTCACCGACCGGCAACAGGAAGTGCTCGAAACGGCCGTCGAGATGGGGTACTTCGAATACCCCAAAGGGGCCAACGCCGGCGACGTGGCGACGGAACTGGACATCTCCGTTTCGACGTTCGCGGAACACCTCGCCGCCGCCCAGACGAAACTGCTTGACAGCATCATCACGGAATAGGTCTCTGGTGGGTCGCCACTACTGCCAGCGGCGAGCGAACGCTGCTACCAGGAGATACGTATAGAGGAGCGCGCCGAGACCGCCAGCCGCTGTGCCGACTGGTCTCATCCAGCCGATACGGCCGACAAGACCGAGTAGCTGTATGCCGAGTCCGCTCCCAAGCAGTGCAATCGACAGCAGTGCCGTCCGGTCATCTGCACAGGGCCAGACGCCGACTGCCGGCGGGTAGAACTGGAACGCTGCCCCGACCACAGTGAGTCCGAGAAAGCCCGCCAGCATCGCCCGATAGTGCGCGGTGACCAGCGCCGGGCTCCGACCGGTTACGGCGACAGTCAACCCGAGTCCGATACCGACGACTCCGGCCACGACCGCCAACAGGACCGCGTAGAACCCCACGCGGCGGCGCTCCGACCGCAGAAAGAGGGCCAGATACGACAGCGCGAACCCAGCGACTGCGACGGCCTCGACGACGCCACCAATGAGGAGGAGCGTGCGGTCGAACAGCCCGAACCCGAGCAGCGCGGGACCGACGGCACCGGCCGCGACGACGACGGCGACGACCGGGCGCGGCACTGCCGCGACCAGAAACCGGGGGAACAGCCGGAAGCCGACGCCGAAGACGAACAGCGCGGCCGTCCCCGCGGCCAGCAGGTGCGACAGTTGCTGGGGGTGGACCGACCCGAAGCCGGCGGTCGTGGCGAGCGCGCTCCCCGCGGCGAGCGCGAGGTAGCCGAGCGCAATCGGGACCGCGACGTTGGCGGTTCGGTCGACCGGCTCCCGGTGGGCGTTCGCGCCGCCGGTCCCCGTCGCGGTGCCGGTGACGTTTCCGGCAATCGTCCACCCAAGCGTCCCGAGAAAGACCCCGACGCCGCCGACCCAGAGAAGGGTTCCCACTGGTCGGAGCCACGACGGGCCAAGCGGCGCGAGCGCCAGCCCTGTTGTGCCGAGGACGGACAGCGGGAACTGGACGGCTGGCCCCAGTTCCCACGCGAGGTCCCGTTCGAAGTACGGCGGCACGAGCGCGTAGGCCTTCCCGAACAGGACGTGCAGGACGAACCCGTAGAGACCGAGCGTGACGACGACTCGCCGGGGGGCGGCGACCGCCATCGCGGCGTGAAAGCCGACGAAAAACAGCGCGCTGGTGGCGACGAACCACCGCGAGGCGCGCTCGGTCCGCATCTCAGTCCGGCCGTATCGTGATGTGCCACTTCTCGTCGGCGACCTGCTCCGCGGCGTACTGATACCCCTTCTTCGTGAGAACGTCGTACAGCGGCACCGGCTCGAAGCTGTTCACCAGCCGGAGCGCCTCGTCCTCGCTGACCGAGTCGAGCGCGTCCATGATGTGCTCGAACGGTTCCCCGTCGATGTCTCGAACGTCGAGTTCGCGGACCGCGTCCTGCTGATCTGTGCTCATACGTCCGATGATGGTCCACGCCAGTCAGGCGTTTGTCCCGAACCTGTTCGGGCGACAGCACAGTGTCACTCACGGACAGTCCGGAAACGGGCCGTCGCTGCCACCCGCGGTTACCGAAGCGTCGTGTAGCTCAGTCCGGCGATGGCGATAAACTGCAGTGAGCGCAGGACCAGTACGGCTTGCTGGACGTGTGGGTCGCCGGCGTAGAAGCTCTGCATCGAGAAAAAGAAGTAGACGGCGATGGCGTTCTCGGCGAGCATCGCGACGGCGAAGGCGATGAGGCCGGCGACGAGTCCCGTCCGGAACGTCGCGTAATTACGGACCCAGACGCCCAGCAGCGGGAGCAACAGCAGGACGTTCAGCCCCGCGAGCGCCGCCGCGGCGGTGATGAGCGGTCCCATCGCCATCAGCGCCGCCCCTCCCGTCGGCCGGTCGCGGCCCGGGTGATTTGTTCCCTCATTCGTCCATTTTCTCCACGATCTCCTCGAAGGTGTCGCGGTAGTTGTCGAACCGGTCGGTCAGGAAGTAGAGTTTGGCGTACTCCTCGTCGCCGGATTCGACCACGCCGTGTTCTTCTAGCTGTTCCATATGATGTCTGATCGTCTTGTAGCCCACGTCGAGTTCGTCGGCGAGTTCGTTTGCGTTCATCGGTCGGTCCGAGAGAGCGTCGATGATACGCGCCCGGTTGGCGCCGCCACGCGTCGCCGTCAACAGGTACCAGAGCGCTTTCTCCATCCCACTGTCCTCCCGGGACCTGCGTCTGCCGGTCGTATAGTCCTGTCTCTCCCCGCCGACGGGCGCGCTGGACTCGGATGCATGTGCCACGATGGGATACCGGAGTCCAGACGGCCGACCGATAAAGGGTTTCTTCGCACTCTCCCCCGAGACTGTTCCAATTTCGGGGCGACTGGTCCGGTCCGACGACACCTGCGAGTGTCCGCGTCGGCCGCGCTGACCCCCGCTCAGCGGAGCGCCGCCGTCGCGTCGGCCATGACATCGATGGCCTCTTTCAGCGTCTCCGTGTCCGTCGCGTAGGAGATGCGAGCGTAGCCCGCGCCGTGTTCGCCGAAGGCGTCGCCGGGGACGACCACGACCCCGCGATCGATGACCTCGTCGACCCACCCGTCGGGGACCTTCGGCATCGCGTAGAACGCGCCCTTGGGCGTCGGGCAGTCCAGTCCCATCTCCTCGAGGCCGTCCAGCAGCACGTCGCGGCGCTCCTGAAAGGCCTCGCGCATCTCCGCGACCGGCTCTTGAGGGCCGGTCAGCGCCGCCTCGGCGGCGTACTGGGCCGGCGCGGACGCACAGGCCTGTGCGTACTGGTGAACGCGCAACATTCGCTCGATTCGGTCCGTCGCGCCGGTGACCCAGCCGAGCCGCCAGCCCGTCATCGAGTACGCCTTCGAGCAGGCGTTGACCACGACGACGTTGCCCGAGTCGCTGAACTCCGCTGGTGACCGGTGCTCGCCCTCGAAGACCTGGTGTTCGTACACCTCGTCGGAGATACACAGCACGTCGTGCTCGTCGGCGATACGGGCGAACGCCCGCATGTCCTCGGGGGTCTGAACCGCGCCGGTCGGGTTGGCAGGCGAGTTCACGACGAACGCCGCCGTGTCGTCGGTAATTGCTTCCTCGACCGTCTCGGGGGCCATCGTGAGGTCCTCGCGCAGCGGGACCGGCCGCGGCGTCCCGCCGGCGAGGTGGGTCAGCGCGTCGTAGGAGACGAACCCCGGGTCCGGAAAAATAACCTCCTGTCCTGCATCAACGTGGGCCTCCAAGGCGATGTGCAGCGCCTCGCTCCCGCCCGACGTGGCAATGATGTCTCCGGGGTCGACGTCGAGGTTGTTATCCCGCTCGTGCTTGGCGGCGATGGCGTCTCGGAGTTCCTCGGTCCCTTTGTTCGACGTGTAGGCGTCGACTTCCCCCGTTTGAATTGCCTCGACGGCCGCTTCGCGTGCGTGCTCCGGCGTCGGAAAATCCGGTTGGCCGAGGCCGAGGTTAATCGCGTCTTCGCCGGCCGCCTCGAACACTTCACGGATGCCCGAAATTGATACCTGCTCTACTCGTTTAGAGAATTCGGTCATACTCTGTTTCGGGGCGGCTGGCCCGATAATTCTTCCTTGTGCCTCGGTAGCATTGGAATCGTCCGTCTGTTCTGCTGGACCCACTGACTAAAGAAAACTAGTGACAAGTTTATTTCTATTACATCATACATCAGATATCAGAATAAACACGTATTCATAATGCAGTTTATGTTATTCGGTTTATTGAATATCGGGCTGCATGAGGAATTATATATTAGTTTTATAACTTACACATATTTAGTGGGAGTCGGATGTCTCGACATACTCTGCCGAAACCGTCCAGAAGATCAGTCATCAAGATGCTCGGTTCCGCTGTAACGGTCGCAGCCTTTGGTGGAGAAGCCAGTGAATAACAAGATTCTGATACAAAAACATCTGATCGGTGTTTCAAATGATAAAACATGTCAGATGTTCATAGCAAAATAAAGGAGCGATCCGACCTCGAGCAGCTCGATATTATCGACGTGAACGAGTCGCTTTCGTACCTTCGCTCAGCAGTCCCACAGAAATTCACGGAAGAACTCCTTCCGACGGTCGAAGCAATCGAGGGAGTCAAGTACACGGAATTCAACCACGTTCGCGAGCCGATCGCCACGATTCCGAACGATCCGAAGTTCGACAGCCAGTACGCGCCACAACTTGTCATGCTCCGAAAGCCTGGGATGTTACCTTCGGCAGCAAGGATGTCACCATCGCTGTCATAGACACCGGTACGGATTACACTCATCCCGACCTTGACGGACAGTTCGGGAACCAGAAAGGACGGGACTTCGTCGACAACGACAGCGACCCCGCACCACAATCCGCTCAGCATGGGACACACGTTTCCGGCATCGCTGCCGGCGAAACGAATGACGAAACCGGTATCGCAGGTGTCAGTAACTCACGGCTTCTGAGTTGTCGTGCACTCGGCACAAACGGGGGCCGAACCGCCGATATCGCTAACGCTGTCGAGTGGGCGACTGATCAGGGGGCGGACATTATCAACATGTCTCTCGGTGGTGGCGGCTACAACCAGACGATGAAAAACGCCGTCTCGTACGCATGGAATCAGGGTGTCCTCCTCATCTGTGCAGCCGGTAACCACAAGGACGGTGACCCGCCAAGTCAGCAGGACGTGTCGTACCCAGCAGCCTACGAAGAATGTGTCGCCGTCGGTGCCGTCGATCAGAACAAGAGTCCCACCGAGTTCCCGAACTACGGTGAGAAAGTCGACATCGCAGCTCCGGGCAATGATGTCCTCTCATCCGTTCCGGGAGGAGACTACGCGCAGTTCCCCGGAACGTCAATGGCGTGCCCTGCCGTCGCCGGCGTTGCGGCGCTCGGACTCGACAGACACGAATGGCCCGTCAGTCAGACCCGACAGAACCTTCTGGACACTGCCCAGCCACTGAGTGAGGACAGCCAGTTCGTCGGTGTCGGTCTCGCGGATGCATACAACTTCGTCACTGCCGGCGGCGGCTCGAAAAACGAACCGCCAATCATGACGCTCAACGACGACTCGCGAACTGTCACTGTCAACAGAGAGATTATCTTCGATGCCAGCGGCTCCCGTGACCCCGACGGCTCGATAACGAACTACCGCTGGGAGTTCGGCGACGGCTCTGACCCTGTTGAGGGGTCGGACGCAGCAGAGGTCAGCCATACGTACACCGACACTGGCGATTACACTGTTACCGTCACTGTGACCGATAATGACGGTGCCGAGGCAACCACGTCAGTCAACGTCTCTGTCTCTTCTGAAGCAAAAGACCGCATCACCACTGATTCGTCCGGCTCGCTCAGCGGGATGCTTGACTATGATACGTACACGTACTCCCTGAAGACGGACTCGCCGCTGCAACTGATCCTCAGCCTCAATGGGCCGTCTGATGCTGACTTCGACCTCTATGTCTCCTTCGACGGTCGCATACCCACGCCGAACGACTACGACCGCGCGTCCTACACGCAGGACAGCAACGAACAGATAATCATCGACGACTTCTCACAGGTCAACGAGATCGGTATCCTCGTGTATGTCTACAGCGGACGCGGAGACTACACACTCTCACTGGAGGAAATCGGAAAAACAAGCTCGTAATCTAGCTGTTATCCTCTCCTTTCGGCTGATTTCGTGCGGCGTGCCCGCTTGCCATTCCGCTTTCAGTTCGTGGCGTTTCGCGCCGCCACCGCCGACGCTCACTCGCCTCGTCGCTGGCGAGTCCTTACCGAACCACAGACATCGCGATCGCGCCGCCACCGCCGACGCTCATCCCCACGATGCCGCGGTGATGGTCTTCTCGTTCCATCGCGTACAGCATCGTGGTCGTGAGGATGCCGCCGCTGGCCCCGATAGGGTGGCCGAGCGCCACCGCGCCGCCGAGCGGGTTGTGTTTCTCGGCGGGGATGTCGAGTTCGTCAGCGACGTACACCATCTGCGCGGCGAACGCCTCGTTGAGTTCGAAGTGGTCAACGTCGGCGACGGTGAGGTCGTTGCGCTCAAGCAGTTTTTCGACGACGTCGCGGACGGCGATAGAGAATTCCGACGGGTCACGGTAGGCAACCGCGTAATCTTCGACGTGGGCCATCGGTCCAAGCCCTTCGCGCTCGACCGTCTCGGCGTCGGCCAGCACCACTGCACCCGCTCCGTCCGAGAGCTTTGAGGCGTTGCCGGCGGTGATGGTGCCGCCCTCGACGAAGGCCGGCGGCAGCGTCGCCAACTGCTCGACGGTCGTCTCCGGACGCGGCCCCTCGTCCCTGGTCACGAGCCCGTCGGCCGTCTCGACGGGGACCAACTCCTCGGTGAACTTCCCCGACTCGATGGCGTCGCCGGCCCGGTGGTTGCTCCGCCGAGCGTACTCGTCCTGGGCAGCGCGGCTGATATCGTGCCCGGCGGCGAGTTCCTCCGTCAACGTCCCCATGTGGGCGTCGCAGTGTTTGTCCCACAGCGAGTCCCATATCATAGCGTCGACAAGTTCGCTGTTCCCGTGTCGGCGACCGCCGCGCATATCCCGAACGAGATACGGCGCGTTCGACATCGACTCCATACCGCCGGCGAAACACACCGACGCCCGACCGGCCTCGATACGGTCGGCGGCGGTCGTGATCGCCCGCAACCCGGACCCCGATGCCTCGTTGAGCGTCGTGGCGGCGACATCGTCAGGGAGCGGCGACTCGACGACGACTTGTCTGGCCGGAACCTGGCCGACGCCCGCCTGTACCGCGTTTCCGAGGCCGACCCAGTCGACACTGTGTTTATCAATGGCGGTTCGGTCGAGCAGTCCCTCGACGGCTGCCGTACCTAGCTCTATCGCGCTTCGTTCTGCGAGGCCACCCAGCAGTTCACCGTGTGCAGTGCGTGCGCCGTCTACCAGAACCACATCCGTCATACGGACTACATGAATCTGAGACTACAATACTGTTCGCCCGACGATGGACGGCGTCCTACTCCTCGGCCGCCGCCCGCAGTTCCTCGATAGCCGTTTCCAGCCGGCGGAGCGTCGCATCAGCGTCGGTGTACCCTTGCTCGTACTCGCTGTAGGCGTCGTCGGCTTCGTTCAGGAACGCCTCGACAGCATCATGGATATCGTGGTCGCTCATGGGTGTCCTGACGGCAGCCGAGCGGAAAAGTCCCGCTACTCGCGGGTCACTGCGTCACGTCGTAGTCGACGCTCGCGTCGCGAAGCGCGTCGGTCACACGGCCGACAGTGTCCTGTGTCGCGACGACGACGGCATTGAGTCCCCGTGATGCGGCGGCGGCAGCTACCTCGCCAGCCGCGAAATGTGTCGTCGGTTCGATGTCGGCATCGCGGAGCGCGACGACGGACTCGACGCCCGCTGCGGTGACGATGGGGACATCTGCACAGGCTGTGGCGATCTCGTCGATGTTCTCGACTGGCCCCGACCGGACTGGCGGGACCTGGATGACGCTGACGTGGCCGGGGTCGAGGTCGATGACGCCTTCGAAGCCGGTGACGCCGACGACATCGCCCGCCGCGGCGCTCGTCGTCGTCACGCCCGTCGCGTCGCCGCCGCCGGGATGGGCGTGCAACAGCCCGTCCGACAGCGAGAGTGTCACCGTCTCTCCTTCTTCCAGATCCGCTGTGGCGATGGCGGCGTCCTCTTGCACGCTCCCGAGTACGTCGTCGGTGACGTGGTCGGCGAACCGCCGAACGTCGGTCGCAGACTGGAACACCCAGTCGACGCCCTCCTTGGTGACCCGGTAGCGGGACCGGCCTTCCTTCTCAACGAGTCCGTCGTCGACGAGTTCGCGGATGTACTCGCTGACGGCCTGGCTCGTCACGCCGACGGCATCGGCTATTTCGCCCTGACTCACTGCGGGCTGGCGCTCGGCGATCTCCACGAGGACCCGAAACCGCGTCGCGGCCCGCTTGTTCTCCAGGACGTCGACCATACAGGAGTCACGGGAGTCGCAGGTAAAAATACCACCGACACTGTCAGGCCCGGATACACGGGCGGTTCCGCACCGACCATCCGCGTGACCGACAATATAAGCGTCACCAGCGCCGACCTCACGGCGATGACAGCCAGCTACGACGACCGGTCGCTCCTGCTCGACGGCACGCTCGTCGTCGCAGACCTCCACGTCGGCCGGGGCACCGGCGGGACCCTCGAACTCCCGGTCGGCTCCGGTTCGGACATGGTCCAGCGGTTCCAGTCGCTCGTCGAGCGCCACGATCCCGACGAGGTCGTCGTCGCGGGCGACCTGCTGCATTCGTTCCGGACCGTCCCCCGGTCGGTCGAGAGCACCGTCGCCGGCCTCAGGGAGGCCTGCCGGACGGCCGGTGCACGGCTGCTCGTGACGCCGGGCAACCACGACACGATGCTCGACAGCGTGTGGGACGGGCCGACCGAGACGGCCTACCGGGTCGGCGACACCGTTGTCTGCCACGGCCACGAGGCCCCCGAGGCCGACGCCGACCGCTACGTCGTCGGGCACGACCACCCCACCATTGCCATCGAGGGCCAGCGCCGGCCCTGCTACCTTGTCGGGTCCGGCCAGTACCGTGGCAGTGACATGGTGATGCTCCCGTCGTTCAACAGGCTGAACGCCGGTGTCGAGGTCAACGAGATGCGAGCCAGCGACTTCCAGTCCCCGCTGGTCACCGACGCCGACCGACTTGAGCCAGTGGTCTGGGACGAGAGCGGGCGCGAGACGCTGTCGTTCCCGCCGCTGGGTGAGTTCCGACGCATGCTATAACGGTAAGTATTTGAGCCACGACGGTGGACGCTGGAATATGGTTCAGACAGAAATCGCGCTGGGTCTCATCGCGATTACGCTGCTCTCGCTACTGCTGCTGTACTTCGCGACGATAAAGTACGTCTCTGAAGTCCTCGAAGGAGAGGGGCACGAACAAGAGGGAAACACGAATAGCGGCGGTCCGGCCGCATAGGCCGCCGGCCCTCTTTTGCAGTCGTATCGGCGTTTCTCTTATCGAAGCAGATCGGCGGCGACCTTGCCGCTTTCCAGCGCACCCTGTATCGCCGACCAGCGGGTGTAGTCGCCCGCCAGGACGGCGTTGCCCTCTGGCGCTGTCGGGTCCGGGAGCGCGTCCCGATACCCCGGCGGCTGAGCGAACTGTGAGAGCGGGACGCGGTCAGTCCGGAGCAGTTCCAGCGCCTCGAAGCTCGCGTTCGGATACCACGACTGCAGCGCCGCCCGGACTTCGGCGGCCAGTTCCGCATCGCTTTCCTCCGGCGTCCCGAGGAATGTGGCGCTGTATAGCTCCATGCCAGCGGGCGCGTACTCGCTGGCGACCGCCGACAGCGGCGCGACGGTGTTGGGCCGGTCGTCGGCCGCGTTGAGGATGATGCGCTGGCCGGTCGTCGGCGCGCGGTTCGTCGGGAGCGCGAAGTACTGCGTGACACAGCCGACCGGCGCAGTCGGAATCGCATCAATATCCGTCAGCTCTGCCGCTGTCTCCGGGTCCGTCGCGACGACGCAACTCTCGGCCGTCACCGTCTCCGTGCCCATCTTGACAGTGACCTCGCCGTCGTGGGTATCTAAGTCAGTTACGGCCGCGTCGGTCTCGATGGTTGCACCCGCTGAACGAGCGCGGTCGGCGAGCTGTCGCGGCATCGCCTGCATCCCGTCGGCCGGGACGAATATCTCGCCCTCGCTCAGCATCTTGTATGTGTACTCGAAGATGCTGCTGTCGGTCCCCAGCGAGCGGTCGAGCGTGATGCCGCCGTAAAAGGGTGCGGCGAACCGCTCGACGAACCGCCGCGAGAACCCGTAGTCGGCGAGGTACTCCCGGATGGTCTGCCCGCCGCGAGAGAGCAGTTCGACCGGCTCGACGCGGGCCAGTTCGCGCTGGAGCCGAAACAGCCTGAGCTTGTCGGCCGTGCGCACGTCGGTGTTGAGCAGCGTCTGTGGCGCGGCCGTGGGGTTGCGAAGCGGGTCCGACAGCACCGAACGGTGGTTCGGACTAGCGATAGTGGCCCCCGGCGTGAATGTCCGGGGCGAGAGCGCCTCGATGTCGAGTTCACGCTTGGCCGCGGGGTACGCAGTGAACATCACCTGGAACCCGCGGTCGAACGTGTAACCGTCCTCGTGGACCGTCCGGACGCGACCCCCGACCTCTGAGGCCTGTTCGAAGACGGTCACGTCTCGGCCCGACTCCGCCAAGTGCCGGGCGGCGACCAGCCCGGCGAGTCCGCCTCCGGCGACGACGACATCTGTCATACCCTCAGGTTCGACCGCCCCGGACAAGAGCGTGCTGAAGCGGGACCGGACCACACTTGGTCGTCCCGTCCACAGAGGAAGACATGAAGACGACTGCGGCGTTTCGCGGCCTCATCTGCACGGCGTGTGGCGCAGAAACCGACAGCACGGCCGACCGCTGTCCCGACTGCGGCGGGGTCCTCGTCGGTGACTACGACGTTCCGGCGCTGACGCCCGAAGCGCTGCCCGACGCGACGGGGCCGGCCCGGTACGAGTCGCTGCGGCCGTTCCCGCGGAGCGAGACGGTGACGCTGGGCGAGGGGGCGACGCCGCTGGTCCTGGTCCCGGACCTCGCCGACGAACTCGGCGTCGAATCGGTGTACGTCAAAGACGAGGGGCGCAATCCGACGGCCTCGCTGAGCGACCGCAAGCTCTCGCTGTCGGTCACTGCCGCCACACAACGCGGAGCCGAGCGCGTCGTGACGCCCTCGACGGGCAACGGTGCACAGGCCAGCGCCGCCTACGCGGCCCGCGCCGGCGTCGAGTCGAAGGGCTTCGTCCCCTCGCGGTGCCCGTTCCTCAACAAGGCGATGGTGAACGTCCACGGCGGTGACATGCGCGTCGTCGAGGGCCGATACGACGACGCCGTCTCGGCCTTCGACGAGGAACTGGCCGAGGCCGCCGAGGGCTGGGCCCCGGTCGCGCCCGGCCACCCCTTCCGCGTCGAGGGGGCCAAATCCGTCGCCTTCGAGACCGCCGACGACCTCGGCTGGGCGGCCCCCGACGCGGTGGTCCACCCCACCGGTCACGGCGAGACGGTCGTCGGCCTCGAACGTGGATTCCAGGCGGCGGTCGACAGCGGCCTCGCGGACGCGGTCCCGCGAATCTACGCCGCACAGCCCGACTCGGCGGCCGCCATCGCCGACGCCGCACGCGAGGGCGACGACGAGCCGGCGACGGTCGAACACCCCGACACCATCGTCGGCCCGCTCGAAGTCCCAGACCCCGCCGCCGGCGCTGCGGCGCTCGACTCGCTGGAGCGCTCGGGCGGGGGCGGCGTCGCCGTCCCGGACACGGACATCCTGGCCGGTGCCGTCGACGGCTGCGAGATGGGGCCGGAAACGGGCGCGACCGGCGGGACGGCCGTCGCTGGCGCGCGGGCGCTGGCTGACGACGGTGCCTTCGACAGCGACGACGTGGTCGTCCTCGTGAACCCCGTCGCCGGCAGCAAGGAGGCGGACCTGCTGCGCAGTCACCTCATGAGCCAGGGTATCTGAGGCCGCCGTCGGCCGGAGTGGGGGCCGCCGTGACACAGCACCGCATACTTCGGTGTCGTTTAGCCCGTCGTGGCACAACACTGGCCTGATGCGCGCCGCAGCGTTCAGCGAACTCACTGGCCCGGACGGCGTCTCGATTGTCAACCGACCGACCCCCGGACCCGGACGCGGCGAGGCGGTGGTCTCCGTCGAGGCGTGCGCAATTAACCGCCACGACCTCTGGATTCTCGAAGGCGATTCCGCGATGGTCGACGCGGACGACCTGCCCTTTGTCACCGGTCTCGATGTCGCTGGGACCGTCGACGCCGTGGGCGAGGGCGTCACCGCCGTCGAACCCGGAGACCGGGTGGTACTCTGCCCGAACGAGACCTGCGGGACCTGCCGCTACTGTCGGGAGGGGCCGGAGAACCTCTGTGCGAACTTCTCGCTGTACCACGGCGGCCTCGCCGAGGCTGCCCGCGTGCAGGCCGACCGCCTCGTCGCGCTCCCCGACGGCGTGGACACGGTCGAGGCGGCCGCGCTGCCGACGGCCTACATGACGGCCTTCCACATGCTCCGGCGGGTCGAGGCCGGTCCGGGCGACCTGGTGTTCGTCCCGGGCGTCACCGGCGGCGTCGGTGTCGCGGGCGTGCAACTCGCCGACGCGCTCGGCGCTGACACTGTCGGCACCTCCTCCTCTCAGGACAAACTGGACCGCGTCGAATCGCTCGGTCTGGACCACGCAATCAAGAGCATCGACCCGGACGAGATTCGGGCGGCAGTCGACGATGTCGGCACAGTCGACGGCGTGCTCAATCACCTCGGTGGTGAGTACACGCAGGTCGGCCTTGACGTGCTGCGACGCGGCGGACGGATGGCGGTCTGTGGGCGGACGGCCGGCGGCACGTCCGAAATCGACATCCCGGACCTGTTCCTCGGGCATAAACGCGTCATCGGGAGTACGATGGGGACGCAGGGCGACCTAGAGCGACTCGTCGGCCTCGTTGCTGACGGCTCGCTCTCCCCCGAAATCGAGGAGACGTACTCGCTTGAAGAGACCGGTACGGCGTTTGTGGCAATGCAGAATCGCGATAGCGTTGGCAAGCTCGTCGTGACGCCGTAGTCACCCTTGCGACCCGCAGAGACTTTCGAAACTAACTCTGGCACAGACGGCCGGTGTCCCGTCGCTGTCGGTGCTTAGGGCAGTCTGTCCATCGGTCGCAGCTGCCACCACTTATCGGGCGATAATGACTGGAACAGGCGAGTTACGGAACACTTTCTGAGCGACGTTCCCGACGACCAGCCGATCGGCTAAGGAGCCGCCGTGCGTTCCGAGTACGACCGCATCGAAGTCGTCAGCTCTATTCAGAATCGCCCGGACCGGGTGGCCCAGTTGCACTTCAGTGGTTATTTCGACATCGTACTCGGCGGCGCGCTCACGAGCCTCGTCGAATACTCCTTCCGCACGCCTCTCGGCAGCCGCTTCGACATCATCCTCAAGAGCAAGTGAGGTGGCCGCTCCCCCCAACGGCGACGGTCCGCCCACGACGTGTAAGACAGTAATCTCCGCGTCAGGATGGTTCTCAAGGGCGTACCCAAGCGCTCGCCGGGCCATTTCCGAATCGTCCATCGGAACGAGAATCCGTGCGATCATATCGTGACTACGGTCAGCCTGTGGATAAAATGGTGGTGCGCCTTGTTCGGAGACGCGACGCAGTCCCGTCGGCTGTGAACGCCTCTCGGTCTTGCCGGCGGCAGCTGGTCGGTTCGCCGTCCGTTGACCGAGGCGTGCAAGATGCAGTACACCTGCGAGCACAGAGCGGTCGTAAACTCACTCTGCAACGTGGCGGGAATCGAACGTAGTGTTAAATCAATAGCCTGTCAAACCGT
Source organism: Haloarcula sp. Atlit-7R (assembly GCF_003666065.1). Taxonomy (NCBI): domain Archaea; kingdom Methanobacteriati; phylum Methanobacteriota; class Halobacteria; order Halobacteriales; family Haloarculaceae; genus Haloarcula; species Haloarcula sp. Atlit-7R. The sequence continues at coordinate 426,692 of NZ_QXIK01000001.1, read as the reverse complement.
GGCTATGAGCCACACGATCAACTCGATTCTCGTGCCGACCGACGGCAGTGACGGGGCACGAATAGGGGCTCGGCGAGCTATCGATCTCGCAGCTACAATCGGTGCCGACCTCCACGTACTGTCAGCAGTTGACGCCCGTGACATCGAACCGGAGCTGAATTCTGACGGGCAGACCGACCGGGAGCGTCTCCTCACGGAGGCGGCTGAACGGGCGGTAGACTCCATCGCGAGACTCGCCAGGGCGCATCTCTCCGGGCAAATCACTACCGCCGTCGAGTCAGGGATTCCGTTTCAGGCGGTCAACGACTACGTCGATGCTCACGACATCGATCTCATTGTTATGGGGACGCAGGGACGGACAGGGTTCGAACGGGTTGCACTCGGGAGTGTTGCAGAAAAGACGCTGCGGACTGCCGCTGTCCCAATCGTCACGGTCACTCCGGATGGGGATATCGTCGAAATCGGCGAGCAACGGTACGAAAACATTCTCGTCCCGACTGACGGCAGCGAGGGGGCAACACTCGCAATCGAATGGGGTATCACGCTAGCGGAGCTGTATGACGCAACCGTACACACGCTCTACTCTGTCGACACGAGCCGATTCGGCGGCGCTGAAGGATCAGCAGAGATTCACGAGGCGCTTGAGCAAACTGGCCAGAAGGCACTTGCGGCGGTCCATGAGCGTGCCAGCGACGCAGATGTCAGTGTCGCAGGTAACATCGCAAGCGGCCCGGCTGCACGCGCCATTCTCTCCTACAGCGAGGAACACGATATCGACCTCATCGCGATGGGAACACACGGCCGCTCCGGCCTCACGCGATACCTGACCGGAAGCGTCACCGAGACCGTTGTCCGTAATGCGTCTGTCCCGGTCTGCTGTGTCCCGATGCAGTGAGTGGCCTTCAGTCTCCGCTTACGACGCTCGCTGTCGCGATGCCCCGGACGCGTGCTGTTTCGCAGTGGTGTATGCCTCCCGGACGCGCTTGAACTCGTCCTCGTTGCCGCCGTGGTCCGGATGGACCTCCTTGACGCGCTCGCGGTAGGCCGATTTCACGTCGTCCAGCGACGCGCTCTGTGTCAGTCCCAGTTCGCTGAACGCCTGGACTGTCGGGTGTGGTTCCTCTTCGGGGTCCGGGCCGAGGTCAACTTCGGGCGTTTCGAAGGGCAGGCGTGCGCCGAGATAGACGCCCGGCATCTCGTGTTCGACCAGTACGGGAATAGTCGGGGACCGCTCGATGCGGTAGTACGCTCGGGCGTCGAACGTGATTGCCACGTCCCGCTTGGGGAGATAGAAGGCGACGTGTTGCCCCTCGACGAAGTGGTTCTCGGCGAACTGCTCGTCGATAGCGGTGAGGTACTCGCGCAGCTCCGCCCGGCGTCGCATCTCCCCGCCGTCTGTCGCCTGCCGGTTCGGCCGCTCGGCCGGAAACACGCGGTTCGCGAGGACGAATAGGCCGGCGACAACGAGGGTTCCGGCGATGCCGAGGGCGAGCCCGAGGACCAGCCACTCCGGCGGCATACCCGGTTGTGTCTGCACGGCCACGAATTAGGGTCCAGTGGTAAAGAAATTCCCGCTCTCCGGCAACAGGTGACTGCTTCAGGCGGACTCCCACCAATCAGTTTCGGAGGGTACCGGCTCCGCCGTCGGTGACAGCCGAGACACGGGGACAGAAATCCGTCTTAACCGATGTATCTGAGGTCCTCGTCGGTGGGCGACGGGGAGTTCTGCTGTTCCATCTCCTGAATCTTCCGGACGACCTCCTCCATCTCGTCGGCGCGGTCCTCCAGCGAACTGTAGTCGACCTCGAACCCGATGACGTCTTGGAGGATTTCGAGAACGGCCTGCGCGCTCTTGGGATCGACCAGATAGCCCGAGGTCTCGCCCATGAGGCAACTGGCCGGCACGTCGCGGCGCTTGCTCAGGCCCAGCAGCAGGCCGGAGACGCCGACGATGCCGCCCGCAGGTTCGTCTTCGCGGAAGGCCACGCCAGCGTCTTCCAGCGTTTCCTTGAAATCCTCGGTTGTCGTCGCGCCGAGCACGTCGTACTCCTCGATGAGTTCGCCGGTCGGGACGCCGCCGAGAGCGAACACCCGCTGAACGCCGAACTCGTCGGCGATGTCGAGGAACGTGTCGGTCAGGCCATAGTGGCCCTGGTTGTCCTGGGCCTGATGGTTCCCGGAAAGCACGAGCAGGTCTTGGCCTTCCTCCGGCGTCACGGCGTGGAACTCTGCGCAGGCAAGTTCCGCCTGTCCGTCGTCAATGCTGACCTGTGGCGGGAAATGTGTTGAGTAGACACGCCGAACGAGCTCGCTTTCGAGTTCCTCCAGTAGGTGTTCGGCGGCGAGTTTGCCGACGTGGCCGACGCCGGGCAGCCCCTCGACCAGTACCGGGTCGTCGAGGTCGGGGTCCGCTACAGTCTCGATGTCGAATTCGTCCATACGGCTTATTCGCGGCTGCGGCGCTTAAGAGAACGTCGATACTCGCCGTAGCTGTCTTCAGGCGAGAACGGCGCGGGTACGCTGTTGACTGCTTCGGCCCCGCAGTCCGGACAGGTGTTGTCCAGCGTGTACACCGGCCGGGCGTGCTCGGACTTCCAGGCAGTGCAGACGCGGATATCCGATTTCATCGGTAGTGACTCACTGAACGACAACCGGCTTACTCGTCGTCTTCGCTGCGCTCACGGTGGAATTGTCCCGTTCCACCGTGTTGCTGGACGACCGCCGCGGCGCGGTCCGCGCTCTCTTCGAGCGCGTCCTCGGCGGTCTTGTAGTCGGGCGCTTGCACCTGGATGCGGTACTCAGGTGAGCCGACGTAGGTCACTTCGAGTTCGATTTCGTCGGGGACCTCGCCGTTGCCCTCGGCGGCCTGCAGTGCTTCCTTGATGATGTCGACGCCGTCGCTTTCGGGACAGGACAGGTCGACATAGCCGGTGACCTGAACGTACGGCACAGAGACGTTGTTCCGAGCCGTCTGCACGATGGCGTCGATTTCCTCCTCGGAGAGGTCGACCTCTTCGAGGGCGTCGTTGCCGTGGATTGCCGCTGATTCGAACCCGTCGTACATCGAGCCGAACTCAGCCAGCAGTTCGTTTGCGATGGCGGCGTAGGTCTCGTCGTCTAAGTCCTCGCCGAAGGCCAGTTCCATCCAGTTGTCGGCCTTCTGCTCGTTTTTCCACTCCTGAATCTTCTCCTTTCGCTGGTGGTCGTTGACGTCCTTGATCGAGAGGTCGATCTGCTGGGCGCTCTCGTCGACGTCAAGCACCTTGGCAACGACTGTCTGCCCTTCGTTGACGTGGTCGCGGACGTTCTTGATCCATCCGCTGGCGACCTCAGAGATGTGACAGAGGCCGCGCTTGCCCTCGTACTCGTCGAGGTCAACGAACACGCCGAAGTCCTCGATCTCGTCGATCTTGCCGACGACGAGTTCGCCCGGTTCGGGCCAGCCGCTGTATTTCATCCTATCGGGCCTCGACGACGGCGGTCACTTCGCCTTCGATGTCGGCCTTCCCGCCGGTTGGGCGGGCGATGGTGTGGCCACAGACGGCACACGAGACCTCGCTCGCGGCCTTCTCGAAGAGAGTCTGTTCGTTCTCGCAGTCGGGGCATTCGACGGTAATGAAGCTTCCTGCCATCGTTACTCCTGGAACTCCAGTCGGCCGGCGCGCCATCCCTCGCGGAGGTGGGCCTTCCCACACTCGCCACAGCGGTACTTGAGGTCCGTCTTCTTGGTGGGCTTGTCGCCACCCGGGACCTTCGAGAACTTGCCGTCGTTCCCGATACCGGAGTTGCGCTCCTCTTGACGGTCATTCCACTTCATCCCGGTCGAGCGACCGGTCCGGACTTTCTCTACCTCGTGTTCCTGGTGCTCGTTACAGTGCGGACAGTACGTATTGAATCGTCGTGGCATCTGCATAGATATCGGCCTTACCGAGCGATTTGACGTGGCCGCTTAAAACCCGTTTGGTTCGGACCCACCGTGTGCCGCACAATCACGTCCCTCTCGGACGACCTGCCCCACATATGGCTCGGACGCTCCCCGCTGCAGCGCCGGCTACTGGAACCGGGCCGACGGCCCGCTGGACTCGATTCGGACCGCGCCGAACACACCCGAATCCGAGCCCGCCAGCAGTTCGAGATTCACCGCTTCGCCAGCGGAGAGCGACCTCAGTTTCTTTGCCAGTTCGTCGTCGATGTAGTCCACGACTTCGTAGGTCTCATCGGTCTCGACGTCCCTGAGTTCCATCCGTCCGTTGTCGTCCATCGGGCTGATGACGACCGAGGCCCGCTCGCACGCCCGCTGCTGTTGTTTCAACATACACGACTGTCATCGATTCGGATATATAAATCTCCGCTATCATGATGTTAAGCATCTAACCACAATCGACAAGAATATAAGGACATTCTAGTTACAGGTCGGTTCGCCGTCGCTCTCTGTCGGTTGGTGCGCTGTGGCGCAATCGCCTTCGAAGTCACTAAGTACGCTGTTGGCAAAGGAACGCGCATGAAGAAGCTCATTATCCACGGCGACCCGGGGCTGCGCAAGGGCGGCCGCATCGAGTACGACGACGAGGAGTACGAGGTGTTCTCGGTCTCGCGGCAGGGCGACTGGCACGGCCCGGACCGGCCACAGCTCTGGTGTACTATCGGCTCGGAGGACGAGGAAGAGACGTTCAAAACCCAGGAGTACATTCCGATGCACCTGGATACGGACGACATTGAGGCCGAGGCCGTCACCGTCCTCCGCGAGCGCGCCCCGCCGAACGCCGAGTCCTGAACGGCCCGTCTTTTCGCCGCGTTCCCAATCTCAGAAGTACTCCGGCCGGACCCGATATATCGTGACGCCGCCGGCTCGTTTCGCCACGGTAACGCCCTGTAGCTGGTCGACCGTCACGTCGTCGTAGCGGGCCCGCTCTGCGGGGCCGACGTAGACATAGCGCACGTCGTAGGCTTCGAGGAGGCGACGCTGCTCGGGTGCGTCGCCGGTGTAAATCGTCTCCACGTCGTCGACGCGGCGGTCGTACACCGTGTCGTTGCGGTACTGGGCTTCGTGGGTCCAGCCCGCGACGGTCGGCAGCCCGGTCAGGCTCGACGGTGCGCTCGCGCCCTTGCCCTCGTCGGCGACCCACTCGTAGTCAGCGGGGGCGGCCGTGACGATGGTCGGCCGTCCGGTCGTCGTCTCGTCGAGCCACCGGATTGCCTCGGCTTCCGCGGGGTGGTCGTCGTCGAGGTACGCCAGCCCATCCAGCGTCGGGTCGCCGGCGTACTCGACGTGGTTCGAGAGCGCGAACACGCCGTACAGGGATGCCGAACAGACAAGCAGGGCGACGAACGCTCGGACGCCGATGTTGGTCCATTCTCGTGCCTGCTTGCCGGTCGGCCGCCAGCGGGTGAGCAGCCACGCTAGCACGGGGCCGGCAGCGACCCCCCAGAGCACCCACACCTGCATGTACGTCTTGAAGACGGTGTTCATCCGGCCGATGTTCTCCCTGACGAAGACGAACTCGACGAGCAGCACGAGGCCCGCACCGGCGAGAATCAGTACCGCCTCAAAGCCGACGGGGCGGTCGCCACCGTCAGCGAGCGCCGGGACCGCATCGACAGTTCGGTCGAGCGTCGGCGAGCGCGCGAACAGCCACGCGCCGACGAGCAAGGGGACGAGCAGGCCGACTGCTGCGATATCGAGCGTCGACGCCAGCGCCGCCGTGCCAACGGCCACGAGACCGACGATTCGGGCCGTACTTCGCTCGACAGCCCGCCCGGTCTGGGCGTACAGGTACAGCCAGAACGGGGCGACGAACAGGCCGTGGACGGCCAGCAACTCCAGCAGCGAGGCTCGGTCTGGCAGGACGGCGATCTCACGTCCGCTCGCCGGGCCGAGCCAGAACGGCAGCGACCAGAGCAGTCCCAGCACCAGAACGACAGCAGCGACGCCCAGTCCCATTCCGATCCGGACACCCTCTTGACCCGGCCCGTTCAGCCGGAGTCGCTGTCCGATGGCCTCTGGTAGGAGCGTCGTTGGGTCGGCCGGCGCGACGGTTACTGTCAGCAGCGCCAGCCCGCCCATCGATGGGAACGACCACGTGTTCGTCACGGCCATGATGCCCGCGACGGCCGGGAGCGCAGCGAAAAGTAGTCCGAGCCGCCGCCGGCGTTCGGCGGCCGGCGTCTGGTAGTAGCTGAAACAGAGCGCAGCAGCAAGTAACAGGAATCCCGTGCTCATCATGTGGGCGTGCATATCGCCGTTGAGCCAGGAAAACAGCGGGAACTCATCGATGACTAGCGCCACACTGGGCTCGTATGTGCCGAAATCAGATGCCGTGTCTTCGATGACGCGGCTCGCGTCCCAGTAACTGAACGAGTCTGGCCCCGCCGCGAGCCCTTTCAATTCGTAGCCGGCCCGTTCGGCGACGCTCTGGCCCAGCCCTCCGGGCAAGAGCCAGATGACGAACTTGACCGGTGTCGATAGGTTGCTGGCAAACCCGACACAGAACGCCGTGAGGCCGGCCGCTAGCCGTCGCGGGAGGCCGCGTTCGCTCGCGACAGCGCCCGCCAGTCCGTACGCCGCTGTGACCAGCGTGGCGTAAAACCCCGCTAGCGCGAGATTGTACGCGAACTGCCCTTCGGTCCCCGTTATCCTGGTGAGAATCGCTGTGATGAGATGCCCGCCGTAGTAGTACGCGACCGGTTCGCCGGCGAACCACATGTCCTCCAGCGGGAGGCTGTCAGCCCGCACGAGCGACTGTAATAGTCCAAAATCGAGGAACTTCTCGCCGCCGATGGGGACGATTGCAGGGTCGAACGCTCGGATGCCAACAAGAAACAGGAACCCGACGGTAAACACGCCCGCCGTTTCGGCGTACGTTCGGAGGTCGAGTGCGCCGTCGACCCGCCGGACAGCTACCGTACTCGTCGCGAGCACGGCGACGCCGAGCCAGACGCCAAGCGTCAGCGAGAGGCGACCGACGAAGTAGGTGACCAGCCATAGTATCGAGACGGCGACCGGGACGCCGAAGGCGAGTCCGCGGTCGGCAAAGCGGGGAAACAGCAGTCCAGCGACGGTTCCGCCAGCGTACAGTAACAGGAGGTAGAGGGCGAGCCAGGTGGCGAGGAGCCCGTATTGCATCAGTGAAGGGACCGGTTCGCTGGCCTATACGCTTTTTTGTTGCTCCCGCGATTATCGACTGGTTAGGAACCGGCAGCTTCGAACTGTTTTTAGTTCCGCCTGTCCCACTATTCGGCAATGTCGCGTTCCGTCGGGGTAGTTCTCCCCGCCTACCGTCCCGACACAGAGCAGTTCGGGACCTATATCGCCGCTATCGACGATGCTCTTGAACCGCAGACTATAGTCGTTGAACTTGATGCACCCCGGGACGGTGTTCCCGCACGGCTCCGCTCGCTCCCAGCCGAAGTCCACACCGTGCCCTATCGCCGCGGGAAAGGTGCAGCTATCACTGCCGGGTTCGAGCGGATGGAGACCGACGTGCTGGCCTTTGTCGACGCCGATGGATCGACACCGGTCGCCTCGCTCGAACGGATACTGGCCCCGGTCACCGAGGGGCGGACGGACCTCGCCGTTGGCTCCCGTCGCCACCCGGATGCCATCGTCGCCAGCCACCAGACGTTCGCTCGCCGATTCCTCGGCGACGGCTTCGCGTGGCTGGCCGGCCAGTTGCTCGACGTACGGCTGTATGATTACCAGTGCGGTGCAAAAGCCATCGATGCGGCCGCCTGGGAGCGCGTCCGCGACCATCTGTACGAACCCGGCTTCGCGTGGGACGTCGAACTGGTAGCCATCGCCGCGGCGCTGGACCTGTGTATCGAGGAGGTCCCCATCGAGTGGGAGGACAAGCCCGGCTCGACGGTGTCGCCGATACGAACGTCGATAGACCTGCTCGAAGCGCTGTTGACGGCTCGCCACCGCTCGAAGCAACTGCGCGACGACGGGTTCCACACCGCCCTGGCCGAGCACCTCGACGAGCCGACCGCCCTCGTCGAGAAGGACCGATGACGGACCTCGAACGGCGGGTCCGACGCCTCGTCCCGGACCGGTTCGAGTCGCTGGTCTCGGGCGTCCGGTTCGGCCAGTTCGTCTCCGTCGGCGTCGTCGGCGCGATAAGCGACAACACCGTCCTCGCCGTGCTCGGCCTGGCATTCGGCGTCAGCGACATGTGGGCCAAAGCCGCGGGCGTCGAGACGGCGATTCTCGTGATGTTTCTGGTCAACGAACACTGGACGTTCGCGGGTCAGGGTGAGACCGGTCGCCGGTCGTTCGCAAAGCGCCTCGGCAAGTCCCACTTGGTCCGGTCCGGCGGCGTCGCGGTCCAGCTCGCAGTTTACTGGCTACTCACGCAGTGGCTGATGATCGAACTCGTTGTCGCTGGAACTGACCTGTGGTTCATCGCCGCGAGCCCGCTCGCGATTGGGGTCGCGATGCTGGTCAACTATGTCGCCGAGAGTCTCTTCACCTGGCAGGTCCACGCGGACGGGTGACCGTAGCGCGTTACTAACTCACGGACGGCACTCGAATCACAACCCTTAATGAGGGGACCGAACTACGAGAAGGTAGCGGGATGGGATAGCCAGGAGATTCCGGCGGGCTCATAACCCGCAGATCGGTAGTTCAAATCTACCTCCCGCTATCATTTTGCCGAACTCACTCCTCCAGCGAGGCGTTTCATCGCCGAGCGCCGCTGAGTTCGGCAATTATTGGCCAGTAGATTTGAACGAGAGAACGCCGAGCGGTAGCGAGGGGCTCGCGTTGTTCAAATCTACCTCCCGCTATATTCTGTCGCTCATAAATCCGTGAGCGACTGGAGTGGTCCAGTATGCCTGATGCGCCTCGCGAGCTGCTGGAGCGTGTGGCCTGAACGGGTTCAAGTCTTCTGTCATACGCTACGACGCTGTCGGCTGCTCTGAGTATCCCGCCGCCGTGTCTCACCGCTCTGGAGGGACGCTCCCACGGCTGTGAGTACTGGTGCGACCTACAGGAACCGTATCAACAGCCGTTCTAGTCGTCGCCGTGCTCGTCGACGATAGTGACCTCGCCGTCGATGACCTGGACGTTGATCAGCGTCTTGGCGTCGTAGCCCGCCTCGTCAAGCTTGTTCGTCCCGTCGGCCTTCTTGATGACACAGACGATGTCGCGGATGTCAGCGCCAATGTCTTCGAGCGCGCCCGTGAGCCCGGCTAGCGTCCCGCCGGTCGAGAGCACGTCGTCGAGCACGAGCACCTGGTCGCCCTCGTACACGTCGTTAACGTACATCTCGCTCTCGGAGTAGCCAGTTACCTGTGACAGTGATACTTCTCCATCAAGCCCGTACTGGCGCTTTCGGACGACGACGAGTGGGATATCGGTCATCAGCGAGACGGCTGTCGAAATATGGATACCCATCGCCGCCGGTGTGACGATCTTGTCGACGTCGTCGAGTTCTGCCTTCCGGATGATCTTGATGACGATTTCACGCAGAAGTTCCGGTCGAAGCATCGGGACCCCGTCGCTGATGGGGTGGACGAAGTAGTGATAGCCTTCCTTCTCGATGATTGGCGCTTCGAGTAGGGACTTCTTGAGTCGGTCCATGCTGGCGGTACTACAAGCCCGTACTAAAATTCTCCGTCACCGACTCAGTAGAGCGTCAGCAGCTCACCGAGTGCTCGCATCATCGGCAGGAGGTGTGCATCACCCAGTGCGTAGTACTCGACGGTGGTTAGGAGTAGAAACACAGCCGCTACACCCGTTGCAGCACCGAGAAGCGCTGCACCGACCTGCCCGGCTCGACCTTTGGAGCGACCGCACAGCGCCCAGATACTGAGTGGGACAGCAACGCCAAGCGCGAGCAGCGCGTGCAACTGGAACGCTTCGCCGATACCGTTCACCGTCAGCGCAACGAACACTACGGTCAGCTGCCCGCCGATAAACACTGTTCCTGCAACTGCCCAGAGGAACATGTGCCAGTGGTCTGCGAGAGTCTGGCGTACCGCTGGAAGCCGCACAAGCAGATACACGCCGAGTGGGTAGAGGGGGAACAGATACCGGGCAGTCACCTGCGCGTGCAGTGGCAAGCGGTTGTTGTACAGCAGGATAACGCCGACGAATGCCGCTATGGCAAACGCGTCCACGACGCGGTCGGCACTGAGTGTTCGGTCAGCTATCGACGATGGCAAACGCAATCGTCGGACGACCGGGAGTGTACCGGCGATGGCGACGAGAACCGGCGCGGATTCGAGCACTGAGAGGTTGACGGATTCCTCGCCGGTCTTATCAAGCGCACCGCCTGCACTTCCTGACCGGACGAAGGCGTGATACACGTCATCTGGTTGCTGCTGGAGCGCTTTGAATCCTGACGCGAGTTCGCCGCCCAGCAACAGCAGTGGACGCATTCCGCTCTCTATGGGCCCAAGCAGAGGTGCCAGCGGTGTAAGCAATCCACCAGAGGCACCACTGCCGCCGCTACCGCCGCCACCGCTTGCACTGCTCGCAGTACCGCCGCCCAGAGAGCCACCGCGGGCAATCAATCGCGGGGGCTTAACCGGAGAGCCCGAGATAACGATGTTAGTGATAACGAACGGCAGCAAGGAGAGGCCGAAAACGACGCCGATACGAGCGAGCGTTCGCGGACTGTTGTCCGGTGCTGTCGGGATATCGACCAGCGCGAGGGCGACACAGAGCAGGAGTGCTTCCGGCGCATGCACCCACGCGTACAGTCCTACCAGCGCGTAGGCGAGCGCGCGGAAGGTCTGTGGCTGCGTAATAACTCCTCCGTCTGTTGGCTTGCGGCTCCGATAGAGGCAGTACGCGATGCAGACCACCACCGTCCCGGTGACGGCGTGGCGCTTCGGCACGGATGCCCAGAACGCGAGTGGTGTCCCGGCCGTGAGTACCACGGTGCCCAGGAGCCCCTGCCGACGTGTTTGCATCCGGCTGAGGAGCCGATAGAGAACCACCGGCGTGAACGCCGCAATAAGGAGATGCGTCAGTTGCAGCGCGTACAGATGGATTCGACCGGCGTCGAGTGGCTGTGCCAGTATCACGTTCAGCCCGAACAGTCCCAGAACGGCGACAGTACCGCCGTAGAGAATCCAGTCGTCGTCGGTGTAGTAACTGCACTGGACCACCAGCGCCAACAGCGCGAGCGACCAGAGCGCGACCAACGCAATGCGGAGCTCGACGATGGTGGTGAGCAGGTCAAGCACGAACACGAGCGGTAGCGAGAGGACAATGACGCCGTAGTTTCGCGCGTGCCACTGGCCGCCGTAGTTATTTGCCCCCGGCGTGTTGAGTCCAGGGCCGTAGGCAGCTTCAGTCATCGCTAGCTGTCCGTTTGAGAGGCTGTACAGCCCATTCGCCAGCGTGTAGGAATCGTTTATCAGGAACGCCGTCCGCCACACCAGCCCGAACAGCACGACTGTCGCGAGAAACACGGTCAGGCCGAGCCGGTCGCCAAACAGCACAGCGTACGCTGTCTCGCGAGTGTTCGAGAGGGCGGGCGTCCGCCGTCGAAGACGTCCGACAAACTCTGTTGCCGTCATTTGACCACCGATATCGTGACGTTGCGCGTCGCCACCACGCCGTGGCCCGCCCCGTCGCGCTTGCTCACGGCCACCGTGCCGTTGTACTGTTCGCGCTTGATCTCCCCGTCGGTGAACGTGTCCGACGCCAGCGTCAGGTCGTACGTGTCACCGGTCGAGTCGTCCAAGAAGTGATTCGTCGTCCGCGTGTACCCCAGTTCCTCGATTGTGAGTTCGTAGACGAGTGTCGGCTGTCCGGTTCGATTCGCGAACTGTATGCGGACCGGTGGCGCATCGAGGTAGTAGCTCGCCGCCCCGTAGGACCCTTTCTCAAGCGTTACTTTCTCAGGCATTTCGACTGCAGAAACCGTGACGTTGCCAGTTTCTAGTGCGACTGGCTCCGGCTCCGTTGCCAGTGTTACGCCGGGGACCAGCGGGCCGGAAAGCAGTGTAACGCCGAGTATAATGGCGATTACACTGGTGGTAATGGCCCGCGTTTTTTCCATTGTTACCAGTCACTAGATATCTGGCAATAAAAGTGTCGTGGCGTCTTCTCGTGTCTGATTCTATATGGGCGACTCCGACGTTAGGAGATCACTCACAGCTGGTTATCCAATCACAGAGAGTGGCGCTCGGTGCTCAAGAAAAATGTAAGTGCTGCAATAAAGTGAAGAAAGCAACGAGTATATATCCCAGCGAGTGAGAGGTTTGGGTTCTGTAAAGCCAGAATTAAGATAGCGGTGACACCGCTCATTAACTAAAAATTAAAAACAAAATTGATGGATGGATTATGCGTCCGGACCGGTGTCCTGAGCGAGCGTTGCGGAAGTATCGCCTTCCGGAGGCTCGTAAATCACTCGAAGGTCGTAGTTACTGTCAACGTCTGCTTCTACGTTACTGCCTGCCGTGACGTCCGAGCCGGAACTGGTATATGATTCGTGGCTTGTCCAGTCTCCATTACTTGATGTACCACTGTTACTGCCAAACGTTCCACGAATGTACAGACTGCTTACTTCGATACTGTCTCCACCATCGTGGGTGACAGTAACAAGTCCATCAGCAGTCCCAGACTCAGCTTCTCCAGCTTCATATTCCCATGAGAAGCTAGCCTGCGGCGTGGCCTGCTGTGCCTGGTCACCGAGACCAAGCACAAAGGAGGCGATTACTGCGGCCAGAATGACCGTGATTGCGACCATCAGGATGACCCCGATGACCGGCGACACTGCGTCGTCGTCGTGGATGAGTTGTTTGATATCCATGGTTTGTTCGACGCACACCGCGAGCGTGACCCGAGTAGGAAACCCCTATAGTTTGAAGGATTTCCTTACTGGCTCGCGGGGTGTGCTGCTTCAACCACATGAGAGGGACCCACTTATACACACAGCACGTTTTAGCCGTTCAACGTTGCCTTGAAAGCCTTCAAGGGTGGCTGTACCGCCGAAATTTGATATAGCGCTGCATGAATAGTTCAGCGCTAACCAAGACAAACGAAACAATGAACACCGTGAAATAAACAGAAGTTTAGTTGTCGGACTCGGCTTCCTCTGCCACATACTCGGTCAGAGTCATCTCACGACCAGCGTAGGTGTGATAGCCTGCGGAGACGCTGAGCACAATCGCGATCAGCGTGGCCCAGACCAGCGGTGGAATGACCGTGAACGGGTAGACGCCGACCCAGAGAATCGTCACGATTGCTAGACTGACCGCGCCGAGCGAGAGATAGTACTCGCGCCAGGGGAACTCGCTTCCCGGCACGATTTCGAGATAGACAGTGAGTTCCTCCGTGTGTGCTGTCTTTGAGATTGTCCCGTTCTCGTCGTCATAGTCGATGATACCCGTCTCATGCATCCGCGGAAGATGAGACTGCTGTAACGTGGTGTAGACACGCTTCCGTTGGGCGCTCGTGACAGCCGTGTTCGGGCAGTCGTACTCCTGTGCCGCGACGTGTGACGCAAGGTCGCCGAGCTGTACTGGCCCGTCGTGTTCTCGTAGATACTGAAGCGTGTACCGACGCCGCTCATTCTGCAGTACGTCGAATATTTCGCCTTTTGAAAGATCGTCGTCCCCAGCGGAGTCCGACCGTTCTACCTGCTTGCTCATATTATTCTCTCCAGTCCCCACCACCCATCGCAGGGAATACAGCGAACATCAGGGTGTCCATCAATTATAAACTCACGGGTTTTACACTCGGAAAAAACGAGACGCCGGGGTTTATGAGTTAGGACCGGTCGCAGTGGCGAGCGTTGCGGAGTTATCGCCAGTGGCCGACTGGTAGACTAGGTTGATAGTGAAACTATCCGAGTCAACTCCGACAGTGACGCTATTACCTGCGACAACCTTGCTGTTGCTCCCGCTGGCACCCCCCTGCCACGTACCCTCTGAAGTCATATCAGGAGTATCTCCCTCAGACCCACTGGCGACATCTCCTCTGAAGTATAAATTACTCGCTTTTATTGAGTCACCACCCTCATGCGTGAACTTAACCCAGTCATTTCCATCATCGTACTCCGTACTGAAGCTAGCCTGTGGTGCCGTGTTGCTGACCTGATCGCCCAGACCGAGGACGAATGTTGCGATAACGGCCGCGAGGATGACCGTAATTGCGACCATCAGGATGACCCCGATGACCGGCGACACAGCATCGTCGTCGTTGAAGAATCGTTTGAGTTCCATTGTCTTGTCCGCACGCATCAACAGGTTCCCCTGTTATGCCGTGCTTACCGAATCGTGGCTATGGAGCTATATAAGTCTGCACCTGTATTATCAGAAACTGTAATTACCCTGTCTGTTAACAGCTATTCTTTGGGTGTTTGAAACCAGGTACGGCCGATCTAGTACGCAATTATCGCAGATTATGTTTTTGAATCTTCATGAAAGGGCCAGCAGCGCTACCGTAACGAATACTGCAAGAATGAGGATGCTGAGTCCGATGCCGGCCCGCATCGGATGCACGAGACTATCGTCGTCACGGAGCCGCTGAATAACGTTGTCCGGGGAAGTCACTGTCTGCGTGACGATGCTCGTGGCCCGAACCACTACGCGGTCTACGGCGGCGTACAGTTCGGTCACTCCAACAACGAGACCACGAGACCCGTAGAAGATAGCCGGGTTGTACAGCGAATCGACATCCGGGACGCGTCCGAGCTTCGAGAGAGGCTTTTTCGTCACCGCGAAGCCAATAAGCCCGAGGACGGCGAGGACGACCCCCTCGATGAGGTGGGGGATGGTGTAGGTCTCGTAGACGTGGTCGACAACAGCGTCGCTTGTCACGTTGAACGGAAGGATGGTGAACAGCGCCGTGTCGTACACACCGTAGATGACACAGAGCGCGGCTACCGACACCATTGCGACGCTCTGCAGGCGGTTCGCGTCCGGGACGCCGCTGTCGTACTCGCCGTGGAAGAACGCGTAGTAGCCGAACTTGATGAACGACATGAACGTCCCGACGCCGCCCAGCAGCAGCATCCACTCAAGCGTATAGAACTCACCCAGCGGGAGCGGTCCTTTGCTGAAAGTATAGTGGCTCCCGGAGATGATAATCCCTTTGCTGACGAACCCGTTGAAGCCGGGGAAGCCAGCGATAGATAGCGCAGCGACGGAGAATGCACCTGCCGTGATTGGCATCTCTCGCCAGAGACCGCCGAGTTTCTTCAGGCTCTCCGTCCCGGTCCGGTAAATAACAACACCGGCGGTCATGAACAGCAGGCCCTTGTAGAGGATGTGGTTGAACACGTGGGCGAACGCGCCAGCCTGAGCCAGTGACGACCCGATCCCGACGCCGGCGACCATGTACCCGACCTGCGACTGGATGTGATACGAGAGGAGCCGCCGCATATCGTTCTGGAACAGTGCGAACAGCGCGCCGAAGATAGCCATCCCGCCGCCCATGTACGCGATGGCTTCGTGGCCGTTGGGGAACGCGCGGTACATCCCGTAGACGCCGGTCTTGGTTGTGAACACACAGAGGAAGACGCTAGCGGCGATGTGCGGGCGCGGATAGGTGTCTGGTAGCCACGCGTGCAGGCCAATGAAGCCGACGTTGACGCCGATACCGATGGCTGCGAGCGCGGCGGCCAGTCCGGACGTGATGCCGGCCGTTTCCGGACCGCCCGGCACTGACGCGAACAGGAACGTCTCCACCGCGACGTAGTGCCGGAGGATAGCGGCCATCAACAGCGTGCCGCCCAGTCCGTGTAGCAGGGCGTACCGGAAGCCGGCCCGGACCGCCCTACCGCCGTAATGCCACACCAGCAGCGTACTGGTGATGGCCATCAGCTCCCAGAAGAAGATGAGTGTCAGCCAGTCGCCGGCGAAGACGGCTCCAAAGCTGGTCGCGACGTACGAGAGCGCGTACCCCGTCTGTGTCGTGTCCGCCTCGCTGGCGTAGGAGTAGAGTACAGCAACCGCGGCGATGAGCCCGAAGATGATCCCCATCAGCCGCGAGAACGGGTCGACGTTCAGCAGGACGGCTTCGAACCCGAGGAAGCTGTCTACATGGAGATGTGCACCTTCAGGGACCATGACCGCCCACGGCACCGCGAGCGCTGGTACGAGCGCACCGACCGCGTGACCGGCACGCCGCGGGAGTCGGGACACGACGATTGCCAGCGCCAGTAGGACGACGACTGGCGGAACCGCTGTAAGCATCGACATCAGGCCATCACCCCCGGAAGATTACCGACGATGGTGTCGACGATCCGCAGGAAGACAGCGGTGTACGGCATTGTCCCCAGCAGGAGCGACAGCGTGGCCGCAGTGAGAATTGGCCCGAGCATAAACCACGTACTCTCGCCGCCGCGCCAGCCACGGTCGTCCCAGCCCCCTGCGGGGGGGCCGCCGTGATGTTCGTGCTCCTCGTCGTGTTTCCCGAGGTGGTCCATGTGTTCCGGCCTCGGCACCTCGTCCTCGTCGGAGTGACCGCCGGTAGCGTCCGAGTCGTGGTCCTCACCGCCGTCGGCCCGAATCTCATCTCGTCCGCCGAATGGTCCCTCGATGAGTGGCTTCTCGTCGTGGCTCTCCGGCGACTCGAAGTACGCCTGATAGACGATGGGCCAGAAGTACGCGATGTTGAGGACGCCCGAGACCAGCAACGCAGCGGCGAATACGAGCCCACCGCTTTCGAGACTCAGCGCACCGATGACGAGATACCACTTGCTGACGAAGCCAGCGACCAGCGGAATCCCGGCCATCCCGGCCGCGGCGACGGCGAAGGCGGCCATCGTCAGCGGCATCCGCTTCCCGATTCCGGCCATGTCGCTGATGTCGTCGGTGTGGGTCTCGACGTGAATCGCGCCAGCACAAAAGAACAGGGTGAGTTTCATGAACGCGTGGGCGGGGATGTGAAGCAGTCCACCGGTCAGCGCCTGTCCGTGGAGCAGCCCCAGTCCCAGCACGATATACGATAGCTGGCTGATCGTCGAGTACGCCAGCCGGCGCTTGAGGTTGTCCTGCCTGAGTGCGATGATACTCGCTGTCAGGAGAGTAAAGGCCGCAATCGCGGCGAGCGGGAGGCCGACGCCGAGTTGCTCCATCGTCCCGGTTCCGTACACGTCCAGCACCACGCGAGCGATGCCGAACACACCGCTCTTGACGACTGCGACGGCGTGGAGCAGACCCGACACCGGCGTCGGCGCGACCATCGCGTCCGGGAGCCAGGAGTGCATCGGCATCAGGGCAGCCTTGACGCCGAAGCCGGCCGCCAACAGGGCGAACGCCGCCCGTGCCAGCGTCGGGTCGGCTGTCGCGAGACCTTCGAGCCCGCCCGGCGTGAACGCGGTCGTCCCAGCGAGGACGAACACGAGGACAGTCCCACCGAGGACTGCGACCCCACCGCCGAAGGTATACGCGAGGTACTTCCGGCCGGCGGCGCGGGCCTCGTCGGTCTCGTCGTGGGTGACGAGCGGGTACGTCGACACCGTCAGTAGCTCGTAGCAGACGAACAGTGTCAGCAGGTTCGACGCGAACGCGACGCCGACCGCCGATGCGAGACTGGCGGCGAACGAGGCGAAATAGCGCGTCTGGGCGTGTTCGTCCAGCCCGCGCATGTAACCGATGCTGTAGAAGCTCGTGACGATCCACAGCAGGCTCGCGAGCAGGCCAAAGAGGAGTCCCAGCGGGTCGACGGTGAACGCCAGCTCGATACCGGTAGCGAACTGTCCGATGACGAATTCATACTCCGTTCCGCTCAGGACGCCGGGGACCATGCTCGCAATGATCGCGAACTTCGCAAACGCGACGGTCAGGGTCACCCCCTCTCGCAGATTCGGCCGTCGTTTGAGCGAGAGAATCACGGGGATAGCCACCGCCGAGACGAGGATTGCCAGGATTGGGCGTAGCGACTCAGTCATTGGTTTAGAAGGGGTGGAAGCGTTTCTTCGAGCACTCTCTGCAACTCCGGTACGGCTGCGGTCAGCGCGACTGCGAGTGCGGCCGCGACAACGACGACGGCGATCATCCCGAACGAGACCGCCTGTCCGCTCCCGTCTGTGACGGGTGCCTCGTCGGGTTCCGCGTGGATGGTCGGCTCGGCGAAGTAGAGCCGCTCGACGAGGCGGGCGAAGTACGCAAGCGTCAGCAGCGTACTCGCGAGCAAGACGGCCACGACGGGCCAGTTCTCGGCGTTGACCGCGCCGAGGACGATGTACCACTTGCCGACGAAACCGACTGCTGGCGGAACGCCGACCATCGCCAGCGAAAGCACGGCGAAGGCAAACGCCGAAACCGGGACGCGGCTCCCCATCCCGGCGTAGCCGTTCACCGTCGTCGCACCCGTCTTGCGCTCGATAATGCCCGTCGCAGCGAACAATCCACCCTTCATCACTGCGTGGCCGAGCAGGTGGACAGTCGCGCCGACGACGGCCAGCGGGGTGGCGATGGCGAACCCGGCGACGACGAGGCCGAACTGTGACACTGAGGAGTACGCCAGCATCCGCTGAACGCTGTCCTGCGAGACGGCGAGCGCGCTCCCCGCGATGATGCTCACGCAGGCCAGCCCGACCAGCGCCCAGCGAGCGACGGGCACAGCCGCCAGGAACTCAACAGTGAACACAGAGAACAGCAGGCGTGCGAGCGCGTACGCCGAGACCGTCGAGACGAGCGCAGAAATGAACGCACTCACCGTGTCCGGCGCGTTCGCGTAGGCATCGGGCTGCCAGGTGTGCAAGGGGAACAGGGCGACTTTCACCGTCAGTCCGCCGACCATCAGCCCGAACCCGGTCAGGACGAGCGTCGAGTCGTACGCCGCCATCTCCCCGAGCTTCGCCGCAAGGTCGGCCATGTTGAGCGTGCCTGTCGCCGCGAGCAGGTAGCCGATGCCAAGCAGGTACAGTGAGGCCCCGACGGTCCCGATGATGAGGTATTTCAGCGCCGCGACGGCGGCACTGGCGTCCCGGCCGCTCGCCACGAGGCCGTACGCCGCAAGCCCCGTGATTTCGAGGAACACGTAGAGATTGAACACGTCGCCAGTGACCGTCATGCCCGTCAGGCCGGCGACCAGAAGCAGGTACAGGCCGTAGAAGGGACCCGAATGTGGGCCGGCCTGTCGAGCGTACGCGAGCACGCCCAGTGACACGACGGCCACGAGCACGGCGACGGCCCCTGAGAGGCCGTCGACGACGAGTTCGATACCGTACGGGGCGGCGAAACCACCGACCGCGTAGGACACGGTCCCGCTCGTGCTGACGGTCCACGCGAGCAGTCCGGCCAGGCCGGCCTGGACGACGAGCGTCAGCGTCGCGACTGGCCACCCTGCCCGCTCGCTGACAAGGCTAGCGACCAAAGGTATCGCGCCGCCGACGATGGGCAGGACCACCAGCAACACAGGGATTTGTTCAATCATAGTAGAGCTGTTTGAGTTTGTCTTCGTCCAGCGTGCCGTACTCGGCGTAGATGCGGATAATGAGCGCAAGCGCCACCGCGGTCAGGCTCACCCCGACGACGATAGCGGTCAGAATGAGCACGTGCGGGAGCGGGCTGACGTAGGGGCCACCACCATCCTTGATAATTGGCGGGTTCCCGCCGGCCCGGAACGCGAGCGTGATGAAAAACAGGAAAATGCCCGTCTGGAAGATGTTCATCCCGATGACCTTCTTTACCAGGTTCCGAGACTCAATGAGCATATACAGGCCGATGCCAAGCAGCAGCATCACCGCGAAGTAGTTGTAATGTGAGTTCAGCAGTTCAAACATCAGCTCTCATCCTCCGGTGAATCGACGGCGTGGCCGAATCCCGCCGCGAGCAGGAAAAAGAGGCCGATAGCAACGCTGGCGACGATACCACCGATGGCCAGTTCGACAAGCTCGATGGCGTAGGCGACCACATGCGAGATGAACTGCTCGTACAGGTGATACTCGAGGAAGTTCCCGCCCAGAACTATCGTTCCCAGCCCGATGGCTGCGAACGTGAGCACACCACCGGACGCGAGCGCGGCGACGACCCGAACGTCGAGCCACTCTCGAGCCGCGTCGATGCCGTAGGCGAAGGCGAGCATCATCACGACTGAGCCGGCGATGACCCCACCCTGGAAGCCACCGCCGGGGGAGTTTGCCCCGTGGAACATCACGAACAGGGCGAAGGTGAGCACGAACGGCGCGACGACGCGGACCGTCGTCATGATGATGGTGCTCTCGACGTACAGCCCGGTTCGCTCGTCGGCGCTCATGCGAACACCTCCTGTCTGAGGACGGTCAGCGCCGCGACGCCGGCCGAAAAGACCACCACGGCCTCACCCAGCGTATCGAACCCACGGTAGGCCGCGAGCACTGCCGTCACACCGTTTTTCACTTCCGTGTCTTCGTAGGCGTTTTCGAGGTAATACTGCGTTACGTCGCCGCTGACAACGGGGTTCGCAGCGCCATCCGCACCGACGGCAGGCAGCGACGGCACGGTCGCAACCATGACGATGACGAACGCGCCGACCAGCACGACGGTTCGAACGCTGATCGACTCGAACAGGCCGTTCTCCTGTGGCCGCACGGTGTTTGCCAGCGCCAGAATGAACAGTATCGTCATGATGCCGGCCCCGACAGCCGCCTCGGTCAGCCCCACGTCCGGGGCCTCAAGCATCACCCAGATAATAGAGATTCCGAGGCTGTAGGCGGCAAACGCCATGAGCGACGCCAGCACGTCACGGAGTACGGCCGCACCGATAGCACAGCCCAGCACGAACACCAGCAACAATCCCTCGATGAGCGACAGCGTCATGATTTGCCCTCCTCATCGCCGGCAGTCCACGGCTCGATACCCTGATCCTGTGCCGCCCGGGCGATAGCGTGGGCGGCGGTGGGGTTCGTCAGAAACATAAACACCAGCAGGAAGACGGCCTTGATAGTCGCGAGGTCGGTCTGAATCGCGAGCGCGGCGGCAGCAATACTGAGGACGGCTCCCAGCGTGTCGCTTTTCGATGCCGCGTGAGCGCGCGTGTACACGTCAGGCAGCCGCACGATTCCGATTGAGGCGACGCCGCCGAAGAACGCCCCGACAAGCGCGAGCGCGACAATCGCCCACTCTGTCGGCGTCATAGCACACCTCCGTGCTCGACGTTGAACTTCGAGAACGCTATCGAGAGCAGGAAGTTCAGCAAGGCGTACACGAGCGCGATATCGAGGAACAGCGGCTTATCGAGCGCGCCGGAGACGAGCGCAATTGCGATGACGGTGTTCGTCCCCATCACGTTGACCGCGATAACTCTGTCGTGGTCTGTCGGCCCTGCGAACACACGGTACAGCGCCACGATAGCGAACAGGACGAACGCGCCGGCGATAGCCAACAGTGCCGCTTCGAACTCAATCATCGTCGGCCACCTCCGGGTCGCCGATATCGCCCTCGACCGCGCCGTCGTCCCCCTGTCCTCGCTCGCGTGGCGATGGAATCGCTGCTGCCTCCCGGCCGTAGAAAACGAACCGGACGGCTCGTTCGAGGCCGCCGTCGAACAGGTCCTCTCGGGCACTGCCAGTGAGCGAATGGATATCGAACGCCTGCTCAGAGACGCTGACGGTGAGTGTCCCGGGCGTCAGCGTGATGCTGTTTGCAAGCGTCGTCACTGGTCCGTCTCCCCAGATGGCGGCCTCCAGTTCGACCATCTTCGGGTCGATGGGCAGTGACGGGTGCAAGACGACGTAGGCGATTTCGAGGTTGGCGACGGCGATTTCCTTGAGCAGGTACGGAACGTAAATCGCCAGCCGTGCGAGCTGTCTCGTAACCCGTGTCAGCGACGGCTGGCGGCTGAACGCGATCGGTGCAAGCAACGCAGTGACAATCGTCGCCGTTATCGCGCCAGTGAGGAAATCCAGCGGTTTGTACGAACTCAACAGCATGTAAAACAGATACGAGGTTCCGAAAATGGTGAGATACTTTGGGAGCGTCGCGGCGCGAGCAAGCGCGGTCGACCGCGCTGGCCGCTCGACGGGCGCGGTCTCGACCTCGATATCGCCCCGGACGAGTTCGACTTCGAGCGGCCGAAGCATCGGCGTCGTGCCGCCCGGGTTGAACTCCGGATCGAGGACGACCCGTTCGATGCTGTGTTCGTCGGCGTAGGTCAGAATTGCGTCGGCGTAATCACCGGGGCTGAACAGGTAGCGGTCGGCACCGATGACGCCCAGTTCAACGTCGAGATTCGACGGCGGGACAGCACCCAGGTCTTCGTCGAGCCAGACCTCGATTCGGTCGAGCAGGTCCTTTGCCTGGCCGAGTTCCGTCTGGGCGTCAGGGTCAACAGCGCGCGTGCTTGCGACGGCGACGAGGTGTAGCGATATCTGTTGTTGTCCCTCTTTGGCCGCCGATTCGGCCTGTTCAACGGCGTAGGCGACGGTGTTACGGACCGTCACCGAATCAGCTACTGGCACGAGCAGGCGACGGGGTGGTGGTACAGTCACAGTCTCTGTTTAGAAACTCCGAATAGGCGGTTCGTCGGGCAGTACTATCGTTATCGGACCGGAGCAACGGAACACGCAAAACTATTTCGTAATCGGTTACGCTCTCAGTCACGACTGGACAGATGGTCACCGAGTTCGTCGGCGACACGGGCACCCAGCCCCTGCTTTTCCCCGATGTACTCCGTGGCCGAGTCTCCGTCGACAAGTATGGCACGCGTCTCGTCGCCACCCATTACGCTCGCGTCGTTAGCGACCACGAAGGTCAGCCCGGCCCGCTCCCGTATCTCGCGGGCGCGCTCGATTAGCGTCCCGTCGTCGCCCTCTGTCTCGACTTTGAACCCGACGATAGGGAGGTCGGGGTGATCCGAGCGAACGGTGTCGATGAGTTTCGGCGTCGGCTGCAGCGTCAGCGTCAGCTCCGCCTGCCCGCTCTTGATTTTCTCGGGGGCCTCCTCGACGGTGTAATCCGAGATGGCGGCCGCGGAGACCAGCGCGTCGGCCGAGTCGGCGACTCGACGGACGGCCTCGGTCATTTCCTCGGCGGATTCGACCTGCTCCACAGTGGCGTACGGCACATCTGACCCGTCGTGAACGAGCGTCACGTCGGCTCCACGAACGTAACAAGCCCGTGCGACTGCCCGCCCGGTCCGCCCCGAAGAACGGTTCGAAAGCGTCCGAACCGGATCGACTGACTCTGTGGTCGCACCCGCAGTCACGACGACGTGCTTGCCTGCAAGCGGTCGGTCGCCCGCTGCCCGGGCGGTCGCCGTGACGATGGCCCCCTCGGTCGCGATTTTGGCCTTCCCCTCCTCGATTCGCGGGTCAACGAACTCGACGCCCCAGGACTCGACGCGGTCGATTGCCTCCAGTACGCCGGGGTGGTCGTACATCGGCTCGTGCATTGCCGGTGCGACGACGACCGGCACGTCCGCGCCGAGAGCGGTCGTCACACACGTCGTCACGGGCGTGTCGTCGATTGCCGCGGCGACCTTGCCGACAGTGTTTGCCGTTGCAGGCGCGAGCAAGAATACATCGCCCCAGCCCGAGCGCCCGCAGAGGTCGACGTGTTCGACGTCGCCCGTGATTTCGGTAATCACCTGATTGTCCGTCGCGAACGACAGCGCCCACGGATGGATGATACCCGTCGCGCTGTCGGTCATCACCGCCCGGACGGACGCCCCCTGTCGTCGGAGTTCGTGTGCGAGTTCAACCGTCTTGACGGCCGCGATAGACCCCGACACCCCCAGAACGACGTTGACTCCGGTCAGCATACCTGCCGGTTCGCGGTGCGTGGGTAAAAGCCCCTGTCTCTCCGGCGGCACTAGTCGCTGTCGCCCGCGATCTGCTCACTCCGATTGCCGCTCTCGTCACTGCTGATACGTGGCCTCCCGTCGTGCGCGTTCAGTGCGAGGCTGAACGCGGCTATCGCCAGCAGAACCAGCCCGAGTGCGACTACCGAACTGAACGAGAGTCCGGTCGACGGAGTCGGAACCGCGACCGGGATGAGTACGTATCGAACGACCAGCACAAGGAGAACGGCCCCGGCGAGGATCGCCGCAGTTCCGGTGACGTGGACGAACTGGCTGTCGGTCGTGTCGGCGTCCCGGCCCAGTTGTTTTCCGATACTGCTTGCGTGCGCGCCGGTGTCCCAGACCAGTAGCGCCGCCGCGCTCCCGACGAGGACGAGTATCGGTGCGAGTCCGCGCTCAGCCCCGAACAACGTCACGATGAACAGGAGCGCGCTTCCAGCTGCGAACCCTGCCGTCTGCCGGGATAGCAACTCTGAATCGACCAGCTCAGCCAGTAGTGTGACGAGTCCACGGAGGACGACGACCGAAATCAAGACGCCGAGGAGCAACACAGTAGCCGAGCCGTAGTGGCCGCCCCCGGCATACGTGGGCGCTATTCGCCGGGTCACGCCAGCGGCTGTAAGGATCAGCGCGCCCAGCAACAGCACCACAGGGAGCATGATACTACCGGTCTGCCGCGCCAGCAACCGTCCGGGGTTGTCCCCCAGCCACTGTAGCAGCCATTGCCGGAGCCGTTCGACGACGAGAATACACAGTACGGCCAGGAGCCCGACTGCAAGGGGGAGATGGAGCAGGCCACTGAAGGCGACCCGCAGAGCCGGCCCGAGCACCGGGAGACTGTGGAGAAAACGGTCGAACAGTCCCTGTGCTGTCGGTATAAACGCCACGAGCAACTGCAGGCCAACGGCGGCTTTGAGCGAGATGTCGATATCCCACCAGCTTCGTCCCAGCAGGTCCAGCCGCCCAAGCGCTCGGTCTGTCGTCGCCGCGGGTGCCGGAATCCACGACTCCAGCGTCTCCGTCGCCCGGTCCAGCAACAACAGGGCGGTCAGGATCCCGGCCTGTAGCGTCACGAAGCCCACGAGCGGATGGAGAGAGAAGCCGGTGACGACATGTACGAGCACCCAGGGCAGCCTGACGGCAGCCGCGACGGCACAGACGATTGTGATGAGGATGCCGGCCACCAGCATCACGAAACTCTCGTCGAGCATTGTCGAGAGTTCGTCCGACGCCTCAGCCGGCGGCACTAACCCGCTACTCGCGTCGATAACGACGAGCGTGGCGGCCAGCGGGAACCCGAGCGCCGCAACGAGTGACCGGTAGTCAGCCGCCAGCAGCGCGGTCCCACAGAACACGCCCGCACCGATGACGATGGCGACGCTGCCGCAGGCGATACGCTTGTGGGCATCGCTGCGGAGCGCCCAGACTCCGGCCGCGATGCAGAGTCCGCCGACGAAGCTGGCCAGCACTGGTATCGCGTCCGCGACAGCGAGACCGAGGACGAGCGAAACGAGCACCGCGACTGTCCCGGCCAGCGCCGCGCTCGATGCCGCCGGTCGACTGTCGAGTTCCGTCATTCCCACCGCTCCGTCGCGCGAATGAGGGCTTTAGCGAGCGGTTCCGTGGGCGTCCAGTCGACGACTCGAACTGAGCCTCGAAGAGCGTTGAGGCGGGCTGTTCGGTCGATTTGCTCGACGGTACTTCCCGGACTGTCGCCGGTCGTCATATCCGGACTGACGACCGTAACCGCGTGTCCGTACGCGGCGAGTCGTTTCGCCGAATCGGCCGCCCGGTCGTCGAGCAGGGGTGTACAGAATACGATCTGTGATTCACTCGGTATCGAGCGGTCGAGCGTCGCCACCGCGTCCCCGCCGTCAGTGATACCGTACCGGTCTGCGGTCTCGGTCGGCGACTGCATTCGCCGAGTACGGGTGTCGGTGTCGAGCAGCCACGACTTACGGGTCCCCGTCGGCCTGTCGGCCGACCCGTCCACAACCGCTTCCAGAAACGCCTCTAATCGCTGCTCCTGTGCCCGATTAGCCGATGGCTGCAGCGTCTCGCAACTGTCGTAGACGGCGGCCCCGACGCGGTTGTCCGTCGCCAGAAGCGCCGCGCCGACCTGCTGGGCCGCGTAGACGCAGAACTGGACGGCCGTGGGCGCGCCTGCGTTGCCTGCAACGGGATGTCTCGAATCTACCAGCGTGACAACGGTGGCCGCTCGTGTCTCCTTGAACTCGACTGTCGCCAGTTCATTCGTCTTCGCGAAGCGGTTCCAGTCGACGCGGCTCATCGGGTCCGAGGACTGATGCTCGCGGATCGCGTAGAACGCGAGCCCGTTCCCGCCGGCGTCCGTCGGCACACGCCCCGACTGTGAAAGGGTCTGGCCCGAAAGCGGAACGGTGTCCACACTGGCACTGCACGAGAGCGTCGTCTCGGCGGTGACCTGCCCGGCGAATTCGACGGTCCCGGTCAGGTTCCGGCAGGCGATTGCCACGTCGGTGAACGCATGGTCGCCACGCCGGGCTTCGACGGTGTAGGTGACCGAATCCGACGCACCGGCTTCGAGGTGGGTCCCGAACCGCGGTGAGCCGTCGATGACCTCGAGCCGCTCCGGGACGCCGTCGAGGACGCGAACGTCGGGCAGGGTCGCGCCCCCGTCGTTCGTGAGCGTCAGCGTCACTGTCACCTCTGTGCCGGGGAGCGGGTCGGTCGGCTCGATGCGCCGCTCGACTGTGAGCGTCGGTTCGGGGTCGCCGATAGCCGTCTGATAGGCCGCATACACCAGCGCCACTGCCGCGACCATGAAAACCGCCGGGTTCCCGGTGACGATGCCGGCTCCGCCGGCAACCAGCGCGGCCGAGACGCCGACGTTGCGCTGTGTAGTCTCGCGCGTGCTCACGACTGCTCACCCCGCTGGAGCCGTCGTATCTCTGTTACCGCCGCCTCGACCTTTCGGTCGAACCCCGCACCGCTGGCCCAGTCCCGTAGCTGCATCTCGATAGGTGGGGCAGGTGCGTCCGGGCCGCCGAGGAAGGCTATTGCCCGGCGGTCGTCCGTCCACGACCCAGCCCGAACTTCTCGGGCTGCTGCCTCTGTCGACAGCTCCGCCGTTTCGACCAGCACCTGTCGCGCGGCTTCGCGGAGTCTGTTCCTGATTTCCGACGCGTGACTCGCTTCGAGGCCGTTGTAGGGGTCAACACGCCCGTCGATTTTTTCGAGCAATTCGTCGATGTCGTCGCCGACCAGCGCGCCGGAGTCTGCCTGTGTCGCTTTCGGTTCCAGTAGCTCATCGAGCAGCTCTGTCGACTCGTCGCCCGAACCGTCGTGATACGGCTCACGCGGTTGTTTCCCTCGTACCGGCGGCAGCGTCGAGTCCTGTGTCCGAACAACAGTGTACAGGCCAAAAAGTCCGATGGCGGCGGCGCTGACGCTTGCGACGAGCTGTAGTTGCCTGGCCGACCCGCTCCCGACGTTCGGAAGTACTGATGGGAAGGTGACGACGAACACAGCGCCGGCAAGTGCAGCGAGTCCCAGCAGGGTGTATCGGACGAACCTGGACCCCGGTGTCGGGTGGTCGACGCTGACATCGATGGTCGCCCGGGCGGTTCCCGCTTGCTCGTTCCGCGATTCCGCGCCATTCATCAGTTGTCACCTCGGTTGAAGAGGTCTCTGAGGGCGTTCCGAGCCGATTCTGTTCGCTCTCCGGTCGCCGACCGCCTGCCGTATTCGACTTCCCGGAAGAGGGTCGTTAGCTGGCGGACGGGCGCTTCCGGAAGCCCGCTGTCGATAGCCCGGCGAGCGTACTCCCCTGGCGTCGCCGTCTCGGGGTCCGGGACTGACACACGGTCAGCCAGCAGTGCCCATGCCTCCCGCACCGACAGTGAATCGATGTCCGGCCCCGCCTCTGCCGTCGATTCGGCGGCCGCTGTCCGCCCGGACGCTGTATCCGACGACCCAAACAGCGACGGGCTGTCGACGCCACTCCGAACTGAGGCAAGGAAGCCGCTGGACCCACCGAAGCCGCTCAGCGCTCTGAACGGCGCAACTGAGAGCGACCCGAGCGCGCTCGGCAGACCGGCGACGCCCCGCAGTGACATCGTGCCGACCGACCCGAACCCCGTCGCCAGTCCGGACAGGATACCGCCGGAGACGGCAGCGAGACCGGCCCCGACTCGTGCGAGCGCCGACGATCCCGAGAGTAGCGCGGCGGTCGTCACCTTCGGAATCCGGGCGAGAGTCCGCCCCACCGCGCCGTCCGAAACTGCTGAGACCACTGTCCCGAACAGCGTATCCAGAATCGGATGCAGGTGGAGTCCAGCCGCTGTCGATCCGTCACCCTCGGCGTCCGATGCGGCACGAATAACACTGACTGCGACGACGCCGAACCCGCCGATAAGCGCCAGCCCGAGCAGTTTCACCAGCACTGGAGACCCGCTGTCTTCGCCTTCACCGGCTACCGGCGTCTCTGTCGCCGTCTCCGTCGGTGTTGGCGTCGCTGTCGCCGATGGAGTATCGCTCGTCGCTCCCGGCGGCGTCTCTGTCCCATCACTGGTCGCTACCGGTGTCGGCCCGCCGTCGACTTCGCCGGGGGCTGTTCCATCGGGCGTGACCGGCTCGCTCGCTCGACTGTCGAGGGGGCCGCTCGACTCGAATTCGACGCCGAGCGCGCCGGGAAACAGCGCTGTGCCGAACAGGACAGCGACCGCACAGAGGAGGGCGAGGGCGGCACGTACCAGCTTTGTTGACACTACGGCCCCGTTCCCGGCGGCAGAGTAAATACTTTCCCTCACTGCTAGACTGTCTGAGCAGAAAACCTTTCATCCGCTGTGGGTATAGCAGAACTACCACTATGCGGACACTGACCCGCCGGATGCTGTGGACCCTCCTGCTCCTCCTTGCCGTCGACATCGCTGTGGTCGCTACCGCGGCGGTGCTTCTGACACCCTGGCTTGCGCCGGTTCGGGACGCCGTTGCCACCTCCCTCCCGTTCGGTGGGGCGTCGGCACGCATCGCCTGGTGGGTGGCTGTTCTCGTCCCCGCACTCGTGGCGTTTGTCTGGGCTCAGCTTCGATACACCAGTGCCCAGACGATGGCTGAAGTCGACGCTCGCATCGTCGGCCCCGAGGAGTACCCCGCCCTCCACGAGCGAGTACAGCGGCTCGCGCAACTGGCCGACCTCACGCCGCCACGGATTGCCGTCACAGACGCCGAGGTACCGAACAGTTTCGCCATCGGAACGCTCGGTGGCGCGACGGTGGTCGTCAGCGAGGGACTGCTGTCGGTTCTTGACGGCGACGAACTCGACGCCGTGCTGGCCCACGAACTCATGCACGTCGCCAACCGCGACGCGACTGTCATGACGCTGGCCAGCTTCCTCCCGTCGCTGACAAACGGCGAGTACGACCCGCTTGCGGACCTGCTCCCGGGCGAGAGTCGTTACGCGCCCGGATTGGTCGCGCTCGGTCTCGCATATGTGTGCAGCGCCCGGGTGCTTGAGGCCCCGTTCGGAAGCCTCTCGTTCACGCTCGGGTTCCTGTTCCTGTTCGCGGTGACAGTCCTGTTCGGCGGCGTCGCGCTGGGCGTGTTCACCGCTCCCGTCGTTGTTCTGGGGCGGTCGCTGTCGCGCGCTCGGGAGTTCGCCGCCGACCGGAGCGCGGCACAGTTGACCGGCGACCCCGCCGCGCTCGTCGGGGCGTTAGAGACGCTCGACGGAGATGACGACCGCCCGAGGACCGACAAGCGCTCGGCGCACGCGGGCGTCCGCGGCCTGTGTTTCCTCCCGTACGGGTTCGATTCCGACGGGCCGACGGACTCGCTGGCCATCGAAACACGGTCCCACCCACCGACAGCCGAGCGGATCGAGCGACTGCAGGCGGTCGCACGCTCGCTCGAACAGGGTCAGTCTGACTCCTGATCGACGCTCGGGTGCATCGTCGGCTCGCCCGGCATCGGCTCCTCGAAGTACCGCCGCATGACCTCCAGTGACTCCTGTTCACGTTGCTTGCGCTCTGTCTCGTCGATTTCTTCACAGCCCGGCGGAACCGGTCGGTCGCGGCCGGTGAAATACCCCTCCGGGGCGGTCCAGTCGTGATAAAAGTCGACGTCGGAGTCCTCTATCAGTGTAAGCCCGACTTGTGCGCCGTGGCCCGCGGCGACGATGGTCTGGTGATGCTGCTCGGCCAGCCGGCCGGCCGCGTACAGCCCCTCGATATCGGTCCGGCCCTGCTCGTCGGTCGAGATGAACTGCTTCGACCCCCGGTCGACGAGCGAGATGTCCAGCCCGTTCAGATACGACGGGTCCGACCAGGACGCAGCGATGAGGTATGTCGCGTTGTATGAGTCGCCACCGGCACAGGTCACGTCGAACCCTCCCGCAGTCTCCGCCACCTGCTCGGCTTCGCCGTCGATGAACCAGACGCCGGCGCGCCGCGCCTGTGCCCGCATGAGTTCGAGCAGGAGCCGGGGGTTGATTCCCGCCGGGAATCCGGGATAATTCTCCAGATGTGCGTTGCGGTTCAGTATCGACTCGCCGGTCGAGATGATCCGGGTCGACAGGCCGGCGCGAGCGGTGTAGATCGCCGCCGACAGCCCGGCGACGCCCCCGCCCACGATGATGACTTCTTCGCGGTCGGTTGGCATAGACAGATGTTTCCAGTGGGGGCAAAGAAACGTGCCGGTTTGAGACCTATAGACGGGGAGCGGCCAGTAACAGCCCCTACAGGGCACACACCGGGCGGTACAGTTTCTGAGGTGACCCGAAGCCTCATAACGATACACCCACTAAAGGCGTCGTAATGACCGACACCGTCGACGAGGTCGATATGCCGTACGACGATGACGCGTCTCAGCAACAGAAGATCGAGGCGCTGCAGGAGCGGCTAGAGGTGCTCGAATCGCAGAACGAGGAGATGCGCGACAAACTGCTGGACGCGAACGCGGAGAACAACAAGTACCAGCAGAAGCTCGAACGACTCACACACGAGAACAAGAAGCTCAAACAGTCACCGCTGTTCGTCGCGACCGTTCAGGAACTCTCCAGCGATGGCGTGATTATCAAACAGCACGGCAACAACCAAGAGGCCCTGACCGAGGTCACCGACGAGATGCGGGAGGAACTGGAACCCGACGACCGCGTCGCCGTCAACAACTCCCTCTCTATCGTCAAGCAACTGGACGACGAGACCGACGTTCGCGCCCGCGTGATGCAGGTTGACCAGTCGCCGGACGTGACCTTCGCCGACATCGGCGGCATCGAAGAGCAGATGGAGGAGGTCCGCGAGACCGTCGAGATGCCACTGAAGAGCCCTGAGATGTTCGAAGACGTGGGCATCGACCCGCCGAGTGGTGTTCTGCTGCACGGCCCGCCCGGCACCGGGAAGACGATGCTGGCAAAGGCCGTCGCCAACGAGACAGACGCGACGTTCATCAAGATGGCCGGCTCCGAACTGGTCCACAAGTTCATCGGCGAGGGCGCGAAACTCGTCCGGGACCTGTTCGAACTGGCCCGGCAGGAGGAGCCCGCCGTCGTCTTCATCGACGAGATAGACGCTATCGCGGCCAAGCGGACGGAGTCGAAGACCTCCGGCGACGCCGAGGTCCAGCGGACGATGATGCAACTGCTCTCGGAGATGGACGGCTTCGACGACCGCGGCGACATCCGCATCATCGCGGCGACGAACCGCTTCGATATGCTCGACCGCGCCATCCTCCGCCCCGGTCGCTTCGACCGTCTCATCGAAGTCCCGAACCCCGACCTCGAAGGTCGCAAACAGATCTTCCAGATCCACACTCGCAGCATGAATGTCTCCGACGACGTGGACTTCGAGGCACTGGCCGAAGAGATAACGGACGCCTCCGGTGCTGACGTGAAAGCCATCTGTACCGAGGCTGGGATGTTCGCCATCCGCGACGACCGAACCGAGGTCACTATGGCGGACTTCCACGACGCCTGGGAGAAGATTCAGCAGGAGGAGACCGACGACGAGGACGTCTCCCGGACGTTCGCCTGATTTCGGCAGCGTTTCCATCCGGTTCTCCACGCTTTTGTAGGTCTGTAGTCACCGCTGTGACGCGCAACTGCGCTGTCGTGCTCGCCCGTTTCAGAACACAGTTACCACTCCGGTCCTGACCTGCTAGTATGGCCGTCGCAGATACACTCCAGTCGCGTGCCCGCGCTCGTCCGCGGCTCGTCACCGCCGTCGTCTCGGTCGTTGGCTACGCGCTCGTGTTCGGCGCGTTCGGTGGCGTATTACCCCTCCCCGAGCTCTCGAACGGCATCGTCATCCTGCTGGGTGACGCAATCGCCGTCGTCAACAGCGTCGCGCTGCTGGCAATCGTCGCCGGCGTCTACTTCATCAAGAACGACCAGGTCCAGAAACACCGCGCGGCGATGCTGACGGCGTTTACCCTCATCATGGTGTTCCTGACGCTGTACATCCTCAAGGTCGGTGGCGGCTTCGAGAAGGAAATCGTCGCCGAAGGGTTCGTCTGGACGGCGTACATCGTGATGCTGGCTATCCACATCCTGCTGTCCGCGGTGTCCGTGCCCGTCGTCGTTCACGCCGTCGTCCTCGGGCTGACACACTCCCCGGCCGAACTCAGAGAGACGGTCCATGCTCGTGTGGGCCGCATCGCCGTCTCCGCCTGGGGGCTGAGCCTGTTCCTCGGACTCGTGACCTACGTGATGTTGAACCACATCTACGGCTGGGTGCCCCGGTAGGCGACCCCGCGCCGCCCGTGCGGTGGCGAACGATTTTGCCGGCCGCCGTCGTAGACTACGGCGATGACCACAATCAAGGACAGCGTCCACGACCACATCGAGGTTCAGGGCGTCGCGGCGGCGCTGCTCGACACGCCGCCGGTCCAGCGGCTCAGACACATCTCACAGCTCGGCACCGTGACGCTCGTCTACCCCTCGGCGAACCACACCAGATTCGAGCACTCGCTGGGGGTCTATCACCTGGCCGACCGGGCGCTGTCCCACCTCGGCATCGAGGGCCAGCAGGCCGAACGGGTCCGCGCCGCGGCCCTGCTCCACGACGTGGGGCACTCGCCGTACAGCCACAACGTCGAGGCGCTCATCCACCGCCGGACGGGCAAGTACCACGACGACGTGGACGAACTCCTCGGCGACGGCCCGGTCGCGCGGGTGCTGTCCGAACACGGGCTCAACCCCGACCGCGTCGCCGGCCTAGTCGCAGGGGAGGGCGAACTGGGCCAGCTCGTCTCCGGCGAACTGGACGTCGACCGGATGGATTATCTGGTCCGTGACGCCCACCACACCGGCGTCCCCTACGGCACTATCGACCACGAGCGGCTGGTCCGGGAACTGAGCTTCGTCGACGGCGAACTCGTCTTGGACGAGGGGAACGTCCAGACGGCCGAATCGCTCCTGCTCGCGCGGGCGCTGATGAACCCGACCGTCTACCAGCACCACGTTGCCCGCATCGCCAAGTCGATGCTGCGCCGCGGAACCGAGGAACTGCTCGCCGCGACCGACACGACCGCTAAGACGCTGCGCCGGTGGGACGACAACGACCTGCTCGTGGCGCTGCGACAGTGCGACGCAACGGCGGCCTACGCCCGGCGGCTGAGCCAGCGGGACCTGTACAAACGCGCCGTCTGGGCGGAGTGGCAGGCCGTGCCCAAGGAGGTTCTGACGGCCGACCACGAGGCGGTCGGCGCGATGGAACGGGCCATCGCCGACGAGGCGAACGTCGACAGCGACGCCGTTATCCTCGATATCCCGCCGGAGCCGTCGATGACCGAGTCGAGCAGCCGCGTCCTCGTCAACGGCGAAGTCCGCCGGCTCGGCGAGCAGTCGACGCTTGTCAACGCCATCCGCGCCGCCCAGCGCGACCAGTGGCGGCTCGGTGTCTACGCGCCAGAGGGGGAAAGCGAGCGGGTCGGCACGGCGGCCATCCGCGAGCTGGGGCTCGACCTCGACGGAGCTAGGGTCCGGGACGTGCGGACCGGTATCCATGCGACCCTCGATGAGTTTAACTGAGAGAACGGGCGAACAGAGAGTGTGATTCTCGAAGGGACGATTCTGACGGGACGGTCGTTCGAGGCCGTCGAGGGCCGCGTCGTCGTCGAGGACGGCGAGATAGCCGCCATCGAGGAGACGGCGGTCGACAGCGACGACATCGTGGTGCCGTCGTTCGTCAACGCCCACACCCACATCGGCGACTCGATTGCGAAGGAGGCCGGCGAGGGGCTCTCGCTCGAAGAACTGGTCGCGCCGCCGGACGGTCTGAAACACCGGCTGCTCCGGGATGCCGACCGGGACGAACTGGTGGCCGCGATGGCGCGGTCGCTGTCGTTCATGCAACAGGCCGGGACCGGCGCGTTCGTCGAGTTCCGCGAGGGCGGCGTCGAAGGCGTCGAGGCCATCCGGGACGCGCTGGCGGACGCGTCCCTAGAGAGCGTGATTCTCGGCCGCGAGACGACCGACGCGATGGAACTGGCTGACGGGTTCGGCGCGAGCGGGGCCAACGACAGCGAGTTCGGGGCGGAGCGCCGCGCCACCCGAGCGGCCGGCAAACTGTTCGGCATCCACGCCGGCGAGGTCGACAGCTCCGATATCAATCCCGCGCTTGACCTTGACCCGGACTTTCTCGTCCACATGGTCCACGCCGAACCGCTGCACCTCCAGCGGGTTGCCGACAGCGAAGTCCCGGTCGTCGTCTGCCCGCGGTCGAACGTCGTCACCGACGTGGGCCGCCCGCCGGTCGAGGAACTGGCCGACCGGACGACGGTCGCGCTCGGGACGGACAACGTCATGCTCAACAGCCCGTCGATGTTCCGCGAGATGGAGTTTACCGCGAAACTGTACGACCTCTCGGCCTGCGAGGTGTTGCGGATGGCGACGGTCAACGGGGCCGAGATCGCGGGCCTCGGCGGCGGACTCGTAAAGCCCGGCCACCCGGCACGCCTGCTCGTGCTCGATGGCGACTCCGACAACCTCTCCGGGGCGCGAAACCCCGTTCGGGCTGTCGTCCGCCGGGCAGGAACGGCTGATGTCCAGCGCGTCGTCCACCCCGGTGCGGAATAATTCTTATTACTGCGGGAATAGTATTTCCGAGCAATGCCCTCCACCACTGACCGCGCCCTGAGCACACCGCTGAAGATACTCCTGTACGGGCTGCTAGGGCTTGTCTCGTTCCTCGTTGTTATCGCAGCTGTGAGGTTTGCGTTCGGGCTGTTCTTCGGTCTCATCGGTCTCGTTCTGGGACTGCTCTCGCTGGCCGCCACCATCGGGGTTCTGGCGGCTATCGGCTATGCTGTATACTGGGCCGCGTCGACCGTCTTCAGTCAGGACGAGGCGACGGCGTCGGCGACTGACGCGTCACGAACGCAGGCCGCACACGCAACAGATGCGGCCAGTGCCAGCGAGATAGACCCCGTCGAGCGGCTCTCAGAGCGCTACGCCAACGGGGAAATATCCGAAGCCGAACTCGAACGACGGCTCGAACAGGCTCTCGACGAGCCGTCGCTGAACGGCTCCGGAGCAACAGAGGCCGAGCGGAACCGAGAGTTGAACTGAGCCAGCGTCTGTTCGGCTGTTGTGTGCTACCTGTTACCAAGCTATATCTGTTCAGCCAGTCAACAGTACAGTATGTACGACAGGATACTGGTGCCAACGGACGGGTCGCCGGGGACACGGGCGGTGCTCACACACGCTGAAACGCTTGCAACAACTCACGACAGCGAGATTCACGCGCTGTACGTCGTTGATACCGGCCGGTTTTCGACGCTCCCGAACGAGCCGACGTGGGAGAGTGTCACCGACTCGCTCCATCGCGAGGGCGAGATGGCGCTGGACATGGTGAAGCGTCTCGTTGCCGACGATTTGACTGTCACACGGGCCACGGCCGAGGGAAGCCCGAGTCGAGAAATCGTCGACTACGCAAGCCAGCACGACTGCGACCTCATCGTAATGGGGACCCACGGACGCGGCGGTATCGACCGCCTGCTACTGGGGAGCGTCGCCGAACGGGTCGTCCGGTCAGCCCACGTCCCCGTTGTCACTGTTCCGGTAGAGACGACGACGCAAGATGTCTCGGAAGACGAGCAGCCTGCCGGCGTCCCACAGTGACGCGTCTTTCGCCGTCGCGCTCACTCCGTAATCGGGCGGAGGTGTTCACAGTCGCCCGCGGAAACGATTTCTGTCCCAGAGTCTGTCTCGATGACGAGCGCACCCGGAAACTGGATGTCTACAGCTTCACCCTCGATGGTGCCACCCGGCGTCTCGACCCGGACCTGTTTGCCCAGCGTCGTGGCGGACTCCCGCCACGCCTCGACGACGTTCGCCGGGTCCTGTCGGAGCGTGTCGAACTCCTCCAGCAGCCGCTGGGTGAACAGCCGTCTGTCGACCGAGTCGCCTCGCTCAGCGAGCAGGCTCGTCGGCTCCGCCTCTGCGGGCAAGTCCGCCGGATCGACGTTCGCGTTGACGCCGATGCCGACGACGACCCACGAGACTCGGTCGGCCTCACCTTCCATCTCGGTGAGGATGCCGACCAGTTTCCGCTCCGCGTCGCCGTGGCGGACCAGCACGTCGTTGGGCCACTTGATGCTTGCCTCGACCCCGGCCTCGCGTGCCGCCCGGGTCACCGCGACAGCGGCCGCGAGCGTGAACACCGGCGCGTGGGCCATCGGCACGTCGGGTCGGAACAGCACCGAGAGCCAGACCCCGCCGCTGGGCGAGTGCCAGTCGCGGTCGAGCCGTCCCCGGCCGCCGGTCTGTTCGTCGGCCAGAACGACGGTGTCTGACGCCCCATCTGCCGCACGGTCACGAGCGCGTGCGTTCGTGCTCGGAATGCTGTCGTGGTACTCGACAGAAAACGGTGCGTCCAGGCCGTACTCGACCGCGCTCGCCCCGAACTCCGGCACCGAATCGAGGGTGTAGCCCGCGTCGCTGCTCCCGATTTCGAACCCCTCCTCGCGGAGGGCTTCAACGTGTTTCCAGACCGCAGAGCGGGAGATGTCCAGTTCGTCGGCGAGGGCCGGCCCCGAGACGGGGCCGTCCGCCAGCGCATCGAGTACCCGATGACGTGTTTCGTTCATAGGTGGGGCTTCGACCGGCCGGAATAAAAGGCGTCTGCAGAGCGCGACGGTCAGTCCACTGGCTCACCCGATCACAAAGAGCAGGTCGCCCATGTCGACTGATTCGCCCTCGCTAACGGCCACGTCGTTGACAGTGCCGCCTCGTTCGGCGACGATGTCGTTTTCCATCTTCATCGCTTCGAGCACACAGAGAACGTCGCCGGCCTCGACCTCGTCGCCCTCCTCGACGTTGACCTCCAGAATTGTCCCCTGCATCTCTGCGGCGACTTCCTGACCCTCGGCGGTAGAGGCACTGCCGCCGCCGCTGTCGGAACTACTGCCGCCCCGTGGCCGCTGTGGCTGATTACCGCCGTCGGCGTCCACGTCGCCGACGTTGATGGGCGGTGCGCCGCGCTCTTCGAGGTCGACTTGGAATCGCTTGCCGTTGACCTCAACGGTGAACTCACGCTCGACGACCTCCTCGTCCTCGTCGCCGTCGGACTCGGTGACGGTGCCCCACTGCTCCTGGGCCTCCTCGATGCGCGAGCGGTCGAGTTGCTCGTCGAGGTACTTCGTGGTGTGGGTGCCGCCGACGAACCGGTCGTCGGTGAGCATCAGGCGGTGGAACGGGATGACGGTCGGAATCCCCTCGATGTCGAAGTCCTTGAGCGCCCGTTTCCCGCGCTCGATGCACTCCGCGCGGTCCCCGCCGTAGGTGATGAGCTTCGCTATCATCGAGTCGTAGTCGGTGACGAGGTCGTCGCCCTGTCGGAGCGCGTCGTCGAGGCGGACGCCGATGCCGCCCGGCGGGTCGTAGGTGTCGAGGCTGCCGCCCGTCGCGGGGGCGAAGTCGTCGGCGGCGTTCTCGGCGTTGATTCGGAACTCCATCGCGTGGCCCTCTATCTCCACGTCGTCCTGTGCGAAGGTTATCTCCTCGTCCATCGCCACCCGCAGTTGCCACTTGACGATGTCGATGTCGGTTATCTCCTCGGTGACGCAGTGCTCGACCTGGATGCGGGTGTTCACTTCGAGGAAGTAGAAGTTCGCGTCCTCGCCGAGCAGTTCGCCGGGCTCGCGGTCGGGGTCTTCCTCGACGAGGAACTCGACGGTCCCGGCGTTGTAGTAGTCGGACTCGCGGACGCCACGGCGGGCGGCGTCACCGATTTTCTCCCGGAGGGCGTCGTTCAGGGCCGGCGACGGTCCCTCTTCGATGACCTTCTGGTGGCGTCGCTGCAGCGAACAGTCACGCTCGCCCAGATGCCGGACGTTGCCGTGGTGGTCGGCGATAATCTGGACCTCGATGTGGCGGGGGTTCTCCAGATAGCGTTCGAGATAGACGGAGTCGTTCGAGAAGTACGCCTCTCCCTCCCGCTTTGCGCTTTCGAGTTGCTCCTCGGCCTCCTCCGGGTCGTGGACGATTTTCATCCCGCGGCCCCCGCCGCCCCCTTCGGCTTTGATGGCGACCGGGAAGCCGTTCTCCTCGCCGAACTCGACGACCTCCTCGGGGTCCTCGACCGGGTCGGTCGTTCCCGGGACGATGGGCACGTCAGCCGACTGCATGATCTTGCGGGCCTTCGTCTTCTCGCCCAGTGCCTCCATCGACTCGCTCTCGGGGCCGACCCAGGTGACGCCGTCCGTTTGCTGAACACGCGCAGCGAAGTCGGCGTTCTCCGCGAGGAAGCCGTACCCGGGGTGGATGGCGTCGGCATCGGCCTGTTTGGCGGCGTCGATAATCGCTTCCTGGTCGAGATAGGAGTCGGCGGCACGGGCCGGGCCGACGTTGTACGCCTCGTCCGCGTACCGGACGTGCCCGGCGTGCTTGTCAGCGTCAGAGTAGACGGCCACTGTGCCGATGCCCAACTCCTCGCATGCGCGCATCACGCGCACCGCTATCTCCCCGCGATTAGCGACGAGCACCTTATCGAACATACGCCCTCATACTGAGAGTCGGCCCATAAAACTATGCGCAGATAGCGGCCAATCTTACATATATAATCATGTTAGTATGGAACATGGCCACAAACCCGCTCAGGGCGTCACCGAATACCTGACAGACGAACTGACCACGATTAGAACCGCTCGGCGCGGCCGGCGGCGCTCCAGGGGTCGGTCGGCGCGTCCGAGCGGACTCGAACGGACCGTTTCTGCGTGGCTTCCACGCGCCCGGAGAACGACCACTGCTTGCCGTCCCAGGAGTCACCGTCGTCTGCCGCTGCAGCCGCCGCGGCCGCTGCCGCCGCGCGCTGGCGGTCGGTGAGGTGTGCGCCGATAGCAACGGCGATCGCAGCCGCCTCGTCCGTCGAAGCGTCGTCGAGTTGTGCGGCGATCTCCGCGACCAGTTCGGCGTCGACCGCCGAGTCAGTGTCTGCCGCCATCGTCACAGTGGGATGTTGCCGTGCTTGCGGTCGGGCTGGTCCTTGCGTTTCCCCCGCAGGAGGTCCAGGTCGTCGATGAGCCGCGGGCGGGTCTCCTGCGGTTCGATGACGTCGTCGACGAAGCCGCGCTCGGCCGCCGTGTAGGGGTTCGCGAAGGCGTCGCGGTACTCGTCGATGAGTTGCTGGCGGCGGGCTTCCACGTCGTCGGCGTCTTCGAGTTCGTCGTCGTAGAGGACGTTCACCGCGCCCTGTGGCCCCATCACGGCGATCTCGGCGGTCGGCCAGGCGTAGTTCATGTCCGCGCCGATGTGCTTCGACGCCATCACGTCGTAGGCCCCGCCGTACGCCTTCCGCGTGATGACGGTCACCAGCGGGACGGTGGCCTCGGAGTAGGCGTACAGGAGCTTCGCGCCGTGGTTGATGATGGCGTTGGTCTCCTGGTCCTTGCCGGGCATGAACCCGGGCACGTCGACGAACGTGAGAATCGGGATGTTGAACGCGTCACAGAAGCGGACGAAGCGCGCGCCCTTCCGCGAGGCGTCGATGTCGAGCGTGCCGGCGTTGACCCGCGGCTGGTTGCCGACGACGCCGACGCTGTGGCCGTCCATGCGGGCGAACCCGATGACGATGTTGCGCGCGAAGTCCTCGGCGACCTCGAAGAAGGAGTCCTCGTCGACGATGCGCCCGACCACGTCCGTCATGTCGTAGGGCTTCTGGGGGGCGTCCGGCACCGCGGTTTTCAGCCCCTCGTCTCGTCGCTCGGGGTCGTCCCAGGGCTCGACGCGGGGCGGGTCCTCGACGTTGTTCTGTGGCAGGAACGAGAGGAGGTAGCGGATGTCGTCCATCGCGTCCTTCTCGTCGGCGGCCGTGAAGTGGGCCACCCCGGACTCGGAGGCGTGGGTCTTCGCGCCGCCGAGTTCGTCGAAGCCGACCTCCTCGCCGGTCACCGTCTCGATGACGTCCGGCCCGGTGATGAACATGTGGCTGGTCTCCTCGACCATGTAGACGAAGTCCGTGATGGAGGGGGAGTACACCGCGCCGCCGGCACACGGCCCCATGATGGCCGAAATCTGCGGGACGACACCGCTGGCCTGCTGATTGCGGTGGAAGATGTCGGCGTAGCCCGCCAGCGAGTCGATGCCCTCCTGAATCCGCGCGCCGGCGGAGTCGTTCAGGCCGATGATGGGCGCGCCTGTCTCGATGGCCTTGTCCATCACCTTACAGACCTTCTGTGCGAAGGCCTCGCCCAGCGAGCCCCCGAAGACGGTGAAGTCGTGGGCGAAGACGTACACCTGTCGACCGTCGACCTTGCCGTAGCCGACGACGACGCCGTCTCCCGGTACTTTCTTGTCGGCCATGTCGAAGTTCGTCGAGCGGTGTTCACGGAGCGAGTCGATTTCCACGAAGGTGTCGTCGTCGAGGAAGTAGTCGATGCGCTCACGCGCGGTGAGTTTCCCGCGGTCGTGTTGGGCCTCGATTCGTTCTTCGCCACCGCCCCGCTTGGCCTCGGCTTTTCGTTCTCGAAGGTCCTCGACACGGTCGTCGTGGCTCACGCCACATCACTTCTCCCGGACCGGAGCATATCCGACTCCTTGCGGGCATCCGAGAAAAGCGTTATCAAACTTAACCATTATTTCCCGTATTCGGTGGCCGAAACCGGCGGAGTTTTGAGCGGCGACCTGCTGCTATCGCGCGTGAAGAACGTCACGGCCCGCCAGCACAACCCCTTCGGCTTCGACGCCCCGTGTGAGCCGTTTGTACCGGGGTACGGCGATGCCAATGCCCACTTCCACGTCATCGGCGACCACCCCGGCGTCCACGGTGGCGAAACGTCCGGCATCCCCTTTACCGACAATCCCGCGGGCGAACGCCTCCAGCGGGCGCTCGTCGAGGCCGGACTGCTCGCCGAAGTCGGCACTCCGCCGACCGTCGAGAAGACGTACCTGTCGTATCTGTACATGTGCGGCGGCGAGCCGCCGACGGACGCTGACTACGAGGCCCAGGAACCGCTGTTCGACACGGAACTTCGGGCTATCACCGCGCACGTGCTCCTGCCCGTCGGCGAGCGCGCCACGCGGCACGTGTTCGCCAACACGACAGCCGAGCCGACCGAATCAATCGACATGGACGCGCTGCACGGGACCGAGGTACTCGGCAGCGGCTGGCTCGTCTACCCCATCAAGGAGCCAGCAGAGTGGACCGATGACGACGAGGATGCCCTCGTCGACGCGCTGACTGCGCTGCTGCAGACCGACTATCGGCGCGAGGCGGACCTCGGCCGGTTCCTGCCGAACGACGACCCGTATCTGGTCCGGTAGCGACTCGACTGATTCTCACACGGCTCTGACGACCAGAAACAGTAGCTACAGCGACCACTCGTCCGAGAGCGGCTCCGCGGACGTCCAGTACGTGTCGAACGTCTCGATCGCCCACTCGCGGACGGCCGGCGCGGTCGTATCGACCGACGCCTGTAGCACGCCGTTGTCGTCCCGCAACAGCAGATGCACAACGTCGTCGGCGATCATCACCGCGAGTGGCACACCGTCGTTTCGTACCCGGACCGACGCGTTCGGTTCGGAACGCAGCGATTCGAACCGACTCCGGAGCCGGTCGTCTGCTGCCAGTGCGTCTATGGCGCTGGGCGAGAACACGC
Source organism: Haloarcula sp. Atlit-7R (assembly GCF_003666065.1). Taxonomy (NCBI): domain Archaea; kingdom Methanobacteriati; phylum Methanobacteriota; class Halobacteria; order Halobacteriales; family Haloarculaceae; genus Haloarcula; species Haloarcula sp. Atlit-7R. Next base: position 384,934 of record NZ_QXIK01000001.1, on the reverse strand, counting down.
CCGAGAACCGCTGTTCGCCGGCGGTGGCTCGATCCTGAACGACTCGGATCGCCTGGTCATTGAACGCATGGGAGAACGTCCGGACCTCCTCGGCGTCCCGAAGCAGGTCAAGGAGTCGCTGGACCGGCGCGTTCGGGCGCGTCTGGCTCGGGACAGTTATCGTCGCGTCGGCCAGGTGTCGCAGGTCGAAGTCCATCGCATCGGTGGGCAGATATTGGACGATGTCGCGCAGTCGCTGCTCGGTTTCGAGGCTGTCAAGCAGGTCGGTGAATCCGTCAGCGACGATGCGCCCCGTCGCCGTGGCGACGTACTCGCCCCCCGTTCGGCGAATCCACGACCGCTCTTCGAAGTCGGCGATGATACGCCCGAGCGTCGCCTGTGACGCACCGGTTTCGGCCGCTAGGTCCCCGCGCGAGTGAGGCCCTGCTGCCAGAAGCCGTAACACCTCGACCCGATTCGACGAGAGCGCGAGGAACTCGATCTCTTCGAGCGCCGATTCCATACCGCCGCGTTGGGGGTTCCGTGCTAAAGCGCTTTCGTACTATGAAATAATTTCATACCGTGAATATCAGCCACGGGTATTCAGCTGTTTCGCGTCATGTAATATTTTCTAAACGGAACTATACGTCCGGATATCATACTATAGAGTACGATGACTCAGGTCTCTCCCCGTGTTCTCTCTGTCGGCTGTGCAGTTATTTCAGAAAACACATACGAGGTGGTGGCATGATTTCGCGCCGGACGTTCGCCCTCGCTGCCGTTGCCAGTGTCCTGCTTGGCGGGACCTTCGTCGGCGCGAAGGCCGGGCTGTCGTACCTCCCGCCGCTTCTGTTCGTCGCCCTGCGGTTCGATATCGCCGCCGTCGTGCTCCTCGGCTACGTTGTCGTGACGCGGTCCCGGGACGAACTGCTCCCACGGACCCGCGGCGACGTGCTGGGGATTCTCTCGACGGGCCTGTTCGCGCTCGGCCTCGCGAACGCGCTGATATTCGTGGGCCAGCAGTCCGCCACCAGCGCGGTTGCCGCTATCATCTTCAGCCTCAACCCGATACTGACGCCAGTATTCGCCGCTCTCCTGCTCTCCGACGAACGCCTCTCTGCCCGCGGCGGTCTCGGCATGGTTATCGGCCTGCTCGGCGTCGGTCTCGTCGTCAGTCCCGACCCGGCGATGCTCCTGAGCGGGGGCATCGGCAAGCTCATCCTGTTCGCTGGCGCGACCAGTGCGGCGCTGGGGAGCGTTCTCATTCGGTGGTCCGACGGCGGCCTGTCGAGTACGGTCCGGACCGCGTGGGCGCTCCCTGTCGCCGCCGCGCTCTGTCACGCGCTGAGCATCGGTATGGGCGAATCGGCAGCCACGGCGGTCTGGTCGCCGACCGCGATTGCGGCCCTGCTGTACGTCGGCATCTTCGCCGGCGCAATCGCCTACATCGCCTACTTCGGCCTGCTCGATGTCACCGGTGCAATCCAGGCCAACCTCATCTTCTACGTGGTCCCCGTCGTGTCGACGCTCGGCGGGTGGGCCTTGCTTGGCGAGGCGATCACCCCGACCGCAGTGGCGGGTTTCCTGACTATCTTCACTGGGTTCGTGGTGCTCGGCAGCGAGTCGGTCGACATCCACGCACTGCTCTCGGGTACTACCGACGAGGCTGACACTGTGTCGGACAGTCTGGGGATTACGGACGAACCGTGCGGGTTCGAATCGGACTGACATATACTCTGGGTGTCGTATGCCTGCTGGCAACCGCCCAGACGATTCGTGAGAGTCGCACCATCCCGTGAAAAGATGGCTGGCCTTCTGATGGGCTACTGTCACTGCGACGACCACACACTGGGCGGTCACTACAGACCGTCGCGAAGAATGTCTGCGGGAAACCGATGTCGTACGTCGGTTATATCGGCGGGATGATTGCGGGGTCCTCAGCGAGGAGGAGCGTCTGTAGTCCGAGGCCCAGCGTCAGGATGACACCGAGGATGACTACTGTCCGGACCATCCAGAGCCAAGCCGGGCCGAACGCCCGGAGCCCACCCGTCCCCTGTCGGAGCTCGGCAACCGCGTTCGAGGAGAGCACCCAGCCGACGAACACGAGGATAAGCAGCACTGACAGCGGGAGGAACAGCTTGTACGCGAGCGTGTCGAACCAGCCGAACCACGCCAGGTCCCAGGCTGACGGGAATCCGAGCACGAACAGCACGGCCCCGAGCATCGCCGACAGCGACACCCGCGAGTAAGGCGTGTTGTCGACGCCGTAGGAGACTGCAACTTCGAGCAGGCTAATGGCAGAGGAGATTGCGGCGATGAGGACGACACCGAAGAAGACGACACCGAGGAGCCGTCCTCCCGGGAGCTGTGGGAACGCCGATGCCATCGCGACGAAGATAGCTGACGGGCCGCTGGTGTCGGGACTGATGCCGATGGCGAAGAGAATCGGGAACACGACCAGCCCCGCCAGCACACCGACGAGCGTGTTCGTCACGACGATGATTCCACCATCGACCGGGAGACTCTCGTCGTCACCGATGTACGAGGAGTACGTAATCATGGCTGCCATCCCCAGCGAGAGGGTGAAAAACGCCTGACCCACTGCGAACGGAATCAGGTCGCCAGCGTTCGCTGCCAGCGTGGAGAAGTCCGGGGAGAGGAAGTAGCTGTAGCCAGCCCCCGCTCCCTCGAGGGTGGTGACCCAGGCCGCCATCCCGAGCATGAGGAGAACGATGCTGGGGACCATCACCTTCGTCGCCTTCTCGATCCCGTCCTCAACACCCACTGCGACGATGCCGACACAGATGAGCAGGAACAGCGCCTGTCCGACGACGGCTTCCGGGCCACTGGAGATGGCTCCGAAGTACTCTGCGGAGTTTCCGAAGTATGCGCCCGTTGCGCTACCGAGAATATACCGCATGACCCATCCGCCGACGACGTTGTAATACGAGAGAATCCAGAACCCCGTGAAGACGCCCAGGCCACCGACGACCCGCCACTGCTTGAATCCGAGTTCAGCGAACGCGTCGACGGCATTACGGTTCGTTCGCCGTCCGATGATGAACTCTGCTAACATTGCCGGGAAGCCGATGAGCAACACGGCGACGAGGTAGAAAACGAGGAACACTGCGCCACCGTTTGTCGCGGTCTTGAACGGGAACTGCCAGATGTTTCCGAGACCGACTGCGCTACCGATCGCTGCGAGAAGGAACCCGAGCCGTGAGGCCCACGTTTCTCTGTCACTCATTGTGATGCGGCATATTATGTTGGGGTATAAAAACCACCGTGATTCCAGTTCGCGATACGGGCCGATAGTGTCTGGATTGAAACACGCCTTCAGAAACTGCGTGGCAGCAACTTGGCGAGCCGTCTTGTTGATTTTTGACTGTTTTTCGGGTGTGTGACCGTGCGATATGAAGGGCTGGCCCGAACCGATTGCGGGTCAGACCTCGCCGTACACCGGAACCGCTGCGCCGCTCGTCACGGTTGCGGCGTCCGAACAGAGAAACAGTATCACCGCTGCGATGTCTCTCGGGTCGACCCACGACTCGGTGTCGGCGTCGGGCATCATCTCGCGGTTCATCGGGGTATCGATGACGCTCGGCATGACAGCGTTAGCCCGGACGGATCCGAGGTTCTCTTCCGCGATAGTCTCGGTCAGGAGTCGGATGCCGGCCTTCGTCGCCCGGTAGATGCCGTCGCCCTCACCACCCTCAAGTGACGTTCGCGCAGACACGGAGACAATCGCGCCTTCTGTGTCCCGCAGGTGCGGAATCGCGTGTTTCGACGCCAGGAACATCGTCTTGAGGTTCACGTCGAACAGGAAATCGAACGTGTCGAGGTCCGTCTCGTGAATCGGCGTGCCGCCGCGCCAGGTGCCGGCGACGTTCAGCAGGTAGTCGAGCCGTCCGTGTTCGTCGACGACCGCCTCGACCGTCTCGGCCACGTCGGCCTCGTCGCTGAAATCCGCCTGGTAGAAGTCGACGCGCTCGGGTTCGGCCAGCAGGAAGTCCTCGGTGTTCGGTTCGATGATGTCGCTGCCACAGACGGTCGCGCCGGCGTCGAGGAAGGCGTCCGCGACCGCGCTCCCCAGCGCTCCGCCGACGCCCGTGATTAGCGCTACCTCGCCGCCGAAGTCAAAATCGGCTGACATGTATGTGACAACGGCTAGCAGGGAAATAAATCTCCGTCCGCGAGGCACCGGGTCCGGTTTCGCGAGCACCAGCGGCCGCTCGGCTACGGCGTGACGACGAGTTTGCCGAGGAAACTGTCGTTCAGTACGTCGTCGTGGGCGGCCGCCACTTCGTCTAGGTCGTAGCGGCGGGCGACGACCGGCGACAGGTCGCCGTCGGCCATGAGGGTCGCTAGCCGGTCCAGTACCGCGCCGAACTCGGGCGTGTTGAACATCGAGACGTGGTGGACGCTGAGGGCCTTCGCCCGGCAGCGCGGGACGTTCTCGAACGTCGCCGCGAGGTCGGTGTTCCCGATGGCGGCGATGCGAGCGCCCTGTGTGGCCACCTCTGCGTCGAACGCGAGGTAGTCGTCGAGCCGGTGGTCGAGAATCACGTCCGGCGCGCCGGCCTCGACCACGGCGTCGCTGAGGTCGTCACGGCGGTAATCGAACACGTCGTCCGCGCCGAGGTCGGCCAGCCGGTCGTGGTAGTCCGGCGACGCTGTCGTCGTCACCTGCGCTCCGTTCGCCGCGGCCAGTTGGACCGCGACGTGGCCGACGCCGCCGCTCCCGCCGTGAACCAGCGCTCGCTCGGCTGGCTCCAGCGAACAGGCTGCGACGAGGGTCTGCCAGGCGGTGACGCCGACGAGCGCGACGGCTGCGCCCGCCTCGGCGGAGACGCCCTCGGGGAGCCGCGCCAGATGCGACTCGGGGACGGTGGCGTACTCCGCGCAGGTCCCCTGGAGCCAGTTGCCCAGCCCGGTGGCAAACGCCCGGTCGCCCTCGGCGAAGTCAGCCACGCCCTCGCCGGTCGCGGCGACGGTCCCGGCGCAGTCGGAGCCGGGGACCCAGGGCAGTTCGCCGGGTTCGTAATCGCCTGTCCGGAAGTACGTATCGACCGGATTGACCGCCGCCGCCTCGACTTCGAGCAGGACCTCCTCCGGACCCGGTGTGGGTCGTTCGACGTCGTCGACACGGAGTACGTCTGTCGGGCCGTATTCGTGGAATCGTACAGCACGCATTGGCGTATGCGTCTGGTGGTACCGGGAAAACCTTTCCCCACAGCCTGGGTGAGTTCAACTCCGGTTCTCTGCACATCGCGGGCCGGGATGCGACATCGCCGACAGCGAACGGGTCAGGTCGGTGCTCAGTCCGGTAACTGCAGTGTACACTATCCAAACGCCAGATCTTACACCGTTAGCTGTGCCGGGGCGACGGATTACCACAGTTGGCCATGTCGTTTATCAACGGTGAAAATTGCGCACCAACCCTTTATTAGGATGTTTGCATAGCATTGGATGATGGAACCAGATAGGGACTCGCCGCTCCCGAGTTTTATTGCTGGCAGTTACGCTGCCAGACTCGGGCTGGCACTTTCATTTGCGATAATTGTCATTATCGCTGTTGGGGTCCTGACAAGCGTGCAGGCGTCCGCCACTCTCGAGGAAGACGTGGCAGACGACATTACGGCGCTGTCAGAGACGCAAGCCGAACAATTGGACGAATGGTTGACAACATCGCGCCGGAATGTCCGGTCGGTGTCACGACTTCCCGTGTTCACTGACGGAACGGCCACGGAGAAACAGCAACGACTGGAGGAGCTACGGTCCAACGAGGAACTGCCACCCGGTGTCGTTGCAGTGCACTACTTCGACACCGAGACAAACGAGATTCGCGCCAGTTCGAATCAGGACTTCGTCGGGGTCAACGCTGCCGAGCAGGGGGCTCCGTTCGCGACGGACCCGCCACAGTTCAACGACGCCGATGATACCCACGTGACAGAGCCGTTCTCTGTCTCGGTCGTCGACCATCCGATAGTTGCTGTCGTTTCGCCCGTTCCCGGAGACGATGACAGGGCGCTCGTGTATATGATCGACCTCCGAGAGAAGGCCGATCAGATATCGAACCAGCGCGATGGGTCATTTACCACGGTCGTCAACACCGAGGGCGAGTTCGTTTCCCACCCCAACATCTCGATGATCGGGTCGACAGCACCGATTTCACAGATGGAGTCGAACCCGCTGGGGACACTTGAACCCGGCGAGAGCGCCTTCCACGAAACAGACCGTATGTTGATGGGGCTGAACCGCCTCGAATCGAAGGACTGGGTCGTCATGGTCCACTCCGACCCGGAGGTCGCCTACGCGCTGAGCGATCAGATCAACTCCGACCTCATCGCGCTCATACTACTCGCTGTCGTCAACCTCGGGCTCATCGGGGTCACGATCGGTGGAAACACGATTGCGTCGTTACGGCGGCTTTCGGTGAAGGCCGAATCGATGGCCGATGGTGAGCTTGACGTCGACCTCGATACGTCGCGCGAAGACGAGTTCGGAACGCTGTACACGGCCTTCGACAACATGCGGACGAACCTCCGAACGCAGATTTCCGAGGCCGAAACTGCCCGGCAGGAGGCCGAAGAGGCCAAAGAGCAAGCACAGGCGGCCCGCGAGGAAGTCGAATCCGAGCGCAACGAGATGGAGGCGCTGACCGGCCACCTCGAACTCAAGGCCCAGCAGTACAGCGACGCGCTGGAGGCCGCCGCCGATGGCGACCTCACCGCGCGGGTGGACACCGACAGCATGAACGAGGCGATGGCCGAGGTCGGTGAGGATATCAACACCACGCTGGATGCGCTCGAAGACACCATCGCGGACATGAAGGCGTTCGCGGCCAACGTCATCCAGTCTAGCGACCGCGTCAACTCGAACGCGGAACGAGTTGACCAGGCCAGCAAGCAGGTGTCGAAGTCGATAAACGAGATTTTCGAGGGCACGACCGAGCAAAACGAAGGCCTCGAATCGGCGGCTGCCGAGATGCAGAATCTCTCGGCGACCGCACAGCAAGTCGCCTCCTCTGCTCAGCAGGTCGCCGACACGTCCCAGTCGGCCGCAGAGGTCGGCGAGGACGGCCGCGAAGCCGCACAGGAAGCTATCTCGGAGATGAGTGCCATCGAGGACGAGACCGGCGAGACCGTCGCGGAGATCAACGCGCTTGACGAGGAGCTCGACGAGATCGGCGAAATCGTCGGCGTCATCACAAGCATTGTCGAGCAGACGAACATGCTCGCGCTGAACGCCTCCATCGAGGCCGCCCACGCTGACGGAGACGGCGACGGGTTCGCCGTCGTCGCGGACGAGATCAAGGGCCTCGCTGAGGAGACCAAAGAGGCCGCCGCCGACATCGAACAGCGCATCGAGGGCATTCAGGAGCAGGCCGGCGACACCGTCGAGACGATGGAGTCGACCAGTGCCCGGATCACCGAAGGCGTCTCGACGGTCGAGGAGACCGTCGACGCGCTGGAGACCATCGTCGAGTACACCGAGGAGGTCGACACCGGCATTCAGGAGATCGACCGGGCGACCGAGGAGCAGGCCCGGACTGCACAGGACGTGATGGGGACCATCGACGACCTGACGACGATCAGTCAGCAGACGGCGACGGAGGCCGACACCGTGGCCGGTGCCGCACAGGACCAGTCCGCGTCCATCGACGAAGTGTCAGACTCCGCGACAGAGCTCCGACAGCGGGCTGACGACCTCGAATCGCTACTGGACCGCTTTACCGTCGAGAGCTCCGCCGGGACGGGTTCTGATAGCACGGCCGCAGTGGGGGACGACTAACAATGGCAACGATAACGACCTGGTTCACACTGGGACTACTGGGTGAACTGCTCGGGACGGCGGTGCTGGCGTACGGCTACACGCTCGTCCCAGAAGAGACACGGAAGCGGTACCTGCTGTTGATCGCAATCCCGGGTATCGCCATCGTCGCCTACGCGCTGATGGCGCTTGGCTTCGGGTCGATACAGAGTGGTGGCCATACGGTGTACGTGATCCGTTATGTCGACTGGCTATTGACGACGCCGCTCAACGTCTGGTTCCTGGCACTGCTCGCTGGCGCGAGCCGGCAGGACACGGTGAAACTCGTCGTCCTGCAGGCGTTGACTATCGTCTTCGGCTTTGCCGGTGCCATCACTGCGTCGCCAGTGAGCTACCTGCTGTTCGCGGTCGGCGCAGCGCTGTTCGGTGGCGTCATCTACCTGCTCTATGGCAACATCGCGGTGGCTGCGAAGTCGACTCTGTCCGACATCGAGATCAGCCTGTACCGCACGCTCCGGAACTTCGTCGTCGTTCTCTGGCTGGTGTACCCAGTTGTGTGGCTGCTCGGTGCGGCGGGACTGGGGCTAATGGACGTCGAGACTGCGACGCTCGTGATCGTCTACCTTGACGTGGTAACCAAAGTCGGCTTCGGCGTCATTGCCTTGCTGGCGATGATTGATCTCGGCTCAGTCGGTGAGACTGCCGAGGAGCCGACAGCGGTTGCGGGAGACTAGCGAGAGCGACCACTCTGAAAGACACGCACGGAGAACCCGGGAGGCGTGTGCGGTAAACGGCTCCCGAAAATGCGAACGCCGACGGGGTTGTGTGGTCCTCGTTCTGCGAGAGAGTCACTCTACGTCGTTGTAGCGCCTCAGAGTGGGTGCCAGTCAGGATTGCTCCTCACTGACGGTCCCGCTGGTCTCTGTGTCGTCAGTCGCGCCGGCGACCTCGGTCTCGTCTACGGTAGCAAGTGCGTCTGGAAGCCGGTCTTGGATCAGCCAGAACGTCAGCCGGTAGACGCCGTACCCGAGCAGGACGAACAGCACGAGGTCGATAAGATACAACTCGACGAATTCGAGGAGCGAAATATCGCTGAGCGCGAGGTTGCCCGACAGGATGAGAAACTCAAGTGTCGCGAGGACAAACAGCGCGGGTGCAAAGAGGATCACCAGCCCGATGACGAGGAGTGCGATCCGTTTCTGCGAGGGGGAAACAGGCATACCGACAGTTCGCTGCCCAGACAGATAGCTCTACACGTTCCGTGCTACTGTACCGACTGCCTGTGCCGTGCTACAGCTGGCAGTACCGTACGTGAACAGCGGACAGCGAGACCATCGAGTGAACAGAGCGCGGCCAGTCAGTGGATGCCCATCGCTTCGATCTGCTCCTGATACCGGTTCCGGATGGTGACCTCCGTCACCTGGGCCACGTCGGCGACCTCGCGCTGGGTCTTCTTCTCGTTACAGAGCAGCGAGGCGGCGTAGATGGCCGCAGCAGCGTAGCCGGTAGGTGATTTCCCCGAGAGCAGGCCCTGCTCGGCGGTAGTGTCGATGATTTCGTTGGCCTTCGACTGGACCTCCTCTGAGAGTTCCAGCTCGGACGCAAACCGCGGGACGTACTGCTTGGGGTCGACCGGCTCCATCTTCAGTTCGAGCTCCTGGGCAACGTACCGATAGGTCCTCCCGATCTCCTTCTGCTCGACCCGGGAAACGTCCGACACCTCTTCTAAGCTGCGTGGGATGCCTTCCTGACGACAGGCCGCGTACAGGCAGGCGGTGGCGACGCCCTCGATGGAGCGTCCGCGGATGAGGTCCTCGTTGAGCGCGCGCCGGTAGATGACCGAAGCGACCTCCCGAACCGAGCGAGGAACGCCGAGTGCGCTGGCCATTCGGTCGATTTCCGACAGCGCGAACTGCAGGTTCCGCTCGCCGGCGTCTTTGGTCCGGATGCGTTCCTGCCACTTCCGGAGGCGGTGCATCTGGCTCCGCTTCTCCGAGGAGAGCGACCGACCGTAGGCGTCCTTGTCCTTCCAGTCGATCTGTGTGGTCAGCCCCTTATCGTGCATCGTCTGGGTCGTGGGGGCTCCGACGCGTGACTTGGACTGGCGTTCAGAGTGATTGAATGCCCGCCACTCCGGCCCGCGGTCGATGTTCTCGTCTTCGATGACCAGGCCACAGTCCTCGCAGACGAGCTCTCCACCGCCGTCGCTAGATATGGACTCCGACTCACACTCTGGGCAGGTCTGCTGGCCCGTGCTCTCGGACTCCTCCTCGCGTTCCTCCTGTTCAGAATCCCGCTGGCGCGTCGGCCGTTCCATGTGTTCTTTTACGGAGAAAAGCCAATCACGTATAAATGTTTGGGCGGGCTTGATACTTTTGCCTGATTTGGACGCCGATTGCGAATGCTAGGTCGAATAATTATGTTAAATTTACCTAGAACTGTCTACGTTTCGAGTCACCACAGCGTGTAACCGGTTCGGGCACCCGTCTCACACCCCGGGGCTACGATGGAGCGCGGACGGGCCGGCACTGTTCGTCCGACACATCGCGCTCTTTTAGTCTGGGACTCTCCCATCTTGAGATATGGGCAAAGTCAATATCGGGCTTCGGGGCTGGCGTTTCGACGAGGACGTGCTCGGGTCGGACGGACGGGTCCGGCCGCTCAAGACGATGGAACCGGAGACCCGACAACGGTTGCTGGTGCTCGCAGAACGGGTCGTCGACCCCTGTGACGCCTGCTGGCTGATTCACGGTGACGAAGACATCGAACAGTGCAACGTCGCGGACGCGATTTACGGCGAGCCGATGGGCGAGGTGGTTGTCTGCTCGGACCACGAGACAGACTTCATCTACTGGTTCCGCGAGGCGGGTGGCGAGACCTACGCCGGCGATACTGAGCTGGCCTCGGCCTTCCACGAGTGGTTCCTCGACGGGAATCGCGCCCCGGAGGGGTACGTCGGCCTCGAACACGTCGATGAAGAGCCGACAGCGCTGCCGGAGGCCCCCGACAGGGACGAAGCGATTCCGGGGCTCGAAGAGGAGGTCAAGCAGATGGACGAAGCGGACCTCGACACAATCGACATGGACCTCAGCGACCTGGACGTATGATATCTGTCGCTGTCGTCGACGCGGAGACGCCGGGCAACGTCGGCACTATCGCCCGCTCGATGAAGAACTTCGGCCTCTCAGAGCTGTTGCTCGTTGACCCGCCGGAGCTAGACCCGGACGGCGAGGCGTACGGCTTCGCCGGGCAAGCCCGTGACGACATTCTGCCGAACGCCCGGACAGTGACGTTTGACGACATCGTCGAGAACTACCACACTGTCGCCTGCACGGCGACGACGAACGAGGACCCGGCCAACCACGTCCGGTATCCGGCGACGACCCCGGCCGACTTGGCTGACTCGCTCCGGGATGTCGAAGGAGACATCTGTGTCGTCTTCGGTCGCGAGCGTGTCGGACTCTCCAACGACGAACTCGCACAGCTGGATGTTATCTGCTCTATCCCGGCCAGCGCGTCGTATCCGGTGTTGAACCTCGGGCAGGCGGCCACCATCGTTCTCTACGAACTCCGCGAACTGACTGTCGACGCGAACCAGCACCCCGAGGAACTGCACACCCTCGCCGAGACGCCGGCCGTCGAGGGACTACACGAGGAGTTCGACCGGTTCCTGCGGGCTATCGGCCACCCCAGAGAAAAACAGCACAAGGCCCGCCGGCTGTTCCGTCGGGTACTCGGGCGTGCGCAACCGACCGGTCGGGAGACGAAGACGCTCCGGGGCCTGTTTCGGCAGGCCCGGCAGCGAATCGAGCGTGCCGAAGACGACTAATCTTCAGTCGAGTGTCTCGGGGCCGCTTCCGGAGTCAAACAGCGCCCCGATGACGGCGCCGTGGGCTTTCCGCAACCGGTAGTGCAGGGTCGGCGCAGAGATGTCGAGCGTCTCGGCCAGTTCCTCCGCGGCGCTCCCTCGCGGCCAGTCGTAGTAGCCGCGTGCGTAGGCGGTTTTGAGCGCGGCGGCCTGTTTTGGCGTCAGCCGGTCGCGTATCCGTGTCCGGAAGTCCGTCACCGTCGAGACCGGCTGGTCGACGTACTGCTTGCTCCGGAGCTCCGTCCCGGGCGTTACCTCTTGGACCGCTTCAACGACGGCGCGGACGTTGATATCCGGTGCCATCTCTGCTGTGAACTGCAGGTCGCCGTCCGCCGCCACGGCCTGCCGCACCGCCCCGCCGTAATCTATGAGAGTGTCAAGCGGCGATGTGGATATCTTGTCGAGCGTGACTTCAAGCAGGGGCGCTCGGTTCTCCGACGCAGTCTCGACGACGGCACAGGATTCGACCGACGGCAGCCCAGTGAGCGCCTGGCTCACCTGGTCAGTGCCGACCCCGCTGACGCGAACGTAGTGGAGGCTGCGTCCGGAACTGGTCGGGACGCGCCGTTCGAGTGTGAACGAACAGTCAAGCATCGCGGAGAGGCTGGCGAAGATGTCGTCGGAATCTGGCGTCAGGAACTCTAGCTCGACGGTCGTCGCCGACTGCAGCGACTGCTGACTGTGGACGCGCTGGATGGACAGTGCGATAAGCCGCCCCAGATCGCCAAGGATGTCCGACTCACGACAGCCAATCGTGGTGTCGGTCGATGCGTACACCATCAGGACGCCGTACGTGGTCTGGCCAGTTGTCAGGGGAACTGCCGCGACGGAGCAGTGGGCTGCGATTAGCGGGCGGTCCATCTCGGTGTCCGACTGGGTCGACACGTCGGCGATGTCCGCAACGACCTGTACCTCACCGGTCTCGATAGCATCTATGGCAAGACTGTGCTCGCCGGGCGAAATCTGCTCCGGCGTCGCCGTGGCAATCCCAGCGGCGGCACCCAGTGTTATCTGGGTTGCACTCCCGCGGCTTCCGGCCCACACGGCTTGGTACAGGTCTGATTCAGTGAGGTGTGCACACACCGCCGATTCGATCTCCTCGCGCGTCTGTGTGTCCTGTAGCGCTTTCGCAATTTCTCGACCCAGTACGTTGAGCCGCTGTGCCTGTCTGAGTTCGTCACGCTGGCGTTCGAGTTCGGCCTCGCGGTCTTTGTGAGCGGTGATGTCCCGAGCGACGAAGATGACAGTATCGAGGTCGTACGCGCGACTTTGCAGCGGTGCAACCCGCGCTTCGAACCATCGCTTGTCACCGGGAGTCTGCAGTCTGTACTCCACGGACTGAAACGACCCGGTCCGCAGGGCTACACGAACAGTCGCCAGTAGCGAATCAGCGGTGTCGCGGGGAAGAAACTCGTGTAGCGTCTGGCCGACAAGCGTGTCCGTCTCATCTACCTTCAGCATCGTCTCGGGGTCGGTCAGACAGTCGAGAAATCGCCCCTCCGCGTCGATAATGTAACTGGGGTCCGGAAGGGCGATGTTCAATGCATCGCGCTGTTCCGTGTGGCGCTGTCGTTCGAGTTCGTAGCCCGCCCAGTCGGAGAGCAACCGGACGAACGTCAGGTCCCACTGCGTGTACGGCGCCGCGCGCGGCTCCAGTCCGTAAAAGCAGAACGTCCCGTACACGGCCCCGTCAACGACGACGGGCGCGCCAATGTAGTTCTCAATGCCCCACTCCGAGTCAGCGAGCGCCGGGGCGTCCGCTGCAACATCGCCGATAGCGAGCGGTTCGCGGTGTTCGACGACGTGTCTGCAGTTCGGGAGTGTCTCGATGCTGGTTGTTCTGCCGGCTTCGAGGTCGGCAGACGACGGTGTAGTGACTGCTTCGAACACGTACTCGTCGCCGTGGACCCGGGAGAGGGTCCCGAACGGCGAACCGAGCGTTTCACAGCCGAGTTCTAACAGCGCGTCGAGCTGGTCAGTGAACGTCCGGTCCGAGTCGGTACAGACCTCGTAGGCCGATTCGAGGGCCAACTCCCGCTGTTTCCGGGCTGTGATGTCGATATGTGCGATGGACGCAAACGTCGCACCGTCGATAGTGAACGGAGCGGCGTACAACCGGAACCACCGTTTCGCCGACTCAGTGTGACACGGGTATTCAAGTTCGAACGAGGCCTGCTCGCCAGCGAGGACGGCCCTGATGCCGTCCGCCGCCTGTTGCCCGGTCGTATCGTCGGCCGTGTCAGCAACGTCGAGATAGTTCCTGCCGAGCGTACTCGGCGTCAGCCCTGTTCCGTTTGCCCGACCAAACTCGTGCCACGTCTCGTTCGTCGAGAGGATCACCCCGGACGAATCTACAATCGCAAACATGAGCGGCAGTGTATCGATGGCTGGCCCGTACAGGGCAGGGATATCGTGGCCATCCACGACACTTGGAACCATGCATCAACTGTAGCGGCGAGCTACTTAACGCCCGGTGTCTAGTTAGATTGTTAATATTTCTTCCGAACACATGCACGCGATGAATACATCTCGAATAACGGTCTATCGGGCTACGAAAAGCCGTAACTGAATTCCGACCTGACAGAGAAAGTACCACATATTCATATACTAACTACTAATCGAGTGGCCCGGATATATCAGCCATGGTTCGGGTTTGCTCCGATTTATTCTAGGGGCCTAGAGAGAGTACTTAGGACAGTTACCGCTGTAGCGATCCACAGGATACGCACCACCTCACTATGGATTCCACTGTCAATCCTGTTCGCGTCGAACTGTTCTTCCGGTCCCTGTGTCCGGAAGACGCAAGACAACACCAGCACTACGTGCTCGACCGGTTACAGGCTCTCGAAAGCGCTGGCCGTATCGAGGACCTGTCGATACTGATCTGGGGACGCCGGATCGAACCACGACTCGCACAGCGGACTGCGGAGGGCCGACACCTGCTGGAGCGCCTTTCGATGTTCGAACAGTGGGAGCGCGACTCCGATGCCTCGCTTGACGCCTTCGACTGGCAGCACCCGGTGACGAACATGGTTTCCGACGAGTCGGTCAATGTCATCACGCTGCCGACGCTTGCCCTCGCTGAATACGCTGACGGAGACCTCCAGCACGTCGCACCCTGCACGCGAGATGGAACGGTCCACCGCGTCGTCGACCGTGTCAACGCCCTCGCGGATACCGGAGACGTTGCCGACGACCGTGAGCACGAGCGTACCGTGGCCCAATAGCATTCGAACCACTCCAAACCTGACACGATACCTGTCCCCATCCAGTTCCATACCAGACAAAATGAATACGAAACAAACCGAGATTCCCGACTCGCTTCCGCTGGACGACCGACTGTCGCTCCTGTCGTCGCACTATCGGCGATACCTTCTGTACGGGCTGTCACAGTACACGACACCGGTTCCACTGGCTGTGCTCGCGGACACGGTGACCGAGTTCGAACACGGAACACCGGCTAAACAGTACCGCGACGAGCGGCTCACGATTTACACGGCACTCTATCACAACCACCTTCCGCGGCTGGTCGATGCCGGTGTCGTCCAGTACAACCAGTCGGAAGATATCGTCGATATCGGGCCGAACGCGCCGGCTCTCGTTCCGCTGCTCGAATCGACACTCGAGCACGACCTGTCGGCAAGCGGTAACGGACTGACCTCGAACGCCGTCGATATCGACTCCTTGCAGCCCGAGCGAAGCAATTAAGCCCGCTTCTGTATCTCCGAACGCAACACGTCGCTCACCGTATCGCCGTCAGCTTTGCCGCGGAGTGCGCCCATGCACTCGCCCATCAGCGCCGAGAACGCGCCCATTCCCTCCTCAGCGACCTGGTCTTCGTGACGCTCGACGACATCGACAACGGCGTCCCGGACCTCCGACTCGTCGACGCCGCCCAGTCCCTCCTGTTCGACGGCTTCCTCGGCCGTCAGCGACGGGTCCTCGGCGAGCGCCGTCAGCAGGTCCTCGATGCCCTCTCGGGGCACGTCACCGCCGTCGACCAGCAGAATCGCCTCTCGAAGGTGCTCGTCGGTGAGGTTCTCAACGGGCACGTCGTCGCGACGGAGTTCGGTCAGCGTCGACTCCAGCGTGCCGGCGGCCAGCGTCGGGTCGACACCCTCACCCTCGACCAGCGCCTCGAACAGCGGCCATCGCTGGCCGTAGGCGACCTGCTCGGCGAGGCCGGAGCCGAGGTCGAACTCGCTTTCGTACCGGTCGACCTTCTCGGTGAGCAGTTCCGGCGTCTCGACTTCGGTTACGTCGGGCTCGACCGGGGGCACGTCTGTCTCGGGGTACATCCGCGCCGCGCCCGGGAGCGGGCGGAGGTACCGCGACGTGGCGTCCTCGTTCGCATCTCGCGTTTCTTCGGGGACGCCTTCGAGCGCGGTTTCGGCTCGCTCGGCAACGGCGTCGATGGCCAGCTCGGCGGTTTCTGGGTCGTCGGCGACGATGGCGACGGCGTCCTCGGGACCCGCGCCGACGGCGTCCCGCAGGGCCTCGACCTCTGCCTCGGTGACGCCGTAGGCCGGGAGTTCGTCGGTGTGGAAGATGCCGCCCGCGCCGTGGCGCTTGGCGTGGTCGGACAGTTCTGTCCCGAGCCGCCGGTCGGGTTGAATCTCGCGGCCGACGAGGCCGTCAAAGCCCGAAAGCAGGAGGCCCTGTACCTCGCCGCCCGAGGAGAGTGCGCCCTCGATAACGCCTGAGTCCGTATCCTCGAACACGTCGGTCACGTCCTGTGGCTCACCCACCGAAGCGTCGCGCGCAGTGAGTTTCTCGGCGATATCCAGCAGTTCGACCTGCCGGCGGACCTCGTTGCGGACGAGGTCGTCGATGTCGTCGAGGCTCTGGACGCCCTTCAGTTCGATGCGCGCGCCCTCGGCGATGGAGACGTTCACGTCCTGGCGGATGGTCCCGAGGCCGCGCTTGACCTTCCCGGTCGATCGGAGCAACATCCCGATACGCTCGGCGGCCTCGCGGGCCTGTTCGGGCGAACTGATGTCCGGCTTGGTCCCGATTTCGACCAGCGGGATGCCCAGGCGGTCCAGGGAGAAGCGCACGCCGTCGTCGGTCTCCTCGACGCGCTGGCAGGACTCTTCCTCCAGCAGTATGTCCTCGATGCCGACCGGGCCGGCGCTCGTCTCGATGGCTCCGTCGTTGGCGACCAGCATCGAGCGCTGGAACCCCGTGGTGTTCGAGCCGTCGACGACGATTTTCCGCATGACGTTCACCTGGTCGACGACGGACATATCCAGTAGCTGGGCGATTTCGAGCGTCGTCTCCATCGCCTCACGGTCGACGCGGTGGGGTGGCTCGTCGTCCTCCTCGACGAGGCAGGTCGTGTCATAGGCTAGGTACTCGAATTCGCGGTCGACCATGCTCTCTTCTAGCGCCGCCTCGTCTATCTCCCCGAGTTCGCTCTTGGTCGGGTGCAGATAGCGGGTAAAGGAGCGCTCGCTCTCCTCGGGTTCGCGGGTCGTCGTCGGACAGTCACAGAACAGTTTCGTCGCGGTGTCGAGTTGCTGGTGGATCTCCAAGCCGGCGACAAGCCCCAGCTCCTCGTAGTCGTACTCAGTCATTGTCGGGGTGTCCGGGACCGGGGGCCAAAAAACGCACCCTTCCCGCGCTCGCCGCCGCGCTTTTGACCGTGTCTCCCTCACTGTCAATATGCGCTGGCTGTCGACAGCTGCGGTGACTGTCCTGCTCCTGACAGCCGGCTGTAACGCCTTTGTCGATGCTGACAACGCCGACCGGCCCACTGTCACGCCGGCCCCGGTTCCGACTGCGGCGGAGTCGGACACGGTACCGACGCTGGACCCGCCGCCCGGCGTGACTACCGACCGGCTCGAAAACATCGCCCTCTTGGCGGCGGCTCATCGGCAGGCGGTCAACGGCACTACATACACGCTGAACGAACGCTACAGCGAGTTCAGGATCGGGAACGACAGCAGTTCCGTCCGGCGCGCCGAAACTGTGACCGTCGAATCGCCAACGCGGTACCGCGACGAACTGGTCAGGATGACGACCGACTCGAACGCGACTGTCGAGCGGTACGAACAGTCGACCTACGCCGACGGCACCAACTGGTATGAACGCCGTGACAACGGCACTGTTGAACGCCAGCGCGGTGAGGTGCAGTTCAGCCGAGACAAGTACGCCTACCGGACAGCATTCTACCTGAACCGCTACGCGGTGGTCAACCAGAGTACCACGACCGTCGTCACGCGGGACGGCAGCCGAGCCTACCGGATTCGTGGGTCCGGCGGCGATATTCCGGCGACCGAACAGCTGACGGAGTTTCGTGTCGAACTGCTGGTCGAGCCTGCCGGCCTCGTCCGCCGATTCAGCGTCTGGTACCGAACCGAAGATCGCATTGTCGAATACAGCTTCTGGTACGAGGACATCGGCGAGACGACAGTGCAGCGGCCGACGTGGCTCAACGAATCGACGCCAGCGAACTGAGTGCGGACAGCACCCGACACCACAGCCCAGCGGCTACAGACGGTCTGTCTCGGTTCGAACTTCGTCAGTTCCGGACGTGCTCCCGGCCCGGTCGTCGTAGTACTTCCGGCCGATGAAGTCGTCGTCCAGATTCCCGACCAGAGAGTTGTACAGCCCCTCTGGGGACTGGTAGGTGGCCTCGCTGGTCCGGGCCAATACTTCACTCATTTCGACCGAGTCGCCGTTCTGGGCGACCAGTTCGACGTCGCCGAGTTGCTGAACGACAGCGGCGTGGTCAGCGGGGAACTCACAGGCCTGGTCGAACAGCTGCAACGTTTCGGAGTAACGCATTTGTCCCACAGTTCAGAATCTCCAATCAAAAAACATTATGAATACATATGTCCAGCACCCGGTTTTGCCGACCATACCCAGTCGGTGAGGCAAGACCTGCTATCTCGCACCACTTGACGCGGGAAAACATTTCACAGACTATGACATACGTTTTCACATGACAATCAGACTGGCAACTCCGGACGATGTAACGGCCATCAATCAGGTCGCGACAGCGGCCTGGAAGACGGATTACCCGGATATCCTCACCCGCGAGACGGCCGAGGACGGCGTTCGAGACTGGTATTCGACCGAACAGATCGAATCGGAACTGGTCGAATCGCAAACCATCCTGCTGGTCGCAGAGCGCGAAGAGCGCGTCGTCGGGTTCGCACACGCGACGTGGCACGAAACCGACCGTGCGGGGTATATTCTCCGGCTGTACGTCCATCCCGACTACAGGCGCGAGGGAATCGGCCGGTCGCTGCTAGAACGGACCTGCGAGGAGCTGTTCGAGCACGACATCGAGCGGGTCAACGCGATGGTGCTCACGGCGAACGAGCCGGGAGCCGAGTTCTACGAGGGATTCGGGTTCGAGTTCGCCGACCAAAGCGAAACCGAGATCGGCGGCGAGCGCTACCCCGAGAGCCGCTACGTCCTCGACGACGAGTCCCACGTATAGACATCGGTCGCGGTGGCCCGATGCTGGTTCCCAGCCGTTCGCGTTATCGAGGGCCGCTCCCTCCGGTTGCGCCGCTCGCATTTTCGAGGAAGCTCCCTACGGTCGCTTCCTCGCTACTCGTCGCCGAGGATACCACGCTTCGTCATCTTCTCGGGGTCGAGCACGTCGTCGACCTCGTCCTCGTCGAGATAGCCCTCTTCCAGAACAACCTCGCGGATGGTCTTCTCCTCGGCGAGTGCTTTCTTCGCGACCTTGCTCGCCTTGTCGTAGCCGATGGCAGGGTTGAGCGCCGTCGCCAGCGCCATGCTCTGCTCGACGCGCTCGGCGCAGTGGTCGGCGTCGGCCTCGAGCTTGGCGACGAACTTCTCGCCGAACACCGCGCTGCTGTTGGCGATGAGCTTGGCCGACTGCAGGAAGTTCGAGGCCAGCACGGGCTTGTAGAGGTTCAGGTCGATCTGGCCCTCGGCAGCGCCGGCCGAGACGGCGGCGTCGTTGCCGACGACCTGCTTGTGGACCTGATTGACCGCTTCGGCGACGACGGGGTTGATCTTCCCGGGCATAATCGAGGAACCGGGCTGGTTCTCCGGCTGGTCGATCTCGCCGAGGCCGTTACGCGGGCCGGAGGCGAGCAGTCGGAGGTCGTTGGCGATCTTGTTCAGCGAGCCGGCGACCGTCCGGAGCGCACCGTGGGCTTCGGACATTGCGTCGTGGGCGGCCTGGGCCTCGAAGTGGTTGTCCGCTTCGCGGAACTCCAGGCCGGTTTCCTCGCTAATGTACTCTGCAGCCTTCGCCGGGAACTCGGGATGCGTGTTCAGGCCGGTCCCGACCGCGGTCCCACCGAGCGCGAGCTCGGAGAGGCGACCGTGAACGTCTTGAACGCGGGAGATGCCTTTCTCTACCTGCGTGCGGTAGCCGGAGAACTCCTGACCGAGCGTCACCGGCGTCGCATCCTGCAGGTGGGTCCGGCCGGTCTTGACGACGTTCTCGAACTCGTCTTCCTTGGCTTTGAGTTCGTCGCGCAGCGTCTTCAGGCCGGGAATTACGTCTTTCTCGACCGCCTCCAGCGAGGCGACGTGCATCGCCGTCGGAATCACGTCGTTGCTGGACTGGCCGAAGTTGACGTGGTCGTTCGGGTGAATCTCGCGGGTCCCGATGTCGCCGCCGTACAGTTCGGTGGCGCGGTTCGAGATGACCTCGTTGGCGTTCATGTTCGAGGACGTGCCCGACCCGGTCTGGAACACGTCGACGGGGAACTGGTCGTCGTGCTCGCCGGCGATGACCTCGTCGGCGGCTTCAACGATACAGTCCGCTTTGTCCTCCGGAATCGTTCCGAGGTCGCGGTTCGCCTGTGCGGCCGCCTTCTTCACGATGCCGAGGGCGCGGATGAACCGCCGCCCGAAAGTAACGTCGCTGATTGGGAAGTTCTCGACGGCGCGCTGGGTCTGGGCCCCCCAGTACGCGTCGGCTGGCACCTGCATCTCACCGAGGCTATCCTGCTCTGTCCGGTACTCGTCGGTCATACGTCCGGGGGGTGGTCCGCCCGGTCGTAAAACCCACCGGTACGAGTCGGGACAGCACTCGGTACAGCCCCGTAACCGCCGGGACAGTCACTCACGGGCTGCACCGAGTCCCTAGTCAGCCAGCAGAGACCGTGGGGTTCAGAACTCAGGACTTGGATAAACGTGTATTATCATTCGGAAATATTAAGTAGAATCTCTCTCCACTTACCATGAGTTCGACGCCACAGAGACGTTCATGACCGATGGCCCACGACATCCGGTGACTGCAGTGTGTTGCTGCCGTCGTCGGCTGTCGGGGCCAATGGGACACCGACGGACGTGACCCTCGCGATCGCTCGCAGCCGGTGTACCCGCCGCGTTGCAACCGCTCGCCCGCTCGGCACGACGACGGGATGGCACACCCGTCACCCAGCGTACCGACGTCGGCCGCCAGCCTGTGTTGGTGCGACAGGCTGTGCGGATCGCGTGGTTTCCGCGCGTGCTGGCTGGCGAGCCTATGTGACTGACGACACATCCGTCGGGACGATGGACGGCGAACTCACGTCGGCGAACCACTGACAAACCATGCGCGAGATACTCAGTAGACTCCTCGCCACCGGGGGTCGGCTCCGGTCGGCGGTATCGAGAGACGAATCGGACGGCGATCAACTGGCAACAGACGGCGGAGCGACGGTGAAAACGACCCGGAGAGACTCGATCCGGAACTCACTGCCGGTCGAGTGGGAACTCATCGAATCCGCCCCGTTCTGGCTGCCGCCAGTCCTGTTTGCGGGCTTTTTCGTCTACGGCGCTATCGCCTGGAACTTCCTCCTGTCGCTGACTGACTACAACGGTCTTGGCGGTGCGCAGTACGAGACTTTCGACTTCAGCATGTACAGCCGTCTGCTGAGCGATGGGGCGTTCTGGCAGGCGGCACAGAACACGGTAGTGTTGCTTGTCGTGTTCACCGTCCTCTGTCTGGCGCTTGGCCTGTTCGTGGCCATCCTCATCGATCAGCAGATACGTTTCGAGAATACGTTCCGGACCATCTACCT
This sequence comes from Haloarcula sp. Atlit-7R, assembly GCF_003666065.1. Lineage (NCBI taxonomy): Archaea > Methanobacteriati > Methanobacteriota > Halobacteria > Halobacteriales > Haloarculaceae > Haloarcula > Haloarcula sp. Atlit-7R. The sequence goes on along the minus strand of NZ_QXIK01000001.1, from coordinate 363,310 downwards.
GCTCCCGATGAGCCTCTCGTTCGTCGTCACGGCGACGATGTGGGCGTGGGTGTACAACGCCCGCAACGGCGTGCTCAATCAGTTCCTCCGGTTGTTCAACCTCGAAGGAGCCATCGTGGGACTGCTCCGCCCGGCCGGGGTCAACGCCGAGGTTATTCAGTGGCTCTCCTGGAACACGACCGCGCTGGCGGCGGTCATCTTCGCGCTCATCTGGCAGTTCAGCGGCTACGCGATGGTCGTCTTCCTCGCTGGCCTCCGAGCGATTCCGACCGAACACTACGAGGCTGCGCGGGTCGACGGCGCGTCCACAGTGCGGCTGTATGCACGGGTAATCATCCCGCAACTCCGCGCCTCCGCCGTGTCTGCGTCAGTGGTGCTGATGGTGTTTGCGCTGAAAGCGTTCGACTTCATCTACGCGCTCCGTGGCTCACAGCCGGGGGCGAATATGGACATTCTGGCGACGATGATGTATCGGGTCGCGTTCGACAGCCTGCAGTGGGCGTACGGGTCCGCCGTCGCTATCGTGCTGTTTGCTCTCGCACTGCTGGTCATCGGACCGTACCTCTACAGCGAATACCGACGGGGTGAACTATGAGCATTAGAGACGGAGGTTTCATCGACGAACTCCGAAGTACAGAGAATAGCCGTCTCGGCCTGTATGCCCTCCTGCTGGCGGGCATCGTCTTCTACCTCTTCCCGGTGGAGACGGCCGTGATGACGATGTTCAAGACCGAGAGCGCGTTCGCCCGAACGCTCCCGTTCGCGCCGCCGGGCGGTGACGGCTTCACACTCAGTGCGCTCGCCACTGCCTGGAACACGCTTCGGCCGGGACTGCTGAACTCGCTGCTGATGGCGATTCCCGCGACGCTCATGTCGGCGCTGCTCGGGAGCCTGACTGCGTACGGACTGACGACGATTAGCTGGCGCGGCCAGGTCGGCGTGGTCGTCCTCATCATCGCGGGCATCTTCATCCCCTATCAGGCCGTGCTGGTCCCGCTGTCACAGTTTTGGTTCCAGGTGCTTCCGGGGCTGCTCAACGGCTTCGTCAACACCGTCTTTGGCTTCATCACGGGCGGTAACTGGCAGTATCCGAGCCGTAACGGGTACGTACAGCTGCTGCAGCTGTCGATCACACACGCGGCGTACGGTATTCCGATCTGTACGCTGCTGTTCCGGTCGTACTATCAGACCATCTCCGACGAGATGATTGAGGCCGCTCGCCTCGACGGCGCGAGCGCGTTCAGCATCTACCGCAACATCATCCTCCCGCTGTCGCTGCCGATGTTCGCGGTGACGCTCATCTACCAGTTCACGCAGGTGTACAACGACCTGTTGTTCGCGCTCGTACTCGTCAACGAACCGGCTTCGCAGGTGGCGACCCAGCGCCTCGCGGCGCTCACTGGCGGGGTCGTCCAGTCGTTTAACACCACGATGGCAGGGGCCATCGTCGCAGCACTTCCGACGCTGCTCGTCTACATCCTGTTCGGCGAACAGTTCGCGAAAGGCGTCGCTGGAGAATAATCACGGAGACATTCACAATGGCACAACTCACACTGGACGAGGTAACGAAGACGTTCCAAGACGACGACGGCGAAATCATCGCGGTTGATGAGGTATCGGTCGACATCGAGGACGGCGAGTTCCTCTGTGTCGTCGGTCCATCTGGCTGCGGGAAATCGACGACGCTGCGGATGATTGCCGGGCTCGAAGACATCACGCGCGGCGAGATCCGGCTGGACGGCCAGATCATCAACGACCAGCCGCCGGCCCGCCGGAACGTGGCGATGGTGTTCCAGTCCTACGCCCTGTACCCCCACATGACCGTGCGGGAGAACATGGCGTTCGGGCTGGAGGAATCGACGGACATGCCTGACGACGAGATCAACGAGCGCGTCGAGCAGGCGTGTAAGGACATGGACATCTTCGACCTCATCGACCGCAAGCCCGGCGAACTCTCGGGCGGCCAGCAACAGCGCGTGGCGCTGGGCCGCGCGATTGTCCGGGACCCCGAAGTGTTCCTGATGGACGAGCCGCTGGCGAACTTAGACGCGAAGCTCAAAGCCGAGATGCGGACCGAACTCCAGGAACTCCAGCACGACCTCGACGTGACGACGGTGTACGTCACCCACGACCAGACGGAGGCGATGACGATGAGCGATCGCATCGCCATCCTCAACGACGGCGTCCTCCAGCAGTGTGCGACGCCCCTGGAGTGTTACCACGAGCCGAACAACCTCTTCGTCGCCGGCTTCATCGGCGAGCCGTCGATGAACTTCTTCCCGATGACGCTGGAGGGGTCGACGCTCAAAGGCGAGTGGTTCGAGTACGAACTCAGCGACGAGACGGTCGCTCAGGTGGAAGGAACGACTGACATCACGCTCGGCATCCGACCCGAAGACATCGAGTTCGTTCAGAGCGACGCCGGTCCGAACGTGTTCGATTCGACGGTCCACGTCGTCGAGCCACGCGGAAACGAGAACACGGCCCACCTGCAGTTCGATGAGTCGATGGACGACCAGTTTATCGCGACGGTCGGTGGGATGAAACAGCTCAAGGCCGGCCAGCGCGTCAAAGTCCGGTTCCCCGAGAACGCGATTCACCTCTTCGACACGGTCAGTGGCGAGGCCATCCGGAACCGCAAGCTCGACGAGATCGAAACGGTCGAATCGGTCGTCTGAACTGAAATCGTCCGGAGTCGTTTTTAGTGCGCTACTGGTCGGCCGTGGCTTTTCGCTGTCACGCCCACCGGTCCAGCCCGGTCTGGACGAGCGATTCGTCGATGCGCTCGAACCCGCGAGCGACTTCGTCGGCGTCGACCTCCCACTCCTCGGTGACGAACGCGCGGGCGGCATCGATGTCCGGCTCGATGCTGTCCGGAATCTCGTAGTCGTCGGTGACGGCGGGGTCGAGAAACAGGTCCCGGATGCGGTCGGCGTGGTCGATGTGGTCGCCACGGGCGTCCAGCACGGCGTAGAGGTCGCCGTGCTCGCGGAGTTCCTTGACCGCGGTCTTCGGCCCGATGCCGGAGATACCCTCGTTGAAGTCCGTCCCCATCAGGATGGCGGCGTCGACCAGTTGCTCCCAGGTGAGGTCGTGGGTTTCGAGCGTGGCCTCGAAGTCCATCAACTCGGGGTCGCCCTTCGACGTAATCTGGCGGAGTGTCATCGGCGCACCGAAGAGCAGGGCGTCGTAGTCCTCGGTCCCGACGTAGTCCACGTCGCCCCGCCGGGCCATCACCGACGCCTGCCCCTCGCCTTCCGCCGGAGCGTCGACAATCGGGACATCGAGTAGCGCAAGCAGGTCCCGCGTCGTATCGACGATAGTGTCGGTCAGTCGCTGGGTTCGCGAGTCGAGCTTGGCGACACGGGTGCTGTCACCCGCTTCGCGGGCCGCTTCGAGTTCGGACTCGTACCGCTCTCGCTGTTCGCGGCGCTTCTCGACCTCATCGTCTTTGAGATCGGTGACTGCCCCGTCGAAGACGAACACCGGCGTCATGTCGTGTTCGAAGAACTTCGGCAGGCCCTGAACGACGCCGATGAGGTTTGCCACCTCCTCGCCGTCGCTGGTGGTGTATTTCGACTCACTGGTGAACTTCACTGTCGTCGTCAGATAGCGATAGAGCCAGTTGTGGGCGTCCACCGCAACGACGCTCCCGCCGAGGTCGCCGAACGACACGTCCGACAGCGCCGCAAGCGACCGTAAATCAGCGTTTCCCATTGACTGGCCTTCGGCCAACAGCCGCTTGAATCTCCCGGAGATGGGACGACTCCAAGCCGAGATGATACGGGTCGAGCGGCTCAGTCAGTCCGTGCGGCTGACCGGTCGGCCCAGTCGTCGAGGATAGATGGCGGGTCGGTGTCGGCCTTCGCCGCGAGGAACGACTCCTCTTCCGGAGAGAGATCGCGCTCACGGAACAGGTCAAGCCCGGCCTGATACCGCCCGGTACTGCGGTCGCCCGGCCAGACGAGGTCGAGTTCGGCCATCCCCGACTCCGCGCCGCTGAAGCAGAACCCGGCCCGGTAGGCGGCCTGATACGAAAAGGGGTTGTTCACGCCGATGGACACCCGTTCGAAACCTCGGTCCGTGGCCCGTTCCCGGACGAACCGGAGGAGACGGGCACCGAGCCGGTCCCCCTGCCGGTCCTGCCGAACGGTGATGTACCGGACACAGAGCGTGTCGGGGTCCGTCCGGTCGGCATCGAACGCAGCCGCGGCCACGACCCCATCGTCTCCGACGACGGCCTTTCCGGTCGAAGTCATCACGAACTTCCCCGCGTACGCGAACTGCTCGTGGTCCAGTCGGAGTCGGTGCCCGTCCTCGGGCCAACTGAGCAGTGTGAACTCCATGGTACAACTGAACGGCCCGCCCAGTGTAATCAGTACTGGTCCCTATTCCAGGGAACCAGCCGCCGTCGTCGAATCCGGGAGAGCGAAGTGTCCGGAGCCGGAACGTCCTGTATGAGCGTCTCGACGGTGGGGAACGGTCGTATCGAACTGTCCACTCGGACGGCACTGCTCGCTGTCGGCGACCTGCTGGCGATTGCCGTGTTCGTCGGCGTGGGCGAGGTGACCCACGGTATCAATCCGATACTCAATCCCGGTCGGTTCGCCGGGACGCTGACGCCCTTTTATATCGGCTGGCTCATCGTCGCGGGATTTGGGGGACTGTACACCGCCGCCGCAACCGCGACGGTTCGAACCGCTCTCGGGCGCACTATCGTGGGGTGGACGCTGGCAGTTGGGATCGCACAGGGCCTTCGGTCAACGGCACTGTTCCCCGGTAATGCGGCGCTGACATTCGCACTCGTATCCGTGCTCGTCGGTGGCGTGCTGCTGTTGCTCTGGCGGGGCGCGATTGCAATCGCAAAATAAGGGCTCGCAGCGGAGATGCGGTGCCGATGACGGACTATCGCAGGTCGGCGACTTCAAGCGACTCTGTCGACTGGATCCATGCTTGGTGGTTCTCTCGGTCGTAAATTACGAATTCCTCGTCCCCGATGTTCAGTTCGGCGTATCGTCGTTCTTCGTCGTCGGTCGCGGCGTCCGTCGTGTTGTCCGTTGCGTTCGTGCTCATTGTCTCGTTTGGAATCGGTGTTCCGTTTTTCTCCGATTTAACGTATCCTTGCGTACCTAATAAGCACATGGACCCAGTTATCATCGGAGAAAATAAGAGGCATTATCACGGCACTAATCCGCTAATACAGTTCTCAAATTCTGAAAAAGGGCGTGTAGGTGGGTTTTATCCCGAGAAACAGATAGCTGGTACAACGGCTACTGTATACTGGTTCGTAGCCACTTAGTTTCGTTTTTGTGTGAAGATACCACTGGCAGACTGTGGCCGCGGGCTAGCGATACCTGCCCGCTTTGTCCTTATATTGTGAACCGCACACAGGAATTATAATACATATACTTTCCCCTGCTATCCCACTCATAACTTATGAGATTGTTACCTGACGGGTACTGAGTAAATTTGTAGGGGCCATTGTGTGCATTATCCCGTGTTTTAGGGAAACATTCATATACTCCGCTGCCCTAAAATAGCTTATACTTATGACGGGTTATTACGACATCATTCTCGGGCTCATTCCGCTCGCCATGGCTGGCATCACTGCCTCTCTGCTCGTTGCCGGCTTCGAACTGACGACGGCGATTCCGATGGCGTCTGTCGTAACAGTTGGCCTCATCGGCCATGCGATGTTCGTCCGTGCCCCCGTCGACCCGGTCCCAAGCGACGCGTCGACCCAGCAAGGCGCGCAGTCAGACCCGCTACAGACAGCGGATTAGACGGCACCCCGTCGATAACTTCTCCTGTTTTTGATAGACATCCGCTGACCGTGCGCCGCTCGAACAGATTGGTCACCGCCGGACAGTATAAGAGTCGGTCGCCCAAACGACGGAGTATGACAACAGATGCGACAGCGCTGTTCCTGCAGAGCGACGAGGTTGCCGACCTCGCTGAACCCGCCGAGTACGTCGATGTCGTCCGGGAGGGGTACCGCCAGCGTGGCGACGGTGCCCCGGCGACGCCCAGAACAACGCTGTTTTCGGACGGACCCGCCGGTATGTTGACGGGCTATCTCGCGATTCTCCCCGACACCGGTGCGATGGGTGGGTACACCTACGCGGCCGGCTTCAACGGACGGGATGCACACTTTACGCTCCCGATCTTCGACGCCGACAGCGGCGACCCGCTTGCTGTCCTTGACGGTGCAAGTATGAACCCTCACAAGACCGGCGCAGCCGGGGCCGTCGGTGTCGACGCACTGGCCCGCCGCGACGCCAGCGACCTCGCGGTCATCGGCAGCGGTGCACAGGCCCGCGGCCAAGTCCGTGCGACAGCGACGGTCCGCGACTTCGACCGCATCGAGGTGTACTCGCCGACGGCCAGTAACCGGGAGTCCTTCGCCGCGGAAATGAACGACGCGCTGGACCCGACAGTGGCGGCCGTCGCGTCCCCGGCCGCAGCAATCGAAGGGGCCGATGTCGTCATCACGGCAACCAACGCGAGCGAACCAGTGTTCGACGGCGACCTGCTCGAACCGGGAACCCATGTGACTGCGATGGGCCAGTATCACCCCGAAAAGAACGAACTTGACGCGACGACAATCGAACGCGCCACGTACGTTCCGGACTTGCGCGAACGGGTGACACAGGATGCCGGGTCGTTCATCAACGCCCTCGACGCGGGAGTTGTCGACGAAGACCACGTCCATGCTGAACTCGGTGACATCGTTGCCGGAAACGCGCACGGGCGGCAGTCACCTGAGGAGATTACAGTCTTCGACTCCGGTGGTACAGCCATCGAAACCGTCGCTGCCGGTCATCTGCTGTACGAGCGGGCGAAGGCAGAGGGCCGAGGCGAGGAGATCGAATTCGCACCTGCGAGCAAAGCCCTGACCGGTCGGTAACAGTCGCAGGACTTAGAGGTACGGACCAAGTCCGAGAGCGTCGACCAGACTGATGCCGGCGGCGAGTGCGCCGATGACGTAGCCGGCGATAGTTCCACCGTTCAACAGCGGGAGGCCTGCGTGTGCGCGCCCTTTCAGCACCATCCACAGCAGTATCGTCAGGCCGACGTAGGACCCGACCATCGCGGTCAGCGCCGGTAGCGGGATGCCAAGTACCGTCAGTACGTCCGACGAGGCGAAGAACGCGGCGCTGGCGACGAGTATCGACGGGATGATGGCGTCACCGAGACCGATAAACAGCGCGTCGCGCTCCAGCGGGTCGGCGTGACCGTCGGCACTCTCGTCTGCTTCGTCGGGATGTTCCGCCGGCTGGCTCCCATCCGCAACTGCTGGACTATCCGCGCCGGCCCCGGACTCCGCGGTCGCCGGCCCCCCGGCCGTATCGTCCGCCGTTTGGGACCCGTCACTCGTTTCGTCTTCTGCCATCGGGTCCGGTGTCGTTGCGTCGAGATAGGAGTACGACAGCGTCATCGGAATGACGAGGACAACGGGGACCCTGAGGTCCATAACGCCCGAGGCCAGCGTGAGCATGTGCTTAGTCCCGTAGACGCTGATCGCATCGTACACTGCGAGAACAGTTAGCAGGACGAGCGCTGGCAACACCCCGAAACTGATACCGAACAGGCCGGCGGCGCCGGCCCCCATCACCGCACCGGCACCGTCGATGACGTACCACTCGGGATAGACCAGCAGCGCCGTCCCCAGGCCCAGCGCTAACAGGCCGGCAACGACGTTGATGCCGCCGAAGGTGACCACCGGTGGCACCAGCACCTGAAACACGTACAGAGAGAGCCAGGCTGCAGAGAAGATGATAAGCCCGCGGATAAGCTGGTCCACGTCGTAGCGGAAGGCAAGCAACATAACGGCCGTCGCGACCAGAATCGCCCCGATGTACATGAGGCTGTTCGTGGGGTCAGACGGGTCTTCGACGGCCTGGTAACCGGCCGATTCGAAGGGCTGGACCAGCGCCAGCGCACCGAGCTGGACGAACAGGAAGATACCAGCGATGAGGCCACAACCGCCGAGGATTCGCCACCGTCGCTCCATGCACACACGTCCTGCAGGAACCGGTTTGAGCGTTACGAAGCAGGTGTGGACAGGTCAGAAGGTGTCACCTCGCGTACAGGACCGCACCGACCAGCGCTGGAAGATGTACGCCATCGTTCGGCGAAACTGCGAGATACGGGCGTTCGACCGGACCGAACACGTCGACAACGGAGCCAACGGCCTGGAGTTCCTCGTCGACCACGTCGGTTCCAACGGATGCGTACTCGTCGTCAGGTGCCCGGACGACGGCCAGCCCCTGTGCGACCCGCGAAACGGTGCCGAGACGCTTCATTCACGGAGCGCCTGCATGTAGGCTGCCACAGCCCCGAGCAGGTCGCTTTTCGTCGCATCGTCCGCGTCCTTAACGACGACTCGCCCACGGGCCTCGTACTCCCGTGGATACGCCTTGTCTCGCTCGATGACCGCGTCGTACCCGACCTGCTGGACAGCTTTCGCGATCTCGTCGACAGTCGGCTCCTCGACGGCCAAATCCAGTGCCACACGACGCCCGTCGCTTCGCGAACGGTTGGCGTCAAGCGCCGCCGGCCAGATAACGTTCTCGACCATACCGGCAGTGGCCGCCCGTGGCATATATGGGTTATCGTCACCGCCGACAGCGGGAAGGTGATAATTGAATGAAATATATGAAGAATCAAGCTTACATACCTCTGTAATCTACCCGTGGCATATGGTAAAGAAAGGGTTACTCGCTATTGCTGCCGTGGTGCTCCTCGTGGCTCTAGGGACAGGCGTTCTTATCGGAGCACAGTTTGCAGGCGGGACAGCGGACACACCGACACAGACAACGGATTCACAGAGCGATACCGGGGGTAGTAATGGCGGTAGTTCAACGGCGACGGCGACAGTCGGTAACAGTACGACGCCGACAGCAACGCCGGAATCAAACGGGACACTGACCGAGACAGCGACCCCACAGCAGGAGTCGATCCCGGCACGGGAGTTCAACGAACAGAACGTCTCGAGCTACATCCGGCAGTTCCTCAACGAGGAACGCGAAGCCGCGGGTGTCCCACCGTTCGAATCTGGGCTTCGGACCGAAAACGACCTCAATGAGATGGCAAAGAACCACAGCAAGCAGATGGCCATCGAAGGGAAGGCAATCCACAAGGTTGACGGTGTCTCCAGTAAGGACCGATACGAGAACACCGGCCTCTACGACCGGTGTACGTTCGACTCCGCAGAGGGCGAGTACATAGAGCAACCGGATCGGAACCGGTTCGAGGCGGTTGAGAAGACAGTCGCCGGCCAAACGTACGAGGAGAACGGCGAGGAGCAGTTCCACGCCACCGACAAGGAAGTCGCAAGGCAGATTGTCGATGACTGGATGGCGTGGCCGAACTACCGCGAACGGCTCACGCTCCGCAACGCCAACCTCGTCGGCATCGGCGTGGAGATAACTGACACCGGCAACGTGTACGCGACTGCCAACATCTGCGGATAGCGGTCGGACCGGACGGTCGACACGGAGGTCGTTCTGACCACTGGGCTGCTCGTGAGTGCTGCCTTGCTGCTACCGTTTCCTCTCTGTTCAGACTCTACGCTTTCGCCCAAATGCAAGCAGTGCCGTCGCTGTCCCGTTGTTCTCCGCGATCGGTGGGGAACTCGCTGGTGGCAGTACTCAATCAGTCTACAGCATTTCCCGGCATACTGCTGTCTCTCATTGCGTGGCTAAGTCAGTAGCTGTTCCCCTGACTCTCACAGGACACTTACACAACCGGCCTCACCAGCTATCATCAATCGCTAACAGTTCCTTTCAATCTCTCTCTCCGGTTGTGGCGGGTGGACCTTTGACGGTACAACCGAAGACGACTCTTCAGCACCGAAGGCGACAGAAACGCCGAGCAACACTGACACTGAAACCGGGATGCCGCCTTCCGAGGTAGCGACAGCGGAACGCTTACTATCGATGTGTGCCGGATCGAAACTCGTGACAGTCCAAGTCGCAGGTGCTTTTTCGGGCGACGTTGTGCTAGTCCGCACCTGTCAAAAAAGGAGGTTTCAATACAGTCAAGCGAATCAGTCCGGATCAACCGCGAGGTAGACACTGAGACCTGTCGAATCAGCCTATCTGTCGACGGCAAGGAAGTAGTCAGTGAGAAGTCACCAGCCACCAAAGCGTGAATCTGACAGCGGACTCAAACGGCGAAGTAACTGAAAGATGGAGCGTTCAGTGACAGAATGGCAGGTCGGCTCAGTCGTCTCTGCCTTCGATTTCGTCTGACCTATATTCACCGTCACCGTGCCGGAAATTCGCGGTTTTTAGATGAGCGTGATATTCCGTGACTCGGCAGCTCTCGAAACAAAAAGCCGCTCAGTTACCGCGTTACTCGCTGCTGCCTTCGGAGTCGCCGCCGCTCTTTTGTTCTGCCAGCCAGTCCTCGTACTCGTCCTGCGGGACGACCTCAACGGTTCCGAGCATCTGTGAGTGACCCGAGCCGCAGTACTCGGCACAGTAGAGCTGGTATGTGCCGGTATTACTCGCGCTGGTTCGGAGACGGTTGTACTGACCGGGGAACGCATCGGACTTCAGTCCGAGTCCGGGAACGTGGAACGCGTGTAGCCAGTCAGCCGATGTCACGCGCAAGGATACGTCCTGGTTAGCCGGTATCTTCAGGTCCGTTCTAGTGGTCACTTCCGCCTCGCCGTCCCAGCTCGATTCGTTGTAGTAGAACGTCCAGCCGTACCGCTGGGCCTCGACGGTAATGAGCTCAGTGTCCCGTTCCTGCAGTGCAGCCAGATCACCGGCCTCAGCGGTGACGTACGGGCTGGCCATCACCTGATAGGAAGCGACGCCGACGAACAGGAGAATGATTGCCGTCGCGATGGTCCAGGTCACTTCGAGTCGGCGGTTCTCCTGTGTGGGAAGCGCCTCCTCCTGGTTACGGAACCGCCAGACGGTGTAGATCAGAATCCCTTCGACAAGGACCGTAATTGGGATAGCGACGTACAGGAGATTCATGTTCAGCCCCCAGATGAGGCTATCCGTTGTCGAGTCCTGAATCTGTGCGGCGGCGGCCGGCTCGGCGGCGAGTGCGAGCAACGCAGCACCGAACAGAGCGACCAGACCGGCGCGTTTCCGGGTCATGGGTGCGGCTTAGGATTTCGGAGATAAATAACTGCTGTCTTCTCCGCAGCCCCTCGATTTGCAGCAATAGGGAAGCAGCACCGATCCGGATAGAGACAGCGGAATCGCGAGGTCTAAGTGGCCAGCATCGAAGGATACAATAATGGCAGAGAGCCGGACCTTTACCGGGCTGCTCGCCGCGACCGCTGTCGGCGTGTACTTGTTAGTCCTCGCCGGCGCGACAACAACGCTCACGGACGCGGCAGCAGCCTGTACGACCTGGCCGCTGTGTGACGGACCGGTCGACGTGACGAACACGGCCCTGCTGGTCGCCTGGGGCCACCGACTCGTCGCGGCCGCCGTCGGCCTCCTCGTGGTGGCCGTCGCCGTTATCGGGCTTCGCTCCGGCTGTCGTGGCCGTGTCAGGGCAGCTATCCTCCTCGGCACTGCGCTGTACCCGGTCCAGATTGCGCTGGGAGCTGTCGTCGCGACGAGCACCGAGACGGCACTCCCCGGTGCCCACCTCGCGCTGGGGATGGGCATCTTCAGTTCGTTCGTGCTGGCTCTGGCGTGGCACCTCGAAGCTGAGACGGGCAGTGACGACGAGACTCCGGTGAAGAACCCGACACCTGCGCCGGAACCGACCGGAGGCGAAGCCGCCGGCCGGCCCACGACACTCTCCCTCCGCGAACGCCTCGTCGGGACCGCGTCTGCGTACTTCCGCCTGATGAAGCCCCGGCTGATGTGGCTTCTGTGCTTGGTCGCCGCCGCCGGGATGGCGCTCGCGGCGGGCCAGACACTCACCGTTCGGACGGTGCTACTCACCCTCGGGGGCGGCGTCCTCTCTATCGGCGCGTCGGGGACGTTCAACCACGTTCTCGAACGCGATATCGACAAGCGGATGGACCGGACCTCGGACCGTCCTATCGCGACCCACCAAGTGCCGGTCCGGAACGCGCTGGCGTTCGGACTCCTCCTGTCGCTCGCCTCGCTGTGGCTGTTCTGGCAGGTGAACGCGCTCGTGGCCCTGCTCGGACTGACCGCGATTGTGTTCTACAGCGTTATCTACACGCTCGTGCTGAAGCCTAACACCGTCCAGAACACTGTCCTTGGCGGGGCTGCGGGTGCACTGCCGGCACTTATCGGCTGGGTCGCCGCCGACGGGTCGGTCGGCCTCCCCGGCGTCGTCCTCGCGGTGGTCATCTTCCTCTGGACGCCGGCGCACTTCTACAATCTCGCGCTCGCGTACAAGGACGACTACGAGGCTGGCGGCTTCCCGATGATGCCGGTCGTCCGCGGCGAGACGGAGACGCGCAAGCACATCGTCTACTATCTCGGAGCGACGCTCATCGCAGCAGGTGTTCTGGGCGTGCTCACGCCGCTGGGCTGGCTGTACGCCGTCACGTCGGTGTTGCTTGGTGCAGTGTTCCTCTGGGCAGTTATCTTACTCCACCGCGAGCAGACTGAAGCGGCGGCGTTCCGGGCGTTCCATGCGTCGAACGCCTATCTCGGAGCGGTCTTGATAGCCATCGTCATCGATGCACTGGCCCTATGAGCACCACGACAGCGACCCTCCGAGACGCGATACCGGACACGCGCTCGCTGGTCATCTTGGCGGCCGTCTTGAACGCGGAGGTCATCCTCATTCTGGGCTATATCGTCAACACGGCTCAGCCCGCGACGGACCCGTTTCTGCTGGCGTTCCCGTTCATCTGGCTCAACATCGCCGGCCTCGTGTTCCTGCGAGTGCGTCCGGAACTGCCCGGCCGCCGTCGGACGGTCGGCAGTGTAGTTATCGCTCTTGGCTATCTGTTCGTGCTGGGGTACGTCGGCGGCGTGTACGGAACGGGCGGTCAGGGAACCGGTCTCCGACTGGTCACGCAAGCCCCGCCCGGGTTCTCGCCGACGGTGGTGTTCAGCGGCGCGACCCTCAGCGTGGTGCTCATCCCGTGGAAGGTCGCCGGCTACCTGACGCTCTCGTATCTGGTATTCGTGACCGCTGTCGACGCGAGCGGCGGTGCGGTGGGCGGCATCGTCGGTCTCTTTTCCTGTGTCTCCTGTGTCCTCCCGATTATCGCGTCGATACTGGGCGGGTTCGTGGGTGTTGGTGCAACGCTGTCGCAGGCGGCGCTGTCTCAGTCGTATGGGCTCTCGACGGTGGTGTTCGTCACCTCGGTCGGCTTGCTGTACGGCGTCCATCGGTTCGACGTGATGCTCGTCGGTCGACTCCGGACGCTGATCGGCCGACGATAGAGCTTTCAGGCCGACAGGCGTGGAAGACGGTATGAGTACTGTCGAAATTGAATACTGCGTTCCCTGTGGCTTCCGTGAGCGGGCAGTGCGTGTCCAGCAGGCGATTCTGTCGGGACTCGAGCGGGAACTCGACAGCGTCCGACTGGTCATGGGTGACCACGGCGTGTTCAGGATCAGTGTCGATGACGAGACTGTCTACGACAAGGCCGAGGCCGGCGACGAGTTCGACGTGGACGCTATCGTGCGTGAGATACGGTCCCACGTCGCGTAGCAGGCCACAGTAAAACCGGTAATAAACACTGCGCCGAAGCCACCACCTGTCTGTGAAAGAGTGTCACACAACAAGCTATTTATTGTTCTGCTGTGACACTTCCGGCACATGGCGACGAAAACAGAATTCTGTGACCACTGTGAAACCAGCGTACCAGTCGTCACGGACAAGCCGTGGCTCCCCGCTGTCTGTCTGGAATGTGGCCGCAACGTGTAGCCCTTGGTCGCACGAGAACGGAACTGCTTTCGGCCACCCGACCGGACGAGGGCGCATGGACGAGGTACTGGTCGCGTCGGATGTCGGGCGGCGCTACGCCGATACGGTCGCACTCGACGGTGTGTCGCTGACGGCGACCACTGGAGAGGTGCTCGCGCTGGTCGGTCCCAACGGGGCTGGCAAGACCACCCTGGTACGGGCGTTGACCGGAACGACGGACGCGACTGGCGACGTACGACTGTTCGGCCAGTCGCCCAGAACGGTCGCTCGCGACCGAATCGGCCTGTTACCACAGTCGTTTTCGCCCCACGAGCGGCTGACGGCGCGGGAATTGCTGGAATACTACGCCGGCCTGTACGACGCGACCCGCGATGTCGAGGCCGTGCTTGACGATGTGGGGCTGGCCGACACCGCCAGCACAACATACGAGAACCTCTCGGGTGGGCAGCAGCGGCGAACCTGTGTCGCGACGGCACTGATAAACGACCCGGACCTTCTCGTACTGGACGAACCGACCACCGGTATCGACCCGGCCGGTCGGCGGGACCTCTGGCGACTGCTGGAAGGGCTCGCCGACCGCGGCGTGACGATACTCGTCACGACACACTACATGGAGGAGGCCCAGCGCCTCGCGGACCGCGTCGGTCTCCTCGCTGACGGGACGCTCATCGCACTCGACTCTCCGGACCAACTCGTGGCCGAGCACGGCGGTGACAGCCAGCTCATCGTTGATGGGTCTTTCGACGAAACTGCCGTTTCAGCAATTGACTACCCAGCGGAGACGGCAATCCGGAACGGTCGGCTGGTCGTCTACGGCATCCGTCCGGAGTCTATCGGCAACATCACCGAGGAACTGGGGCAGGCGGGTATCGAGTACGACAGCCTGACCTGGAAACAGCCTGACTTAGAGGACGTGTACCTCGAACTCACCGGGACGGCCGTCGGCCAGCGCGGTGAACCACAGCAGACGGGACCGGTCGCGGGTGGTGCCCGATGAGCCGACTGGGGCGACTCACAGCGGAGACGCGTGCGGCGTCGCTGGCCTTCCTCCGGCGACGGACAGCCGTCTTCTTCACGTTCTTCTTCCCGGTTATCATCGTCGTCATCTTCGGCGTGCTGGTCCAGACCCAGCCGGGCGGTGGCGGGCTGTTCACCGAGCCGCCGAGCTTCTATGCGCCGGGGTATCTGGCCGTCGTCGTCCTGTTTACGCCGCTGTCTCGCGTCGGAAGCGAGGTAGCCCGTCATCGGGACGGGAACCGCTTCGAGAAGCTGGCGACGACACCGCTGACCCGGACCGAGTGGTTGCTGGCACAGACACTCGTCAACGTCGTCATCATTGGTATTGCCGGTCTCCTGATTCTGGGCCTGATGGTGTGGCTCACCGGCGCGACAATCCGCCCATCCGGTCTGTTGCTGCCCTTCGTCGGCCTTGGTGTCGCGCTGTTCTGTGCCGTCGGCGCGATGCTGGGGAGCCTTGCGGACTCACAGGATGGCGTCATCGCGGCGAGCAACGGTCTCGCGCTCCCGCTGCTCTTTCTTTCGGAGACGTTCGTCCCGCAGACGCTTCTGCCCGCGTGGTTGCCGACGTGGCTCTCGCCGCTGACGTACTTCTCGCGTGGCGTCCGTGCGGCGACGACCGGCACTGGCGATGCGCTCGGCCCGCTGGCTGTTCTCGCAGTCTGTGCCGCCGTCGGCTTTGCGGTCGGTGCGCGTCTCCTTCCGCAGACAGATTGAACTCCGACGCTCTCTTCTACAGGCGTGCGACTGATGATAGCAGATCGGACAGTTCTGCTTCAGTCGCGTTGCCCGATTTAATAGCATCTCTGGGGTCGCGGCCCATCTCCTGTGCGGTCTCGATGGCGCGGTCGGGACCGTAGTCGTAATGATACACCAGCCAGGCAGCGAGTACCTGGCCGGTGCGACCGATACCGGCCAGGCAATGAACGACGACCCGTTCCTCTGTCTCGCAGGCGTCAACCAGGAACGGCAGGATATCGTCGTGGAGGCGGTCTTGAGAAATAAGTCGGTGGTCGGGAACCGGTACGTGGCGGACTGATGACGCTCCGAAGGCCTCCCGATAGCGCTGAATATTGGCCCCAGCGTCGTCGAGTTGTTGCCCGGGAAGCAGACAGCAGACCCGCTCGATGTCGTGTGCCTGCATGTGTGCGACCCACTCATCGAGGGCGTCCTGATGCGTGGCGGCCGTATGCCAGCCCGGCGCACAGGAACCGTAGACGTACTCTTCGTTGGAGGCTGCAGGCGCGAAGCGGTGTGGATTCACGATGGGCATAACACCCGTTACCCTGCCTATCTTACCGACCCTCTTCATTCTACCCACCCAGTTCTCAGCTGTGATTCTCTGAATAGAAGGGTATTCCTAGAAGGTCGCTTTCCAGACCTCATCAGTGTCAGTGACCACGTTTATACTGTCAGTTCCCTCTACGTCGAGACATGGTGACGTTTCTTGCCGGCGGGACGGGAACGCCGAAGCTCCTCGCTGGTGCCGACGACGTGTTTGCGGCGGCGGCGACGACTGTCGTCGCCAACACCGGCGACGACATCGAACTGGGAGGCCACCTCGTGTGCCCGGACCTCGATACTGTCCTGTTCTTGGAGGGTGACGTCCTCGACCGGGAGACGTGGTGGGGTATCGACGGCGACACCGCCGAGACACACGCCGAACTAACGCGGCTCGCTGACGCTGCCGAGCTTGACGGCGGGCCACGATACCTCTCCGACGAGGCACAGACAGCGGGGCGTGACATCGCTCGCTGGCGGCGCTTCTCCGGTGTCGCGGAGTTCATGCACATCGGCGACCGCGACCGCGCGATTCACGTCACGCGCACCTCGCTGCTTGATGAGGGCCGATCACTGACCGAGGTAACGCACACGCTCGCCGACGCGTTCGAACTGGACCGGACGCTGCTCCCGATGAGCGACGACCCGGTCGCTTCCATTATTCACACGCCGACCGGGCCGATGCACTTTCAAGAGTGGTGGGTCGGCCATAACGGGGAACCGCCGGTCGAAGACGTGGTGTTTCGTGGCTCAGACGCGGCCAGCGCGACGGACGCCGTTCTGACCGCGCTTGACGATACTGTTGTCATTGGTCCGTCGAACCCTGTAACTTCGCTCGGCCCGATGCTGGCCCTCGACGACATTGAGCAGGCACTCCACGAAACAACGGTCGTCGCTGTCTCCCCATTCATCGAAGACACGGTGTTCTCGGGGCCAGCAGCGGACCTGATGGCCGGCGTCGGACTTGAGCCGAGTACCGCTGGCGTGGCCGAGGCATACCCCTTCGCTGACGCGTTCGTACTGGACGACGACGACTCAACGCCGCTTGACGTGCCGGTCGTTCGGACCGACACCACCCTCGACGACGCGGCCGACGCCGAGCGGGTGAACCGCGCTGTCGAGGAGGCGCTCGCGGAGGTGACCTGATGTTCGAGCCGCGAGTCGCCCTCGCGAGTCTGAGCGGCGAGGCCGACGTATCGTGGGCGTGTGCGGTCGAGTCCCACGTCGGGTGTGCGTTCCTCGGCGGCATCGCACTCGACGAGCAGACCCGCGACGCCGCCCGGGCGATGGTGGACCGCGACCGCTCCGAGTTCCTGCCCGACGACCCGGTTGCGTTTGTCGACGACCAGTTGGCTTCGCTTGTAGACGCACCGCTTCGTCCCGCGTTCAACGTCCGGAGCACGACACTCGGCCCCGTCGAACGTACTGCTACTGTTTGTCAGCGCCACGACGCAATCATCGAGATCAATGCCCACTGCCGGCAGAACGAGATGTGCGCCGCCGGTGCTGGCGAGTCACTACTCCGGGAGCCGGACCGACTGGCGACGTTCGTGGAAGCAGCAGCGTCGACAGGGGCGACGGTCTCGGTGAAAGGGCGTGCAGAACTCGACGGTGTCTCACTCCCGGGTGTTGCACAGGCAATCGAAGAGGCCGGTGGTGACCTGTTCCACGTCGACGCGATGGATTCAGAGTCCGTTATCGACGAGGTGACCGACGCGACCGACCTGTTCGTCGTCGCGAACAACGGCGTTCGTGGGGCAGAAACCGCACGGGAGTACCTCTCGTACGGCGCCGACGCCGTCAGCGTCGGTCGCGCGAGCGACCGGCCGGCGGTCCTCGACGAGGTCCGGGCGACGACAGCGGAGTGGTTCGCATCGGAGGTGTCACCGTGACAGAGCGGTCGGTCGGACAGAACGCCCAGCTGGCGCTGCTGCTGGAGGTCTCCGGCACGCCGAAGCCCGGCAACGTCGACCGCGAGCGGGAGTACGACGATCTCCGGTTCGAGCACTTCGTCGCTGGGGCTGTCGGAGCGCGACCGGGGCTCGACCGCGCGGCCGCGGGCGACCCCATCGGTCCCGCCTTCGAGGCCGCGGTCGAAGGGATGTCGGGCCAGTCCGGCGGAAATACCCAGTTCGGAGCCCTGCTGGTGCTTACGCCGCTTGCCGCCGCAGCCGCGGACGGGCGACTGACGCCGTCGGGCGTCGACGCCGTGGTCCGCGAGACGACCGTCGAGGATGCGGCGGCGTTCTACCGTGCTTTCGAGCACGTCGACGTAGCCGTCGACGACCCGCCGGACGGACTGGAGCCGCTCGACGTTCGCCGCGGAAGCGACGCCGTCCCGGAACTCCGAGCGCGCGAGATGACGCTGTTCGACGTGATGGCGTCCAGCGCTGATGTCGACGGCGTGGCCGCAGAATGGGTCTCCGGTTTCGAGCGCGTGTTCGACGCCAGCGAGACGATACTGGCCGGCTCCGGCCCGGTCGCCGACCGCGCATCCGACGCTTTCCTCGAACTGCTCGCGGCGGACGTAGACACTTTCGTCGTCACGCGACAGGACCGCGAGACCGCCGCCGAAGTACAGCGCCGGGCGCAGGCCGTTCTCGACGGCGAGGAGGACGCCACGGCGCTGGCCGAGGAGTTCGTCGAGCGGGACATCAACCCCGGGACGACCGCCGACATCGTCGCGGGCGCGCTGTTCGTCGCGCTGGAGCGGGGGCTGGACGTGTGACCGGGGAACCGTCGGCGGGTGACGGGGGTGACTCCAGTAGCTCCGTGACGGCATGGCCCGTCGCGCTCGCTGGCGTCTCCGAGACCGTCGTGACCACGCTGGGACCGAACGAGCGCTGGAACGTCGCCGCCCTCGGTGTCCACGCGCCCGACGGCGAAGGGCCCGCCACGGCGACGACGTGGGGCCGGACCCGGACCTGGCGGAACTTCCGAGAGCGTGGCGGCGGCTACGTCCAGTTCACCCGGGACCCGGTGGACTTCGCCGAGGCGGCGCTGTCGGTTCGGGAAGCAGACGAGCCGATTCTGGACAGCGCGGACGCGTGGGTCGAAGTGACCGTCGTCCGGCGAGACGCCGGCACGGAGGGCGACACCCAGTGGGTCGAGTGGGCGCTCGAACCCGTTGACAGCGCCGTGGAGCGACGCGTCGTGCCGACGACGAACCGCGGCCACGCCGCCGTCGTTGAGGCGACCGTCGCGGCCTCGCGGCTGGACGTGCCGAGCTACGACCGCGAGACGCTGCTGGACCGGATCGCGTACTTCGAGTCAGTTGTCAAAACAGCTGGTAGCGAACGCGAACAGGTGGCTTTCGAGCGGGTCCGCGATCTGGTCGATGCCGAGTGGTAGGTGGGCAAGCAGGCGACACACGCTATATCATGACAGGCTGTGTCGCACTTCCGCGGGACCTGCCACGGCGACAGTCAGCGCACGGTCCCGGCTCGCTCCGTTCCTCCTGATAAACGTTCGCGTGCGTGGTCCGTTCCGAACCCTTTTTGAGTGCGACCAAGCAAGTAGCGCGCATGGCAATCAAACCCGCCTACGTCAAGAAGACCGGGACGCTCCTCATGGAGCGATACCCCGACGCCTTCGGCGCAGACTTCGAACACAACAAAGACGTCGTCGAGGAACTGACAAACATCGAGTCCAAGGGCGTCCGCAACCGCATCGCCGGCTACGTCACCCGGAAGATGAACAACCCAGTCGAAGCGTAACTCGGTTCTTTCTCTCTGTCTCCCGCGGCATCTGAGCGGCCGCTCTCTTCAGTTACTGCCCGCTACTGTTCTGGCTGTGCACGCTGGCTGTCACTCTGGCGTTTCCGGTGGATGATGCCCTGCATATTCGCCGTGCGGGCGGCGATATCCCGGAACGACTCGCCGACATCGCTGTTCTCGTCGAGGACCAGCGGCTCCCCGGTCGTGCCCCCTTCCCTGACTTCGGGGTCGAGCGGAATCTCGCCGAGGAACGGCATCTCCGTCTCGTCGGCGAACTCGCGGCCGCCGCCGCTGCCGAAGATGTCATGCGTGCCGCCACAGTCCGGGCAGACGAACGACGACATGTTCTCAACGATTCCCAGCACGGGAGTTTCGTGGCGGCCGAACATCCGAAGCCCCTTCCGGGCGTCGTCGAGCGCGACCTCCTCCGGCGTGGTGACGATGACGGCTCCTGAGACGGGCACCTGCTGGAGCATCGTCAGTTGCGTGTCGCCGGTCCCGGGCGGCAGGTCCACAATCATGTAGTCGAGTTCGCCCCAGAGCACGTCGTCCCACAGCTGGGTGAGGACGTTGTCGACCATCGGGCCGCGGAAGATGACCGGGTCGTCCTTGCCGACGAGGAAGTCCATGCTCATCAGCTTCATCCCGTGCTTCTCCACAGGGATGATCTCCTCGTCTTCTGTCGCACGCGGCTGCTCATCGGCGTCAAGCATCCGGGGGACGTTCGGGCCGTACACGTCGGCGTCGAACAGGCCGACGCGGGCACCGAGCCGCGAGAGACCTGCAGCGAGGTTCACCGCGACGGTCGACTTGCCCACACCGCCCTTGCCCGAGGCGACCGCGATGACGTTTTTGACTTTCGGAAGTGGGTCCTCCGCTTCCGGGACGCCACGGTCGACGCTCGCCGAGAGATCTATTTCGCGGTCGGTGTCGCCCAGCGCCTCGCGGACCTCGTTCGCGATGCTCGTCTCAGTCGGCGAGTACGGCGCACCGAGCGCCAGGTCGATGCTGACCTCGTCGTCAGTCACGTCGATGCTGTTAATCAGCCCGAGTGAGACGATGTCGGCTCCCAGATCCGGGTCCTCGACCGTTCGCAGGCGCTCGCGTACGTCGTCTGTATTCATGCACAGGAGTAGGTCCCGGAGGTGCGATAAGGATTGTGACACCGCCGGACACGGCAGCCGTCGAACGACGCCAGCGGTGTGACGAACTCTCTATCGCGCATGCGGGCACGCGATCAAGCGGAGACGTACAGCGGCGATGTTGGATCAGGGGCGTCGAAACACGTAGGCGCCGCCGTTGTCAAGTTCTGCGCGTAACTCGCCGCTATCGTGGTTGAACACGAGCCGCTCCGGCATCCCGTCGAACGAGTGTAGTGGCATTCCGGTGTCGATTGCTCCGTCGGGAGTCACTGCGATGTGTGTTCGGCCACTGAACTCAGCCCGGAGCGTTCCGTCGTCTGCCTCGGTCACAGCGGCAGGTCCTGCGAACTGTTCCAGCTGGTCGCGGACCGCCGTTCGGTTGGTCGGGTCGACGGTGCTGCCGCCATCGGCGACGCGCCGGTGCATGTGTGGACGCACGCAGTCCCACGGGGAATATCTTAGGCCGCCGTCTACATGGTGGGACTTGGTATTACATGTCTCAGTGGCCATGTTGAACACTCACGCGGCAGACCACCTTCGTTGCGTTTAAATACAACCCCGGAATAGAATCGGATAGACTCGTGTAGGGGGATTGGCCCCCGAGTCCGCGTGCCGCGGGCGCGAGTGTCATAGAACGCGTGTCGTGGTAGCCAAGCCTGGCCCAAGGCGCAGGGTTGCTAACTCTGTGGCGTACAGCCTCCGGGGTTCGAATCCCCGCCACGACGCTCACCCATCAGTACCTACATATGAGTGCAGAAGACCCCAACGCGGGCGAGGACGCGGATGCCGAAGAGGAGGAAGACATCCGCTATTTCGTCCGTATCGGACAGACAGACCTCGACGGGACGAAATCCGTCGAGCGAGCACTGACAGAACTGAACGGTATCGGCCATCGGGCCGCCCGAATCATCGCCCAGAAAGCGGATGTCGACCGGCGCGCTGTCTTCGGCAAACTCGACGACGACGTCATCGAGCGCGTTGTCGACCACGTCGAGAACTTCGCCGACGAGGTGCCCGAGTGGATGGCCAACCACCAGAAGGATTACTTCACTGGTGAGACCACCCACGAGACCGGCAACGACCTCCAGCTTACCCGCCGGCAGGATATCAACCGCATGAAGATGATCGACTCCTACCGCGGTATCCGCCACAAGCGCGGCCAGAAGGTCCGTGGACAGCGAACCAAGTCCACTGGCCGGACGGAGGGTACCATCGGCGTCAACGTCGAGGCGATCAAAGAAGAGCAGGCCGAAGATGCCGCCACGGAGGATGACGAATAATGGCACTTGGCTCAAACACGAAGTTCTACGAGACGCCGAACCACCCCTTCCAGGGCGAGCGCATTGCCGACGAGGCCAACCTCATCGGCCGCTACGGCCTGAAAAATAAAGAAGAGCTCTGGCGCGCACAGTCCGAGCTTCGTGGCTACCGTCGTGAGGCCCGGAAGCTGCTGGGCAGCGCCGGCGAGCACGAGACTGAGTCCGAGGAGTTCCTCGCTCGGCTCAAGCGCTACGGCATCCTCAACGAGCAGGACCAGCTCGACGACGTGCTGTCGCTCGACGTGACCGACGTGCTGGAACGCCGCCTGCAGACGGTCGTTTACCGCAAGGGCTACGCGAACACGCCCGAGCAGGCCCGCCAGTTCATCGTCCACGGACACATCGTGCTGGACGACGCTCGAGTTACCCGACCCGGAATGACGGTGGAGACCGCCGTCGAGAGCTCGGTCGGCTTCGACGAGCACAGCTCGCTGTCGGACGAACTCCACCCTGAGCGCGCGGAGGCCCAAGAATGAGCGAAGACACCGAAGACATCTGGGGCATCGCCCACGTGCACGCATCGTTTAACAACACGATCATCACCATCACCGACCAGACCGGGGCAGAGACGCTCGCAAAGAGCTCCGGCGGGACGGTCGTCAAGCAGAACCGCGACGAGGCGTCGCCGTACGCGGCGATGCAGATGGCTGAGGTCGTTGCGGAGAAGGCCCTCGACCGTGGCGTCGAAGGCGTCGACGTTCGGGTCCGCGGTCCCGGCGGCAACCTCCAGACCTCGCCCGGCCCGGGTGCGCAGGCGACGATCCGCGCACTCGCCCGAGCTGGTCTGGAGATCGGTCGCATCGAGGACGTCACGCCGACCCCGCACGACGGTACTCGTGCACCCAAGAACTCCGGATTCTAACCAATGACACAGGACTACGAGGTTGAGTTCGTCGAACGCGGCGAGCGCGAGGCCCGCATCCTCGTGCGCGGCATCACGCCAGCTTTCGCCAACGGCATCCGGCGAGCGATGGTCGCGGACGTACCGACGTTCAGTATCGATACCGTCCGCGTCATCGAGAACACCAGCGTGATGTTCAACGAGCAGATCGGTCTCCGACTGGGACTGGTCCCGCTGACGACCGACCTCGACGACTTCGAGATCGGCGACGAGGTGACGTTGTCGCTGTCCGTCGACGGGCCGGCCACGGCCTACTCCAGTGACCTCGTTTCCTCGGACCCGATGGTCGAGGCCGCTGACGACAACATCCCGATCATCGATCTCAAGGAGGGCCAACGTCTTGAAGTCGAGGCCGACGCCGTCCTCGACACCGGTCGGGAACACGCCAAACATCAGGGTGGCGTGGCCGTCGGCTACCGACACCTCCAGCAGGTGGAGGTCGTCGGCGACCTCGGCGAGTTCGAGGACGACGATCCGAACATCCTGCGTGGCGTCATCGAAGAGCAGGCGGCCGAACACGCCGCCGGCGACGCCACCAACGGCGAACTCGTCGCGACAGACGAGTTCGACAACGACCTCCGGAACCGCTACCCCGGCAAAGATGTCGAGGTTTCAGACGTGCCGAACGCGTTCGTGTTCCACGTCGAGACGGACGGGTCGTTCACCACCGAGGAACTGGTCCTGCGCGCGGTCGAGACGCTGCGTGACCGCGCGACCGAACTGAAAGACGCAGTCCAGCTGTAACGATACAATGCCCCGATACACCCCACCACGGCCGATGACCGCCCGCTCCCCGAGCGCGAGGACCGAAAGGGGTTTTACGGGGCACGCAAAACGAACAATCGCGCGCAGGGATAGCCAAGTTTGGCCAACGGCGCAGCGTTCAGGGCGCTGTCCCGTAGGGGTCCGCAGGTTCAAATCCTGCTCCCTGCACTTTTCCCACAACGGAGGAATCATATGAGTAAGACGAACCCGAGACTCAGTAGTCTCATCGCCGACCTGAAGTCAGCCGCCCGCAGTTCGGGCGGTGCTGTCTGGGGCGACGTCGCCGAGCGCTTAGAAAAGCCACGGCGCACACACGCGGAAGTCAACCTCGGCCGTATCGAACGATACGCCCAGGAAGACGAGACCGTGGTCGTGCCCGGCAAGGTGCTTGGCTCCGGTGTCCTGCAGAAGGACGTCACCGTCGCCGCTGTCGACTTCTCCGGAACCGCCGAGACGAAGATCGACCAGGTTGGAGAGGCTGTATCACTCGAACAGGCAATCGAAAACAACCCAGAAGGCTCCCACGTCCGGGTGATCCGATGAGCGTCGCAGAGTTCGACGCGGATGTCATCATTGACGCCCGCGACTGTATCATGGGCCGCGTCGCATCACAGGTCGCCGAACAGGCACTCGACGGCGAGACGGTCGCCGTCGTCAACGCTGAACGCGCCGTGATCACCGGCCGAGAGGAGCAGATAACGGAGAAGTACAAGAAACGCGTCGACATCGGTAACGACAACGGGTACTTCTACCCCAAGCGACCGGACGGCATCTTCAAGCGCACCATCCGCGGCATGCTGCCCCACAAGAAGCAGCGTGGCCGCGAGGCGTTCGAGAACGTCCGTGTCTACCTCGGCAACCCGTACGACGAGGACGGCGAGGTTCTAGACGGCACGTCGCTTGACCGACTGTCGAACATCAAGTTCGTCACGCTGGGCGAAATCAGCGAAACGCTTGGAGCGAACAAGACATGGTAACGAACACGTCTGGCAAGAAGAAGACCGCCGTCGCCCGCGCGACCGTACGCGAGGGCGAGGGCCGCGTGCGTATCGACTCGCAGCCGGTCGAACTCGTCGACCCCGAGCTGGCGCAGCTCAAGATGCTGGAACCGTTCCGCATCGCCGAGGACGACCTCCGCGGCGAAGTCGACGTCGAGGTGTCCGTCGAAGGTGGCGGCGTCATGGGGCAGGCAGACGCCGCCCGAACCGCCATCGCTCGCGGCCTCGTCGACCACACCAACGACGCCGAACTCCGCGACGCGTTCATGGAGTTCGACCGCTCGCTGCTGGTCAACGACGTTCGCCAGTCCGAACCCAAGAAGTGGGGCGGCCCCGGTGCGCGGGCCCGCTACCAGAAATCGTACCGCTAAGGTGATACAGGTATGATGGTACCGGTTCGGTGTTTCACGTGCGGTAATGTCGTCGGCGAACACTGGGAGGAGTTCAAGGCACGCACCCGCGAGGCCGAGGAGCCAGAGGACCCGGAGAAGGTCCTCGACGAACTCGGCGTCGAGCGGCACTGCTGTCGCCGGATGCTCGTCTCGCACAAAGACCTCGTCGACATCGTCTCACCCTACCAATGAACGCACAGGAAAGCCGCTACGAGAAGGCCCGCAAACTCGGCGCACGAGCGCTGCAGTTGGCCCACGGTGCTCCCGTGCTCATAGAGACGGAACACACCCAGCCGATACTCATCGCCGCCGAGGAGTACGACGCTGGCGTCCTACCGTTTACGGTCAACAGGAGTGACTAACGATGACGCTCATCACTGACATCCGACTCCGCCGCGTCCTCGACTCCCGCGGGAACGCGACCGTCGAGGCCGACGTTCTCACCGAGAGTGGGGGCTTCGGTCGTGGCAAGGCACCGAGCGGCGCAAGCACGGGCGAGTACGAGGCCATCGAACTCCCCGCCAACGAGGCCATCGCCAACGCCCGCGAGGAAGCACTCCCGCGGCTCATCGGCGAAGTCCACGCCGGGAACCAGCGCGACGTCGACGCGGCGCTCCACGCCGCTGACGGTACCGACGACTTCTCCGGTATCGGAGCCAACAGCGCCGTCGCCATCTCCATGGCGGCCGCGAAGGCCGGTGCCGACGTGCTCGGCGCGCCGCTGTACCAGCACCTCGGCGGCACATTCCGGGGCAACGAGTACCCGACGCCGCTGGGCAACATCATCGGTGGCGGCGAGCACGCCGCGGACGCGACCAACATCCAGGAGTTCCTCGCGGCCCCTGTCGGCGCACCGAGTGTCGAGGAGGCCGTCTTCGCCAACGCTGCGGTCCACCAGGAGGTCCACGACATTCTGGCCGACCGCGACCTGCCAGCGGGCAAGGGCGACGAAGGCGCTTGGGCACCGTCCGTCTCGGACGACGAAGCGTTCGAGATCATGGACGAGGCCGTCGAAGCTGTCGCCGACGACTTTGGCTTCGCAATCTCCTTTGGCCTTGACGTCGCCGGCGCGGAACTCTACGACGACGAGGCGGACGGCTACGTCTATGACGACGGCGTCAAATCCACCGAAGAGCAGATCGAGTACATCGCCGGGAAGGTCGAGGAGTACGACCTCGTTTACGTCGAGGACCCCCTCGACGAGAACGACTACGAGGCCTTTGCGGACCTGACCGCACAGGTCGGGGACCAGACGCTCGTCTGTGGCGACGACCTGTTCGTTACGAACGTCGAGCGCCTGCAGGCCGGTATCAACGCCGACGCCGGGAACTCCATCCTGATCAAGCCGAACCAGATCGGGACGCTCACCGACGCCGTCGACGCCATCGAACTGGCGACGGCAAGCGGCTACGAGTCCGTTGTTTCCCACCGCAGTGGTGAGACGGAAGACACGACAATTGCACACCTCGCTGTCGCCACTGACGCACCGTTCATCAAGACCGGCGCGGTCGGCGGCGAGCGCACAGCCAAGCTGAACGAACTAATCCGTATCGAGGACAACGCAGTATGAGCGGCAACGAAAAAGAAGGTCTCGACGCGTCCGATTCCGACTTCGACCCGTCCGAGGAGGACGGCGAAGCGGTCGACGCGGAGACCGAAACGGAAGCCGAACAGCCCGCCGACGACGCCGAAGAGGCGACAGAGGCCGAACCAACTGACGAAAACACAGACGCCGACGAAGCGGCTGACGAGGCCGCCGGTCCACAGCTGGACGAGGACGTCATGCCCGACGAGCAGTCGGAGGCCGACCTCCTCATCCCCGTCGAGGACTACCTCGGCGCTGGTGTCCACATCGGGACCCAGCAGAAGACCCAGGACATGGAGCGGTTCATCCACCGCGTCCGGACCGACGGGCTGTACGTGCTGGACGTCTCGATGACCGACGAGCGTATCCGCACCGCCGCGGATTTCCTGGCCAACTACGAGCCGGAGCAGATTCTGGCCGCGTCGTCGCGCCAGTACGGCCGGTTCCCGGCCGAGAAGTTCGCCGAAGCCATCGGGGCGCGCGTCCGCACCGGCCGGTTCATCCCCGGCACGCTGACCAACCCCGACTACGACGGCTACATCGAGCCGGACATCGTGGTCGTCACTGACCCCATCGGTGACGCCCAGGCCGTCAAGGAGGCCATCACGGTCGGCATCCCGGTCATCGCGATGTGTGACTCCAACAACACCACGTCGAACGTCGACCTGGTCGTCCCGACGAACAACAAGGGGCGCAAGGCGCTGTCGGTCGTCTACTGGCTGCTGGCCAACGAGACGCTCGACCGCCGCGGTGCCGAGCCGACGTACGGGCTCGACGACTTCGAGTCCGACCTCTAACGTCGCTGAACTGTTTCGTTTTCCGGCCCGCTGACCCACGAGTGACAACGCCGGTGTCGCCAACACAAGACCTACCACGGGGCCCGGAGTACCACCGGGAAATGGGAGAGGGAGACACATTCGTCAACGCCGTCATCGGTGCCGTCGCGACCGCACTTCTGAGTGGGTTCGTCCCGCTCACGCCGCTGCTCGGCGGTTGCATCGCCGGCTATTTTGAAGGGGGTGAGCGAGACGACGGAGTCCGCGTCGGGCTGCTGTCCGGCGTCGTCGGGCTGGCGATTTCGCTAGTCTTCTTCATTATCGTGTTCGTCTTCCTGGCCGCGTTCTTGGCCTTCGTTCCCGAAGCGCTTGGCCTGTTCGGCGCGATGGGACTGCTCGTGCTCGTAGTGGGGACGGTCATGACGGTCGCATATTTCCTCGGATTGAGTGCACTCGGTGGCTGGCTGGGCAACTACGTCAGGTACGACACGACCATCGGCGACTGACCGCCCCCGCTGTCGATAGCTACATCACTCGGGCCGCCACTACGAGCAACGCATATGCGTGAGTTCGCTCGAAACGCCGGTATCGGGGCGCTCGTCACGATTGCCCTGTCCGTCGTCCCCTTCTCGTCGATAGCCGGCGGTGCCGTGGCCGCGGCCAATCACGGCGGCGGCTACCGGGCGGGGCTCTGGCTGGGGACGCTGGCCGGCGTCTGTGCGATGGTCCCGTTGCTCGCGCTCTTCCTCCCGGCGCTGTATATCGCCGGCCTCCTCGGGTTCGGGATTCCACCCGGCGCACCGGGGTACGACCTGTTTCTGGCGCTCGTGTTCAGCTTCTTTCTGCTGTACACTGTCGGGCTCAGCGCCCTCGGTGGCCTCGGCGGCGTCTGGGTATCGGTACACACCAGCTGGGACATAGACGCCGACCGCTGGCTCTGAACCGCGCGCTTCCAGCCATTTGGCACACCATTCAAGCGTGTTCGACACTAACAGTAGTCGATGTCAAAGACGCCGCCCGGACCGAAGGGCGAACCGCTGTTCGGCAGTAGTCGCACGTACGCTCGGGACCCGTTTCGGTTCATCTCAGCGCTGGAGCGGGCCTATGGTGATGTTGCCCGCTTCGACATGGGGCCGATGGATACGGTCATGCTGTGTGACCCAACGGCAATCGAGCGGGTACTGGTTTCAGAGGCCGAGCGGTTCCGCAAACCCGACTTTCAGGGAGATGCGCTCGGGGACCTGCTGGGGGACGGACTGCTGTTGAGTGAAGGCGAAACGTGGGAGCAACAGCGAAAGCTCGCCAATCCAGCGTTCTCGATGGCTCGACTTTCGGGGATGGCTGACCGCATCACCGGCCACGCGGAGGACCGCATCGCCGACTGGTCTCACGGCGATGTTATCGACGCCGAGCAGTCGATGACCCGAGTGACGCTGGACGTGATCTTGGACCTGATGATGGGCGTCGAACTCTCCGAACAGCGAGTCCGCACAATCGAGGAACAACTGTTGCCACTGGGCCAGCGGTTCGAGCCCGACCCCATTCGGTTCGCCATGCCACAGTGGATGCCGATGCCTGACGACGCCGAGTTCAACCGCGCCGTGCGGACGCTGGACGAGGTGCTGGACGACATCATCGAGGTCCGCGAGGACTCGGTCGGGACAGCTGAAGACGGTCCGATGGACTTCCTGTCGGTACTCCTGCGTGCCCGCGACGAGGGGAATCAGTCGCCCGAGCAACTGCGCGATGAGATGATGACAATGCTGCTTGCGGGCCACGACACGACGGCGCTGACGCTGACCTACACCTGGTTCCTGCTGTCGGAACACCCTGAAGTCGAACAGCGAGTCCACGAGGAACTGGACGATGTTGTCGGCGACGACCGGCCGGGGATGGAACACGTCCGCGAACTGGACTACCTCGAATGGGTAATTCAGGAAGCGATGCGACTCTACCCGCCCGTGTACACCATTTTCCGGGAGCCGACAGAGGACGTGACGCTGTCCGGCTACGATGTCGAGGCCGGGACGACGCTGATGGTTCCACAGTGGGGCGTCCACCGATCCGAACGGTTCTACGACGACCCCGAGTCGTTCGACCCGGAGCGCTGGAAGCCCGAGCGAGCGAGCGAGCGGCCGCGGTTCGCCTACTTCCCGTTCGGTGGCGGCCCGCGTCACTGCATCGGGAAGCACCTCGCAATGCTCGAAGCACAGCTCATCACCGCAACGACGGCCAGCCAGTACCGACTGGAGTTCCAAGGCGAGACGCCGCTGGAGTTGCTACCGTCGCTGACTGCCCACCCCCGGCAGGAAATGTCGATGCGAGTGCAGGAGCGGTAGCGCGGACTCCGACGGGACTACTCCGACGTCGCTGTTGCCTCCCGCAGTGGGCGCTCTACGTGACCGTCGGCGAACTGTCCGGCGGCGGCATCCGCCTCGACTTCGCCGATGTCGACACCGTTTCTGCATCGTATTCCGACAGCCGTCCTGACCATCGACTCCGAAAACGCCTAACGCCCTGGGTGCACACGGGCGGGTATGGTCACGTCGAGCGCTCCCGGAAAAGTGTATCTGTTCGGGGAGCACGCAGTCGTCTACGGCGAGCCGGCGGTGCCCTGCGCCATCGAGCGGCGGGTGCACGTGACGGCAACTGAAATCGACGAGGGGTTACGCATCCACGCAAATGACTTGCAACTGGACGGTTTTACCGTCGAATACTCCGGTGACGGAGAGAGCCATCCAGACGTGGACGTCGCTGAATCGCTTGTCGAGGCTGGCATGGGATACGTCAACGAGGCGGTGGCACAGGCCCGCGACGCGGCCGACGCGCCGGATGCGGGCTTCGAGATCTCTGTTGAGGGCGACATCCCGCTCGGCGCGGGGCTGGGGTCGTCGGCCGCGCTCGTCGTCGCGGCGATAGACGCGGCGACCAGAGAACTCGGCGTCGAACTGCCGGCGAGCGGAATCGCCGACCGCGCCTACCAGGTCGAACATGAGGTACAGGACGGGCAAGCCTCGCGGGCGGATACGTTCTGCTCAGCCATGGGCGGGGCGGTCCGCGTGGAGGGCGACGACTGCCGGCGGCTGGACGGCATCGACACGCTCCCCTTCGTCATCGGTTACGACGGCGGGGCCGGCGACACCGGGGCGCTGGTTGCCGGCGTCCGAGACCTCCGCGAGGAGTACGACTTCGCCGCCGACACCGTCGCGACAATCGGCGATATCGTCCGCGAGGGCGAGGCGGTGCTGGGAACGGGCGACTACGAACGGCTCGGGGAGCTGATGGATTTCAACCACGGCTTGCTTTCGGCGCTGGGCGTCTCCTCGCGGTCGCTGGACTCGATGGTGTGGGCGGCCCGCGACGCTGACGCACACGGCGCGAAACTCACCGGGGCCGGCGGCGGCGGCTGTATCGTCGCACTGGACGAGACGGACGACGCACTCACGGCGCTGAAGTACACGCCGGGGTGTGAGGATGTCTTCCGGGCCGAACTGGACACCGACGGGGTCCGGCAGGAATGACGGTCGTCCTCAAACTCGGGGGGAGTGTCATCACACAAAAAGACGAGCCCGAGACGGTCGACCGGGCCGCCCTGTCGGACGCGGTGTCTGCCGTCGCCGAGTCGGCGGTCGGCGACGACATCGTCGTCGTTCACGGCGGCGGGAGCTTCGGTCACCATCACGCCGCCGAATACGGCGTCAGCACGACCGAAGGGACCCACGACGGTGACGGTGTCCGGGCTATCCACGGGGCGATGTGTCGGCTCAACGCCGCTGTCGTTGAAGCACTCACTGACGCGGGTGTGCCGGCGGTTCCGGTCCACCCGTTCTCGGCGGCCGCACGCGACGCCGACGGCGGCCTCTCCCTGCCGGCGGCACAGGTCACGACGCTTCTCGGTGAGGGGTTCGTCCCGGTTCTCCACGGTGACCTCGTCGCACACGCCGGTGCGGGCGCGACGGTCCTGAGCGGCGACGAACTGGTCGTCGAACTCGCGCCGGCCGTCAACGCCGACCGTGTCGGCGTCTGCTCGACTGTTTCCGGCGTTCTCGATGACGACGGGACAGTCATCGACCGTATCGAGACGTTCGAGGCCGTCGCATCGGCACTGGGCGAGAGCGAGGCGACGGACGTGTCGGGTGGGATGGCCGGCAAAGTACGTGCGCTGCTTGCGCTCTCCGCCCCTGCCCTCGTGTTCGGTCCCGATGCGTTGCCTGCCTTTCTCGCCGGCGAGAGTCCGGGGACGACCATCGCTGGTGGAGACGCCGACTGACTTGTGGTCAACAGCCTCGTCCCAGAGCACGCTGTAGTCGATGTCGACCCAAGACTTGCTGCTGAAGTGGTATCACTGCTTGACTCCGGCAGACTGGTAGCTTAAATATCACTTCAGCAACTGTCGTAACATATTTGTCCTCTGTTAGCAATTATGCGACTATGTCTGCAGTAGGTCTGACCGACGTCTATCGATACGGAACGAGGTTTCTTGGGACATTGCTTGTCGTCGCCGGCGTCGGTGGCGGCCTCATCGCTGCAGGGTACGTGTTGATACAGAACGGCTCGCTCCGCTCACTTTCGGGGACCGCGGGCTATCGTGCGGTACTCGGCATTGTCGTCGGTGCGCTCGGTGGGCTCCTGTTGCTCTCCGGCTTGCTTGGCCTGACTCACAAGCTCATCGCCGACGCGACGATGGCGGGTACGCTCGCGGCACAGACAGCACAGCGTGATGCGGGCGATGTGCCAGCTGCCAGTTCCTCAGCGAGCGACCAGACAGCGACTGGCACTGTCGAAGGTAACGCTGCGCCCGCTACCGAATCGACTTCGAAGTCCGACGAGCCCACGCCGGAGCCGGCTGAGTCTGATCCGGCGGTTTCACAGAGCACCGGTCCGGCTGCTGACCCGACGGCTGTCGAGCCGGCGACTGACCAGTCAGAAGTGTCGGAACCGGTCGCTGACTCCGAGCCAGACGCCGACCCAGCCGGTGAATCGGGAATCCACGCGCCCGAACAGCACCACTCCGACCAGTCTGACACAGCAGCGCCATCTGCTACGTCCGAGACTGCGGCGACCGGGACTGACGACGTGGCGGTGTCGGCGGCCGACGAGAATCCGCCGGCGGATGCTGACTCGGCGACGGCCGCTGAGCCGGTGGCAGACGATGTGCCGGCGACAGATACGGACCGTCGTGATGCCGATGCCACTCCGGAACCACCGTCGGCCGACGAGACGATGGCCCCGGCGACAGATGGAGAGACAGCCCCGGCAGCGCAGGATGACCAGATATCGGAGCCACAGCCAGCTGAAAACGTTGCCGGACCAGAATCTCAGACAGTGGACGACACCACTGCGGAGCCATCTCCGGCGGAGTTCCCCGACGATTCGGACCCGGTCGCACCTCAGTCCGAACCCAGCGAGCAGTCGGACCGTGATTTGCTCGCTGAGGACGCCACCGAAGAACCCGAGCCGAGTACGGAACCACAGGAATGGACGCCGCCGGACCCTGCGGAGTTCGACACGCAGAGCGAGGACCCCGCGGCGGCTGACGACTGGGAAGGGGACGAGCCAGCACCGGCCGACGACTGGGAAACTGAACCCGAAGCCGATACCGAACCCACTGGCGTCGACTCAGCCGGTGCTGACGAAGCGGATCAGCACGACGCCGTGACTCGAGACACCCGACTACTCGATGAAGCTGGTGAGACGGACACGTCCGGTGGCCCACGGACGACGGACGACCTGTTCGGTGGCGCTGATACCGAACACTCTGGAACCGACGCTGACGAGAGCGTGCAGGGCGAGTCGAAGTCACAGGACACAGAGACGACCGCTGATGATGACTCGACGCTCGCGGACGACGGTGTCACTGGCTTCGATGTCTCCGGTGATGACGACCCGCTCTCGGACCCCTTAGACGACGAGTAGCGACGAACCCACACCGTTTTAAGAAGCGCCGTTGTAGACCGACGTAACCGAGCGCACGGCCGCCCGTGGACTGCGGTTCGGCGGCCGGCAGACGGCGGATGTAAGTTGCGGGACGGAAGTCCCTCCCACTGCGGTTGCACAGGCTACGGGCGTACCCGACTGGCCTGGAGCGCCGACGCGGACGAAGTCGCCTACATTGCAGATACCGTCGTTGCCGTGCCCCACCGGATGCCCGCGGCCGGCTTTCCACTCGGAGCTACAACCATGGAAGTCGAAATTGCGACAATTGGCGGTTACGAGGCTGTAGGCCGACAGATGACGGCCGTCCGTGCAGGGGACGACGTCGTCATCTTCGACATGGGCCTGAACCTCTCGAAGGTACTGATTCACGACAACGTCGAGACGGAACGGATGCACTCGCTGGACCTCATCGACATGGGTGCCATCCCGGACGACCGGGTCATGTCCGACCTGGAGGGCGACGTGAAGGCTATCGTGCCGACACACGGTCACCTCGACCACATCGGCGCGATATCCAAGCTCGCCCACCGCTACGACGCACCTATCGTCGCGACGCCGTTTACTATCGAACTCGTCAAACAGCAGATCAAGAGCGAGGAGAAGTTCGGCGTCCAGAACGACCTCATCAAGATGGACGCCGGCGAGACGATGTCCATCGGCGAGCGCAACGAGCTTGAGTTTGTCAACGTCACTCACTCCATCATCGACGCCATCAACCCAGTCCTCCACACGCCGGAGGGTGCGGTCGTCTACGGACTTGACAAGCGGATGGACCACACGCCGGTCATCGGCGACCCGATCGACATGAAGCGGTTCCGAGAGATCGGCCGCGAAGGCGAGGGCGTCCTCTGTTACATCGAGGACTGTACGAACGCGGGCAAAAAGGGCCGCACGCCCTCCGAGTCCGTCGCGCGTCGCCACCTCAAGGACGTGATGGACAGCGTCGCCGACTACGACGGCGGCATCGTCGCGACGACGTTCTCCTCGCACATCGCCCGCGTGAAGAGCCTCGTCGAGTTCGCCGACGATATCGGACGCCAGCCGGTGCTGCTGGGCCGCTCGATGGAGAAGTACTCCGGGACAGCGGAGCGACTGGACTTCGTCGACTTCCCGGAGGACCTCGGGATGTACGGCCACCGCAAGTCCGTCGACCGGACGTTCAAGCGCATCATGAACGAGGGCAAGGAGAACTTCCTCCCCATCGTCACCGGCCATCAGGGCGAACCGCGCGCGATGCTCACACGCATGGGCCGGGGCGAGACGCCCTACGAGCTAGACGACGGCGACAAGGTCCTGTTCTCGGCCCGGGTCATCCCGGAGCCGACCAACGAGGGCCAGCGCTACCAGTCCGAGAAGCTCCTGGGCATGCAGGGCGCACGCATATACGACGATATCCACGTCTCGGGCCACCTCCGCGAGGAAGGCCACTACGAGATGATCGACGCGCTCCAGCCGAAGAACATCATCCCGGCCCACCAGAGCCTCGAAGGGTTCGCACCGTACGTCGACCTCGCGGAAGACATGGGCTACAAAGCCGGACGGGACCTCCACATCACCCGCAACGGCAACATGATCAAGCTCACCGAGTAAATCGATGTCCGAACGCCATCAGCAGGTCGAAGACGCGATTGTCGCCCGACGAGACCGGGTCAACGACGCTCTCCCGGAGGACCTCCCGGTGCAGAAACCGGACCACCTCTACGAGGCGTCGCGGTACCTGCTGGACGCGGGCGGGAAACGGCTCCGCCCGACGGTCCTGCTGCTGGTCGCGGAGTCGCTGCTCGACGTCGACCCGCTGACGGCAGCCTACCGTGACTTCCCGACGCTCGAAGGCGGGCGGGCCGACGTGATGTCGGCCGCCCTCGCTATCGAGGTCATCCAGACGTTCACGCTCATCCACGACGACATCATGGACGACGACGCGCTCCGGCGCGGGGTGCCTGCCGTCCACAAGGAGTACGACCTCTCGACGGCGATTCTCGCCGGCGACACGCTGTACTCGAAGGCGTTCGAGTTCCTGCTCGATACGGGCGCGGCCCCCGAGCGGACCGTCGACGCGAACAAGCGGCTCGCGACGACGTGTACCCGGATCTGTGAGGGCCAGTCGCTCGACATCGAGTTCGAGCAACGCGACGTGGTCACGCCCGAGGAGTACCTGGAGATGGTCGAACTCAAGACGGCCGTGCTGTACGGCGCGGCCGCCTCGATTCCGGCCACGCTGCTGGGGGCCGACGAGGAGACTGTCGACGCCCTGTACAACTACGGGCTCGACGTGGGGCGGGCGTTCCAGATTCAGGACGACCTGCTGGACCTGACGACCCCCTCGGAGAAGCTCGGCAAGCAGCGGGGCTCTGACCTCGTCGAGAACAAGCAGACGCTCGTGACGCTGCACGCCCGCCAGCAGGGCGTCGACGTCGGCGAACTCATCGACACGGACTCCGTCGAGGCGGTCTCGGAGGCCGAAATCGACGCCGCCGTCGAGCGCCTGCGGGAGGTGGGCTCCATCGAGTACGCCCGCCAGACCGGGCAGGACCTCATCGCGAGCGGGAAGCAGAACCTCGAAGTCCTGCCGGACAACGAGGCCCGCTCCCTGCTCGAAGGCATCGCCAACTACCTCGTCGAGCGCGACTACTGAGCATGGACCAGACCCGGCGAGCCGTTCTCGCCGGTGTCGCCGGACTTTTCGCTGGCTGTGGAACGACGAGTCAGCGGACCACAACACCACGCCCGACAGCAACGGTGACCAGCACCACGGAGACGGTTCGCTACACGCATCTCCAGCCCTCCGGCAATCGTCACATTTCAGGTTCGGGCCGGTTCGACGCCGTCGACCCGATAGACATCGCCATTGAGGGCCACCCGAAGTGGCTCGTCGGACTGCCAGTCGAGGGCGGGAGTCTCTGGGTTGTCGTTCCAGAGACAGGGGCCCCAGAGGCGGTTCGGGTGGGTCAGGACCGAGTTGAATCGGTTGTCATCGAACCCGACCTGCCGGCGGGCCAGCCACCAGCCGTGGTTGTTCAGGACAACGGCGTTCGGTTCCTCACTGCCGATGAGACAGGACCCAACACCCACGCCGTCCAGTTTCCCGATGGTACCATCGCGATGGTGACCAAGTCCGGGGCCGTCCACGTGGACGGTGACCTGCTCATCGAGGATGCTCTGCCCGACGCCCGAATCGTCTGGCAGGACGATGTCGCTGCTGTGCTCGCCGGTGCGACGGAGCGATACGACCACGGAGCGCTCGGTGACGAGGTTGAGGCCAGCGCTATCGTTCTGTTTGTCGCAGACGGGAGTGGGACCGTCCGCCGCCGAGTTCAACTGCCTGAACCAACGGTTGTCGAAGGTGTAGCACCGATCCTTGCGGACATTGACGACGATGGTGACCCCGAAGTACTCGTCACCGTCACCGGGCCCGATGAAGGCGCTCGGGTGGCCGCCTACGGACTGGACGGCGAGCGCGTCGCGACTGGGCCCGCAATCGGGACGGGCTTTCGTTGGCGCCACCAGCTCTGTGTCGCGCCGTTCTCCCCCGACGGGGCGCCCGAAATCGCCGTCGTTCGCACCCCACACATCGGCGGGACGGTGGAGTTCTACTGTATCGACGGTGACCGGCTCTCAATCGCGGCCCGCTACGACGGCGTCTCCTCGCACGCATTCGGCTCGCGTATCCTCGACGGTGGACTCGCCGGAGATCTGCTCGGCGATGGCCGACAGACGCTGGTCGTCCCGACCCAGAAGCGCCGGAAGCTCGTCGCACTCCAGCGGCAGGACGGCGTTCGGCAGGCGGCCCAGCGTGACATCGGCGCGTCGCTCGCCTCGAACGTTGCGGCGACACCAACTGGCGACGGCGGCTTGAGCATTGCTGTCGGTCGCAGTGACGGTGTCGTCCGCGTCTGGCAGTAGGGTAGCTATTGACCCTGAATGGTGCTGGTCAGCAACTAAGACGTATCAGTTCCTAGGCAGCCGTGTGACTCGGTTCCTTCTCTACGGCGGCAAGGGCGGCGTCGGCAAGACGACCGTGGCCGCGGCGACCGGCCACCGGTTGGCAGCGGCGGGCCACGAGACGCTCGTCGTTTCGACGGACCCCGCACACTCGCTTGGCGACGCCGTCGAGGCCGAGGTCAGCGGCGACCCGACGGAAATCCGGCCGGGGCTGTGGGGCGTCGAGGTGGACCCACAGACCGGCATCGACCGCTACCGCTCGCTGTTCGAGGCGCTGGCGGCGGAGTTCTCCGACGCCGGCATCCGGATGGACGAAGAGGAGGTCGCGGAGCTGTTCAGCTCCGGCGTGATGCCCGGCAGCGACGAACTGGCGGCCATCGAGGGCATGGCGACGTACGTCGAGAGCGACCGCTGGGACCGCGTAGTGTTCGACACCGCGCCGACCGGCCACACGCTCCGCCTGCTGGACCTCCCGTCGGTGCTCGACCGCGGCGTGGCGACAGCGATGGACCTCCGCGACCAGGTCCGCCGGAAGGTCAACACCGCCCGGACGATGATGTTCGGCCCGATGGCGCGTCGCCGCGACGACGGCCCGGACGACTTCACGGCGATGCGTGAGCGGATGGAGCGGGTCGGCACAGTGTTGCGGAACCCCGACCGGACCGCGTTCCGCGTCGTCACCATCCCCGAGACGATGGCCGTCCGCGAGTCCGAGCGGCTGGTCGAGCGGCTCCGCGAGTTCGAGGTCCCGGTGACGACGCTCGTGGTGAACAAGGTCATCGAGGACGCCG
Organism: Haloarcula sp. Atlit-7R; assembly: GCF_003666065.1. Taxonomy (NCBI): domain Archaea; kingdom Methanobacteriati; phylum Methanobacteriota; class Halobacteria; order Halobacteriales; family Haloarculaceae; genus Haloarcula; species Haloarcula sp. Atlit-7R. Next base: position 324,909 of record NZ_QXIK01000001.1, on the reverse strand, counting down.
GCGACTGCGAGCGCTGTCGGGGCAAGCAAGCAGTACAGGACGAGGCCATCGAACAACTGCGGGCGTCGCTGCCGGACCTGGACCTGTGGACGATTCCCGACCAGTCCGGCGAGGTGACCGGGGTTGAGGCGCTGGAGAAGATAGGGGCGCATATAGCTGGGTAAAAGAAACGATGGGTGGAGACGAGTATCCGCCGGCGAAGCCGTCGGTTCACGGGCCCGAACAGCGTGGGGGCTCCGCTTTTTCGCCCACGTTTTTCGAGGAGCGGTTCGCGCGGTCAGCGCGAACCCGACGCTGAAAAAGGTGGTCCGACGGCGTTTTGACCCTCCCAGTCGCAGGTCCCGGTAATGGACGACGAGCTGCGAGACCGAATCACGGAGGCGGCGGAGACGAACGCCCTCCTCAACGCGGTCAAACACGATAGCGAGGCACAGGTCGGCGCAATAATGGGCCCGCTCATGGGCGAGAACCCCGAGTTCCGCGAGTACGGCGACGAGATTCCGGGCGTCATCGCTCCGGTCGTCGAGCGGGTCAACGGCATGGACGCCGACGAGCGCCGCGAGCGACTGGCCGAACTCGCCCCCGCGAAGCTCGAAGAACTGGAAGCCGAAGACGAGGGTGAGGACCACCCGCTGCCGGACCTGCCCAACACAGAGGAGTACGACACCGTGCGGATGCGGGTCGCGCCCAACCCTAACGGCCCGTGGCACATCGGCCACGCGCGGATGGCCGCCGTCGTCGGGACGTACAAGGAGCGCTACGACGGGGAGTTCATCTGCCGCTTCGACGACACCGACCCCGAGACCAAGCGGCCGGATCTGGACGCCTACGACGCGATACTGGACGCAATCGACTATCTGGGCTTCGAGCCCGACGATGTGGTGAACGCCAGCGACCGCGTCGAGACGTACTACGAGCACGCTCGCGACCTCATCGAGTTGGGCGGGGCCTACACCTGCTCGTGTCCCCAGGGTGAGTTCTCCGACCTGAAAAACAGCGGCGAGGCCTGTCCTCACCGCGAGAAGGACGCCGAGACCACCCGCGAGGAGTTCGAGGCGATGGTCGACGGCGAGTACGAGAGCGGCGAGATGGTCCTGCGGGTCCGCACCGACATCACCCACAAGAACCCGGCGCTCCGGGATTTCGTGGCCTTCCGGATGATCGACACACCACATCCACGCGAGGCGGCCGAAGAGTACCGCTGCTGGCCGATGCTGGACTTCCAGAGCGGGCTGGACGACCACCTGCTCGGCGTGACCCACATCATCCGCGGCATCGACCTCCAGGACTCCGCGAAGCGCCAGCAGTTCGTCTATGACTACTTCGGCTGGGAGTACCCCGAGGTCATCCACTGGGGCCACGTCCAGGTCGATGCCTACGACGTGCCGCTGTCCACGTCGAGCATCGCTGAACTCATCGCGGACGGCGACCTCGCGGGCTGGGACGACCCCCGCGCGCCGACCGTCGCCAGCCTCGAACGCCGGGGCATCCGCGGCGAGGCCGTCGTCGACGCGATGATTCAACTGGGCACGTCCACCTCGAACGTCGACCTCGCGATGTCCTCCATCTACTCGAACAACCGCGACCTTGTCGACGACGCCTCGGACCGGGCGTTCTTCGTCCGGGACGACGAGGCTCACGGCGGCCTCGTTGAGCGCCAGGTCGTCGGCGGTCCCGAGGCCGGTGAACCGCCGCTCCACCCCGACTTCGAGGAGCGTGGCCGCCGCGAGATTCCGGTGACCAGTGGTGTTGCCGTCGAAGGCGACGACTTGCCGGGACACGGCGAACGGGTCTGGCTCAAGGGATACGGCTGCGTGCGCCACACTCGTGACGCCTTCGAGTACACCGGCGACGACATTGACGCGGTCCGCGAGGAGGGCGTCGACGTGATTCACTGGGCACCGGCCGACGGCCCACGCCTCCGCCTCCGGACAATGGACGGCGACGTGTCAGGTGTGGCGGAACCCGGCCTGCTCGATTACGACGCCGACGAGGTCGTCCAGTTCGAACGTATCGGGTTCGCCCGCCTCGACGAGGTCGCGGACGACCCGGACGCGGAGTCCGTCGCGTACTTCGCACATCCCTGACACGCGCGAGTCGCCGGTCCCGCTGGCCTGACTCCGGCCTCTGTACCGTAACGGTTCGCTTACGTTCTAGCTGTTGTGTGTTATCATTTATCAAAATTGGTAAGATTTTTTACGAACCACAACACTAGTGTCAAATGGATACGAGGTGATGGCCAATGGCCCTGCCAACGACCACACCGAGTTCCTGGATGCGCAGCTTTGACCTTCCGTCCCGCTTGTTCGAAACAGGTAGCGACGACTACGAACTGTACGAAGAGGACGACGAGTTCGTCCTCAACGTCGAACTCCCGGGTTTCGACGTCGGGGACATCGACGTCTCCTGGGACGACGGCATGCTGAACATCGCTGCCGAGCGCGAGGACGAACAGCGAGGCGAGCGTCGGACGTACCACCGACGCTTCCGGTTCCCGAAGCGCATTGACGACGAGGGTATCGCTGCGAACTACACGAACGGTATCCTCGAAGTGCGTCTGCCTGTCGAGGCAGGCGCGACGGCCCGCGGCAAGCAGATAGAGGTCGAAGGCTAACCGTCGGGCCACAGGCGTACCGCTCGATAACCGAGTTTTTTGTTCCACTACCGATGCAACTGACTGTCAAGCCACTCAAGAACAGAGAGCCGGGGAGTGGGATGGCAGTCATCGACCGGCAGGTCCTGGAGGACAGTTCGCTAAGCAGCGGTGACTTCGTCCGCATAGAGGGACGCACAAGCGACCGGTCGGCCATCGCCAGAGCATGGCCGAGTGACCGCAGCGACGCCGGCCGCGGGTACGTCCGTATTGACGGCCAGTTGCGGAACACGGCTGGCGTCAGCGTCGACGACCGCGTGACCGTCGAACCGACCACTGTCAGTGAGGCCGAGCGGGTCACCCTCACCCTGCCCGAGGGGCTCCGGATACAGGGCGACCTCGGTCCCCACGTCCGGGAGCAGCTGGCCGACCAGGCCGTGACTGTCGGCCAGACCATCGCGCTCCCGCTCGGATTCGGGTTGCTTTCCAGACAGTCTAACCGACGGGTGCCCGCCCAGGTCGTCGACACCACGCCGTCCGGGCCGGTCGTCGTGACCGGGTCGACCGCGGTCGACCTCGCGGACCAGCCCGCCGACACCGTCGACGTCGAACGCGCGGACTCGCCCGAACCGGAGATGCCCGGCGTCACCTACGAGGACGTCGGCGGTCTCGACGACGAGCTCGAACAGGTCCGGGAGATGATCGAATTGCCGATGCGCCACCCCGAACTGTTCCAGACGCTCGGTATCGAGCCGCCGAAGGGCGTCCTGCTGCACGGCCCGCCCGGCACCGGCAAGACGCTCATCGCCCGCGCTGTCGCCAACGAAATCGACGCACACTTCCAGACGATATCTGGGCCGGAGATCATGTCGAAGTACTACGGCGAGAGCGAGGAGCAGCTCCGCGAGGTCTTCGACGAGGCCGAGGAGAACGAACCGGCCATCGTCTTCATCGACGAACTCGACTCCATCGCGCCCAAACGCGAGGAGGTCAGCGGCGACGTCGAGCGCCGGGTCGTCGCCCAGTTGCTCAGCCTGATGGACGGCCTCAAAGAGCGGGGCCAGATTACCGTCATCGGGACGACCAACCGCGTCGACAGCGTGGACCCGGCGCTGCGCCGCCCCGGCCGCTTCGACCGCGAAATCGAAATCGGCGTCCCTGACCGCGATGGCCGCAAGGAAATCCTACAGATTCACACCCGTGGGATGCCGCTGGCAGAGAGAATCGACCTCGACACCTACGCCGAGAACACCCACGGCTTCGTCGGGGCCGACATCGAGAACCTCGCCAGGGAGGGCGCGATGCACGCGCTGCGCCGGGTCCGTCCCGAACTGGATTTAGAAGAAGACCGCATCGACGCCTCGGTGCTCGACGCTATCGAAATCACCGACGATGACTTCCGTGCAGCGCTTCGCAGCATCGAGCCCTCGGCGATGCGCGAGGTGTTCGTCGAAGTGCCCGACGTGACGTGGGACGACGTCGGCGGCCTGGCCGAGGCCAAGGAGCGCCTGCGCGAGACCGTCCAGTGGCCCCTGGAACACGGCGACGCCTACGACCACGTCGGCCTCGAACCGGCGAAGGGAGTCCTTCTCTATGGCCCGCCCGGCACTGGGAAGACGCTGCTTGCCAAGGCCGTCGCCAACGAGGCCCAGTCCAACTTCATCTCCATCAAGGGGCCCGAACTGCTGAACAAGTACGTCGGCGAGAGCGAAAAGGGGATCCGTGACGTGTTCAGCAAGGCCCGCGAGAACGCCCCGACTGTGGTGTTCTTCGACGAGATTGACGCCATCGCGGCCGAGCGGACCGGCGGCGTCGGCGACTCCAACGTCGGCGAGCGCGTCGTCTCGCAACTCTTGACGGAACTCGACGGCCTCGAAGAACTGGAGGACGTGGTGGTCATCGCCACCACGAACCGCCCGGACCTCATCGACGACGCGCTCTTGCGCCCCGGGCGACTCGACCGCCACATCGCCGTGGAAGAACCCGACGAAGACGCGAGACGCGACATCTTCGCGGTCCACACCCGCGACAAGCCCCTGGCCGACGACGTAGACCTCGACGACCTGGCCGAGCGGACCGAGGGTTACGTCGGGGCCGACATCGAGGCCGTCTGTCGAGAGGCGGCGGCCGCGGCCGTCCGCGAGTACGTCGGGTCCGACGGCGAACTCGACGACGTCGCTCTGACGATGGCCCACTTCGAGGACGCCCTCGCGGAAGTCGGGGCCGGCGGGGCCGAGGCGTCGCTGGCCGCTGGCGGTGTCGACACAGCATTCAACCCCGACTCAGAGGGGGTCGAGAGCGAATAGCGTCGGGCTTAAGCCCGTGACGGCCCGACCGTTGCCCGTGACAGACCCCGCTCCCGAGTCGGTGACCGTCCAGCGCGACATCCCGTTCCAGGAGGTCGACGGCGAGACGCTGACGCTCGACCTGTACGACTCGCCGGCGGCCAGCGGCCCGAAGCCGGTCGCTGTGCTCGTCCGCGGCGGCGCGTTCGCGTTCGGCGACAAGGGCGAGTTCGCCCGGCACGCGCTCGACCTCGCGGCGGACGGCTTCCTCGTCATCGAACCCCAGTACCGCCTCGCACCCGAGTGGACCTTCCCCGCGGCGCTGGTGGACGTGAAGGCCGCTATCGAGTGGGTTCAGGCGGAGGGCGAGGGCTACGCCGCTGACACCGACCGAATCGTCGGCGTCGGCCACTCTGCCGGCGCGAACCTCGTCGTCCTGGCCGCGCTGACGGCCGACGAGCCCGGGTTTGAACCCGAGCTGTACCCCGGCGCGTCCTCCCGCCTGTCGGCCGCCGTCGGCTACGCCGGCGTCTACGATTTCCGCGCGCTCGACGCCGAGATGGGGGAGGGACAGCGGTTCCACCGCCAGTACCTCGGCGGCGGGCCCGACGACGAGCCCGCGGCCTACGACCTGGCCTCGCCGGTCGCACAGGCCGACACCGACGCGCCCCCGACGCTGTTGCTCCACGGCACCGAGGACGAGACCGTCCCGCCGTCCCAGTCCGAACTGCTGGCCGACGCCCTCGGACCGATGACCGACGTGGCTCACGAGTCGGTGTCGGCGGACCACGGGTTCCCGTTCCACGGCGCTCACTACGACGACGTATACGAGCGGACCGTCGAGTTCCTCCGGGGAGCCGTCGCCGGGCCGGACGCCGCCGACGCGGTCGACGACACCGGAGTGCCTGGCGGCGACCTGCCGGACCCGACCGACCGCATCGGCGACCCCGGGCCGGCGGGCGGCAGGGGTCTGGATCGCTCCGACGGCCCCGGATTCTGACGGTCAGGTCGAAAAGTTAAGTAGCTTTCAAAAGTGAGATAAGATACCAATGGCCATAGACCCGGAGTTCGAGGAGAACCGCGACGTTGTCGAACAGCACGACGGACACGACGTCTGGGGACCGGTCGACGAACCCGAGGAACTGGGTATCCACGGGACACACGTCGCCGTCGATTTCGACATCTGCATCGCCGACGGCGCGTGTCTGGAAGACTGCCCCGTCGACGTGTTCGAGTGGGTCGACTCGCCGGATCACCCGGAGAGCGAAATCAAAGCCGACCCCGCTCACGAGGACCAGTGCATCGACTGTATGCTCTGTGTCGACGTGTGTCCGGTCGACGCTATCGACGTGGACCCGGGCCGCGCTGGTCGTATCTGAGTTCCCGAATCCGCCTGTTTTCACGGGTTTGCAGTAGCCATGTCATGAACATAAACGGCCCGTAGCTGTCAGTCCGCGGGTTCCTTTGGGTTGCTGGACTCTCTGCCCGCTGAGACCTGTCATCGAGAATTGTAAACATACATTTATTATATATTATTGTGTGACATTCACTTACGAGGGCCATACTGCCATGCACTCAGTCGTTATGACCAAAGGCGTCCCTGATTTCCGCGAGGGACAGGTATCGTTCGACGAAGACGGCCATCTCGAACGGGGCAAGACACCGACGGTGATGAACCCTAACGACAAGCACGCGTTACGGGCCGCGTTCCAGACGAAAGTCCGTAACGGCGGTCACGTCTCACTGATGAGCATGGGGCCGCCGGGGTACAAAGAGGTGTTGCAGGAAGGGATGGCAGACGTGTACGCTGACGACCTGTATCTCCTCTCGGACCGGGAGATGGGGGCGGCGGACACCTGGGCCACCGCGATGACAGTCGCTACCGGCCTGCAGAACCTCAACGAGCAGCCCGATCTGGTGTTTGCTGGATTCAAGACGGCCGACGGCGAAACGGGCCACACCGGCCCACAGACCTGCTGGTGTCTGGACTGGCCGATAATTACCCACGTTCTCTCGCTCGATATCGACGAGGATGGTGGCACCGTCCGGGCGAAGCGGCTGGTCGACGGCGACATCTCCGAAATCGAGACCGTCGAAGCGCCGATGCCGTGTTTCATCGTCGCCGACCCCGAGTTCGAACCGACCTATCGGCGGGCCAGCCACCGGCTGAAACACAAGGACCTCCGCGCCGAGACCAAAGAGCGCGCCGAGGAGTACGAGGACCATCTGACGGTCTGGGACCACGAGGACCTCAACCTCGACCCGGACTACATCGGCCTCGACGGCTCGCCCACCATCGTCGCCGGGGTCGACCCGATTCCGAAGGCCCCCTCGGAGCGGGAGGCCACGGTCATTGAGGCAGACGAACGCGAGGCACTGGGACCGGTGCTGGACGAACTCGCGCCGTACGCGGCGGGTGACTGACAATGGTCGAAATCGACCCCACAGAGTACGAAATTGCCGACCTCGGACCGAAAATAAAGGACGTCGACGACGCCGACGAACTGCGGGCGATACTGGAACTGGAGGAAGGCGGCGAGGACCGTGTGCCGGTCAAGACACTCATCGAGGACCGCATCGAGAAGGTCGAAGACGAGGGCGACGGAGAGATAGACCCGGAGACCGTCGACCTCGGCACGCTGACCGTCGCCGACGTGGCGAACATGGTCCGGGACATCGACGACGCCGCGGTGCTCCGGGACCTCCTGGAGCGCGAGCAGGCCGGCGAGGACCGCAAGACGGCGAAGTCCCAGATAGAGAGCCGCATCGAGTCCGTCGAGGGAACCGACGAGGAAGAGACCGATGAGGCCGAGTACGTCCCGCCGGAGGAGAAGTACCCCGACCTCGACCACCCGACCAACGACAAGCAGTGGGTCGAGGGGACCGTCGGCGCAGAGTACCGCGACATGTGGGTCTACTGCGAGACGCAGGCCGGCGACCTCGTGGACGTGTCAAAGGAGATGCTCGGGAAGGCCCGCGACCTGATGGACACCTACAACTCCGAGTACGATGCCGACGAGCGCGTCGTCGCGGTGCTCATCGGAGCCGACGCCAGCGACCACGTCGACGACGTCATCGCCTACGGGGCCGACCTCGTCCTCTATCACGAGGACGACCGCCTCGAACGCTTCCGCCACCAGCCCTACACCGAAATCTTCTGTGACATGGCCCGCGCGGGCGGCGACCTGGCCGCCGAGGGCCGCGAGGAAGTCGACTGGAAGGACTACCACGAACCGCGCTACACGGTCTTCCCGGCCACGAACAACGGCCGCGACCTCTCAGCGCTCGTCCAGGGCGAACTCGACTCCGGACTAGCGTCGGACTGCTCGGGGCTGTACATCGAGAACGCGATGATATCCAACCCCGCGAAGGTCGGCACGGCCGGCGACAAGAAGGAGTTCGAGCGCGTCCTGCACATGAAGCGCCCGGACTTCTCGGGCTTCGAGTACTCGACCATCCTCTGTATCGACAAGCCCAACCGGGATTTCCACCCGCAGGGGGCGTCCGTCATCCCGGGGAGCTTCGAGATTCCCGACCCCGATTACGAGCGCGACAGCGAGGTCGTCGACTACGAGATGGACCTCGAGGATGCGTGGTTTCAGGTCGAAGTCGAGGAGTACGACCGCCTCTCCGGCGGTGTCGACCTCACCGGCCACGACGTTATCGTCGCCGTCGGTCGGGGCATTGGCGACGACCCGACGCGGGGCATCGAGCAGGCGCTGGACCTCGTCGACGCCTTCGAGGACGCCGACCTTGGGCTGTCCCGCGGGGTCATCACCTCGTCGTACTCCTTCGACAGCCACGTCGAGCAGTACGTCACCGAGGAGCGCCAGATCGGCGAGTCCGGCCAGGCGGTCGAACCGGACGTGTACATCGCGGCGGGCATCTCCGGCGCGATTCAGCACAAGGTCGGCTGCGACGAGTCGGACACGATAATCGCCATCAACACCGACCCGGACGCCGACATCCGCGACTTCTCGGACTACCTCATCGAGGGCGACCTGTTCGAGGTCCTGCCGCGCCTGACGGAGGCGGTCGAAGCCGGCGACCTCGGCGCGGTCGTGGGGGAGGTCAGCGATGACTGACGCAGCCGAGAAGTACGAGGCGGTCGTCGTCGGCTGTGGCCCCGGCGGGGCCGCGGCGGCGGCGAACCTCGCGCGAAACGGCGTCGAGACGCCCGTCCTCGAACGCGGCGTCGACGCCGGGTCGAAGAACGTCTCCGGCGGCCTCATCTACGCCGAGGAGTCGGCCGCCTACACCATCGACGGGCTGTTCCCGGACTTCCGCGAGGCGGCGACCGAGCGGCCCGTCACCGAGAACTACATCCACAACGTCGCCGGTGAGAAGGTCAAGACCTTCGACATCGGCGACCTCCACCACCACGACACGGCGTGGGCCGACGCGGTGCTGCGCCGGAAGATGGATTCGTGGCTCGCCCAGCAGGTCCACGAGCGCACCCGCGAGACCGGCGGCGGCCTGCTGACCGAGGTCCACGTCACCGGCCTGCTGCGCGAGCGGGGGGAAATCGTCGGCGTAACGACGGAGGAACTCGACCCGATCAAGGCCGACCTCGTCGTAGCCGCCGACGGCGTCAACTCCGAACTGGCGCGGGACGCGGGCCTGATGGACTGGGAGGAACCCGAGGAGTGGTTCCAGGGCGTCAAGGCCGTCGTCGACGTGGCGCCGGCAGTCATCAACGAGCGCTTCGACGTGGACCCGGACGACGGCGCGGCCCACCTGTTCTCGGGCGACCTCTTCGACGGGGTCCGCGGCGGCGGCTTCCTCTACACTAACGAGTCGTCGCTTTCTATCGGGACAGTGTTCCACCTCGACTCCATCGCGGCGGAGGAGGCCGAGCCCCACGAACTGCTCGACAGTCTGCTCACCCACCCGCTCATGGCCCAGTGGCTCGGCGACGAGTACGACGAGCGCGAGTACAGCGCCAAACTGGTCCCGGACTCGAAGAAGGCCGCCCATCCGTCGCCCCACAAGGACCGCCTCGTCTTGGTCGGCGACGCTGCCGGCCAGATGCAGGCTCAGGGTCCCATCATCAAGGGGATGAACCACGCGGTCACAGCGGGCGCGCTGGCCGCTGAAGCCTTCGCCGACGCGCGCTCGCGCAACGAACCCCACCGCGCCGGCGAACTGTACGAGAAGAAACTGCACGACGAGGGCGTGATGGACAAGCTTCGGCCGACCCGCTACGAGGTGTTCGGACGGCTCGGCGAGCTCGGGCCGGTCGACGACTTCTCAAACGCAATCGCCGAATCCGCCGTCGGTCGCTTCGGCGTCCGGGCCGCGTCGGGTCTGCTCGAACGGGCCTACGCCTCGCCGACGCTGGTGTCGATGATTCCGGACACCAAACTGCTCTACGTGACGCTGCCGACGGTCATCGCCGAGGAACTTGGAGAGGAGGTCGACGACGAGAACACCGTCTCGCCGCCTGATCTGGCCGACCGCATCGGTGACCTGACCTACGACGTGGGCGACCCACACATCGAACTGGTAGACAAGTCATTCGAGGCGTCGGGGACCGCTGTCACGGCCTGCCCGGTCAGTGCCGCGGACTTCGGCGGGGGCTGTTACCGCGACGAGCGGGTGCAGACGAACGGCCACGAGGAACACCTCGTGAGCCTCGACACCCAGCCCTGCGTGGAGTGTGGGACCTGCGCGGTCGTCGCCGACACCGAGTGGGAACACCCCGCCGGGGGCAAGGGCGTCGAGTTCGAGCAGGGCTGAGAGCCGTGAGCCACCAGTATCACGACCGGATACGCGCGCTTGCCCGGCGCGCCGAGACGGCCCGCGAGTCGCTGGACCCGGACCCGCCGGACGACGAGCGCGCGATGGCCCTGCTCCGGGAGGGTTTCGGTCCCACCGTCGCGCTCTATTGTGAGGCCCGCACCGGCGGCACCTGGGTCCGGTTCACCGAGTCCGAGTTCGAGCGCCTGGAGGCGACGATGAACGACTGGCTGGACTGCTACGCCGCCTGCTACGGCGTGGAGTTAGCCGGTTCCTACGCCATCAGGGAGGCCGCGGAACTGCTCGTCGACACCCACAACGCCCGCGACGTGGCGCAGGTGCTAACTGGCGTTCCAAGGCGGTAGCGACCGTTTACCGAGACCTACATTGTTTATGATAAAATATTAAGTACTGTGTCGTGGTAGCAGATACCATGGAGTTGACAGAGCCACTGCAGTTCGACCACGAGGACCGACGGGATATCTACGAGTACGTCGAGTCACACGGATCGGTGGAACCGAGGGCTGCCCGGTCGGCGCTACAGATGGACCCACGACCGTTCGGCCATCACGTCGCGATACTCAAACGCGACGGCGTACTGGAGGAGATCGACGGCGAACTCCGCGTCGCCTACAACGACACCGTCGAGGAGGAGTTCGAGGCCGACGACATCGAGTTCACCATCCGCCAGGCGCGACAGGAGGATCTGACTGGCCTCGTCGGGGCCATCCGGGCCGCTATCGGCGGCGGCGAGTACGTCGACGCGGAGACCGTCGCCGACGTGGTGGACAGCGAGGGTGTGCTGCTCCGGCACAATGAACTGGAGTCGCGCATCTTCTTTGTCGCCTGCATCAACGACGACGTGGTCGGGTGGGTCCATCTCAAGCACCCGGAGGTCGAGAAGCTCAGTCACACGGCAGAGCTAACGCTGGGTGTGCTCGAACGGTATCGGGGCCACGGCATCGGCTCGCAGTTGCTCGCCCGCGGGACCGAGTGGGCGGCGTCGAACGGCTACGAGAAACTGTACAATTCTGTCCCATCGACGAACGGTGACGCAATCGATTTCCTCGAAGGCCACGGCTGGGACACTGAAGCCGTCCGCGAGGACCATTACAAGTTCGGCGACGAGTACGCCGACGAAGTGATGATGGAGATCGATCTCTAGCTCGGTCCCAGCGCGCGAATCGTCGTCCGAGCCAGTTCCCCGTCGACCTGCTGTGGCACAGTTAGCAGAAGGCGGTCGATGACATCTCTGTCCGCAATGCTATCTCGTTTCTCCCGCGCCTGTGCTGGCGTCCCTGCGATGCCGAGGTCAGTCGTCATTTCGTCGGTGACGAGTTCTGTTGCTTCGCCCCGGTCACCCGCCTGCCAGGCGTCGGCGATGCGTTCCGCCCGGTCCGGATACGTCTCTGCGACCGCCCGGCGGTAGCCCTCGCCGCTGCCGACGTAGTAGGCGATGTGCTGCCGGAGTTCCTCGCGCGCTCGCTCGGACTCCTCGTGGACCACTGCCGGCACGTACGGCGCGACCGTAATCTCGCTCGGGTCGCGGTCGGCATCGCGTGCGGTCCCGGCGATGTAGTCGAACGCCGACTCCAGCTCGGAGAACGGAATCATGTGCGGGAGCCAACCGTCGGCGAGTCTGGCGACGACCCGCCTGTTCGCTGGCCCGAGGGCAGCGTGGTACACCGGCACGTCACGGTCTAGCGGGGGCACGCCCCTGACCGAGACCACTTCGCCGTCGTATGTCACGCGCTCGTCGCTGGTCATGAGGCGTTTCATGATGTCGATGGTCTCGTGGGCGCGACGGACTGGCCGCTCGAACTCCATGCTGTGCATGTTCTCAATGGACCGGGCTGTACTCGTTCCCAGACCCAGCACTGCCCGCCCGTCCGAGACCCTGTCGAGGGTCGTCGCTGTCATCGCCAGTACGGCCGGCGACCGCGAGAAGACGTTGAGTATCGCGCTGCCGATTTCGATGTCGTCGGTTCGGGTCGCGATGTCCGTGAGTTCGACGACGGAGCTAGCGCCCCACAGTTCGTTCAGCCAGACCGAGTCGTAGCCGTGGTCTTCGGCTTCGACGGCCAGGTCGATTGTGCTGTGGTCCTCGACGCGTGGCACGACGACTCCCAGATGCATGGTGTGACCGACTGTTGGAACGCTAATAAAGAATCGTGCTAATACTGTCCCGGCGCTCCACAGCCACCGCCGCGCTTACTCCTGGCCGATCATCCGCTCTTGTTCCTGCCAGTACTCCTCGCGGAGCTCGTATTTCTGGATTTTTCCGGTCGCCGTTTCGGGGAGCGAGTCCCGGAAGTCGATGCCTGAAGGGACCTTGTAGCTCGCGACGCGCTCTCTGAGGAACTCTAGAATATCCTGTTCGGTTGCATCGCTGTCGGCCGTCGGAACGACGATTGCCATCGGGGTCTCGCCCCAGTCCTCGCTCGGGGCCGGAATGACCGCGGCTTTCAGCACATCGGGGTGGTCGTACAGCTCGTCTTCCAGTTCTATCGAGGAGATGTTCTCGCCGCCGGAGATGATGATGTCTTTCCGGCGGTCCATGATCTGTATCATCCCGTCGTCGTCCCACGTCGCGAGGTCGCCGGTGTGGAAGTACCCCTCGACACGGTCGTTGAACGCCTCCTCGGTGATTTCGGGTTTGTTGAGATAGCGGTCCATCACCTGATTGCCCTGCACCACGATCTCGCCGATAGTCGCCCCGTCGCGTGGCACGTCGGTGCCGTCCTCGTTGACGACCCGGATGTCGGTACACAGCGTCTCCGAGCCTTGCTTCACCTTGAGTTCACGGCCCCGCTCGGCGATGCGCCGCGGGGAATTGCTGGTCGTGATGATAGGGGCTGTCTCGGTCAGGCCGTAAATGTGGATGATGCGCCAGCCGAACTCGTCTTCGACGCGCTCGATGGTCGCCGTTGCCGGGGCGCTGCCGGCCGTCGCGATTCGCACGTCGCGGTCGCCCTGTGTCACTACGTCGCCGTCGCTGGCCCGGTAGTGCTGGATGAGTTTGTTCAGCACCGTCGGCGCGCCGCACATGAACGACACGTCGTACTCACGGACCCGGCGGAAGGTGTCCGCGGCGTCGAAGGTACGCTGACAGACGTGGGTCCCGCCGGTCCCGGTGATGGCGTAGGTGTGGCCCCAGCCGTTGCAGTGGAACATCGGCAGCGTCCAGAGATACGTGTCGTCGTCGCGTATCTCCATGTGTTGGTTGAGCACCAGCGCGTGCCAGCTCTCGGTCCGATGGGTCCTGACCACGCCCTTCGGGTCCCCCGTCGTTCCGGACGTGTAGTTGATGCTGGCGTCGTCGTCCTCTGTCAGGTCTGGTCGGTCCGGTTCGGCTGTCGGTTGCCCGTCGAGAACACCGCTGTAGCCCTCCCATTCCCCGTCGATACGGTCCGGCTCGTAGCCGATGAACGTCTCCGCTAGGATGTCGTCTCGTACCGGCTGGACTTTCTCCGCGAAATCGTAGTCGGCGATGACTGTTGCGGCTTCGCAGTCGTTCAGAATATACTCGATTTTCGCAGGGTCGAGCCGGTAGTTCAGTGGGACGAACACCGCGCCGAGTTTGTTTGCTGCGTACAGCGTCTCGATGAAGTAGTGCGTGTTCGGGGCGAGGAGAGCGACGCGACTTCCCTTCGAGACACCGCGGTCCGACAGCGCGTGTGCCAACTGGTTGACCCGCTCGTTTACCTCCGCGTACGTGTACTCGGTGCCGTCATGTGCGACGATACCGGTCACGTCGTCATAGATGTCCGCTGCACGGTCGATGAAGTCGGTGGTGAGCATCTCGCGTTTCATGATAACACGCCTCACTTGTCGTATTCAAACCCAATTATTATTATATTTTCTTCGAGAACAGTTGACAGCGTGCTGATTAAATACCTTCGTGTGAACTAATACGGCTATCGGGAGAACAACAGTCTACGGCCACTCGTCCTCGTGGCCGTCCATCGGCGCTGGGACGACGCCGTCTTTTTGCGCCCAGACGCGGGCATGGTCCGGACACACCGCTCGGTTCGCGTCCCATGGGATGTGGAGTTCGACCGCGGCCTCGGTTTCGCAACCGTCCACCGCGCACTGTGTCATAGGAGCGCGACAGCGACCATGGTGACCAGTATCGATGCCGTCAGCAGGGCCTGCACAACGCTTGAGGCCAGCATCCCAGCGGTCGTCACGAGGGCAGCCTTCGCGCTCCCGCGAGCGTCCTCTTGCCGGTAGAACTCGACGACGAACACCGTGCCGGCGACGCCCAGCAGGATGCCGAGCGGGCCGGTAACAAAGAAGAGAACGAGTGCGACGACGCCAGCGAGGGCCGCTGTCCAGTTCGACGCCCCGCCGACGCGTGCAGCGACGGCCCCACCCGCGACATCGACAGCCCACGTCAGCAGCCCGACCAGCGTCAGCAGGGCCAGCAAGAGCGCCCCGGGGTCGGACATTCCGCTTGCAATCCAGTAGAGATAGACGCCGGCGAGCGAGACGAGCGCGCCGGGGACCTGGGGCGTGAGACTGCCGACGACGCCCCCGACCAGCAGGGCGAACGCGAGTACGAACAACAGCGTTTCGAGGCCAAGCAGGCTCATTGGTGTCTGTCGAGTTCCTCCTGTACCCAAAGGTCGCCGTACAGACGCGTCAACCTTTCGACTATTCCACCGAGTGTCCGCATGCACTCACGCTCAGAGACGAATCCCAGTTCCTCGGCGACTGTCGGCCACGGCTGTGCTTGCAACACCTTCTTGACCAGCAGGCGTTCCTCCCGCGGCGCGAGCGCGGTCGCGTCGGCGGGGGCCGACAGGTGCCGGCGGGCGAGTTCACGGAACGGCTTCGGATTCGTGTCGAGAACCGACGCGCCGCCGGGGACGCCGGCAACCAGTCGCCACTCCCACTCGGAGAGGGAGAGGGACGGCTCTCCGTGGGTCGCTCGAAGCACTGTTCGAACCACGTCAGGGTCGCAGTCGTCGAGCGGGTCTGACAGCACTGCGGCGATGCGGTCCTGAAACCACGTCCCGTGCCGCGCCGCGAGCGCCGCCCCGTCATCGGAACACGGGTCCACCATCACGACAGAGTACTCGCCGCTCGTCGCGTTCCGCGAGGTGGCGAGGTGTACCGTCTGATATCCGTTATCAGCCCAGAAGCGGACGAGTTCCGGCGTCGCGCCGTACCCGACGCCCAGCCAGTCCACGTGGTCGGCGAACTCCGCTCTGATTTCCGAAAGGAGTTGAGAGCCGAGCCCGCGGGACCGGACCGCGGCGTGGGTCGCGATGCGGAGGACCCGCTGGCCGACCGGAATCCCGGCGGCTTCGTCCCGGAGCTGCGTCGACAGCACGTCCGGGAGCATATTTCCCCGCACCCGTCCACCCTCGTACATCGCAGCTCGCGTGTCAGCCGAGAGCCCGCCCTCCTGTGCCAGCAACGCCACAGCAACGACGTGGCCCTCGTGGGTCAGCGCCCGGACGGTGAGATTGGGTGCGTCGAGCAGTCGGGCCAGGTCCGAGGGTTCCGTCCGGTAGTGCGCCAGCACGAGCAGGCCAAACACCTCTCGGAGCAGGTGTTCGTCGGCGAGCAGGTCTGCCGCCGAGAGCCGGCGGTACTCGACGGTTTCCGGCGTCGAACCGTCGATGAGCTGGTCGACCGGCGGGCGGGCATCCAGCAACAGCGCCCGGAACGCCCACACCTCCACGGGGTCGGCGTCGCCGTACCGAATCGGTGTCGTCATCGACACGTCGGTGACGGCGTGGTCGCTTTCTTCGAGCCGGTCGCGGAACCGGACGGAGAAGCCCCGTCCTGCACCCTCGTATCCGTGGACGGTGGTCGTGAAGGCGACTGCCGGGGCGTCGAGGAACTGTTCGAGCCGTCTGACCGGCAGGGCCGCAGCCTCATCGACGATGACTACGTCTGAGCCATCCGGAAGCAATGCAGCTTGCTCCGGCGGCGCATACCGCACACAGCCCGCCCCGGAAACGTCGAGCCGCTGGGGGTTCGACGCCCGGTCTCGCGCGAAGTTACTGCCGAGTACCTCCAGCAGGTGTGCCGCCCGCGTAAACACCTCGCCGGCGCTCCGGTACTGTGGTGCGGTCACCAGCACGTCCCGCCCTTCGACAGCGAGGGTTCCAGCGGCCAGCCCGGCAGCGCTTGACTTTCCCCGGCCCCGGTCAGCCTCGACCACGAGTGCCTCGCTGGCGGTTCGTAGCGACTCGAACGCCCGGACCGCGTCCCGCTGGTCGTCGGTGAGACACTGAGCGTAGGTCTCGGGGCGGAACTGCGCGTCGGCGGGCGGGGTCGAGCTCTGAACCGGACGGCTCGGTGGCGGGTCCGTCAGCCCGTCTTGCTCGACAGTGCCCGTGTCGGCGTCGACGATGGCGATACCCCGGTGTACCCGGAGCGTCTCGACAAACCGACGGCGGAAGTGACCGGTCACGTCCTCGACCTCGAACGGCGGGACTGCGAGCGAGGCGTCGAACCCATCTCGCACCTCGGGCCACGTCTCCAGCGGCGGCGCGAGGAGGACGTAGAGGCCGCCGCCGTCGACGGCACCGACGGTCCGCCCGAGCGCGTCGGGTCGCAGTTCCTCGTGTGCATCGAGGACCACAGCTGTCCGAGTCCGGCCCAGAAGCTCCTCGGCGCGGGACTGTTCGTGCTGCTCACACGCGAGGAACGGCTCCGGACCGACTACTGTCGTCTCCGCGCCGGGAACGTCCGCCGCGTCGAGCGCTGCTCTCGCTCGCTCCCGCGTGTTTTCAGGGTCGCCCGCCAGAACGAGGAGCCGCCGCTCGTTTGCGCGGCGGGCCTCCGCTCGGAGCGACCGCGCGATGTCCATACCGGTGGTGGACGGTGCGCCGACATGGGCCTGACGGTCACAGCGCTCCCCAAGTGCGCTTTTCACTGGACCGGACACAGTCGCCGGTGTGTCTCCCCGCCAGACCCCGCTCTGCTCCGAGCGGATATCGATTATCCAGTCGTCCAGACAGCGATTGGGCGCGTCTCGACGACGGCCCTGACCGCAGCAGTCGCAGACGTGCGGGCCGTGCTGGCCGACGCGTCAGTGGCCGCAGAACAGGCAGACCCCCGACAGCACCTGTGTGGCGGGCTGGCACGCGATTTCGGCTTCGAAAGCGCTTTTAGGGCCGGTAGCACAGAATGGGGTACAGCCTGCGCCGAGTTGATGATGCTCCCAGCCTTTTCAGGATACACACCACCACGGTGTGACGGGCCTCGCGGCCCGGACACGGCGGGGGAGCCTGAGCTCGCGCGCAGGAGGTGAACATACAAATGCCAGTATACGTAGATTTCGACGTTCCCGCGGACCTCGAAGACGACGCCCTCGAGGCGCTCGAGGTCGCCCGGGACACAGGCTCGGTAAAGAAGGGTACAAACGAGACGACCAAAGCTATCGAGCGCGGCTCCGCCGAGCTCGTCTTTGTCGCTGAAGATGTCCAGCCCGAGGAGATCGTCATGCACATCCCGGAGCTCGCCGACGAGAAGGGCGTCCCCTTCATCTTCGTCGAGCAGCAGGACGACCTCGGTCACGCCGCCGGGCTCGAAGTCGGCTCGGCCGCCGCAGCCGTCACCGACGCCGGTGAGGCTGACGCCGATGTCGAGGACATCGCCGACAAGGTCGAGGAGCTTCGGTGAGGTGACCTCGGATGAGCGCTGAGGAATCCGAAAGCAGCGGTTCCACGCCCGCCGAGGTCATCGAAGTCGTGGGCCGGACGGGGATGCACGGCGAGGCCATGCAGGTCAAGTGCCGCATCCGCGAAGGCGAGAACCAGGGGCGCATCATCACGCGCAACGTTCTCGGCCCGGTCCGCGAAGGTGACGTGCTCCAGCTCCGCGAGACGGCCCGCGAGGCCGACACCATCGGAGGGCAGTAACCATGCCCCGGACACGCGAATGTGACTACTGCGGCGCGGACATCGAGCCCGGCACGGGCACGATGTTCGTCCACAAGGACGGCGCGACGACGCACTTCTGCTCCTCGAAGTGTGAGAACAACGCCGACCTGGGCCGCGAGGCCCGCAACCTCGAATGGACCGACACCGCCCGCGGCGAGGCCGGTGAGGACGAAGCCGAAGCCGAAGAAGTCGAAGCTGACGCCGACGAGGTAGAAGCTGAGGCCGAGGCGGCTGCGGACGAGGCTGACGAAGACGCCGCTGCCGACGAGGCCGACGCGGAGGCTGAGGACGAGGCTGACGAAGAAGCTGAGGAGGCTGAGGCCTGATGTCCGAGCACGAACGCACCTTCGTGATGGTCAAGCCTGACGGCGTCCAGCGTGGTCTCATCGGGGACATCGTCTCCCGCTTCGAGGACCGCGGCCTGAAGATGGTCGGCGGCAAGTTCATGCAGATAGACCAGGACCTCGCCGAGGAACACTACGGCGAGCACGAGGACAAGCCGTTCTTCGACGGTCTCGTGGACTTCATCACGTCCGGCCCCGTGTTCGCGATGGTCTGGGAAGGCCAGGACGCGACCCGGCAGGTCCGAAACATGATGGGCGAGACTGACCCAGCCGAGTCCGCGCCCGGCACCATCCGCGGCGACTACGGGCTCGACCTCGGTCGGAACGTCATCCACGGCTCCGACCACGAGGACGAGGGCGCAAACGAGCGAGAAATCGAGCTGTTCTTCGACGAGGACGAACTCGTCGGCTGGGACCAGATCGACGCGTCCTGGCTGTACGAGTAACCCAAGGTCGACTGCCGCGTTTTTTCGAGCACAACCACCTTGAGGACAGCGTCCGTAACGCCGGTATGAGGCTGACGCTCTACCAGCTCGATGGCTGTCCGTACTGTGAGACGGTCGCGGACCGACTGGACGAACTCGGTATCGATTACGACAGTGTCTGGGTCGAGGCGCTGCACTCGAAGCGCGACGAGGTAAAACGGGTCTCCGGCCAGCGCGGCGTCCCGGTGCTGGTCGACGACGACCGTGGTGTCACAATGGCCGAATCCGGGCGCATCCTCGAATTTATCGACACGACCTACGCGCCAGAGGTCCAGTCGGCGTAGAGATACCGAGCGGCCGCGCCGAGACTCGCAAATACGAGCGGGAAGAAAAACAGCAGGATGAGGAGCCACAGCACTGCCGGTGCGGCCTGTCCCTCGGCCCCGCTGTCGAACATGAGCGTCCAGACGAACACGAAGCTCCCCGCGAACCCCGTTGCGACATAACCGAAGCCGATGCTGGTACCGACGAGCGCCGCCTCTTCGAGCATGCTGTCCGACCGGGTATCGCCGCGATAGCGTTCGAACAGCGCGCCGACGACGAGCAAGGCGACAATCGGAATCAAGGAATAGACGAGCGGCGGGACGCTCGCACCCTGTGCGCCGTACAAGACGTTCCGGGCGGCCGAGCCGTACACCTCTGCGTCCGACGCCGTCACCAGCGTCGGCACGTGGTGGGCGTTGTACAGCACGAACCCGTACTGGATTAGCCGGTCCGACAGCTCCGGGAAGTCGACCGACGACGGACCGACGAGAAAGAGCAGTGCGACGAGCAAATACTCGACAGCGAGCGTCCCGATTGCGACACCGGCCGCGCGGAGCCACGGAAACGTCCGGAGGCTCTCAGCTAGCAAGTGGCTCTCCGGCTGTGGCTGTTCGGCGGTGGCAGTCGGCGGCTCGTCGACCAGCGACTCGTCGACCGGTGGTCCGGCCCCCTCGTCGCCGGCCTCGTCGGTCCCGTGTTCAGTCACGTCTAGCCGTATCAACTTCAATGACGGAAAAAAGGTTCCGGTGGTCGCTACTCCGACTCGAAGTCAAGCGCCGCACCGTTGATGCAGTACCGCTTCCCGGTCGGCTCCGGTCCGTCATCAAACACGTGACCCAGATGACCGCCACACTCGGCACAAACGACTTCTGTTCGCTGCATCCCGTGGCTGTTGTCCGCCCGTGTCTCGACGTTGCCTTCCTGATACACGTCCCAGAAGCTCGGCCAGCCGGTCTCTGATTCGAATTTTCGGTCGCTATCGAACAGTTCCGTCCCACAGCCGGCACAGGTGAACACACCCTCGCCTTCTACGTCGATGAGGTCGCTGCTAAACCGCGGCTCCGTTCCGGACTCGCGGAGGATTCGGTACTCCTCGTCAGAGAGTATCTCGCGCCACTCCTCGTCGGTGCCCGGCAGTTCTTCTTCGGATTCACTCATACCCTACCGTACGCCCTCCAGCGGTAAAAACGTAGACCCATCTGGCAGTCTCACCCACGCTGGGGGTCCAGCGATGCGACATATCTGGGCCGTCAGTGAAGGCGCACAGTGGTTGCCAGTGTGGCAGTCACAACTTCTCGTCGCGGGGTCCCGTGTCCGGTTCCGAACCGAACTGGCGAAGCCAGGGGTGGGATTTGAACCCACGAACTCTCGATTACAAGTCGAGTGCTTGGACCACCCAAGCTCCCCTGGCGCGGTTGCATACCAGCGTTGTGTGGGGACCATTTAGAGAGTATCGTTTTCGGTCGGCTTTTCGAGCTCGATTCGATGTGGTGTGTAGCCGTGTGCGCGATATAACTGTCGGGCGGACTCGTTGTCCGCCATTGCTTCCAGCGCGAGGATGTCCGCACCAGCCTGGCGGAGTAGTTCTTCCGCCGTATCGAGCAGTTCGCTGCCGATCCCCCGGTTTCTGTGGACCGGTTCGACGAAGATGTTCTCGATGATGCCCCGTGTCTTATCTTGTTCGTACCGGCCGCTGTCGATAGTCACCATGACGAACCCGACGACGTGTCGGTCTATACGGGCGATACAGACGTTTTCGGCGACGATTCGCTGTACGACAGTCTCCCGGACCGCGGTCCGGTTCCGGTCCCCGAACAGATGTGACCCGTGTGCACGCTGGCTCTCCGCCAGTCGGACCCACAGGTCGACGATGGTGTCCACGTCATCCATCGAGGCGGTGGCAATCTCCACGGTAGTACTCCGTGGCGTACGGTCAAAACAGTTCGGCCACGCCGCCGTCTCTGTCTGCTGTGAGCGCAGAGGCCCGCTAGCGCGGCTCAGACATCACGACAGTCCGAACAGAGGAGTTGCCCGTTGAACGACGCTAGATCCCGTGTAAACGTGCTGCAGGCAGAACAGATACCCTGATTATCGAACGAATCCTCGGCGGCGGACTGCATCCCATCGGTGGTGGCTTCTTGACCGGTCGTTGCAACCGGCGAGGGCTGCTCGACAACGCTCGTCGACTCGCTCTCTAGTCTCGCGGTCGAGAGGATGTCATGCTCAGTCAGCGTTCCGAGCGGTTCACTGTCCGCTGTGACCAAGAGGAACTCGGCGGACCGCGTCGCCATTCGGTCGCGGGCCTCCGGAAGCCCGGCGTCAGGGTCAATCGTTGGAATGGACTCGCGCATCACGTCGCCGACTGTGGCGGTGTCCGGGTCGCCCCCATCGACGATGTATGCCAGCACGTCCCTGTCCGTCGCGACGCCGACCGGTTCGTTCCCCCGCAATACGAGAATCGGGTGCTGGTCCTCACGGATCAGCAACTCCGTCGTTTCGAGGAGGTCGTCGGACTCGCTCGCACCGACGTACTCTCGGTTCATAACCTCCCGCACAGTGACCTCACCGTTCATGTGTGTGGTTACCACACGACCGGTCTAAAAGATACCTCCACTACGTTTATATCGTGTGACTCACAAATTATTCGGTTGTTTCGGTTTCGATGGTGACGGCCTCGCCGGTCGCTCGACAGGTCTCTAACGCGTGCTTGGCGTCCATCCCGGCCGTAGCTGCCGTCCGTCCGCGTCCGACGCCGACTTTCAGCTCCACATCGACGGCGTCGCGGACGTGGTTGATTGCATCGTGGTAGTCCGCCTCGTCCAAGTCCGGGCAGACTGCGATGACGTTATCACCGCCGACGAAAAACGATAGCGAGTCGTGGGCCTCACGCATATACTTCATGAGTGCCGCGTACCCCTGCTCTATCTGGATGAAGGTGTCGAACTCATTGAGCTGGTCTGTGTACTTCTCGGTGGCGTCGTCGACATCGAAATGCGCGAGTTGTACGTCTGTGGGCTTCCGGAACTCATCGTCGATCGTCTGGCCGCGTAGCACTTCTCGCCGCCCCTTGTCCTGCGCACTCCCGGCCTCCTGAAGTTGTTCCGTTGCCGTCCCCAGCGCCGAGACGGGTGTCGTTCCCGTCGCGACAGAGAGACTCATCGTCACCGGGTAGCGGTTACCGACAGACTCCTGAATGAGTGCGTGTGCCGCCTCGTCCAGTCCGTTCGTCACGGCAATCATGTTGTCGAACCGCGAGAAGAAGATGTAGCCGTCGCGGTTCCCGAACAGTTGTGCGAGGTCAGCGTACAGCCGAGATTGGAGTGTTTGAAGATCGACTTCACGGCGGGGTTCCGGCGTCACGGTCCACGGGCCGTAATTGTCTATCTGTATATGGGTTATCTGGGTGTTAGTCACTGTCCATCGACAGTTTGGAAGCAACGGGTATTGCTCTATCGAAATGCACTGGCAGCGGGGACTGTGACCCGGTCCGATCGGTGTCGGAGTCCGGACGCGCGACCCAGTATCAACAGTGGTCAGTCGGTACTACGTCGCGTTGCTGTATCTCGACAGTCCCGACCATTGAGTTGTACGCAACGATGTCTGTCGCCGTCAGCTTTGGAAGGTGTTCGGTGAACAGTTCCTCGGTGAGTTCGGCTTTTGCAGTGTCCGGGACTGCTGCCGGCTCGATGTCACGCTCGGCCGCCAGAACCGCCGCGGCGAGGTCCGACACGACGACCGGCTCATCGCGGTCAGCCAGTATCGACAGCGCGCGACGGCGAGTGTCGTTCGACAACAGGTCAGCAATAACGTCTTCGGGAAGCCCCTGTCCGGTGCGGCCACCGTTTGAAGATGTCGTCGCCATACGCGATGCTACACCGGCCACCCACAAGTATGTGTCGTGCCCACACACTACACAGTCAGGCCTGTTCGAGTCTGTACGGCCACCAGTCCGCCCCGCGCAGCGCGCGCCCGAGCGATTTATGAAAGTCCGGGAAGTCCTCGAACTCCTCTTGGTCGACATATTCGAAGATGTCCGCCACGCTAACGACTGTCTCGTAGTCGATCCGAACCGGGTGGTCGCCGTACTGTTCGACGTATTCCTCGGCGGTCAGTGGGAAGTCCTCGTCCTCATCGACTTTCTTCGCCAGCACAGCGTGACCGTACTTGCGCCGGCCCTCGCTTCCTTCCTCACCGTCCGGATCGTGTGGCCAATCCATACGCGGTTCTCTGGACACTGGCATAAAAAGGGTTTCTCTCCCCGTCTACAGTTCGAAGCCGCTGTCGTTCCGGCTGCCGCCCCGTCGGAGAATCGCGATGACGACGCCGAACAGGAGTAACGCACCGAGCAGCCCGCCGATGATCAGCATCGTACTGATACCCATGACTGTCGCCGGGAGCGGGCCGAGTCCGCCGCCACTACCGACTGCGGGTTCAGTCTGGACTGCTGGCTCCGTGCCTGTCGGTTCCGCCTCTGGCTCGGCACCGCCGTTTCCGTCGGTCTGGACCTCACTCTCAGTCACCCGAATGTCGCCGGCGTTGACGTCGTTGAACTTGATCTGGAACTGTCCCGGTGTCGTCACGACCGTCGACAGCGTGACTGTCCGCTCGCCGTCTGCTGGCACAGTTACCGATGTCCGATTGACGACGTCACCGTCCACCTGCATCCGTGCGTCGTAGGTTCCTTCGATACCGCCGCTGTTGGAGACCGTTGCTTCAACGACGACCTGCTGCCTCTCAGAAACTTGCTCGCTGACAACCGCGGTTCGCGTGATACTGAATGCAGGCTCGATCTTCCCAATCGCGTAGGCCGATGCCCCCGCCGTGTCCGCCTCGTAGACGACTTGCTCGGTTCGCTCCTCGACAACGCTCGTTTCGGCGGCTCGCCATGACCCGTTCACACGGTGATACACGCGGACCGCCGAAGCGTCGATGCCAGCCGACTGGAGATTCGAGCGGTTCAACACGAACTGCATTGACGACGGCTGGACCCCCGCCGACGATCCGACGGTAACCACGCCGAACACTGATGCGTCGTCACCGGATGGCACTGGGATGTTTGCCGAGCTGGGATCGGTGTACTCCGTCACGTCCTGCGTGAAAGCCTCTTGTGACGCGTTGACCGTCCAAGACTGAAGCGTGAATGAGCGATTCGCTGGCCCCGAGACGTTCATCACGTATGGTTCGTTCGTCGGGACCATCCCACCGCGTATTTTGAGTTGCCGTGTAGCCGGGTCCATCCGAGTTG
Source organism: Haloarcula sp. Atlit-7R (assembly GCF_003666065.1). NCBI lineage: Archaea > Methanobacteriati > Methanobacteriota > Halobacteria > Halobacteriales > Haloarculaceae > Haloarcula > Haloarcula sp. Atlit-7R. The sequence goes on along the minus strand of NZ_QXIK01000001.1, from coordinate 300,050 downwards.
GCTCCACAATTGCGGGCTTGACTTTGACTCGTCCGGCGGACTTCCCCGGGCTCTGGACCTTAATCCTGTACGTTCCAGGACTATCCAACTTCAATGCCTGTGTTCGCTCAACTGAAGAACCGGCGTCGACGACGACTCGCTCAGTCACTCTAGTTGTACCGTTTACTACATACTCAATGTTCATTGCACCGCCCGAGCTGCCGGTGTTTTGGACTGTCGCGGTGACGTTCACCGAGTCACCGGCAAGTATCGTATTTGTACCTTTTGACGCCCCGGACACAAATAGACTCGGTTCAGCAACAGCGGGCCCTGCCGCCGACACTGCGAGAAGGAGAGCGATGATACACACCGTCAAGAGGCCCGAAAAGTGCCGTCTTGTGGACCTATCCTCACGTACCATTATACGGATATAATCCGGACCATCGACATAAAACCGCCCGATTGCCTCGGTTCAGTAAACTGTCCTTACGACTCAGAAAGATGCGAATTCTGTGGTTCCCCGTTGCGGTGTTGTTGCTCGCGCCGTCTGTCGATTCAGGCCCGACGCACTCCAGAGCAAAGCGATCACACTCACTGCGTTCGGGCGACGGGACTTGCAGGGTTCAAATCACAGCTGGCGTACTTGCCACTCACGGTTTGTTCGTGGCAAAATACGGTGGGACTGGGATTTGAACCCAGGAATCCGTGAGGATACCTGCTTTCAAGGCAGGCGCAATAGGCCGCTCTGCCATCCCACCGCAGTCAAGCATATTCGGTGGGCCTTCTAAGGCCTGTCGGTCTCTCGGACCACACTCGGCTCGTCATCGTCGTCGATAACGCGTATTCCGAGGTCGTCGAGAAATGCCATCGTCCGTTGCGGTACGACCCGACCAGCCCGGTTTCGGGCGCGTAGCAGCGGCACGATGGTCTTGAGATCGGCTCGTGTTTCGAGAGTGGGTGCCGATGGGAGAAAGTCTACATCGAGACCGGCGTCGGCAGCACGCTCACCGATAGTTTCGATTGCCGGGGTAGCGTAACTGTCCTCGAAATCTATCGGTTCGCCGAAGCCGGCGTAGTAAACGCGGCCGCTCGAAGCAGGGCCGAGAACCACGCCGCTGGACCGAAGTTTCATCGCCGCACTGTCGATAAGTTGGCGTGTCAACAGCGCCGCTGTCGGTTCGACGGCGGCGACAGTTGCGACGTCTTCCCGGTCAAGGAGGTGCGTCACTGTGTTGCCGACCCGACCCGCGAACGTCGAACCGACCTGTACCTCGAACCGAGCGTTGCCCGGTGATTCGAGCGCCTCCGTCACCGGCTCTCGCACCGCGGCCTCGGGGTCGACGCCGTCCGGGACCTGTTCCGAGGGTCGGTAGTTCACCAACAACTCGGCACCGCTGATCTCCACTGCACGACAGACGTCGAGCAACATGGCCTCGTATAGCTCAGCAGCCTCGGCGTCGTCTACAATGCCGCCAGCCAACTCCTGTAACACGAACCCTTCAACTGGCGGGTCAGCCAGCACAGTTACCGTAGTCATACTGTCTTCTCGGCCCGACTGTGATTAGTCCCTTGTGTTCCCGTGCAGCGACAGAACAATTATAACATGTGAGCAGTATTTGATAACTAAGAGAAACTATATGGAGCAATCCCAGACCTACAAATGTGATGGATGTGGGTCGGAGTACCGTGTTCTTGGGGAGTCGCAACCGAAGATTGTGTGCCGCGACTGCGAACGCGAAGCCACGCTGTCCGGGACCGCAGCGGCACAGCGGGCGTACCATGTCGGCTACATCCGGTATCGTGAGGCGCGCCGCCAGCTATCCGACGCACTGGAGACCGTCGAAAACGGAGAGATGGCGCTCGCTCGGGGCGGGTTCGACAGTGCCGCAGCGGACTTCGAGGAAAGCGTCGAGGAGTTCACAACGGCTGTCCGTGAAGCAGACGATAACGGGCTGGCCGAGTTGTCGGAACGCGCGCGTAAGAAGGCGACCTGTCTCTGGCAGGCCGCCGAGTGGCTCAGCGGGATGACCTACGCCAGCGAACAGGGTGAGTCGACACAGGCGAGCCAGTACCGCCACGACGCCGAAAACCGGCTACAGGCAGCAACAGAGTACGGGACAGTGTCGAGCCCGGACGAGTTGCTTCAAGACGTTGACACCGAAGTCCGGTCTGACACCTGACTACCGCCCGCGTCGGCCTTTCGTCTGCCGGTAGTCCTGTCCGAGCGTCTCGCTGAAGTGGTCCAGAAATGCCGTCCGTTCCGCGTCGGTCTGTTCGGCGGGCGGGAGCATCGGCAGGATTTCGAACCCGCGACCGCGGATCGTCGTCGCATGCCGGTCTTCAATGTCGAGTTCGTCTTCACTCATCGTCGTGTACTCGAAGGCTAGCTCTTCGAGGGGTCGCTGCCCAACTGGCAGCAGAATCTCGGGGTTTATCATCCGTATCTCGCTGTTGAGATAGGGTTCGCAGTTGACGACCTCCTCGTCGGTTGCCGCTCTGTCTGGATGGCGACAGCGGGTCACGTACGTCAGGAACGTGTTCTCCAGTTGCGGCCTGTCGGCGTCCGGGTCCGAGCACATGTCGACCGCCGCGAGAATGTCGAGCAGTTCGCGCTCGCGCTCGTCGGTGAAGGGGATGCCAGACTCGTCCGTGCCGACCGAGGGCGAGTCACCGAGGACGATGAACTCGGCACCCACGTCGCCGTAGCCGTGGACGACGTTCTCGCGCGTCTCACAGAGTGCGGGGCAGTTCTGGCACTCCTCGTCCATCCCGAACGGGTTCGACTTGGACTCCTGATGTGCGTCCATGTTAGTCGTCGTCGATGGTTTTCGCGTGGGTGTCCGCGTCCTCGGGGTCGTTCTGCGGGCTGGACGGATGGTAGTCGGTGTCGTACTCGCCCGGCCGGTCGTCGAGTCGGTCGGGGTTGATGCGCCCGCCGAGCAGCATGAAGTCCAGTATCGTACAGGCGAGCATGGCCTCCACGACCGGGACCGCCCGCGGCGGCAGAACTGGGTCGTGGCGGCCCGTGACCGTTATCTCCTTTTCCTCGCCGGTCTCCCAGTCGACGGTCTTCTGGGTCTTCGGGAAGGAGACGGGCGCGTGCCAGGTGACCTCGCCGTAGATGGGGTCGCCCGTCGTGATACCGCCCTGGAGCCCGCCGTGGTCGTTGCCCACGGGGACCGGGTCGCCGTCGGCCGAGAACTCCCAGTCCTCGGTGTACTCCGACCCGGTGGCGGTGCGGGCCTCGCGGCCGATGCCGAGTTCGAAGTCGGTGACCGCCGGGATGGAGTACATCGCCTGGCCGAGCCGCGAGGGAATCGAGTCGAAGCGGGGCGCGCCAAGCCCTCGGGGGACGCCGCGACACTCGAAGTAGATGGCCCCGCCGATGGAGTCGCCCTCCTTCTGGTACTTGTCGGCCAGTTCCCGCATCTCCTCGGCGGCCTCGGGGTCGCCACAGCGGACCTCGTTTTCCTCGCTGTGTTCGAGCATCTCCTCGAAGGTCACGTCGTCGGCCTCTACGTCGCCGATCTGGCAGACGTGGGCCTTGATCGTCACGTCGTAGTCGGACTGTTCGAGCACCTGCTTTGCGACGCCACCGGCGGCGACCCAGTTGACCGTCTCGCGGGCCGAGGAGCGGCCGCCCCCGCCCCAGTTCCGAGTCCCGAACTTCGCGGAGTAGGTGTAGTCGCCATGCGAGGGTCGCGGAGCCGTGATGAACGGCTCGTACTTGCCCGAGCGGGCGTCCTTGTTCTGGATGACCATCCCGATTGGCGTGCCCGTGGTGTAGCCGTCCTGAATCCCGGACTGGATGCTCACCTTGTCGGGCTCTCCCCGCGAGGTGGTAATCATCGACTGGCCGGGCTTGCGCCGGTCGAGGTCCTTCTGTATCTCCTCCTCGGAGAGTTCGACGCCCGCCGGGATGCCGGAGACGGTACAGCCCATCGCATCCCCGTGAGACTCGCCGTAGGTCGTCATGCGGAACAGACGACCGAACTCGTTGCCGTTCATTACAGTGGTGTCGGGGTTCAGGGCATTTGAACCTTGTAGATGCGCCCCTCAGTCGTCGAGCCACCTGACGCGGTCGAGTAGCTGTATCGTCCCTGTCGGCTCGACCTGCTTTTCGAGGACCGAATCGAACACCTCGCCCGCGCCGTCTTCTCCGGTCTCCCAGGCGTACCGTACCAGCGACGTGTCGGGATATGTCGCCTGAACCTCGCGGGCGAATCCGTGCGCTGACGTGATGGTGCGCTTGCCACCGACGACGACGTACTCGAACTCGCTGTCGTCCAGCAGCGCCTTCGCCCGGTCGGTATCCGGCGTCGTCGCTAGTTCGATTCCCTCGCGTTCGGCGGCGATGTCGGCCTGCAGGTCGAGCAGCAACTGGTCGTCGTCGAGGTAGAGAACTCTCGTGGTGTCCGTGGGGGAGTGCGCACCGTCGTCTAATTCGTTCACAACGTTCGTTGTAAATATTCTTCGCGGGTGATAAGGGCACTTATCTGTTAGCTACCTACCAATTTTTCATGGCAAAACTCTGTGCGTCCTCAGCCCTGTGATTTACCGCCCGACGGCCGCGCCCAGCGATTCGAGCACGTCGAAGAAGTCCGGGAAGGACACGTCGACGTGTTCCGCGCCGGTCACCGTCGTCTCGCCGTCGGCGACGAGGCCGGCGACGGCGAGTGACATGATGATGCGGTGGTCCGCCCGGCCCTCGACGGTCGTGCCGACGAGGTCGCTGTCCCCGCCGTAGACGAACAGTTCGTCCTGTTTCTCTTCGACCTCGGCACCCATCTTCGTCAGTTCCTCGGCCATCGCGCTCACGCGGTCGGTCTCCTTGTACCGGACGTGCTCGGCGTCGGTAATCCGGGTGACGCCGTCGGCGGCGGCCCCCAGCGTCGCGATGGTCGGCAGGAGGTCCGGCGTGTCCTCGACGCCGACCTCGATGCCGGTCAGTTCGGATTCCGAGGCGGTGATTTCGCCGCGTTCCTTGTCCCAGTCGAGGTCGGCTCCCATCCGGTCGAGGATGTCGACGATGGCGGCGTCCCCCTGGGCGCTGGGGAACGCCGACGTGACGCGCAGGCCGTCCTCGGCGGCGAGCGCGCCGGCCGCGAGCAGGTAGCTCATCGACGAGAAGTCGCCGGGGACGCTGTACTCGCCGCCGGTCGGCGCGTAGGACTGGCCGCCTTCGACGGTGAACCCGGCGTCGGTCTTCGCGGCGTCGACGCCGAAGTCGGCGAGCACCTCAAGCGTGATATCGACGTACGGCGACGACTTCAGCTCGGTCGTCAGGTCCACGTCGATGCCCTCCGGCGAAACGGCCCCGGCCATCAGCAGGGCCGTGATGTACTGGGAGGAGACGTCGCCAGGGATTTCGACCGCGCCGCCGTCGACGCCGCCCCCGACCACCAGCGGGGCCTGCCCGTTCCGGCGGGTCGACTCGGCGTCGCCGCCCAGCTGTTCGATGGCGTCGAGCAGCGGCCCCTGCGGGCGCGACCGGAGGGACTCGTCGCCGGTCAGCACCGCGAGCTTGTCCTGTAGCGCGGCTGTTGCGGTGATCAGTCGCATCGTCGTCCCGCTGTTGGCACAGTCGATGACGTCGGCCGGCGTCTCCGGCCGGCCGTCGAAGCCCGTCACCTCGACCGTCGACCCGTCCTCGGAGAGCGAGACGCTGCCGCCGTAGGCCTCGACGGCCCGCATCGTCGCCCGCGTGTCCGCGCTCACGAGCGGGTCGCGGACGACCGCGCCGTCGGCGTAGCCCGCGGCCAGTACCGCCCGGTGCGTGTAGCTCTTCGACGGCGGCGCTTGCGCCGTCCCCTCGACCGTCGACTCGGCAATGGTGATGTCCATGCCCGGTCGGTAGCGGGCGTTCGACAAGAGACTACCGCTCCCACCCAACCGAGGGTGAGAGCAACGACCTTGTGGCTGGCGGCGGTACCCCCGCTATGGTCCCAGCGATGGACAGCGCAACCGCTGTCGTCACGGGTGCGAGTAGAGGCATCGGCGAGCAGATAGCCCACGCGGTAGCGGATGCGGGCGCACAGACGGTCATCTGCGCTCGTGACGCCGAGGCGCTCGACGCGGTCGCAACCGACATCCGGGACGCTGGCGGCTCCGTGACTGCGATTCGGACAGACGTGCGCGATGAGTACGACGTGGAACGGCTGGTCGAAACTGCCACACGCGCTGGCAACAGTGCAATACAGTATGTCGTCGCCAACGCCGGCGTCTACCACGGCACCGCCGGCGAGACACCGCTTACCGAGGAGTCCTACGCCGCCTTCGACGACCACCTCCGGACGAACGCCCGCGGCGTGTTCTCGACGATTCGCGAAGCCGTTCCGCACCTCGGTCCCGACGCCCGCATTGTCGTCCCCACGGGCGTCGTCGCCCGCGAGGGGATGCCCGGGTACGGCTCCTACGCCGTTTCGAAGGCTGCTGCGGAGGCTGTCGCCCGCGGGTTCGCGGCTGACCTCGATACGCCGGTCGGTGCAGTCGACCCCGGACAGGTCGCGACGGACCTCTCCGGTGACGGCGGTCGTGACCCGGAATCAGTCGCCGAAATGGTTCTCTGGGCACTCCGCGAAGCGGACCCGACCGCGCTGGACTCCAGTGTCCTTGACTGGGGCGACTATCGGTCAGCGACCCGATAACCGCCATCGATGGGTTTATTAGCAATAGGCCGGTGATTGTAGATAATGTCTATTAACTCAAACTCGATTTTTAATAACACTGGAGCTGTGTCCGCGACTGGGCTCGCGAGCGTCGTCGGCCTGCTGATCCTGTCGGCTGTCGCAGTCACTGGCGGAGCGAGCAAAGTACTCGTTATCTCCTGGGTTGCGTTCGTTGCAATGGCATTGGGCGCGTGGCTCGGTGCGCGGGCCGACGAAACGAATCCCTACCGACTGGTCTGGGGCTACGGGCTCGCGAGCGGGGCAATGGTCACGTCGGCAGCCATGTTCCTGGTCCCGCAGGCGATGGGGCTTGGCGGGCAAGCCGGTGCTGCGCGAATCGGCGGCGTCGGTATCGCCGCCGGACTGGTCGTCGGCTACGGCACCCACACCATCGGTCACCGGCTCACCCACGTCGAAACGTCCTTCGACATGACGACACTGGCTATCGCGGCCCACGCGCTTTCGGCCGGGCTGGTCATCGGGCTGGTCTACGCCTCAATGCCGGAGCTGGGTATCCTGCTCGGGCTTGCTATCGTCTCGCACAAAGGGCCGGCCGGCTACGCCGCCGCCCGGCGACTCGGACGTAGCGACAAGTCCGCCACGGCACTGTTGCTTCCCGCGGCCGGCGTCGGTCTGACGGCGATCCCGTCCGCGCTGCTTCCGGTTCCGGAGTCTGCGCTCCTCAACGCAGTCATCTTCGGGTTCGCCGCCGGCATCTTCCTCCACGTCGCGATGGATTTCCTTCCGAACTGCGAAGCCGGCAGCGAAATTGACGAAGTCTGTGAACTCCACGACCACTCCCACGACCTCCTCGACGAACTCCGGACGCACGCTGTCGGCTCAACGGCGGTCGGGGCTGCTATCATTGTGCTGGCATGGGTCGCTATCTGACGCCCGCGGTCACCGAACGGGGATAGTCACGGCGATTCTGGTCCCGTCACCATCGGTCTGGATGTCGATATCGCCACCGACGTAGCTGATAAGCCAGTACGCGAACCACAGTCCGAGCCCGGACCCGTGTTCGAGCGGCTTTTCGTCTGCGGCTTCGATGACCCGCCGCTCTTGATCTGGGATCCCCGGTCCGTTGTCCGCAATTGTCACCGTTGCTGTCGAGCCGTTGCGCTCCGTCCGGACGTCGACCCGCGGTGCCGAGGCGTCCGAGTGCTTGATACCGTTCTCGATGAGTTCCTGCAACGCCGGGACGACCTTTGCGTCTATCGTCGGCGGCTCGGAGCCGCTTTCGACGACGAACTCGGCGTCGGGGTACGCTGCGGCCAGCCCGTCCGTGATGTCACTGAGCACGTCTTCGAGTTCCCGTTCGACATCGTTGGTCAGCGAGTCCGCGAGCAGTTCCTGGACATGGTGGGCTTTCTCGCTGATATCGAGCAGGGACTGTACGTTCGCTTTGATCGTCTCAAGATGGCCAAGAGCGTCGTCGTCCTCGACTAACTCTGACAGGATATCTGCGCGCCCGCTGATCGTCGTGCCGTTGTTCCGGAGATTGTGCCTGAGAATCCGATGAAAGACGGTGAGTTGTTGCTCGCGCAGCCGACGACCAGTGATTTCGTCCTGCATCCCGACAAATCCCTGAATCGTTCCATCCGCATCCTGAATCGGGGCGATGGTCTGGTTGATGATGAACCGCTCACCGGACTTTCGCTCGTTTACGATCTCGCTCGTCCAGACCTCGCCGCGACAGATCGTGTCCCAGAGCCGTTCGTAGAACTGTTCGCCCTGTTCGCCGGATTTGAGTATCCGCGGCGTTCGGCCGATTGCCTCGTCCGCGCTAAACCCGGTGAGTTCTTCGAACGCGGGATTAACGTACTCGATAATACCGTTCGTGTTCGTTATCAGAATCGCGTGGCCCGCGTGTTCGACGGCGTTTCTGAACCGCCGGAGTTCGTTGTTCTGCTCTCTGAGGTCCTCGACGAGGTCCTCAGTGCGACGCCGGCGCGCGAGGAGGTTCACGATGGTTCGAAAGAGCGCCTGCGTGTCAATCGGTGCTGTCACGATGTCGTTCACGACGAGTGGCTGCTCGGCAGCGTCGATGTCTGGGAGGTCAACCCTTGCTCGGGACCTCTCGCGGCGGACCAGAATCACGGGACAGAACACCGGATCTGCCCGGTGTTTGTACGCCTCTATCGCCGCTCTGTACTTTGGAAACGATGACTCGTCGACAATGTGGAGGTCGGCCTCCTGGAATTCGTCGTCCGTGAGCGGCGTGTGGTGTTCGGCGACGACGGAGGCGAGTGCCTCCCGATTGCCGTCGCCAGCTAGTAGTAACTGGATGTCAGCCATCAGTAGTTAGCGAGTGGGCGAGCGTCCGTCGCTGTCTCCGTGCTGTTCAGGAACGCCCTCGAACACGCCGTGCATCCCTGAGACGGGGTCACCGACCTGCAGGCCGTCGGCAGTTATCTCGAAGCGGCGCGGGACCGCCTCGAACCCGCCGACGCGCTTTTTCAGCGCGCCGACGACGCGCTGGAGTTCGCCCTCGACCTCGATGTAGTTCTCAAAGAGGATGTTGTCAGCGAGGTAGCTGACGTTCTCGCTCGTCGGTTCGCGCAGGCCCGTCACATCCCTGCGCTGGTCGATCAGAATTACTGCGGTGTTCCTGCGCGTGAGATGCTGTGTCAGGGCGTGGAGCCGCCGGCGCAGTTCCACGTCGTCATGTCCGTGCTTTATCGCGTTCTTGTAGCCCGCGATGCCGTCGATTACGACGAGTTCGGCTCCACGCTCCTCGGCCTGGGTCTTGACGCGGTTGGCGAACTCCTCGGGTGACAGCGCCAGCGACTCGACCTCCTCGACGAGCAGTGTTCCCTCCTCACGCAATCGCGAGAGCGGCATCCCGAACGTCTCACAGCGGTGCGTGAACGTGTCGATTGATTCGTCGAACAGGTAAGCGAGCGCCGGGGACCCGTCCGCCGCTGCGGAGGCGAGGAACTCCGTCGCCGTCGTCGACTTGCCGACGCCGGAGGGGCCGCTGAGAATCGTCACCGTCCCGCGTTCGAGTCCGCCGTCGAGCAGCGAGTCCAGTTCCGGTATCCCGGCGGAAAACTGCGTTGGGTCGAACGACCGCGTCCGCTGTTCCGGTTCGAGCGCCGGGTAGACCTCGACGCCGGACTCGCGGATTTCCATCCCGTGTGAGCCGTCCTGCTGGCCGATACCGCGATGTTTTCGCAGTCGAATCCGCCGCCCTGCCTTCTCGTCGCCGTAGCTGAGCGAAATGATGCCGTCGCTGAGTGACCTGAGCTGGCTGTCCATCTGATTGCTTGGCGTCTTGGTCGCCAGCACGGTCGTCTCCCTGTCCTGCAGAAAGCGTGCGAAGGAGATGACGCGCTTGCGGAACTGGTACTCGGTCGGTTCGAGGTACTGGAAGTGCGTTATCGGGTCGATGAGAACGCGGTCCGGGTCGACCGTCTCGATGGCCTCGCGGATGTCGGAAATCAGGTGGCCGTCTTCGACATCCCGCGGCTTGACCACGTCGTACGACTCGGCCTCCTCGAAGAACTCCGAGTCGGGGCCGACGTCGAGAAACGTCGCCTCGCTGATGTCGATGCCGAGTTCGGCGGTGTTGGCAAGCAGGTCCGTGGCCGACTCCTCGGCGTGGATGAACAGCACGTCGTCGCCGGCCTCAAGCCCTGCTTCGAGAAACTGCGTGCCCAGCAGTGTTTTACCGGTTCCGGGCGGCCCGATAACGAGATAGAGTCGCCCTTCGACCAGTCCACCCCTGAGAAGCGAATCAAGGCCAGAGATACCGCTAGAAAGCTGCGTGAACTGCCGCTCGGAAGAGGACATAGAAGGAGTATCGGACGGGGAGTAATAAGCATCTCGCGAGAAACCGACGCGTGATAACGGCGGACGCCGCGGCTACGTTAGTCCTCGCCGAGCAACTGCTCGGCCAGAATCGGGACGAACGTCCGCAATCTACCTTTTTCGGCGTCGGGTCGCGCCCGCCGGCCGCGACCGCTCCTTGAAAAACGTGGGCGAAAAAGTCGACCACTCGCTCTGCTCGTGGTCGCGCTACTCCTCGTCGAGCAACTGCTCGGCCAGAATCGGGACGAACGTACCGATGTCCGTCACCATCCCGACGGCCTGCGCGGACCCGCGGTCGAGCAGTTGCGTGACCGTCGCGGGGTTGATGTCGACGCAGACGACCCGCGTCGTCGACGGGAGGCAGTTCCCGACGGCGACGGAGTGCAACAGCGTCGAGAGCATCAGCACCATGTCGGCCTCGTGGGCCTGCTCGCGGATGGCGTTCTGGGCCTCGACGGCGTCGGTGATGGTGTCTGGCAGCGGGCCGTCGTCGCGGATGGACCCGGCCAGCACGAACGGGCGGTCGTTGTCGACGCACTCGTACATGACGCCGGACTCGATGGTCCCCGACTCGACGGCCGCCTCGATGCCGCCCTCGCGGATGACCTCGCTGATGGTGTAGATGTGGTGCTTGTGGCCGTGGCGGGGGTGGTCCAAGCTCTCGGTGTCCATCCCGAGCGACGTGCCGTAGATGTCTCGTTCGATGTCGTGGACGGCGAAGCCGTTGCCGGCAGACAGCATGTCGACGTAGCCCTCGCGGACGAGCCGCGCGAGGTCCTCTCGCGCGCCGGAGTGGATGAGCGCCGGGCCACAGACGGCAAGCACTTTGCCGCCCTCCTTTTTCGTCTCGCGGATGGCGTTGGCTATCTTTCGGATCGTCGACTCCGAGGGCCGCTCCGAGGAGACGCCGCCCTGCATGAAGCCGAACGCGCCACCGGCGTCACGGGGCCGCTCCGGCGGCTGGACCTTGATGCCGGTTTCGTCGGTGACGACCAGATCGCCCTCTTCGATAGCGTTGAGGACCTTGGTGTAGGCCCGAGTGGAGTCGCCGTCCTCGACAACGACGGCGCAGTCCATCTCCATGTCCTCGACTTCGACCCACTCGCCGTCGTGACGGATGTATGTGGGGTGGTTCGTCGTCGAGTAGAAGCCATGCGGGACGACCTGGTCGTCGGGCGCGGGGACGAGCGTGGCGTCTTTCGGGTCCGAGGGGTTGACGCCGTGCTGGTGGAGTTCGTGGACAATCGACTGGAGCTGGTCTTCGTCGTCGGCCTCGACGAGCATCCGGGCGTATGACTCCTCGTCTTTGTGACGGCCGATATCGAACTCCTGAACGGAGAAAGAGCCGCCCAGGTCCATGATGATGCCGAAACAGGACTGCATCATCCCGGAGTCGATGATGTGGCCCTCTAGCTCGACTTCGCGAGAGACGGTCATGGCGAACACATGGAGGCAGGTGTGTAAGACGGTTTTGGGTCTGCACTCTCTCGGCCGTCCGGCTACTGCCCGTCGACGTGTCGCTGCACCGTCCACGACCCCTCTGTGCAGGTTTCACACAGGCGCTCGAAGAAGCGCTGTAGCCCGGCAGACTCCGTGGTGGGCAGGACGTGCAGTCGCACCGTCCCGTCTCGGACTGCGACGCGGAACACATCGGTCGTCTCCTCGTCGCGGACCAGCCACAGCGGCATCGGCAGGTCGTGGAAATCACCGAAGCGGTAGGGCCCAGCCTCAAGCATATTGGCGACCGTCTCGGCGAGGGCTGGCGTTGCCCGCTCCTGTTCCGGGATAAGTCGGAACTCCGTCCCGCCCTCGTATTCGACCCCGTTCCCGTGTGGAAAGCGCCGCTGTGGGTGTGCGGGGATGCTGAACGAGGGGCCCGTGGTCATCTGTCACGTAATTGGGCGCTGTCGGATTTAAATTCGCGGGCCGTGCAGCCCTCGGTTGTCTCTGCCCGCCTCGTGGCTGTGGTACCCCCACGCGGTCTAGCATGGCCGGCGGCGAACTAAAGTCATGAGCGTGACTTGAGGTACGCGTGAGGAATCAGTATGCGCGTTAGTCTGGCGGTGGTAGACCGTCTCGTCGCGAACGGTATCGATACCGTCTTTGGAATCCCCGGAAAGCAGTCCCTCCCGCTGAACGAAGCCATCGGCAAGCGAGACGATATCCGCTTTGTCGTGGCACGACACGAAACTGCGGTCTCACACCAGGCCTGGGGCTATGCAGAGACGAGCGGAGAGATAGCGAGTACTGTCGTCGTCCCCGGCCCCGGCGATATGAACGCGATGAACGGCCTGAAAAACGCGCTGAACGACTGCACGCCACTGGTGCATTTCGCTATCGAAACGGAGCCGACGCTCCGGGGCGGTGATGCGATTCACGAAACCCCACCGGACACCTACGACAACGTCGTTAAAGAGAACATACTGCTGAAAAACCCCGAAACGACAGCGGCGACGATTGACCGGGCGGTGCAGGTCGCTCAAACACCCCCAAAGGGGCCAGTCAGGGTCGGAATCCCCAAGAATTATCTGCAGATGGACGTGCCGCTCGCTGGTGCAGGCACACCTTCGGCTCCGTCCGCAAGCACCGTTCCGGAACAGGAAGTTTCGACAGCCGCCGAGCACCTGCTCGCGGCCGAGCGGCCGCTTATTCTGGCCGGCGGCGGTGTGCGAGTGGCGGACGGCTCGTCGGCGCTCCGAAGCCTCGCCGAGCGGCTTGCTGCACCCGTCGTGACGACGTACAAGGGTAAAGGCGTGCTCCCCGAGGACCACGCCCTCAGCGCCGGCGTGTTGGCCGGAAGCGCGAGCCCAGAGCTACTGGACTGCCTCGCCGACGCCGATGCCGTGCTCGCCGTCGGGTCCGACCTTGACGCACACGGGACACGCGGGTGGTCCGTCGAACTGCCTGAGACGCTCGTTCACGTCACCATGGACGCTGACGACCTCGGAACGGGCTATAATCCGACCGTCGGTATCCTCGCGGATGCCGCAGAGACGATGGCGGCGATTGAGGACAAAATTGCGGCGGCTGACACCGCTCCCGCCTCGAAGGCGGACGGCACTGAACGCGCACAGGCTGTCCGTGCTGCCACTGCACGTCGAATCGACCCACTCGTGGATTCGGAACCGCCGTTGACCTCCGTCCACGTGTTGCAAATCCTTCGAGACGCACTTCCTTCTGATGCTATCACGGCCGTCGATGCCGGGGGGTTCCGCGTCTGGGCGCTGAATACGTTTGAGGCGCACGGGCCACGCAGCTACGTCAACCCCGGGTCGTGGGCGACGATGGGGACGGGACTGCCGTCGGCGATTGGAGCACAGCTAGCGAACCCGGACACGCCCGTCGTTGCGCTGACTGGTGATGGCGGTCTCATGATGTGCGTACACGAACTCCATACTGCGGTCGCAGAGGACCTCCCGATCACCGTCGTCGTCCTCAACAACGACGACTACGCGATTATCAGCGAGGAGGCCGGGCGCAGCTACGACCTCGACCAGCAGGCATACGGATGGGACACGACGCCGATTGACTTCGGAACTGTCGCTGCCGGAATGGGGATGGAAGCCATGCAGGCCGACACGCCGTCCGAAATCCACACGGCGGTTCGCGAAGCGGTGCAGACGGACGCGCCGACGCTCGTCGAGGTCAGGACCGACCCGACGGAGCCACAGGCGAGCGAGTGGATGAGCGAGTAGTGGATTTATCCAGTGGGAACGCCAAAAGCAGGTCATGTGTGGCCGCTACAGTTTGTTCTCTCCCCGCGAGGAAATTGAGACGCGGTTCGACGCCGAGTTTTCCTTCGACTACGAGCCGCGATACAACGCCGCTCCGAGTCAGGACCTGCCAGTCATCACCGGCGAGTCGCCCAGCACCATCCAGCGGCTAGAGTGGGGACTGATTCCGAACTGGGCAGACAGCCGAACGGACCACGGGCACATCAACGCCCGCGCCGAGACCCTGTCGAAAAAACGCTCGTTCGCTGAGGCCTACGAGTCCCGGCGCTGTCTGGTTCCCGCTGATGGGTTCTACGAGTGGGTCGAGACGAGCGACGGCAAGCAACCGTATCGCGTGGCGCTGCCGGACGACGACCTGTTCGCGATGGCGGGGCTGTACGAGCGGTGGGAGCCGCCACAGCGCCAGGCCGGACTATGTGAGTTTGGTGCAAGCGGCGACGATTCGGGCGGCGAAGACGATATCGTCGAGTCGTTTACCATCGTGACGACCGAACCGAATGAAACAGTCGCTGACCTCCATCACCGGATGGCCGTCATCCTCGACCCCGATGAGGAGTCGACGTGGCTCCGGGGTAGCGCCGGTGACGTATCGGCACTGCTTGACCCGTACGACGCCCCCATGCAGACCTATCCGGTTTCGTCAGCGGTCAACAGTCCGGCCAACGACTCGCCGGAACTCATCGAACCGGCCGGGTGATGACGGCGTTACTCGCTCGGCGTGTTCTGGCGCTTGAACTGGTGCAGCATTTTCCAGAGCGTCTCTTCGTCGACCTGATTTTCCGCGGCGGATAGCTGTCGGTACAGGCCTTCTGAGACGGTAATCTCGGGCATTACTGGACACATCGGACGGGGCCGACATAAGCTTCTGGAGACTCGGAATCGAGTGAATGTCTTCAACCCACAGTATTCTGGGTACTCCGTTACGGGGGCCACTGGCCTTCTCCCGATGTATGCAGTCGTACGCCCAGCGAGATGACGACGGCACTGTCGCGGCCAGCGTGACCGACCTTATCGGCGATACGCCGCTGGTCTGTCTCGACGGCTTCGCAGACAACCTACTCGGGAAGGTCGAAGCGGCAAACCCCTACTCGGTGAAGGACCGCATCGCGCTGTACATGGTCGAGGCGGCCGCGGAGTCCGGGGCTCTCGCCGACGACGGGACGGTCGTCGAGGCGACCAGCGGTAACACCGGTATCGGACTGGCCGCTGTCTGCGCTGCACGGGGGTACGACTGCGTGCTGACGATGCCAGAGTCGATGAGCGAGGAGCGCCGGCAGTTGCTGTCGGGGCTGGGCGCAGACCTCGAACTCACGCCGGCCGACGACGGAATGAGCGGCGCTATCGAGCGGGCGAACGAACTCGCAGACGCCCCTGGCACCGTCCGCGCCCGGCAGTTTGAGAACGAGGCGAACCCGCGCGCCCACCGCGAGACGACGGGGCCGGAGATCTGGTCGGATACGGGCGGTGACGTGGACGCCGTCGTCGCCGGTGTCGGGACCGGCGGGACGATCACCGGCATCTCGGAGTACATCGAGGAGGAGGTCGGTACGGACCTCACCTCGGTCGCCGTCGAGCCGGAACAGTCGCAACTGCTCTCGGCAGATGACCCGGACAGCCACGACATCCAGGGCATCGGGCCCGGGTTTGTTCCGGACGTTCTCCGGCGTGACCTCATCGACGAGGTGCGGACCGCGAGCAAGGTGGAATCCGTCGAGGCGACCCACCGACTCGCCAGCGAGGAGGGACTCATGGTCGGCATCTCCTCGGGCGCGGCGCTACACGCGGCCGCGGAGTACGCCACCGAGAATCCCGACGAGACGGTGGTCGTCGTTCTGCCGGACACCGGCGAACGCTACCTCTCGACGGATCTCTGGAACGGCGACTGAGTGGGCTTCACCGGACGAACTCGTGGGGGTTCGTGTCCTCGGTCAGCGCCCGGGCGTCGTCAGCCGTCTCGAACGCTTCACCCGCCAGCAGAAGGTACAGCGCACACCCGGTAGCGAGGAGGACGCCCGCGAGTGGCATCGCGAACGTGGCGCCCGTCACGAGGGGGAGCAACTGGACGACGGCGATACCGCCGAACGCGACGACGCCGACCCAGCGGCTCCAGGGTTTCCGGAGCGCGAGCGCTAGTACTGCGACGGCGTACAGGCCCGCCTCGCCGTGGTTATCGAGCATACTACGGCACTGAGCAGGCGAAATAAATGCTTTCTGTGGTGTCTCCCGTCCGGTGAACGGTCTACTGAACGCGACCGAACGCCAGCGTGCCGCTGATGCTCTCGATGTAGGCGTCGACGACCTGCCCTTCTCGCGCTCCGGAGACGAAGATGGTGTACTTCCCTTTCTCGGCGACGCCGTCGCCCTCGCGGCCCGTGCCGGTAATCTTGACCTCGTAGGTCTCGCCCTCTTCGAGCGTGGGTCGGTCCTGCTGGGTGTTCGAACTCGCGCCCTTGGCGACCGGGCGGAACGCACCACATGCCTGACAACGCAGCATGTCCACGCCGTCCTCGTTCTTGAGGACTGTGTCGGGCAGGCCACACTCGGAACAGGTGACGTACTCGGCGACGTACGCGTCGATAGCGGCCTCGAAGTCAGCAGTGTCGAACGAACCGTTGTAGCGGGCTTCGCCGCCGTCGAACTGGCCGTTGGTCCCGAACTCGCGCTGGATGGCTCGGTGGAGGTGCTGGGCGTCCCGCGAGACGGCGTCAGCGACTGCCTCCAAGTTTGTCAGGCGTGTGAACGCACCGTCAGTTTGGCCTTCGGGGTCCGGAATCGAGAGCCGTTCACCGGCTTCCCGGGGCTGGTCTGGTAGCACGTCATACGCACGCTGTAGGGCGGACTCGTAGTTCATACGTTTTAGACGGCACTGACACGTAAATGGATTCCGTCACATCTGCGATTACCCAGCGGCCAATGACGTTAATACTGAGAGTGGATGATTGTTTGACATGGATCAGCACGAACAGCCTGCGGAGACGCCGGGACTCACGTCCGAGCGACTCGATACGCTATTACGGGCGCTGGCAGCCGAGCCCCGGCGGATGATATACACTTACCTCACCGAACACGACTCGGCCTCGCTCGCGGAACTCACTGATGTGGTCATAGGCTGGACGAAAGCGCGTGGGCGAGCCACCGACGCCTGCAACTGGGACGATACCCGCACGTCGCTCCACCACCGCCACCTCTCGGTTCTCGATGACGCTGGCATTGTTAGCTACGATGCTGACCAGCAGACCGCGACGCTGGTGTCGCTGCCGCCCTCAGCGACCGAGATTCTTGCAACGATAATCGATCTGGATGGTGGGACAGACCGCGGAGACTGACGAGAGGCGATGACAGTCAGCACGCTTCTTCGACGGTTCGAGCGCTCGGACGTAGCGGTGACTGTGTATGGCCCGTCCGAAGCGACCGCTGTGGTTGAGCGTCTCGAAAGCCAGGGTCTCACCGCCACTTGGCGGAGGCTCCCGACCGGCCAGCAAGATGCGTTTGCCGTCATCCGTCGGGACGGCGTGTTCGCCGAGGCAATCCCCCTCACCGCGCTGCAGGCATTTCTGTGCAAGCCGACGGTCCGCTCCGGCGATAGCGGACCGCCTGACAGTGACCCGGGCAGACAGCTTCTCTACTCGGCGCTTGCGAACACACTCCTATCATCGCTCACGCCGGCACAGTTGCTTGAAACGTCCCACGAGTTCGAGGACAGAGCCTACCGTGTCGGGGAAGGTACCCTTCGAGTGAGCTTCCAGTCGCTGTCGATCTTCCGCTCTCAGCGCGCCCGGTATGAGACGCTTGCCAGCGACACGACCCTCGATATCCACGTCTACGGACAGGACGACTGGGAGCCGCCGAGTTGCGGCATTACCTTCCATCCGCTCACAGGCACCGCCCTCGAACAGGTGTGGTTGCTGGCATTCGACGCTGCCGGTGACAACCAGAACAAGTGTGCGCTTGTCGCCGAAGAAACGGATGATGGCCCGTTCCGGGGCCTCTGGACGTACAGCCCACGGCTCGTCGACGAAATAATGGCCGCGGTTGTGGCTGTTGATAGGTAGCAGCCGAACCCGCACCAAGTCGGAAACACACAACAGATGTTATGCCGGACACGACAGCGGAATCCGGAGTCTACGGCCGGCACGGTCGATACGGTCGATAGCTGTTCCGAAGGGCCGAGAGCGCTCTCGTACTGTCTCACGAAGCCACGCCGCTACCGCGCTGTCGGCGCGTCTGACCTGCGTGTACGCGTTCTCGACCGGCGTGAGTTCGAGCGCGGCCAGCTGCCCGGCCTCGATGTGCAGTTCGAACAGGAAGCTCCGGTCGTTGCGATAGCCGTCCTTGACCGCGTAGTCGTCGACGAAGTTGCCGGTGTCGTACATGATGGGGCGACCGCGATACACCTCGATCCCCTGAATAACGTGGGCGCTGTGGCCGTGGACCACGTCGGCCCCGTTGTCAATCAGCCAGCGGGCGAACGCCTGCTGTGTTTCGGCTGGCTCTGTCACCCAGTTTGGTCCCCAGTGGGTAGTGGCGACGAGCAGGTCCGGGTCGGCGTCGCGAGCCGCCGCCAGCGCGCTCCCGACGCGGCGGCGAGTCAGCGGGTGGCTCGGGTCAAGCGGTGCGTAGGCCGTGCCGGGGCTGTCCCGTCCGGCGGCGTAGCTGGGCGACTGGTCAGTGACGGCCACGACGGCGACAGAGAGACCGCCGATTTCGACGGTTGCTGGCTCGAATGCCGTCTTTCTACCGGCCCCAGCCCCGGCTGAGGCGATGCCAGCGTCGGCGAGGTGGGTCGGCGTGTCCACGAGCGCTGCCGGGCCGAAATCGAGCAGGTGGTTGTTCGCCAGTCCGACACACGAGACGCCGACGCGGTCTAGCGCGGGTACGGCCCATCCCGGGCTCGCTCGGAAGTGGAACCTACGGCCGGGCCGCGGTTCGCCACGGTCCGAGAGACAGCATTCGAGGTTCGCCACCAGCCCATCGAGCGACTGGAGCCGGTCGAGCATCGACCCCCAGACGGCGGTCGGTCCGTCGGGGGCATCGCGCCAGCGTTCGTCGACGCTCCGGCCCAGCATGACATCGCCGACGAAGCCGATGCGCAGCGACGCGTCGGTCGGGACTGAGGGCGGACACGACACGTCCGCGTCGCCGGCACCCAGACAGCCTGAAACGGCGGTGAGACTCCCGAGTGCGGGACCACCGCTGGCGAGGACGGTCCGGCGAGTCGGTGCCACAGTGAATAGAGCGTCGGCGGGGACCGTCTTGAATCTCGGTGACATAAAAAGCCACCTGGAGTGTGCCGTGTCGGGACACACTCCAGCTGATTACTTTCAGTTACCGACACTCTGTTAACGTATGTCAAGCGATACTGCACGCGACCACGACAAGGACGAGGAGTGTACGACCACGGAGTCGTTTGCCGATCACGGCCTCAAGGACGGCAGCGTCCTCATCAGCCGGACGTACAACCGAATCGCGGCGGACGGCGAACCCACGTTCGAACCGACCCCGGAGTTCTTCGACACGCTGGAGGCGGCGTTCATTTGGGCCTACATCGGTACGATTGACGAACCCGGAGTTCCGCCGCACGTCGACGCGGCCATCGAAGACGCGCGCGAGTTCACGCGTCAAGAGTTCGCGGACGACCCTGATGCGGACCTTAGAACAGACGTGATTCCGACGTTCTACCAGCAGGTCGCCGGCTTCCACTGCGCCTACCGGGATTAACAAAACAATCGCGAACAGACTGCGTAACGGACCGGCCTATTCGAGGTGGTGGTAGTCGAGTTCGTAGCCGACATCGACTGCCTCGCTGACTTCGTCGCTCGGCTCGCCGACGCCGCGAGTCGTCAGTTCGAGCCCGGTGTCGCCGCGGTTCACGAGGATGTTTCTCCGCCAGTCGGGGTCCACGTCGGAGGCGTCGGTGCGGTAGTGTGCGCCGCGTGACTCGTCGCGCTCGCGCGCGCTCAACAGCAACGCCTCAGCGACCGTGAGGCTGAACGAAAGGTCGACAGCGAGTTCGAACGACAGGCTGGTTCGGTCGCCGTCGACGCCGATGTCCCCCGTCCGCTCGCGCAGGTTCCGAAGTTTCTCCAGCCCGGCCGACAGCGAGTCCTCGGTGCGGAGGATGCCGGCATGCTCCCACAGCAAGTCGCCGAGGTCCGCGAGGAGTTGTTCGGGAGTCTCATCGCCGTCCGAGGCTGCCAGTTCCCGCAGCGACCGGAACTCGCGCTCGGCGACGGCACGCTGTCCGTCCGGCAGGGCGTCGTCGCGGTCGTCATCTGTTACCTGCGCCGCGACGTGGTCGCCGACGAGCGCTCCGATGGCGACCGTCTCCGCAAGTGAGTTCCCGCCGAGGCGGTTCGCACCGTGAACGCCTGCGACTGTCTCACCGACAGCGTAGAGTCCACCAACGCCGGTTTCCCCGGTCTCGAAGTCGATATCGACGCCACCCATCGAATAGTGGGCTGTTGGCGCGACTTCCATTGGCTTCTCTGTGATGTCGACGCCGAGGTCCATGAACCGCTCGTACATCCGCGGGAGCCGCGATTTGATGTACTCGTCGTCACGATGGGAGATATCCAGATAGACGCCGCCGTTCTCCGTTCCACGGCCTTCGCGGAGTTCCTGTGCGATGGCGCGGGCCACCACGTCCCGCGCGTCGAGTTCCATCTGGTCCGGGGAGTACTCCTCCATGAACCGCTCGCCCTTGGCGTTGAGCAACCGACCGCCCTCGCCGCGGACCGCTTCGGTGACGAGTCGGCCGTCCCAGTCCTCGCCGTAGCGGTCGCCGACCATCCCCGTCGGGTGGAACTGGACGAACTCCATGTCCATCAGCGACGCACCGGCGTCGAGCGCCAGCGCCGGGCCGTCGCCGTTGTTCTCCTCGTCGCGCGAGGAGTGGCGGTTGTACAGTGCGGAGGAGCCACCCGCCGCCAGGACGACGTGGTTCGATTCGAAGAGAATGAACTCGCCGCTCTCCATGTCGTAGCCGGCCGCGCCGTAGACGCGGTCGCCGTCCGAGAGCAGGCGCGTAACCATCACGTTGTCGCGGTAGGGAATTTCGAGCGACTGGGCCCTGTCGACGAGCGTGTCCAGCATCGCCTCGCCCGTGCGGTCGCCGACGAAGCAGGTCCGCCGGAACGACTGCGCGCCGAAGTACCGCTGATTTATCTTGCCGTCTTCGGTGCGGTCGAACGGCATCCCCCAGTCGTCGAGTTCCCGGATGCGGTCGGGCATGTGCTTGGCGGTTAGCTCGACCGCTTTCGGATCGTTGATGAAATGCCCTTCGTCCAGCGTATCCGCCGCATGGATGGTCCAGTCGTCTTCGGGGTCCAGCGACCCCAGCGAGGCGTTGATACCGCCGGCCGCCCACGTCGTGTGGGCGTCGCCGTGGTCCCGCTTGCCGATGACCAGCGGCTCGACACCGTTCTCGGCAAGTCCGATGGCAACCCGCGCCCCGGCAGCGCCAGCGCCGATGACCAGCACTGGAACCGACACCGTCTCGTAGTCGACTGCCGGGCCTGCGTCGCTCGCCCGACCGTCGGCAGCCTGCTCGCCGTCAGCGGATGGCTTCTGTGGTGTCATCATGTCGTGTAAGGGCTGTGCACTTATCAGGGCTTCGCGCGCACGCGCACGCGGAGCCGCCGAAGCCTGCCCTTACTGTCGGTGGTCAGGGCCGTTAGTCCTCGCCAGCCGTCACCGACCCAGTGCCACCGGACTGCATGGCCGTCTCGTCGGCGTCAGCTCGGTCCGCAGAGACAATCTGCCAGCCGGTGACCCCCATGAACAGCAGTACGAGCGGCGAGAGGAAGCCAAAGAAGTAGTACGGTGCGTATTCAAGCGTCGGGACCCCGAGCGTGCCGGCCATGAACAGCCCGCCGCTGCTCCACGGAATAAGCGCACTCGTCGTCGTGCCCGACGCTTCGATGGCCCGGGAGAGGTTCTGACTATCGAGTCCCTGTTCGTTGTACAGATTCCCGAGCGTCATCCCCGGGACCACGATACTCACGTACTGTTCCGCCGCGAGGATATTCATCGAGACGGCGGACACAGCGGTCACGCCCGTGAGGCTCGCAACGCTGTGGCAGAGTCGGCCGAGATGGTGGGAAAGGACCGCCAGCACACCGGCCCGTTCGAGCAACCCGCCCAGCGCGAGCGCAGCAATCGCAATCGTCACAATCCACGCGCCGCCGGTCAGCCCGCCGCTCTCTAGGAGTCCGTTCACGAGTTCCATGCCTGTTTCTGGGGCCGTCCCGGACTGTGCCGCCGACCAGGCAGCGCCGAATCCGGTTCCCTGCACGAGCATCGCGGTCCCGACGCCCGCGAAGACGCCTGTTCCGAGCGTCGGCAGGGCGGGGATGCCACGCAGCGCAAGTCCAAAGGTCACGACGACCGGCAAAAATACGAGCGGCGAGACGACGTACGTGGTTTCAATGGCCGCCTGAATGGACGCAACGCGGTCCGAGGGAATGGCCCCAGCGGCCCGCAGTCCGAGGCCGGCGTACAGGAGGACGGCAATCGTGAACGCGACGAGCGTGCCGGCCCGCATCGCGTTGATGTGTTCGTACAGGTCCGTGTCTGTCACTGCGGCGGCCAGGTTCGTCGTATCCGAGAGCGGAGACTGCTTGTCTCCCGTGTATGCCCCGCTGAGAATCGCGCCGGCAGTCATCGGCTCGGAAATTCCCAGGCCCGACCCGATACCGATGAGCGCGACCCCGAGCGTCCCGGCCGTCGTCCACGAGGAGCCAACGGCGAAGGAGATTATCGCGGCGAGGATCGCCGCGACCGGGAGAAACACGATTGGTGTGAACAGCTCCAGCCCGAAGTACATCAAGCTGGGAATCGTGCCCGCCTGAATCCACGACGCGATGAGTGCATACACGGTGAACATGATGAGAATTACTTTCATGCCCATGAGCAGGCTACTGGCAATGCCATCGTACAGCTCAGCCCACGAGAGCCCGAGATGGTACCGGGCGAACAAGCCGGTGAAGGCAATCCCCCAGAAAAGCGGGAACTGTGGGTCGAGGTCGAAGGCAATGAGACCCACGCTGAGGAACACGATCATTCCCGCAATCGGCACGAGCGCAGCACCCAGCGACGGGCGCTCAGATGGGTCGATATCGTCGAAAAGCCGGGGTTCGAACTCGACCATCACCGCCCCCCGTCGCGCCTATCCGGCAGGACTCTGGCGTGGCTCTGGTCTGGAACCGGTGCTTCCCGCCAGCCCTGTCGAGACGCTCCGATACGCCCGTTTCGAACAGTTGCGACGGCACCGCGTGTCATACTGATATCGGCGATAGCCACAGGTGGGTTAAAACAGACTTCATTCCGGTGCCGGCGTGTGGATTGGTAGCTTACGACTGCCTGTCGACGATGTGGGTGTCTGTCGGGGCAAAACCGACAGTCACGGTGCCGGTCGGCGGGTCTTCGGCTCGCAACAGGAGTTCTCGGCCCTTCCAGTCGAGGTGCACACGCGTGGTCTCCCCGAGGAACTCCGCGCTCGTGACGGTCGCCGTCAGCGCGTTTCGGTCGGCGTCGACAGCAAGCCGCTCCGGCCGAACGCAGAACGTGAGTTGGTCCCCGGACGAGACCGTCGCCGGGTCGCCGTCACCTTCCAGAGCAACTACAAGCGTCGTCCCGTCGACCGTCACGTCCGCGATGGGTTGGCCACTCTCAGCACCAGACTCGCCGACGTCATCGGTCGACCGCACCGCGGTTACCGCACCACTGAGAACGTTGTTGTCGCCGACAAAGGTGGCGACGAACTCAGTCGCCGGCTCGCGGTAGATGGTCCGCGGTGGCGCGACCTGTTCCGGTGTCCCGTCGCGCATGACTGCCACGCGGTCGGACACGGCCAGGGCCTCCTCCTGGTCGTGGGTGACATAAATCGTCGTAATACCCAGCTCCTGCTGAATCTCGCGAACCTGCACACGCAACCGTTCCCGGAGCTTCGCATCGAGGGCGCTCATCGGCTCATCGAGCAAGAGCACGTCGGGGCCGGGAGCCAGTGCGCGGGCCATCGCTACTCGCTGTTGCTGACCGCCGGACAGCGTGTCGGGGTCCCGGTCAGCCATCCCGCCGAGGTCCACCAGTTCAAGCAGCTCACGCACCCGGGCCTCGTCGCTGCCGCCGCCCGGCGGGTCGGTGAAGGAGAGTCCGTAAGCGATGTTCTCCCCGACGGTCATGTGCGGGAACAGTGCGTAATTCTGGAAGACGACGCCCACGTCGCGGTCCTCCGGCGGGACGCCGGTGGCTGACGTGCCGCCGAATCGGACTTCGCCCTGTGTGGGGTCTTCGAACCCGGCGATAAGCCGGAGTGTCGTCGTTTTCCCACAGCCGGAGGGACCGACCAGCGTGAAGAACTCGCCGTCCTGAATCGACAGCGAGAGGTCGGAGACGGCGGTCGTCTCGCCGTAGCGTCTGGTGACGCCGTCGAGTTCGACCGCCGGCGGGGCAGTCCGGTTCACGGCAGCACTGTCTGATCGGGGTCCCTTAGAACCCAACGTCGTCACCTCCCAGCCGGTCGATGAGCAGGAAGCTCGCGCTGGTAACCACGAGCAAAACGACACCCATCGCTGTCGCGGGGCCGAGGCGGCGACCGATGAACCGCTCGATGGCGATTGGCATCGTGAACTGGTTCGTCCCCGAGGCAAGCACAATCGTCGCCGAGAACTCCCCGATAGAGATAGCGAACGCGAAGGCGGCCCCAGCGATAACGGCTGGCCACACGAGCGGCAGTTCGATGTCCAGCAGCGCTCTGGCACGCGGCGCGCCGAGCGCGCGGGCCGATTCGACCAGCGTGTGGTCGATGCTTTCGAGGCCGGGCGCGACCGTCCGAACGACGAACGGGTAGCCAGCGACGGCGTGGGCGGCGATGATAGCGAGACCGCCACCGACGGCGAGACGGGTGCCGCCGATTTCGAAACCGAAGACGAGGCCCCGGAGCAGGCCGAGGCCGACGACGATGCCCGATATGGCGAGCGGCGCCATCGCGACCGTGTCGACGAGCTTTCGGCCGCGGTAGTCCCGTGTTGTGAGGACGGCCACGACGACGCCCATCGGCAGGGCAACGGCGAGGGAGGCGACGCCGAACAGCAGCGAGTTCCGGACGGCGTCCCACGGCTGGACCTGGAACGACGCGCCGGTCGTCTGGCGGTCGAGGAGGAACTGATAGTTCGCCAGCGTCACCCCCTCCGGCCCGCTGAAGCTGGCCAGAATCATGCTCGCTATCGGCGCGACGAACACCGCCAGCGCGACGACGGCGTAGACGGCGAGGCCCAGTCTGGGGAGCAGTTCACGAACCGCAAGCGACGGCGGCGTCAGCGGCCGCCGAGGGAGCGGCCGAATCCCTCGCGACTGAACGGTGTGTCTGGCCTCGTACCGAAGATATGCGTACAGCAACCCCAGTGAGATGCCGAGTTCGATGAGCGCGAGCGCAGCCGCTTCGGCGTACTCCAGGTCGCGGATGAGTCGGTAGACGAACACCTCGACGGTCGCCAGCTGGAACCCGCCCAGCGCGAGCACGATGGGGAATGTCGAGAAGGTGAACACGAAGGTAAGTGCCGCGCCCATCAGCACCGACGGGTACAGCTGCGGGGCGACCACGTCGCGGAACGCCCGACGGGGACTCGCGCCGAGGCTCCGAGCGGTCTCGACTGCGCTGGCGTCGACCGACTCCCAGGCGGCGGTCGTCACCCGCGCCACCAGCGGCGCGTTGTAGAACGCGTGAGCGATGACAACGGCCTCCAGCGTGAACAGGAGATTCACCTGTCCCAGACCGAGCGCGCCGAGCACAGCGTTGAGCGTCCCGTTCCGGCCGAACGTCGCGACGAAGCCGACGGCAACCATTATCGACGGGAGCACGAATGGGAGGATCGTTAGCGACCGGAGTGTCCGCCGTCCGGGGAACTCGTAGCGGGCCAGCAGATACGCCGCCGGAAGACCGAGTGCGACGCTGGCGACCGTCGACAGCGCCGCCTGATACGCCGTGAAGCCGATGACGCCCAGCCGTCGGTCCGGTGAGCGGACGCTCTCGATGACGGCTCCGACTGGCTCGCCGGCGAGCAACCGCGCGGGCTCTCCGAAGTAGAACGGGTCCTGCAGTATCGAGACGAACACCCGCCCCGTCCAGCGGCCGTCGACGAGAACGCTGTCGACGAACACCGTTGCCACCGGGTAGTAGAAGATGCCGAGCAACAGCGCGATGGTGGCGGCTGCGAGTCCGACGACCCCCCGGCGCTCGATAGTAGTCCGGACGCTCCGGCCTTGCTCGCCGGACGGACGACTCGCTGTCTCTGTCGCCTCTTCGCTGTCGTCACTGCCAGCACCAGCCGCGTCGC
The DNA here is from genome assembly GCF_003666065.1 of Haloarcula sp. Atlit-7R. NCBI lineage: Archaea > Methanobacteriati > Methanobacteriota > Halobacteria > Halobacteriales > Haloarculaceae > Haloarcula > Haloarcula sp. Atlit-7R. The sequence goes on along the minus strand of NZ_QXIK01000001.1, from coordinate 273,521 downwards.
CGTCGGAATCTCGGGCCACAGTCCGTGGTCGTTAGTTCGAGGCGAACTGCCGTTCCCAGTCGGAGATCCAGCCCGAGACGGAACCCTTGAGTTCGTCGTAGCCGAAGGTGACCGGCTCCGGGGGCTCCTGTGCGAGCTCGGCGTAGTCCGCGGGGAGTTCGGCGGATTCCGTCGCCGGGAACTGGACGTTCCGGACGGCGATTTCGCCCTGAATCTCCGGCCGCAACAGGAAGCCCATGAACTCCCGGGCGAGATCGGGCGTGTCCGCGCCCTCGAAGACCGCCATCCCCTCGGGGTTGGCGTAGCCCTGGTCGTTCAGGAAGCGAATCTGGTGTTTCGCCAGGTTGGCGTCGTTCTGGTCGGCAAACACTTGGTCGGTGGAGTAGGAGACGACCATCGGCGCTTCGCCGCCCGACCACGCGCTGTATGCGTCACTCCAGGAGCCAAGCACCCGAACGTCGTTGTCCTGCAGGTCGCTCCAGTAGTCCAGATAGCCGTCCGGGCCGAACTGCTTGATTGTGTGCAGCAAGAACGCCCGCCCGGTCGCGGAACTGGCGGGGTTTTGCGTGATGAGGTCGCCAGCGTGTTCCTCGGCCAGCAGACCGTCGAACGTCTCGGGTGCCGTAGTGGCTGTGCCGTCGAACACCAGGCTGATGTAGCCGGTGTCGTAGGGAATCGCCCGCCCGTTGGGGTCGAACTGTAACCCCGGCTTGATGTCGTCCTGCCCGGCAACGTCGCCGACCTCGGCGAACAGCCCGTCATCGAGGTTCTCGTCGACCCGGACGAGGTGGTCCGTGTTCAGTCCGAGGTACATGTCGGCCTCGATGTCGACGCCGGCGTTGCGGCGTTCGATGTAGTGGTTGACCTCGTTGCTCGGCGTCTGCCAGATCAGGCGGGCGTCGAACTCCTCCTCGAAGCGCTGTTTCACCCACGCACCCGGACTCGTCGACGGCGAGTCGACGAACGCGCTGTACGTCCCGACGACCAGCGTCTCGTCGGCACTCCCGGCGTCGCTGGTGCCCGTCGACTCGTCCGTGCTCGATTCCTCGCCACCGCCGCCCAGCCCGGCACAGCCGGCCGACGAAACCGACACCGCCGCGCCGGCCGCTGTCAGGAAGGAACGCCTATCCATTACTCCGTGGTCACACCCAGTGGTACTTAATCTCGGTGTTCCTGAATTCTAAGGTCTCAGACGTTCAAATACCTGCAGCAGCCGTTATTATCCCGCGGTACTGCAGGATGGCGATTGAGTTGTAGGCGACGACCGCGAGCGTCACTACTGCGAACAGGGCGAGAAAGACCGTCGCGTTGCGCTCGGAGAGCAGTCGCCACCCGGCGACCAGCCACAGCATCGCCCCGAACTTCACGACCCAGAGGCCCGCCAGCCCGAACTCCGCAAGCATCGTGCTGACGACGACGTTGCCCTCCTGCAGGCCGACCGTGAGGCCGGTCATCGTCAGGAGGACGTCACCGACTGTTGCGACGAGGATGACTGTCCAGAGCACCGCATGCGTAGGCGACAGGTGGTGTTCTCGCCAGAGCGTCCCCCTCTCACTGTCTGCCTCCGGACCCTCTTTGCCGAGCATCATGGCTATGTTGGGCGGAAATGGCATGAATACTCGGGCCAGATTGTCGGTGCGTGCTGGAGTGGCTTGACTAACCAGAGCCGAACACAGCTTTTTGACGGTCCTCTCCGAGGGTAGAGTACGAAATGACACAGGACGTTCTCAACCGAGCGCCTGACGACCGTATACAGGCGCTCGATTCAGAGGGTGAGATCGTCGACCCGGACCTCATCCCGGACCTGTCTGATGAGGAACTGGTGTCGATGTACCGCGATATGCGCTTTGCCCGCCGGTTCGACGAGCGGATGATAAGCCTCCAGCGACAGGGTCGGCTCGGCACCTACTCATCGCTGGCGGGCCAAGAGGGGGCACAGGTCGGGTCGACGTACGCGCTGGCCGACGAGGACACCATCTTCTACCAGTACCGGGAACACGGCGCGCTCGTCGCCCGTGGGCTCCCCTGGGAGTACGTTCTCTACTGGATGGGTCACGAAGCGGGTAACGCCGCTCTCGGCGACGTGAACGTGTTCCCGCTGAACATCTCCATCAGCGCGCACCTGCCCCACGCCGTCGGGTGGTCGTGGGCGGCGAGAAAAAATGGCGACGAGCGAGCGGGCGTCGTCCACTTCGGCGACGGGGCCACCAGCGAGGGAGACTTCCACGAAGCGATGAACTTCGCCGGCGTGTTCGAGACGCCGACGGTGTTCTTCTGTAACAACAACCAGTGGGCCATCTCCGTGCCGCGGGAGCGCCAGACCGCCAGCGAGACGCTCGCGCAGAAAGCCGACGCCTACGGCTTCGACGGCGTGCAGGTCGACGGCATGGACCCCCTTGCGACCTACACCGTCACCGAAGCCGCCAGAGAGCGGGCTGTGGGAGCCGACGGCGGGGAGCAGGAGCCCATCTTCGTCGAAGCCGTCCAGTACCGCTTCGGTGCGCACACGACCGCCGACGACCCGGACGTGTACCGGGACGAGGCGGAGGTCGAGCAGTGGCGCGAACGCGACCCGCTGGACCGCATGGAAGCGTTTCTCCGGAACTGCAGTCTACTGGACGACAGGAAACTCGACGTGATGGACGACACCATCGACGAGCGCCTCGGCGAGATTATCGACAACGCCGAGGCCCACGCCGCGGACCCGACGGACCTCTTCGCCGACGTGTACGCCGAGTCGACGCCGAATATCGACGAGCAACGCGAGTACTTCGAGAGGCTCCGAGAACGCCACGGCGACGACGCGCTACTGGAGTCCGAGTAGCCGACCGAGCCTGTTATTGCCGTCCCCGCGCTCCCGTCTACTGTGACTGAGTGGCCACCGGCGGACCCCGCCGACGCAACGGCCGTTGCACAGCAGCGTGACGAACTGGTCGCGGCGGTCCGCGACCACGCCGGACAGGTCGCCTACCAGCTCGCCCGGCTGGAGGGCGGCGACTACGGACAGGCGGATATCGAGACCGACCGCGGCGAGTGGACCGTAAAATACGAGGGCGGCGACCTGGAGTATCTCCGATTCTCGCCCTCGCGGGGCTCGGACACGTACGTCATCTCGACCAAACAGCCACCGGAACCGGAGCCGCTGGCTGACGCGCTCGCAGACTACGACGCCTTCGTGGCGGGGTTCAACGACTACGTCGCGTCGCTCGACGGCGTACTCGATGATGTGTCGACAGAGTTCCCGGACATCGCAACGACCGACGGCGTCGTGGCCGAGCGGAACCGTGTCCTCGGCCGAATCCGTGAGATCTGTGACCAGATCGCGCGGGAACTCCAGCGCTACGAGGGCGGCGACTACGGGACCTTCACCAGCCGCATCGGGGGCACGCGCTGGGAACTGAAGTGGGACACCGACGGGGCGTCGTATCTCCGGGTCGGCGGGAGCAGCGGGCTCTATCTCCTCTCGCAGTACGAGCCCCCCTCGGCAGCCGACATCCGCGAATATGCCCCACAGTTCGCGGATTTTGTCGACGCGTACAACGACCACGTCGAGGAACTGGAATCGGACCTCAGAGCCGTCGACCTCTGACCGGCCGGTCCCGCTTTCGACATTGCCTCCGCCGAGCGGCCGGTGTGTCTCTCGATTAACACCAGTCTCGAATAATCGCCATACAGCGACCAGATTACTGCAGAATACCACCGAAAGATATGTCGGCAGAGTTTTCAGGTGGCCTCACCCAAGCCGGAGGTATGAGTTCGACCGAGACCGTCGATAATTCGGCCGTGAGCAAGGGCACGATTGGTGACTACGTCGAGGCGATGGGGCCGTCTTGGATCGCGGGGGCAATTGCCGCTGGTCCGGCGACGATAGCCAGCCTCGTCACCGCGGGCGGCGCGTTCGGCTACAGCCTCCTCTGGGTCGTCGTCCTCTCCGCCGGGGCGGGGGCGCTAGCCCAGTATCTCGCCATGCGGCTGGGACTGCTGACCGAGCGGGGCATCGTCGGCGTCGTCGAGGACCACCTCGGTGAAACGTGGGCGTGGCTGCTTGTCGGCGACGCAGTACTTGCCGCCGGCGTGGCACAGTTGGTCATTATGAAGACCGTCGCCACGGTCTCGGCGACGGTGACCGGTATCGATGCGCGGGTCTGGGGCGTCGTCTGGGCGCTACTGCTCGCCGTGGGGCTGGCCGGCGGCGGCTACCGCTTTCTGGAACTGGGCGCGAAAGTCCTCGTCCTGCTTGTTGTTGTCGCGTTCGTCGCCAGTCTGTTCGTCGTGCCCATCGACGCCGGCGCGGCGGTGACCGGACTGATACCGTCCGTCCCCTCCGGGAGCGCGCTGGTCGCGGCCGGCATCCTCGGCGGTGCGGTCCACATCACGCTCATCACGATGCACTCCTACACGATGCGGGCGCGGGGCTGGACTCGCGAGGACTACGACATCGCGACGGTCGATGTGGGGGCGTCGATGTTCGTGGCCTTCGGCGTCTACAGCCTCGCCATCTTCCTGGTGACCGCGAGCGTGCTGACCTCCGGCGACCTCACGACGGTCGGCGCTGCGCAGGCGCTGGGCCCACTGGTCGGCGACAGCGCCCGCTGGCTGTTCCTGCTCGGTCTGTGGGGCGCTGCCGTGTCGACCCTCGGCGGCAACACCATCGTCCCGCCGTTCCTGCTGGCCGACAAGCTCGGCTGGGGCACCACCATCGAGGACAGCCGCTACCGCGGACTGCTGGTCGCCGCTGCGCTGCTGTCCGCGCCGGGGGCGTTCATCGGCGGGAACGTGCTGGGCCAACTCGTCCTCGTGCTCGCGCTCGGGACCGTCGGCACGCCCTTCGTAATCGCCGTCGTCCTCTATCTCCTCAACTCCGACGCGGTCCCGGAACCGAACTCGACGCTCGCCAACGTCGGCGGGCTGGCCCTGCTCGCGGTCTCGGGCGGGCTCGCCGGGAACTTCGTCGTCGAACAGCTCGGGGGCGGCGTCGGCCCGCTGTCCGGGTTCGTGCTGGCCTTCGCCGTCGCGCTCGGCCTCGCCATGGCCGGCCTCGGCGGGAAGTTCCTGCGGGAGGAACTCCTCGCGTGACCGGCGTCGAGGTCCCGCTCTCGGGGTCGACGCTGGTCGTCGGCCCGTCGAACGTCGGCAAGACGCGGACGACCGCCAGCGCCCTCGACACCTGGCTCGACCGTGAGGGGTCCGACGGCGTCGTCGTTCTCGATTTTGCGCCCGAACTCCAACGCGACGGGACCGTCCTCGGCGGCCGCCTCGACCGATTCACCACCGTGCCGGAGTCGGTCTGGGTCGGCCGCATCGACGCCAGCGCCCCCAGAGCCGAAAGCGAGACGGCCGACGGGGCGGTCGCGCTCGCCCGGGAGAACGCCCGGCGTGCCAGGCGACAGATGGATGCGCTCCCGGCCAACCCGCGGGCAGTGTTCGTCAACGACGCGACGATTCCGTTCCAGCACGAGGCCGCTGCGGTCGACCGGCTCACCGCGTACTGCGACGGGGCGGACGCCGCCGTCCTCAACGCCTTCGACAGCGACGAACTGGGCGTCGACGACCCGGTCTCGCGGGCCGAGCGGGACGCCCTCAACCGGCTCCGGCGCTGGGCCGACCGGACCGTCGACCTGTCGTAGCGGCGGTCAAAGCCGGACCGAATGGGTTAGCGGCTGGCTACGACCCGCCACGCTTCCGGAACCAGACACGCTCGCCGACCGGGCTCTCGTTGTCACCGATGTCCAGCCGACTGATAAACAGGTCGCGAACGGCCATGGTAACGACGAGTTCAGTTGGCTCGCCGGACTCGTTTTCGACGGTGACGACACAGTGGCCGTCTCGCTCCGCTAGCTCGGCAATTGTGCCGACCGTCCAGCGGTCGCGGTGGTGTGACGGTTCCTGGGCGTGAATTCGGTCGTGATTCATGAGGACTGCTCCGAGTTATCTCAGCGGTTCCACTCGTAGAACCACCATGCTCCACCGAGCACCATCAGGCCGATTCCGAGTGTCGACGTCGCAGGCTCCGGGATGATAAACAGCACGAGTCCGATGAGCACCATCCCGACCGGTTCGAGTTCGTCGAGATACTGGGTGATGTCCATACGCGGTGGTTCACCCGCCTGCCGTATAGAGGTTCGTCTGGCTATCGGGGAGTGAGAATGAACCGGGAACAGCAACTGGCTCAGCGGAAGCGGAACGTTTCGAGGTTCTCCGGCGCGAAGGTCCGAATGTTCTGGTCGTGGTACAGCGACGAGGAGAGGTCCTGTGTCGCCGATTCGTCGCCGTGGACACAGAGGATTTTCTCGGGCCGAGGGTTCATCGTCTTCACGAAGTTCTCTAGCCCCTGGCGGTCGGCGTGGCCGGAGAAGCCGTCGACCGTCTCGACGGTCATCTCCAGCGGGACCGTTTCGCTGCGCCCGCTGCGACCGACGGGCACCTCGTCGACACCGCGCTGGACTCGGTTGCCGAGCGTCCCCTGTGCCTGGTAGTCGACGAAGGTAAGCGCCGAATCCGGGTCGGGGCCGAGCTGTTCGAGCCAGGACATGACCGGGCCGCCGGTGAGCATCCCGGACGTAGAGAGTATGATACAGGAATCGCCGTCAGCGATTTCAGCCCGTTCCTCGTCGCCGCCGTCGATCGGGTTGAACTGGTCTGCCAGAAACGGGTTCTCGTCTTCGTCGAAGATGCGGTCCTGCAGGCCGTCGCGGAGATACTCGGGGTAGGTCGTGTGAACGGCTGTCGCCTCCCAGATCATCCCGTCGAGATGGACCGGCATCTCGGGGATGTCGCCGTTCCGCATTGCCTCTTCGAGGACGAGCATGAGTTCCTGCGACCGCCCCGCAGCGAAGGTCGGAATGAGGACCTTCCCACCACGGTCGTAGGCGTTCTGGATAATCTGCTTGAGCTTTCGCTCCGAGTCCTCCTGGTCGGTTTGGTAGTCGTTGCGGCCGCCGTAGGTCGACTCCAGCACGAGCGTCTCCACTCGCGGGAAATCGTTGACAGCGCCGTCGAACAGGCGCGTGTCGTCGTAGTGGATGTCACCGGAGAAGGCGACGTTGTACAGGCCGTCGCCGACGTGGAAGTGACACACCGACGAGCCGAGGATGTGGCCGGCGTTGTGCAGCGTCAGCTTGATATCGGGCGCGATGTCGGTCACGTCGCCGTACTCCAGTGGGATTGTGTGTTTGATCGCCTCGCGGACCATCTCGGAGTCGTACGGCGGGGTCCGGCCGTCGTCCGCGGCGGTGTCGAGGTAGTCGAGCGTCAGCAGTCCCATGAGGTCCCGCGTCGGCTCGGTACAGTAGATGGGCCCGTCGTAGCCGTACTCGAACAGCAAGGGGACCAGCGCGGAGTGGTCCAGATGCGCGTGGGTCAGGACGACGGCGTCGATACCGTTGGTCCCGGCCCCGAACGCCTCCGGGATGTCCAGATACGGCTGCTCGCCGTTCGCGCCGGGCTTGTTCCCGCAGTCGATGAGGATTCGCGTATCCGGCGTCGAGAGGATAAACGCGGTGCGGCCGACTTCACGACAGCAGCCAAGCGTCGTGATGCGGACGTACTCGTCGTCGGACATCGGCTCGCGGTGGATCTGCCGGCCGACGCGTTCGAGGATGTCACGACGGTCTTCGCGCTCTTGCTTGAGGAAGTTCCGGACGTTCTCGACCGTCGAGGACTCGATTGGTGGCGTTCGAACGACTTCGGGCGTCCACCCGACCTCCTGTGTGATCTCACGCAGGGTCGCGCCGCGCCGGCCGATGACGACGCCGGGCTTCTGTGCCTGAATGACGACTTCGCCGGTATCAGCGTGGAAATTCAGGTCCATGACGCCGGCCTCCTCGGGGATAAGTTCCCGAATCGCCGCCTCGGCCTCGGCTGGCGGGGCCAGAACGTCCGGGTCCGGGCGAACTGTGATGCGTTTGCGGAGTTTCGACGCGAGCCGGCGAACGAGGTCGCTGTTCGCGGCGAACTCCTTCGGGTCCCGCGTGTATATGACGAGTTCCGGTCCCTCGTACGTGACATCCGAGACGGAGATACGGCGCGGGACTTCCTCGTCGATCGTTGCTTTCACGTCTTCGAGTTGCTTGTCTACAGTGCTCATAGCTCAAAACGGGGAGTCATCCCGGTAGCGGGGCCGTCCACGGCTGGCGCGGGCCGACCTGGTGCCGCGGGATGTACGCTCTCTAATAAAGTCATCAGTTATCGGTGAGTTGCCTCCGGACGTGGAGAGATGTCCGGAAAACCGTCCTCTATTTCTCAGTATTCCCCTCGTGTTATAAAAGCCTTCGCAATACGGAGGTCGGACCTGTCCCACAGTCGCCGTTGCGCGTGCCCACAAGCGGTAAGCGGCCTCCACGTCAGATGCCGACATGCGACTGACACCTGAAACCGTCGACGAGGAGTACAAGCGGGTGCAGGACCGGGCCAGCGATGTCGTCCCGCTGATAAACGACACGCGGGCCCACCTGGGTTCGCAGTTCGGCGTCGACGTTGACATGCTCACAGACGACGCCTACACGGCCGCCATTGACGAGGTGTTCGCCGACGGCGACCGGGCGGTCAACGTCGCCGCGCTGGTCCGTTTGCTCCGAACACTGGACGTTACAGGCGATTACCCGGGCTTTGTTATCGACGAACTCCTTGGCCGCGAGTTAGCGGCGATGATTGCCGGCGAGCAGCCGCTCCGACTGCTCGCGGAAGCGACCTTCCACGTCGCGGACGTGCGAACCCACGGAGCCGATACAGCGACCGCAGGCGCTGACGACCTCGATGCCGCGCTCGCGGCCGGGGTCCAGACGCGAGTCCCGGGCTGGCCGTGGCAACAGGCCGAGAGTCCGTTCGGTGTCGAATGAGGTCGGCCTTGTTGCGTGTGTCCCCATCAGGTATTGCCGTCATTTGCGCCGCACGCTACTGAGATTGACTGAGGGAAACTATCTTAGTGATAGCTGAGAATTATATCTCAAACAGATAATAGCCTCTGATGTCTAACTCCAAAATCCCAGGACAGTGCCCGAGGTGTGGCTCGGTGAACGTTACCGTAATCAAGGTGGCACCGTCGGACCACGACCGCGGTGACGGATGGGCGACCCGCACGGAATGCGACGACTGCCAAGACTACGTCGAATGGATTGACTGATTGTGGTCAGGCACCCGAAAATGAGAACGACGGCGTTGTCAGGAACGCCGTCTCGTACCCCTCGTGACGGGACACCTGCGGCGGGGCGACGACGTCGACGCCGACGGACGGTTCCTCCACTGTCGTCTCGACGACCGCGCCGTAGTGGTACCCGAGGTCGGGGTGGACCGCGGCGGTCAGCGCGTCCTCGAACACCGTGTCGCCGTCGGCCTCTACGGTTCCGTCGAGAGACATCATCGGCAGGGGAACGCGGTTGTACGGCGTCCGGGCGGACACGGCGAGATACGACTGCCCTTCGGTGAGGAACGCGGCGTCCTGCAGCCACATGACGGCGTATACGCCGTCGCTTCCTTTGTCCGTCCCAAGCACGGTCCCGGGCAGAGCCGACACTTCGGGGACCTGTGAGGTTGGCATCATGTCCATGTTCATCAGGTCGACTGCTGCGCGTTCGCCCTGTGAGTCCGGGAACTCATCGAAAGCGAGCTGGTCGCGGGTGCTCTGTGCGAAGTCGAATTCGACTGTTGCCTCGCCGGCCTCGTCGAATCGGCCGTCGAAGGCTCCGAGCCTCCGCTCGTTCATGCCGTTGACGCGGACCGAGAGTTGATAGACGCCGTCGCCGTCGAGCGCGTAGTTGTCGCCGTAGTGAAAGCCCATGTTCTGGGAGATCATCGGCCACGGGGACTTGTCGGTGACCGTCTCGCCGTCACGCTCGATGGTGATGGAGAGGCCGGCGGACACCGGGAGGACCGTCTCCGTCTCGGGGTCCCAGACAGTCGCCATCAGGTGGATGCTGTCTTCGCTCCGGATGGTGACCTTTTCGGCCGTCGTCCCGGTGACCGTCCAGAAGCGGTGAGGAAAAGAGTAGCTCAGTCCGACCATGTACTCACCCGCCTGTGCCATCCCGGCCATTCCCATCCCCTCGGCGTGGGTAGGGCGGTACGTGGCATCGGGTCGGTTTTCGACCAGCGGTGGGGCGCGTGTCGACTGGGAACTCAGCGAACCACACCCCGCCAGGACCGTCGTGCCGGCGAGGCCGGTACTGGCGAGGAACTGTCGGCGATTCATGAACCGCCTTTCGGTCCTCATCTGAAAGACCGTTCTGGTACGGCGGCCGAAAGCCGGACTGTGTGGCTCCGCCTCCCGCTCACGCGTCCGGGTTCGCTGGCGGCAGGGACCGTAGCGACCGCGGCGGGAGCAGGTAGTTCCCGCGCCGCGTGACTGTCATGTACTGGAGAATGCCGTTGTTCACCTGCTGACCGACGGCGGACTCGTTAGCGACGTCCGTTCCGTTCATCGCCTGTTTCGTGGCGACGAAGTCGGCGATAGAGCGCTGCAGCGAGAGGAAGTGCAGTCCCGCTTCGCCGCCGTCGGTCGAATCGAAGTCCCGGCGGAGAATGGTCGGTGTCCCGTCCTCTCTGACGCGGGACATCTTCTGTGCGTGACCGACGACGCCCTTCCGACGGCCGCTGTCGACCACGTCGTCGGGACACTCGCCGGCACCGTTGTCGGTGCCGAGGTTCTCGCCGACGCCTTCGACCTTGTCCTCGGCGGCGTGGGCCGGACAGAACATCTTCGAGACGCGCTGGCCCCGGGAATCCTGTTCGTACCACTGCTGGAGTTGCAGCCGGATCTTCGAGAGGTGCTGTGTCGCACCGCCGGCGAACGGTCCCGAATCGACCGTCACTCGGTCCTCGGAGGCTTGGTTTTCCTTGAACCCGGACTTGAACCCCATGAACAGCGGAGCCTCGTCGGGGACCGGTTCGGAGTCCGGAATCCCGTCGACGTCCTGATTCTCGGCGGGCAGGCCAGCCCCGACGAACCCCGTGCGGCGCTCCGCCTCACTGAAGACGCCCTCGAAGGTCGCGCTCATGTCCTGGTCGTTGGCGCTGTCGCGGTTGCCTTTCAGCGCCTCCTCGGCCTCGATGACGACTCGCTCGTCGTCACTGGCGAGATGTAGTAGCGCGTCGGGCGTGTCGAGTTCGGGGTCTTCGAAGGGGGCAAGCGCCATCGGCTCTGGCAGGTCGACGCCGGCTACGTCGGCGTCGAAGCGGTCGAAGTAGGCCGGGCTGTACCCGAGCGTGAACAGCAACCCTTCGTTGCTCCATTCGTAGGCCCGCTCGAGGTCCCGAAGCGCCGATTCGACCTGCTCGCGGTCGCTATCCGACGGTATCCCGTCCTCAGTGTAGTCCAGTAGCAAGAGGACGTGGTGTCGCGACAGCCGATGGTTCCCCGCGTCGTCGGTCGCCAGCGACGCGTCCCATGCGTGCTGGCGGTCTGGAAGCGACGCGGGGTCGTCGGTTCCCTCGGGTATCGTCCCTGACCCGCGGTCGAGACAGGCGGCCAGCGCCGCGGTGCCGCCGATGGCGACGGCGCTCTTGGCGAACTCGCGTCGGGAAATCCCGCGTTCAGTCATCACCCACTCTATGGCCTGCTTGTCCAATTGGATTGTGGTACGGGACTCGAAAGCACCCCTGCCCGGGCAGTTGAGCTAGCCGCCCTCGAAGAGGCGGTCGAGTAACCGGGTGAAGCGGTCCGACAGGCGGTCCGAGGCCGTGGGGTCGACCGCCGCGAGCAGTTCGACAGTCGAGTCCGGCCGGCAGAGCGCCAGCGTCACTCGTCCCTCGCTCCGGCGCTTCTCGACGATATCGTGCTCGATCAGGCCGTTGAGATGGTGTTCGAGCGTACTCCGCGCGATGTCGAGGTGGTCAGCCACCTCGCCGGGGCGAGCGGTTTCGCACTCTATGAGCGCGACGAGAATATCTCTCGCCGTCTCCCGCCGGAAGAAGGCGATGGCGTGGCGTTCCCAGGGGTCGAACGACGCCGTGTAGTAGTGTGTCCGTCCGCTGACCGACTCGCTGTGTACGCGGTCGAGCCGAGCCAGATGGTACTGTACCTGTCCTGTTGCGAGGTCCAGCGCCCGCGTTAGCTCTCTGAAGTGGACACCTGGATTGGACTTGATATGCTGGTAAATCCGCGCTCTGGTATCGTTCATAGTCCCTCCTCGTCGAGGCGCTTCTCGACTGTTCGCGCGTAGTATACTGCGCCGAGGACGAGGGCGACGAAGAGGGTATCGAGCGCGTGTTCGAGGAAGTGGTGTGTCGGTCCCGAGACCAGCGAGAACCCCGACAGTAACGCGACGAGCGGGCGGGCAAACAGCGCGGTGAGCGCGAGCGCAATCAACAGATACGCACGCGTCCCGCGCTGTCGGTACGCGGCCAAGGCGAGCCCACACAGGACTGCCCCGGCCACAGCGGAGAGGACGACGACGGCTGCGATGTCCCAGCTCCCGGCACCGAGATAGCCCCCAATACTGAGCGGATTCACCAGGGATTTACTTCGGAACCCGGGTGCCTCAGTCGTTCGGTTTTGCGCGACTTTTTTATCGGACCGCTGAGACGTGGCGGTATGGACTGCATCGGCTTCATCTGCGAGCCTGAACACCCGGTGTTCGGTGCCGTCGCAGAGCGGCTCTCCGCCCGGGGGTTCGATGTCCAGTTTCTCCGCCCCGGAAATCCGGTGGCCAAAGCCGATATCGACGACCTGGCTGCGCTTGTCAACACGACGCTTCGGCCCGAGTCGTTCAGCGCACTGTGGTACGCTGACAGAACCGGTACCGAGACGTGGAACGGCTTCCTGCCGACGACGGCGCTCGCCTGTCGGCTCGTTGCCCTGCACGGACTGGAGCAGGTCGGCTGTCGGGTCCCGGCCGTCTGGTTCGAGAAGCCGGACTGTGACTACACTGCCCGGACTCGGTACTCGTGGGACGGTGTGCCAGCGGACAGCGACGAGGGCGATTTCTATCAGGCCTGTGTTCGGGAGGAACCGGTCGAGTACAAGTACTTCGCTGTCAATGACGGCCGCGAGACTCATCTGCGAGCGATTCAAGTCCGGTCGGAAGTGTCCGGGCTGGACCGCGTCATCAGCGAGGAGACTGTCGAGGTGACGCTCGCGGCCCGCGTCCGCGAGTTGCTGGACCGCTTTGGCGCGCGGGCGCTCTGCGTGGAGTTCGTCGAAAGCGAATCGGAAGTGTACGCACAGGCTGTCGACCCCGTTCCGGGATTCACCGGGACTGGGATGGAACGCCGCGTCGCCGACTCCATTGCCTCGTTGACGACGATTGGTGCCTGAGCGGGCGGTGGCGCCGGACACATTCGACACTGTCTCCCTGTTATCAAGGCACAAGATTATACAGGCGCACCGACGTGGTAGCGACCGGAGCTTCACATGAGCACGTTCGTTCATCTCATTGCGGATTACGGCCCCGCTGACCCGGCCTTCTCAGAGGTCGTCCACCGTCTCACTGCCGCCGACCCGACGATGACTGTCCAGTCGAGCGAGGTACAGCCGTTTTCGACGGTCGCCACCGGCTTCTGGATCGCGCAGCTCGGTGTCCACAACCCCGCCTTCGACGACCTGCTGATTTACTCGAACACGGCACCGCGAACGACGGAATCAACGCCAGAACGGGCCGATACCGGCGGCCCACTGTGCTATCTCGAACTGGACAACGGCGTTCCTGTCGTTGCCGTCGACGCCGGCTACAACCTCTCGTTTGTCGCCGACCACGCCACGACCGTCCGCGAGGTCGAACTGCCGGCCGACACCGGCCAGTTCCGATCGCGAGACCTGTTCCCGCGTCGCGTCGCCGAGATAGCCAACGGGGACCGCTCGTCGCTGGGCGCGGAGCGGTCGCTTGCGGACGTGCCTGCCCCGCCCAACTCCGTGGTCTGTCACGTCGACGGGTACGGGAACGTCAAGACCTCGATTCGGACCTCGGTGTTTGACCCGGGAAGCGACACGGTCGTCGTCGAACTCAACGGCGAGTCCCGTGAGGTCGTCGTCAGAGAGGCCGTGTCGGACGTTCCGGAGGGGTCCCTCGCTATCGTCCCGGGGTCGGCCGGCGGTGGCGACCCGTATCAGGAGCTGTTCCTGCGCGGCGGCTCCGCGGCGGCGGCCTTCGGCCAGCCGGAGTCGGGCGACGAACTCACAGTCCAGTCGGTGCGGGATTGAACCCTCGCTGGCACACGGCACGGTGCGGACCCGCTCCGGTCGGTGTGCCAGCGGCTCACCACCCTTCGGGGAGTTTATTAGCGCCCTGGGCCAGGACACACCTAATGAGTGGCGAGCAGGAACTCGGTATCACCGAGAGCAAGGAGCATTCACCCGGCGAGTGGTACGCCGAGGTCGTCCAGAAGGCAGGCCTCGCGGACTACGCCCCCATGGGCGGGTTCATTGTCACGCGTCCACGCGGCTACGCTATCTGGGAGCGTATCCAGAACAACCTCGACGGCTGGTTCAAAGACACCGGCGTCCAGAACGCATACTTCCCGCTTTTCATCCCTGAGAGCTATCTGGAGAAAGAGAAGGACGTGGTCGAGGGGTTCGACCCCGAGGTCGCGTGGGTGACCCACGGCGGCCACGACGAACTCGAAGAGCGTCTCGCTGTCCGGCCTACCAGCGAGTCTATCATCGCGCCGTTCATGGCGCAGTGGACCCGCTCGCACCGAGACCTCCCGATGCGGCTGAACCAGTGGTGTTCGGTCGTCCGGTGGGAGGCGACCGAGACCAAGCCGTTCTTCCGCACCAAGGAGTTCCTTTGGCAGGAGGGCCACACCGCCCACGCCGACGAGGACGGCGCGTGGGAGGAGACGATGACCCGGCTGGACCAGTACGCCCGCCTCTACGAGGAGGTCATGGCGATGCCGCCGCTGAAGGGCCGGAAGCCGCCCCACGACAAGTTCCCCGGGGCGCACACGACGACGACCATCGAGACGCTGATGCCCGACGGCAAGACCGTGCAGGCGGCCACCTCCCACTACCTCGGGACCTCCTTCGGCGAGGCCTTCGACATCACCTACGCCGACGCCGACGAGGAGGAGAACACCGCCCACACCACCTCCTGGGGGCTGTCCTGGCGCGCGATGGGCGCGCTCATCATGACCCACTCCGACGACCAGGGGCTCGTGCTCCCGCCCGCGCTCGCCCCCGACCAGGTCGTCGTCGTCCCCATCTGGCAGGAGGACAACAAGGACGAGGTCGTCGACTACGCCGCGGACCTCGCCGCCGAACTCGACGAGGCCGGCGTCCGCGTCGAACTCGACGACCGCGAACACCGAAATCCCGGCTTCAAGTACAACGAGCACGAACTCCACGGCGTCCCGCTCCGGGTCGAAATCGGCCCCCACGAGGTCGAGGACGGCGAGGCGACGCTCGTCCACCGACCCGACGGCGAGAACGCGACTGTCGACCGCGAGGACATCGCCGAGACGGTCGAGGAGCACCTCGACACCGTCCACGCGAAGCTCTACGCCGACGCCGAGGAGACGCTGGAGGGCGAGATTCGCGAGGCCGAGTCCCGCGAGGAGATCCTCGGCACCATCGGCCAGCACGGCGGCTACGTCAAGTGTGGCTGGTGTGGCGACGAGGACTGTGAGGAGCCCATCAAGGACGCTATCGCGGCCGAAATCGTGATGGTCCCGCTGGACCGCGACGAGGAGCCGATTCACGACGACTGCGCTATCTGCGGCGAGGAGGCCGAGGAGACAGCGTACTTTGCCAAGAGTTACTGACTAGGCGGTTCGGCTGCTTATTTCGGCAACCGATCCAGAAACGCGTCGGCCTCGGCTCGGCCCGTTTCCATGACGGCCTCGATGAACCGAGGGTCGCGGTCGCGTTTCGAGGCTGCTGTCAGCTTCGTATCAAGCACCAGTCGACGTATTCCACGTGTTTGAAAGCCTCCGGGAGATACTCCTGTTCGATCCAGTCGTTGACTTTCTGGACGAAGAACAGCTCCTGATTCAGCGAGAGATTCCCGGCTAGTTCCTGCCGACGGTCGGTGATCTCTGCCAGCGATGTCGGACGGTCGTCGCGGGTCTGTGGCTCGATCTGGATGATGCATATCTCGTCCGGTTTCGGTCGGTCGCTGGTCAGGAACTCCCGTATCGGTGGGTTCTGTGAGAACAGACCGTCCCAGTGCCAGTGGCTGTTCAACTCGACAGCCTCGTACAGCAGCGGGAACGCGGCCGAGGCAAGCACTGCCTTCGACGTGGCGGTAGCATCGGTGAACGTCTCGAACACGCCGCTGTTGACGGTGACCGTGCCGATGGTTACGTGTGGCGGTGCCTCGTCGGTGAGGCTGTCGAACTCGTCGAACGCGATGTGACGGTCAAGCAGTGACAGGTACCAGTCGTGGCCGACCGCGCCAGGCGTCGCGTAGGGCGAGATATCGGCCGCGGGGAGCATCCGGTTTTGCAGTCTCGCTTGTGCCACACGGGCGATTGGTGCAGCAGGACTGAGGGCGGCGTCGTCGCGGTGACATCACACCAGACCTCCTCCAGTAGCTCCCCGGCATGGTCGGGGCTTTCACTGAGCAGGCCATACCAGGCCGTGACCGCACACAGAGCGCCGCCGGAGGGACCACTCAATCCCACGAGATTGTACTCGGTGTCGACCGCTGGCAGGAGTCGCTGTAGCGCACCGGCGGTAAACGCGCTATGACTGCCGCCGCCCTGACAGGCGATGGCGACGCTGGGGCCATGACCAGACATGGTTTAATTCATATACGAAGAGCTTGCATAGATAATTGCCGGCCCACCGATACTGCCGGCTGTGCGCCCGTGAAACATGTTGCGGCCGAGAGGTGGCACGTCTCTTCACGAAGGCACAGCCAGTAGTATGAAGGAAGGATGGGGTCGGGGAGCGTGTGACATTTTCCTCCGTGCCCCCGATGACCACTGCTGGCCCTATGTATATAAATCGCCGTCAGACTAGGGTCATACAAACGCCAAACGGCGAACAGATACCGTCGTGGGAACTACGATTCAGCCGACCGCTTGCGACGGCAACGGGACCTCGACAGCCCCGTGATGGTCGAGCAGTCGGCACGGGCAATCGGAGATAGCTGGCAACTTCTTGAACGGCGGATTCATCGCAGTGACCGAGCATATTAAGACCTTATATATTCCTCAGGTGGTGGAATCGACAGATATCCGGAACCAACACGGTTATATCACGTCCCATGTTATCGACTAGCATGGAAGACGTGTTTGTCGGACGGATTATGTCATCGCCAGTCACCACTGTTGCCGCCGATGCGAACGCGAAAGCGGTCGCCAAGCGGATGCTCGACGAGAGCATCAGTTCTGTTGTTGTCGTCGACGCTGACGGAGAGTTGCGGGGGATTCTCACCTCCACGGACTTCGTCGAGATCGCCGCAGAGGGCGGCGATACGACGGGACTGGCCGTATCTGACTACATGACGACGGACCTGATTACAGTAACGGCAAACGACTCCGTCGAGGCGGCCGCAAGTCTGATGCTAGACCATACTGTCCACCATCTCCCGGTCGTCGACGAGACGGAAGGTGTCGTCGGAATGTTGACGACAACTGACATGACGGCATACGTTTCGGGCATCGAGCAGTCATCTGCACCCGTGCTCGGTTGAACACCGTGTAAACCGACAGCCCTCGAACAACGGTTTATAAATGATGATACAGTTCAAACAATCATGATGAATATATACTCCCTAATGTGGGGTTAAACAACACTAATACCATTAGGATTACCCTCTTATAGTGGCATCCCCAGTCGTGAAACACATGGTTGAGCGACAGACAGGTCTCTCTGCAGGCGACGCCGGGCTTGCAGATCCCACGGACGAACGGTCGAACTGTGGTGTCGGGGTCGTCATGGACCTCGACGGCCAGAGCGACCACTGGGTTGTATCGGACGGACTCGAACTCCTCGACAACCTCGAACATCGAGGGACAACAGGGGCCGAGCAAGATACGGGCGACGGGGCGGGCATCATGCTCCAGATTCCACACGAGTTTTTCACTGCCGAAGTCGACGCCGACCTGCCGCCCGCTGGCGAGTACGCCGTTGGCACGCTCTTTCTCCCGCAGGACGACGAAGCCGCCGACAGTCTGAAAGACCTCGTTGAGACGGAACTCGCCGCTGAGGGTCTCGATGTCATTGACTGGCGCGACGTTCCCACGGACAACAGCGACCTCGGCGCGACGGCGCTTGAATCCGAGCCGGACATCGTCCAGTTCTTCGTCACCTCCGCGACGGGCAAGACCGGCGACGCCTTCGAGAACCAGCTGTACGTCGGCCGCCGGGCGCTCGAAAACACTGTCGAGGAAGAGAAACCGGCGGGCCACGAGCGGTTCTACGTCGTCTCCCTCGCCACCGACGTCGTCGTCTACAAGGGCCTGCTCAAGGCCGAACAGCTCGAAGACTATTACCCTGACCTCGAAGACGAGCGGATGCAGTCGACGTTTGCGATGGTCCACGCCCGGTTCTCGACGAACACGCTGGGCGCGTGGCATCTCGCGCACCCGTATCGGCGCGTCATCCACAACGGCGAGTTCAACACGATTCAGGGGAACATCAACTGGATGCGCGCTCGGGAGACTGACATCCAGAGCGACGAGTTCGAGGGCGACTTAGAGAAGATCAAGCCCATCATCGACGACCCCGAGCAGTCAGACACCGCGAGCGTCGACAACGCGCTCGAACTCCTGCTTCAGGGCGGCCGCGACCTCCCCCACGCTCTGCGGATGCTCATCCCCGAAGCCTGGCGCGGCGAGATGAACGACGTGACCGGCGACCGGCGCGACTTCTACGACTACCACGCCTCGCTGGTCGAGCCGTGGGACGGCCCGGCGCTCGTCGCCGCGACCGACGGCGACCGTATCGGTGCGGTGCTAGACCGGAACGGCCTCCGCCCCTGCCGTTACGACGTACTCGAGGACAACACGCTCGTGATGTCCTCGGAAGCCGGCGCGCTGGAACACGACGCCAGCGAGATTCAAGAGCGCGGCCGCCTCCAGCCGGGCCAGTGCTTCCTCGCCGACCCCGAGGAGGGACGGGTCATCCCCGACGCGGAAGTCTTCGACGACATCACCGACGACAAGTACGGCGAGTGGGTCGCCCAGGAGCAGGTCGACATCGACGACGTGGCCGACCGCGAGGACAACGCGCCCCGGAATCCATCGGACGCGCTCCGGAGCCACCAGGCGATGTACGGCTACACCTACGACGAGGTCGACCACCTCATCGAGCCGATGGCCGAGAAGGGCAAAGACCCCGTCGGCTCCATGGGCGATGACACGCCGCTATCGGTGCTGTCGCAGTTCAACCGCCCGCTTTTCACCTACTTCAAGCAGCTGTTCGCCCAGGTGACGAATCCGCCGCTTGACTACATCCGCGAGGAACTCGTCACCTCACTGGAGTCTCGCCTGGGCCATCAGCGAAACATCCTCGACGAGAGCCAGGACCACGCCCGCCAGCTTGTCCTGGACTCGCCGATCCTCACCGACGAGGAGACGGCGTGCATCAAGGACCTGGACGAAAACGGCATGTCCACGAAGGTCATCGACATCACCTACGAGAAGGGCGGTGACCTCCGCCAGGCCGTCGAGGACGTGCGGGCCGAGGCCGACGCCGCCGCCAAGGAGCACGACGTCCTCGTGCTCTCCGACCGTGGCGCGGACGAGGACCGCGTGCCGATACCGAGCCTGCTGGCAGTCGGTGGCGTCCACCACCACCTCGTCCGCAACGGCCTCCGCAACCACGTCGGGCTCGTCGTCGAGTCCGGCGACCCGCGAGCCGTCCACCACTTTGCGACGCTCATCGGCTACGGGGCCGGTGCCGTCAACCCCTACCTAGCCTACCAGACCATCGAGGACCTGGTGGCCGGCCCGGACGGCGCGGACCTCCCCGACGCCATCGACGCCTACATCACCGCCGTCGAGGACGGCCTCCTGAAGACGATGGCCAAGATGGGCATCTCCACGGTCGAGTCCTACCAGGGTGCCCAGATCTTCGAGGCCGTCGGCCTCTCTTCGGACTTCGTCGCCGAGTACTTCGAGGGGACGACCTGCCGGACCGAGGGCATCGGCATCAAGGAAATCGAGGACGACCTCACCCAGCGCCACGAGGTCGCCTGGAGCGAGGAGGAACCCGACATGCCCCGCCAGGGCGAGTACGAGTTCCGCTCGAACGGCATCCACCACCAGTGGAACCCCAACACGGTCGGCAAGATTCAGCAGGCCGTCCGGATGGGCGACTACGACACGTACAAGGAGTTCGCCGAGCTGGTCAACGACCAGAACGAGGAGCTCCAGACCCTGCGTGGGCTGCTCGAGTTCGATTCCGATCGCGAGTCCATCCCCATCGAGGACGTGGAACCGGTCGAGGACATCGTCGAGCGCTTCGAGACCGCGGCGATGTCGCTCGGGTCGCTGTCGCCCGAGATGCACGAGAACAACGCTATCGCAATGAACCGGCTCGGGGCCAACGCCAACACCGGCGAGGGCGGCGAGCCGCCCGAGCGGTTCGACACCGAGAAGGAGTGTACGACCAAGCAGGTCGCCTCCGGTCGCTTCGGCGTCACCTCGGATTACCTCGCGTCGGCCGACGAGCTCCAGATCAAGATGGCCCAGGGCTCGAAGCCCGGCGAGGGCGGCCACCTGCCCGGCAAGAAGGTCAACGAGATGATTGCCCACGTCCGGTACGCGACGCCGGGCGTCGGCCTCATCTCGCCGCCGCCGCTGCACGACATCTACTCCATCGAGGACCTGAAACAGCTCATCCACGACCTCAAGGCCTCGAACCCCGAAGCCGACATCAACGTCAAGCTGGTCTCCGAGGACGGCATCGGGACCATCGCCGCTGGCGTCGCCAAGGCCAACGCCGACGTGGTCCACATCTCGGGCCACGACGGCGGCACCGGCGCGTCGCCGAAGACCTCCATCAAGAACGCTGGCCTCCCATGGGAACTGGGTGTTTCGGAGGCCAACCAGATGCTCCGGGCCACCGGCCTGCGCTCGCGCATCAAGGTGACCACCGACGGCGGCATGAAGACCGGCCGCGACGTGGCCGTCGCCGCCCTGCTCGGTGCCGAGGGGTACACCTTCGGGACCGCCTCGATGGTCACCTCCGGCTGCGTGATGGCCCGCCAGTGCCACGAGAACACCTGTCCAGTCGGCATCGCCACCCAGAACGAGAACCTCCGCGAGCGGTTCCCCGGCGAGCCACAGCACGTCATCAACTACATGACGTTCGTGGCCCAGGAACTCCGGGAGATCATGGCCGAACTCGGCTTCGAGACGATCGACGAGATGATCGGTCGGCCGGGCGTG
Organism: Haloarcula sp. Atlit-7R; assembly: GCF_003666065.1. Taxonomy (NCBI): domain Archaea; kingdom Methanobacteriati; phylum Methanobacteriota; class Halobacteria; order Halobacteriales; family Haloarculaceae; genus Haloarcula; species Haloarcula sp. Atlit-7R. Next base: position 252,251 of record NZ_QXIK01000001.1, on the reverse strand, counting down.
CTGGCACAGCGCGACGACGTGTCCCAGCCGAAGGCCCAGAAGCTCGACCTCTCGTCTGTCATCGCAGAGCCGGCCGACAACGACGGCCGCTACAAGCAACGCGAGCAGACCCACGAGGTCGACGAGCAACTCGACTGGGAGCTCATCGACGCCGCCGAGGACGCCATCTACCAGGGCGACCCGGTCGCCATCGACGCCGACATCACCAACGTCGACCGCGCGGTCGGGGCGACGCTCTCGAACCGCATCTCCCGCGAGCACGCAAGCGACGGCCTCGCGGACGACACCATCCGGGTCGACTTCGACGGCACGGCCGGCCAGTCCTTCGGCGCGTTCCTCGCACAGGGCGTGACGATGGAGCTGACCGGGACGGCCAACGACTACGTCGGCAAGGGGCTCTCTGGCGGGAAGCTCGTTCTGAAAACGCCGGACAACGCTCCCTTCGACCCGACCGAGAACATCGTCATCGGCAACGTCGCGCTGTACGGCGCGACCCAGGGCGAGGCCTACGTCAACGGGATGGCCGGCGAGCGCTTCGCCGTCCGTAACTCCGGGGTCAAAGGCGTCGTCGAGGGCGTCGGCGACCACGGCTGTGAGTACATGACTGGCGGTGCCATCGTCGTGCTGGGCGAGACGGGCAAGAACTTCGCGGCCGGCATGTCCGGCGGCGTCGCCTACGTTTACGACCCCAACGGCGAGTTCGAAACGAAGGCAAACACCGGTATGGTGTCCCTGTCCGACACGCTGGAGGGTAAGGACCGCCAGATGATTACCCGACTCGTCGAAAACCACGCCGCCTACACCGACTCAGACCGAGCGGCGGAACTGCTTGAGGACTGGGACGCCGAACTGGAGAACTTCACGAAGGTGATGCCCGACGCCTACGCCGAGGTCATCAGCGACCGTGAGCGAGACGACGTGCGCAACGAACCGCCGGCCAAGGCCGCGCCGAGCGCTGAAGCCGCTGAGGCTGACTTCATCGCCTCCACCGACGACTGAAGCGCCGCCGGTCGGCACTTTCGTCCACGCAGTCGACATCGCTACTTTTCTTGTGATCGCGATTCGAAGGACTCCAGCAGCCGCGGTGTGAACCCGTGGCACGCAACCGCTGGCTCTATAGCTGTCGGGCCAAAGTGCTGGACATGGTCCCCGTACAACCACCCGCCGTATCACATCGGAGCACAGCATGAGTGACATCCCCGGTCCCGATCCCGATTCCGGGTCGGACATCGACGTCGACGTCGGCCGCGGCCTCCGCATCGCCGCCAGTGTCGTTGTCGCCCTCGCCGTCGCAACGGCGCTTTTCGGCGGCTATCACCAGGTTCCCGAAGGCCACGTCGGCGTCCAGAAATCGTTCGGTGCGGTAACCGGCGCTGAACTCCAGCCGGGCGCACACATTATTGTGCCTGTCAAGGACACCGTCCAGGACGTGGAGATCCGGCCACGGACCTACACCATGGCCAACACCGAGGGCGAAGGCGACAGAGCGGCACAATCCGACGCCGTGACGGTCCAGACGATCAACGGAACGACGGTCGATATCGACATCACTGTCCGGTACAAGGTGGACGAAGCAGACGCGTCAGGGTTCGTTATTCAGTGGCGGACCGTCGAACAGGCAGAAGAACGACTTATCCGACCGTCCGTCCGGTCGCAACTCCGCGACGAGGCTGCCGGTATCCAGACAAGTGAGATATACACCAGCAGCGGCCGCGAGCGGCTTGGCGAGGCAGCACAGCAGAAACTTAAATCTGCGTTCGAGGGCGAAGCGCTCGTCCTCGAAGAGGTGCAGGTCCGTGACGTCGACCTCCCGGACTCGTACGATCAGGCGCTCAACGACAAAGAAATTGCAAAGCAACGCGTCGAAGAGAAGAAATTCGAGATTCAACAGGCCGAACGCGAAAAGGAACGACAGGAGATTCGGGCCGAAGCCGACGCCCGGGTCATCGAAATCCGTGGTGAGGCGCTGCGGGACAATCCGGTCGTGCTGAAACAGCAGTACGTCCAGAGCATCGACGACTCGGATAAGGTCATTCTGGCGACTGATGACGAAGGGACACCGATCATCCTGCAGACTGGCAGGCACAGCGGTGGAAACACTTCCAGTGCCGATACTGGGTTCTCGACAAACGTGACGAACGCGACGGGCGGCAACTGACCGCAGACGCGAGGGTACGCCTCGTTTCGTATTTTATTTCGCTGTGTCACCTGTCGTAGAGGACGACCATCCGTGCACAGCATGGTAGCGATATCGGGACAGGCCGTGCAGAGTCCCTGCCGAATCAGGCCGTTAACTGCTGTCGAATAATAACCGCGTTTGACGGGGTGTGCACAACTCGGACGGTCACTGTGTCGCCCGGCCGCAAGTCACAGTCCCCGCCTGCGATCCGGAAAACGATCACGTCTCCGGGGCGGAACTCATCTGTGACCAGTGCCCCGGTAGTATCGGCACCGCGTTCCGTGAGCGAGCCAGTGCTCTCGTCGAAGATATCGTCGCCCTCGATATTGTCACCCTGTGGCCGATCGCCGGATTTCGCTGGGAGATTGACTAACCGCCCGTGCTTTTCAGTTCCGTCGCCGCCACAGTCAGCACTGACAGCCACTTCAATCTCCGAGACACGAATGACATCCCCGGCAACGTGTGTGATACGGACGATGCCTCCGCCGAACCCATCCTGTGGGGTAAACGCACCGTCGGATTGGCCGACCACGGGCGCTGTGTCATCCAACTTCTCTGCGAGGCCAAGCGTCGCCGCTGACAGCACTGCTGTGAGAACGACAGTGACCGCCACGAGGAGGATAACCGAAATCACCGAAGAGACAGCACGGGACTGATCTGTCACTGGGCCTGCTACTGTCTGTGTATACAAAAATATCCGCAACAGGAGCGCTACGAGATGTCGTCCTGAACCATACATGGCCGCCCCTCCCGCCCTGTTCTTCAGCGGGGCATCGGTCGTGATGTATCTCCAGCCAAACACTTGGCGTCAACTGTCGGACCCGCGGCAGACGCCCACGGTGAGCCACACTGTTTTGCGGATTCCGTCCGAGCACGGTGTATGGACAGTGTCCTCGTCATCGGCGGTGGGCGGTTCATCGGCCGGCACACAGTCACAGAGTTCCGAAACGCAGGCTACGACGTGACGATGCTCACCCGCGGCCAGCACCCGAACCCGTTCGCTGACACCGACGTCGCCCACATCGAGGGCGACCGAAACGACCGGGAGAGACTTGAAACCGCACGCGAGCGGGTCGACCCGGACGCTGTCGTCGACTGCGTGGCGTACTTCCCGCGCGACGTGCGAGAAGCGACCGACGTGTTCGCCGACGCCGAGGCGTACGTCTACGTCTCCAGCGGCGCGGCCTACGGCGTCGAGCGGACGCCCAAGCGGGAGGGCGAGACGCCGCTCGCGGGCTGTACCGACGCGCAGGCGACGACCGACAGCCGCGAGACTTACGGCCCGCGGAAAGCCGAGGGTGACCGCGAGGTATTCGCCGCCGCGGCCGACGGCGTGCGGGCGATGAGCGTCCGGCCGACCGTGGTGTACGGCCCCCACGACTACACCGAACGGTTCGCCTACTGGGTGGACCGCGTGGCCGAGTACGACCGAATCGTCGTCCCGAGCGACGGGCTCAGTCTCTGGCAGATGGCCTACGTCGAGGACGTGGCAAGTGCGCTCCGCCTCGTCGCGCAACGAGGGACGGCCGGCGAGGCGTACAACGTCGGCGACGAGCACGCGCCGACGCTCCGTGAGTGGGTCGACCTGCTCGCCGGCGTACACGAGACGGACGTTGAGACAATCGGCGTCGGCGAGCGTGAACTCGCGACCGCGGGGCTGGAGCCAGACGATTTCCCTATGTACCGCGATTCGCCGCATCTGCTATCGACGGCCAAGCTCCGCGACATAGGCTGGTCGTCGACGCCGCATGAGACGGCACTGGCCGTGACCGTCGCTGAACATCGGGAGAACGACCGAACCGGCCGCGAGTTCGGCCCTGCCCGGGACACGGAGACTGCGCTCATCGACCGTCTGACCGAGTGACCGCTACGCTCGACGCAGCGTCGTGTGCTTGACCTCGTAGTCCTCCAGGAACGCGCCGTATCCGCCGACGGTGATGCGCTCGGTGTCGACGACCAGCGAGTTCTCGAAGCCGAAGTCGCTGTCGTGGGGCTCAACGAGGTTCTGCCGGACATCGACGATCAAGCCGGTTATCACCTTGAAATCGGCGTCGGACCCCGTCGCCCGGGCGTAGAGGTCGGCGACGAGAGAGTCGCCGGCCCGGAGCGCGAGCGCGGTCGTGAACACGACTGTGCGGAACATGTCGTACCGGACCGGGAGCGAGGGGGCCGCGAGACCAGCACTCGCCGATGGGCCAGTAGTTGCCCAGGTAGGACCCGACGAGCACCGCCGCGACGGCTTCCTGTGTGAACGTTATCGCGTTCGTCTCGTCGTGGTCCCAGCTGGGCATCGTCGCCCGACAGGGTCAGGAGCACGAGGATGCCACGCTCGCGGGCACGGCGGAGCGTGTCGCGGATGTCGGGGAGCAGGTCGGCCGGGACCTGGAGCACGACCTCGCAGTCGGCGGCCTCAATGTGCCGTTTCAGGCGCTTGATGATGGTTGGTCTGGACTTGCTGACCTCGAAAGAGTGGTCGCCGGGCGAGCCGTCCTCGTACCGGGTCTGGACTGCCGTTTCGAGCGTGTCGAGTTCGCGTTTCAGCGCTTCGAAGGCCTCGAAGGAGCTGATCGCCACCTGCGTCATCTGGCCCGCCTTCTGTTCCAGCGTGAGGTCGTCGATGAGCGACCCGATGTCCGGTTGCGCCGCGACGGTGCCAACACCTGTGCCGGTCGCGGCCGCCACGCCGGCTATCCCTCGCCTTCAGAAACGTCCGCCGAGACGCCCGCATGCCGTCGTCAGTCGTGTCATGTACCATGACAACTCCACCCAAATGCCGATCTTAATACTCGTTTTTAGAAAATTGGTGTGTGATAGTTGTCAAAACGTTTGCCGCGACCGATACCACGCACCTAAACTGTTTTCACGCGTGCCCGGGGACAGGCAACCATGTTCGAGAAACGTACCTGGATTCGCCTGCCCCGGAACGTCGTGGTCGGGCACGGTGTCCTCGGCCGGACAATCGAGGCCGTGAGCGAGCTTCACCTGACCGGCCGGCCGCTCGTCGTCTCCAGTCCGACGCCACACGAGGTCGCTGGCAAGCGGGTCGTCGAACAGTTCGAGGACGCGGGGTACGACCCCTCGGAAATCGTTATTGAGGAGGCCAGTTTCGACGCCGTCCAGCGGGTCATCGACCACGCCGCCGAGATAGACGCGGGCTTCCTGCTGGGCGTCGGCGGCGGGAAAGCCATCGACATCACGAAGATGGCGGCCGACGACCTGGGCCTGGGCTTCGTCTCGGTGCCGACGGCCGCGAGCCACGACGGCATCGTCTCCGGGCGCGGCTCGGTCCCCGAGGGCGATACGCGCCACAGCGTCGCTGCCGAGCCACCGCTGGCCGTCATCGCCGACACCGAGGTGCTGGCGGAGGCCCCCTGGCGGCTGACCACCGCCGGCTGTGCCGACATCATCTCGAACTACACCGCCGTCCGCGACTGGCAGCTCGCCCACCGGCTCAAGAACGTCCCCTACTCCGAGTACGCCGGCGCGCTCTCACAGATGACCGCCGAGATGCTCGTCGAGAGCGCCGATTCGATAAAAAAGGGCCTGGAGGAGTCGTCCTGGATTGTCGTGAAGGCGCTCGTCTCCTCCGGCGTTGCCATGTCCATCGCCGGCTCCTCGCGCCCGGCCAGCGGCGCAGAGCACCTGTTTTCCCACCAGCTGGACCGGCTCGTCCCCGACGGCGCGCTCCACGGCCACCAGGTCGGCGTCGGCTCCATCATGACCGAGTACCTCCACAGCGGCCAGAAGGGGAAGTGGAAAGACGCCAGGGACGCCCTGGCCGCCATCGGCGCGCCGACGACCGCGGACGAACTCGGCATCGACGACGAGACGGTCATCGAGGCGCTGACGACGGCCCACCAGATACGCGACCGCTACACGGTGCTCGGCGACGGGATGAGCGAAGAAGCGGCGATAGAAGCGGCGACGGTCACCGGCGTTATCTAAACCAGTTCTGCGACCGCGACGTCGCTGGCGTCGTCCCATCGAATCGACGCTTCTGTCTCGTCGACCGCCTCGGTACCATCGCCGTCGTTGAGCGCAGCACCGTTGATTTCGGCGTCGAACACGATACTGAGTCGGTACACCGTCTCGGCGTTCGAGTCCGACTCGTTTCGCACGCCGCAGATGGTCGCCCGAACCGCGTCCCGAACCGTACACTCGACGCCGGCGGTTTCGGTGACGACCCGCCTGACCGCTGCCGCCGGCCGCTCGGCCCCCTGTGTCTGGCCCTTGGGGACTTCCCAGGATCCGTCAGTGTCCCTCAGCAACACGTCACCCGACTCGTTGTGGACGAACGCGTGGACGTCCACCTGCCCCTCTCGTGAGCGCTCGACAGCACGCTGGTACGCTTCCCCACCCACCGAAAAGGTGGTCTGGTCCACCGGTGTCGAGCCGAACTCCTGTTCGAGGCGGGCGAGGCGCTCTTGGACCCGCGCTCGCGAGCGCTCGGCTATCTCCATACGAAACGCTGCTTCGGCAGCATCATAAAGCCGCCTGAACGTTTTCGTCGCTTGAAACGCCCTTTTAAAAACGCCGTGCCGTCGCCGTCGCCGGGTTTCTGTCGTAACGCTCAGACGTGGTCGTCGAGGAATTCGACGACGGCGATGTACGCTTCGATTCGGTTCTGGCGTTTGCTGATGCCGTGGCCTTCGTCGTCGAAGACGAGTTTCTCCACGGGAACGCCCCGCTCGGCGGCCTGCTCGGCGATCTGTTCGGCCTCGCTGACCGGGACGCGCGGGTCGTTTGCCCCATGGAGGACGAACAGGGGCGCGTCGATGCGGTCGACGTTGTTGATCGGCGAGATGGATTCGAGGAACTCCCGATCCGTCTCGAGAGACCCGTATTCGGCCTCACGGAGTTCCCGCCGCCAGTCGCCGGTGTTCTCCAGAAACGTCACGAAGTTGGCGATGCCGACCACGTCGACGCCGGCCGCCCAGAGGTCCGGGTACTCGGTCAGCGCCGCAAGCACCATGAACCCGCCGTAGGATCCGCCCATCGCCACAATTTTGTCGGGGTCGACGGCCGGCTGGTCGTGGAGCCAGCCGACGCCGGCCCGCAGGTCTTTCACCGAGTCCATCCGTTTTTCCACGTCGTCGAGGTGCGTGTAGGCCTTCCCGTAGCCGGTCGACCCCCGGACGTTGGGCTCGAAGACGGCGTAGCCCCGCGAGAGGAAGTACTGGGTCAGGCCCGAGAACGACGGGCGGCGCTGGCTCTCCGGGCCGCCGTGGATGTCGACGATGACCGGGGTGTCTCCGCCAGCCCCGGTCCCGCCGGCTGCACCGTCCGGCAGCGAGAACAGCGCCGGAATCTCTCGCCCGTCGAAGGATTCGAACCGGACGACGTCTGGCTCGATGAACGTCTCACGCGGGATGCCGGCCGTAGAGGCGGCCGTCCACTGCTCGCTCTCGCCGGTCTCGGCCTCCACGACGAACACGTTGGTGTTGACCGTCCGCCCGGTGACGCTGACGGCGAACCGTTCGGCATCGGGTCCCCAGGAGACGCCGCCGGCCAGCCCGCCCGGCAGGTCCGGCGTCGGGAACGTCTCGACCGTGGTCGGCCCCGTCAGTTCGCCGACGGTGAGTTGGTTGAAGCCGTCGACGTTGCGTGAGTACACGAGGCGACCGCTGTCTTTGTCCAGTGCGACGCCGTCGATGTTCCACTGGTCGTCCGAGCGCACGATGTCGAGGTCACCCTCAAGCGAGAGGCGGGCGAGTTCGAGCGTGTCGCTCTCGGCATCGGTGACGAGATACACCGCCTCGCCGTCTGGTCCCCACGACGCGCTCGTGTAGCGGATCGTCCCCTCGTGTGGCGTGAGATGCGTGAGGCTCTCTCTGTCGATGTCTAGCACGTAGATGTCCTGGTCGAAACTGGACTGGGCTTCGCTGACTAACAGTCGCTCGCCGTCGGGCGAGAACCCCCCCACGGAGAGCCAGCCGTCGCCCTCCCAGACCAGCTCCGCGTCGCCGCCGGTCGCGTCGCGGTCCTGGACGTAGATGTCGAAGACGGACTCGTCGCGGCGGTTCGAGGCGAAGGCAAACTGCTCGCCGTCCGGCGACCAGCCGCCCCAGCGGTGTTTCGCGTCGGGCATCCCGGTGAGTTCGTGGACGCGCCCGTCGTTGTCCAGACGGTACAGCTGGGCCCGCTCGTTGCCGCCCTCGTCCATGCCGAAGACGAGTTCCTGGCGCTCGGGCGAGTAGTCGACGAAGCTCACGGTGTCGTCGTAGAACGTCAACTGTTCGGGCCAGCCGCGGGGCTCCGACAGCGACCAGAGCTGGGCGACGCCGGTCGTGTTCATCAGGAAGGCGAGCGTTCCGTCCGGCGCGAACGAACTGCCGTAGGCGCTCCGGACGTTCAGATAGCGAGAGAGGTCGTACGCGGTCACACCGGGAGGGAGCGTAGCGACCGGCAAAACCCTTTGTGGCGGCCGTGGTCTGATTCAGCTGAACGCGGCGGCTGTTATCCAGAGAGTCGCTTGAGTGGCTCCTCACCCTGCCAGCGGGCGTACGCGTACGAGGCGACGAGGAGGATGCCACCCAGTACGAGGAACGAGAGGGTCCGGGCGAGCGTATCGAGCCCCTGCGTGTCGTAGAGGAACACCTTGGTCGTCACCAGGCCGAGGACGACGACGCCCCGGAGCCGACGACTGCGGTCGTCCAGCGCGAGGCCAACCCCGACGAACGCGAGCCCCAGGACGGCCCACGCAACCGACAGCCCCGCCCCCGAAAGCTCCAGTCCCAGAAGCACCACCGCGAGCCCGGTCGCCGTCCAGGCGTACGGCGCAGCCACCGAGAGTTCGCGGTCAGTGCTTGGCACCGTCGCCGATACGCCGCCGAACCACCGACCGAGCGCGTAGAAGACCGCGATTCCCAGCAGGTATGCGGCTGGTCGCCCCATCGCGGTCGCCAGCGGGTCCGCGAGCGAGAACGGCGGTAATTCGGTCGCGTCCACGGCGAGCAGTTTGGCGACGGTCCCGACGGCGACGAGGTGCCCGCCGAGCCGAACCGCTCTCGCGTCGCGGCGGGACCCGACTGTCAGCGCTCCACAGAGCAGGCCGAGAAGCCCGGCGGTCGCGAGGAACGGGTCGGCCGCGAGGACGACGCTGACGGCGAGTAGCACGACGGCCAGCACCCCAGCCACGCTGTCTTGCTGTCCGAGGCGTGACTCCGTGACGGCGTAGACGCCGCCGAGGGCGAGTCCGACTGCGCCGACAGCCACCCCGTCTGGCGCTGTCGGGATGAGCCGACGAACGACGTCTTCCAGCAGGATTACGGCGAACACGGCGTTGAGCCCGGTCGTTGCCTCCACCAGTCGGCGGTGCCATCGGTCCGTTCGGTCGCTCGCACGGAGCACGTACACACCAGCGGCGTAGACGGCGAACGTCGCGACGAGAACAGCGGTGGCGACTGCCTCTGGCGGCTCCAGCCGCTCCAGCCACGCGAGGTGGAGCACGTAGGCCGGGAGGACGCTGCCGAGGACGAGCCGGCTCCACGGCCGGACGGCGGCGATGGTCACCAGCCCGGCCGTGGGAAGCACGACGTAGGCCGGCGAGACGACGAAGGACGCGGCGTCGAGTCCGACGTAGGCCGTGACGTATCCCAGCAGGAACGCCTCACCGGCGACAGCCGGTGCGTGGTCCCGCACCGAGACAACCGCTGTGGCGGCCACGAGAGCTGTCAGGACCAGCAGAACCACCCACAGCGGCGCTCCGATGGCGGCTCGATACGACTCGAAACCGTAGGCCGCGTAGACGCTGAAATACGCGATGGCGAGGCCGGTCCCCGCGACGAGCCGACCCCATCGGCCGTAGCCCTGCCGCTCGGCGGCGTATCGACCGCCTGCGAGCAGTATGAGCCCGCCTGCTGTGCCGGTGAGCACACGCCCGAGCGGGCCGAGGTAGCCCGCTTCGATGGCCAGACGAATGAAGAAGACAACGCCGACCACCAGCGCGAGCCCGCCGACCCCGCCGAGCCACTTCATCCCGATGTCGCGCTCCCAGTTCCGCTCGTCGACAGGCGCGTCGCTGACGGCTGTCTCGCCGGTCTCTGGCGCTGTCCCCGAATTTTCTGTGGGCTCCGATCCGGGAGCCGCTGTGTCCGCTTCAGTGGTTGCAGTTTCGTCCCCGACAGACGGAGGCGGGTCGGTGTCCAGTTTCGATTCCAGGGCGGTGATGCGTGTCTGGAGGGCATCGACCTCGGCGCGGAGGTCCCGTACTTCCGCTTCGAGGTCGTCATCATCGCTCATACACTGACACGTTGCAGAGTCGCTGTAATAAACATCCAGTCGAACGACAGTTCCGACGGCTAATCCGCCATCTGTCGTCGTCAACCGCGAACGGGTGGATTTTTGAGCGGCCACGTTGTCGCTCCTGTATGCGTGTCGCGGTCGTCGCCATGGAGACGAGTCAGTACCGGGACACAGTGGGCCGGACCCGGCTAGAGCGGGTGGCTACCGAACTCGCCGCTGCCGGCCACGACGTGACAGTGTTCTGTTCGCAGTGGTGGTCGGGATTCGATAATCAGCGCGAGCGCGACGGCGTCACCTACCGTGCCGTCACCGTCTCGCCGACCATCCCCTCCTTCTGTGTCCGCCTGCCGGTCATGCTCGCCCGGTTCCGTCCAGATGTCGTCCACGTCCACCCGACGCCGTCGTCGGTCGCACTCGCGGCCAAGGCCGGTGCAACGCTGTCTCGCGCGCCGCTTCTCACGGAGTGGTATGGGGACGAGGACGTGCCCGAGAGCCGCCGGGCCGACCTCGCGCTCCGCGCGTCGGATTGCCTCGTCACACCGTCCGAACTCGTCCGCACGCGAGTCCGCGAGCGGGGAGCGACGGCGGACCAGACCACGATTCTCCCACAGAGCATCGACATGGACCTCGTTAGAGAGACCGATGCCGGCGAGGAGATCGACGTGGTGTACGCCCACCGACTGGACGGCAGCGCGAACGTCGAGTCGCTGCTGCTCGGGCTGGCGGAACTCAGACAGAAGGGCTGGTCGGCGACGATCATCGGCGACGGCCCCGAGCGAGCGTACTACGAACAGGAGGCCGCCGACCTCCGCATCGACGACCGCGTGACCTTCGTCGGTGCGTGCGACGTAGAGGAGCGCGTCTCGATTTACAAGGGCGCGCACGTGTTCGTCCAGACGGCGTTTCGCGAGTGTTTCGCTACCGACCTCCTCTGGGCGATGGCCTGTGGCTGTATCGGCATCGTGGAGTACCAGGCTGAGTCATCAGCCCACGAACTCATCGAGCAGCGCAACCGTGCGTTCCGAGTGACGAACCCGCAGGAAATCGCCGACAAAATCGCTGAATCAGCCGGATTCGAGCGCCGGACGGTCGACGAATCCTGCGCCGAATTCGACCACGCGCAGGTCCGAGCAGAGTATGAGGACCTCTACGAGAAGCAAATCGAAGATACCGGTCTTTTCTAATCGGAACGTCGCTCAGACGCGCTGGCGACGTGGACAAATTGCCGCCAGTCAGTACGGGATGACGCGGAACCCTTCGGGAAGCACCAGCCCGAACACGAGGAACAACACGGCCGCGATACCAGCCGCGATGAGGGCATAGGGTGCTTGACTTCTGACGTGAACCATGTGGTCGCTTCCGCTCGTCGACGACGCCAGCACGGTCGTGTCGCTGATGGGTGAGGTATGGTCGCCGAAGATGCCGCCGCTGAACACCGCGCCGAGGACGAGCGGGAGGTTCGCACCCGTCGAGAACGCCAGCGGGATGGCGATGGGGAACATGATCCCGTAGGTCGACCACGACGACCCGTCTGAGAAGCTGACAAACGAGGTTACGAGGAAGACACCGACCGGAATGACGAACGCCGGCACGCCGCCGAAGACGTTCGTCACGAACGACGAGATGCCCAGTATCGTCACCGCGTTCTGGATGGAACTGGCGAACATCAGGATGACAGCCGCGAGGAGGATGCCTTTGAAGCCGACCATCATCGCATCGGTCGCGTCGTCGTTGGACGGGATGTCGCCCTTCCAGCGATACAGCAGGAAGGCGACGATGAGCGCGGAGAACGAGGCCAGACCGAGCTGGACGCCGCCGATGTTGAACGCCCACGGCCCGCTCGGCGGCGTGATTAGCTGCCAACTGCCGAGCTGGAGCAGTGTGGTCCCCATCCCTTCCTTCCCCTTGACGTAGATGACGGGGCTGGCTCGCCAGAACATCGCGCCGAGGCCGACGACAATCATCGTGAGGATCGGCCAGGCGAAGTTCCGCCAGTCCGGTGTGGCGGTTTCGGACACCTCGTATTCGTCCATCTCTGCGGAGATCATCGGGTCTGCGTCGTCTCCGACGACCTTCCCTTCGCTTCTCGCCCGGGTCTCTTCGGTCCCCATCCCGTAGATGTTTGGCACGACCTGCCACGCGACAAGGCCAGCGAGGCCGAGCGCAATCCACGAGTAGAAGCCGGTAAACAGCGTGTTGAAAAACAGCGGCCAGACAGCCCCGGTCGCCGCAGTGACCTGCTCGCCGCCGGTGTTGACGAAGTTGGTCATGCCCGACGGGAGCGTCCCCTGCTGCTGTGCCTCGACGAGACCGCCACCGATGAAGCCGACCATCGCCGCGCCCCACGTCGAGTAGAACGCGAGCCGTGACGCTGGCGACCCCGCTGAGTCGACGTAGTAGGCCAGTTTAGCCCGCGAAACGTCGAACTTGTCGGTCAGCGGCCGCATCATCGAGCCGACCACGAGGCAGTTGAAGTAGTCGTCGATATGGATGGCGATACCGGCCAGGAAAGCGGCCTTCTCGGCGTCTGCGGCGGAGTCGGCCCGCGCCACCAGCGACTCCAGCACGCCCTGTATCGCCCCAGCTCGAATCATCAGTCCGATCAGCCCGCCGATGGCGAAGATGGCGAGGAGGACGTTCTTCACGTACCATTCCCCGAACAGCGGGGCCGTGGCGATGATTTCCGGCACGAGCTTCAGCCCGAAGATCGCTCCGAGTACGATGCCACCGACGCCGACTGTCCAGGGACTCCCGTCCTCGGCCTGTGGCTGGACGGTGGCCACCTCACCGCCAGCGGTGATCAGGTCCGACGGGACCCCGACAGCCTGGGGGTGTAATGCGCCGACCAGCACGCCTGTGATGACGATGCCCACGAACAGCCCGATAAGGGCGTCACGGGTGTACCAGGCGAGACCGATGGCGACGAGCGCAGGGACGATAGACCACGGTCCAGCCGCGATTCCCTCAACCATGCCGGCACGTCTAGGTGGCGCTATATTAAGGTATGTATTCGCAGCCGCGTCAGGGATTGTCCAGACGAAACCCGTTTGAGCGTCGGTCCCCTCCACTCGGTAGTGACAGTCGAGGAGCCAGCTGACCGAGACGACGACTCGGATGCCACCACGGAACTCGAACTCGACGCCGTCTACGACGCCATCGATGCTGTCGGCCGCCCACATCTGACGGCGACGGAGCTCTCCCGCAAAACGGATCTGACGCCCGACGAGGCGCGGGCGGCACTGGAGGGGATCGCCGACGACGGCGACATCGAGCGCCAGGACGTGTCCGAAGTCGAGTCTGTATGGTATCCGACGGACATCGCAGAAGTGACCGACCGCGAGCGCGTCGTCCTGTTTCCCGACCGCCGTGAAGTGGTGGTCGAACACCCCGACCAGTTCACGCGTGCGCAACTCTCGCAGTTCGCCCGACTGCAGGACACCAACCGCTCGGGCGGCTACGTGTACGAACTCCGCGAGGAGGACATCTGGGCTGCACCCCACGAGTCTCTGGAGGACCTGCTCGCGACGATGCGAGACGTGCTGGGCGAACGCTCGCCACACCTCGAAGAGTGGGTGACGAGCCAGTGGGAGCGCGCCCGGAAGTTCCGCCTGAAGACCCACGAGGACGGCTACGTCGTGCTCGAAGCCGAAAGCGACGATCTGATGGGCAACGTCGCCCGGCCGAAACTCGACGACGACCACCTCCGGGCCCCCATCTCCGACTCGGAGTCGTGGGTCAACGAGGACGCGACCGCCGAAATCAAGCGCACACTGTACGAGGCGGGCTATCCGGTTCGGGACGACCGCGACCTCGAAACGGGCGACGCTATCGAGATGGATCTGCGCCTGCGCCTGCGGGACTACCAGCAGGACTGGGTGGAGCGGTTCACCGAGCAGGGCTCGGGCGTGTTCGTCGGCCCGCCGGGGTCGGGCAAGACCGTCGCCGCGATGGGTGCGATGGCCGCTATTGGCGGCGAGACGCTGATTCTCGTCCCCTCGCGCGAACTCGCGACCCAGTGGCGCGACGAACTGGTCCGGCACACCTCGCTCACTGACGACGACATCGGCGAGTACCACGGCGGCGAGAAGTCCATCTGCCCGGTCACCATCGCCACCTACCGCACCGCCGGCATGGACCGCCACCGGAAACTGTTCGACCAGCGCAAGTGGGGGCTCATCGTCTACGACGAGGTCCACCACGTCCCCTCGCCCATCCACCGGCGGAGCGCGGACCTCCAGACCAAACACCGCCTGGGCCTGACCGCGACGCCGACCCGCGAGAGCGACGACGAGGAGGAGATATTCACGCTCGTCGGCCCGCCAATCGGGACCGACTGGGGCAAACTGTTCGACGAGGGGTACGTCTCCGAGCCGGAGGTCGAAATCCGCCTCGTGCCGTGGGGCAACGAGACCGAACAGTCAGAGTACAGTTCCACGTCGGGCCACGACCGCCGGCAGGCCGCCGCCAGCAACACCGGGAAGGTAGACGAGATTCGCTACGCGCTGGCCGAGAACCACGCCGCGAAGGCGCTGGTGTTCATCGAGTATCTCGATCAGGGTGAGGCCATCAGCGAGGCCATCGACGCACCATTTATCAGCGGTGAGACGCCACACGCCCGCCGAGAGAAGCTGTTCGACGAGTTCCGCCGCGGGGAGCTGACCACGCTGGTCGTCTCCCGCGTCGGCGACGAGGGTATTGACCTGCCGGACGCCGAACTCGCCATCGTCGCCTCCGGGCTTGGCGGGTCCCGCCGCCAGGGCGCACAGCGGGCCGGTCGAACGATGCGCCCCGCCGGCGACGCCCGGATGGTCATTCTCGCGACGCGAGGGACGACTGAAGAGGACTTCGTCCGCCGGCAGATGCGCCACCTCGCTTCAAAGGGCATCCGCGTGACAGAGACGGAGGCCGAGGCCGTCGAGCCGCCGGCCGAGACGGAGTGAGCAGAGATGGGACTACGCTCGCGCCCGGAAAAACGCGAACACCCCACCGAGTTCGTCGTCGACGGTTTCGACACCGGTGACGGAGAAGCCGGCCTCAGTCAGTAGCTCGCGATTGCGACTGCGCCCGTAGAAGCTCCAGGCCATCTCGGTATCGGTCCCCAGCCAGTTCTCGTTGGTGCCCGCCCACTGTTCGTCGCCCAGCGCGGCCAGGAGTCGACCACCCGGCTCGAGCACGCGTTCGAACTCGGCGAAGACGGCAGCGTGTTCCGCTCGCGGAACGTGGATGACCGCGTGCAGTGAGACGACCGCATCGAACGTGTCTGCTGGGAACGGCAGCGCTGCCAGGTCCCCCTGACAGAGCCGCGGTCCGGGGACCCGCTCGCGCGCCGTTCGTAGCTGCTCGCGAGAGATGTCCAGTCCGGTGACAGTGTGCTCGGCTGCGAGACTGTCCATCGCGAGCGTTCCGGCGCCACAGCCGGCATCGAGAACCCGGCTTTCGGCAGGCAGGCGATCCGCGAGGCTTGCGACCAGATCGCGCTCGCGACCCTCACCGTCACGCTCGGTCGCGTAGGTCGCGGCGATATCGTCGTAGCCCTCGCGGACGATGTCGCGTCGATTCATACGCGGTGCTCTCGACAGTCCGGAATAGCTCTTTGGGTGGTGTGGGAGCGGGTACAACCCGGGCACCACAACACTACGTGGCTCAGCGGGAATCGAAGTTGCGCCGTTCGGTGTCGAGTCGACGAGCGGTCTCGGCCACGTCCTGTATCTTCTCTGTCTGCCGTTCGTTCGTCGCTGCAAGGTCGTCGAGCTGTGCCGACATATCGTCGATACCGCTCGACAGCTCGTCGATCATGCTGGCGACTTCTTCTGTCGACGCCGCCTGGTCATCGGTCGCCGCAGAGACCTCCTGAATGCCCTGTGACGCCTCGTTGACCGCCGAAACAATCTCTTCGAGCCGTTCAGCTGCCGTCTCGACCTGATCGATGCCCTCCGTCACCTGTTCAGTCACGGTTTCGAGGCTCTCGACGGCGTCGACGGTCTCGTCCTGAATCTCCGTGACGGTGTCTTCGATCCGGTTCGCGTGTTCCTGTGAATCCCCGGCGAGCGCCTTGATTTCGTCGGCGACGACGGCGAACCCATCGCCTGCCTCGCCGGCGCGTGCGGCTTCGATGGAGGCGTTCAGCGCGAGCATGTTCGTCTGGTCCGCGATGTCGTTTATCACTTCGACGATGTCATCGATTTCGTCGGCCTGCTCCTGTAAGCCCGCGATATCTTCCGAAACCGTATCGACGGCGTCGTCGACGTCGTTCATCATGGCCGCAGCCTGCTGTGCGGCTTCGTTCCCACGTGCAGCCTTCTGCTCAGCCGACGTGCTGGTACTCGCGACTTCCTCGGCGGTCGACGCAATCTCTTCGATGGTCGCGCTCATATCTGCGACCTCGCCCGCCACCTCGTCCATCGACTCGGATTGGGTCTCGGCTGTCGCAGTGATCTGCTTGTTCGTCTGAGCGACCGCCTCAGCGGAGGTGCTCAGTTCGTCGATAGGTTCCTGGAGCCCGCTCTCGACCTCCTCCATCAGCGCCTGCTGGTCATCGATTGCCGATTCGAGCCGCTGGCTGTACGAGTCGATGTAGGTGTCCATCGCGACCTGCTGGTCGAGATTGAGGAGTTTGAACACGGAGAGCGCCCGCGACTGCATTTCTTCGAGCGCTTCGTCCCGGGCAGCGTCGCCCGATTGCAGGTCCTCGACAATTGTCCGCAAGAAGTGCTCGAAATAGATGCTGTAGGCCCCGAGATAGATTTTCGGCCCGAGGTCGAGCATATCGTGAATCTTCCCGATACGGGCCCGGTTCTCGAAGTACTGTTTGTCGTAGCTCCCGGCGACGAGGTCCCGGAGGTACTGCGTCTGCGTGTTCTTGAGTTGGTCGACTGACTTGGTGGACCGCCCGAAGATCTCGACGGTTTCATCGTACGACTGGAGATGATCGTAGAAATCGTCGACGACAGATTCGGCCCGGGCGTTCGTCTCGTCCGCCATCGCGGTGAGATTGTCGACATCCGACTCGTCAAACCCAGTGAACTCCTTTCGCCAGCGTATCTCCCCGGCGTCCAGTCCGATACGGTCTGTCAGTGTCCCGCCATCGACGCCAGCCCTATCAGATTTAGTGATCCGTTTTCGAGAGCTTGTACTTTCGCTCTGAAATGCCATGGCGAGGAGTCAACCGACATAAGGCTTATATGTTCGCCCCTAATTCTCATCGTTGAGAAACATAAATAATTGGAGGGAATATCCGGGTATGGCGGTCTAGTCTGGCGGTTGTCCGACTGTCTGTTTGGCTGGCCGACTCAGTCCTCGAACTTCTGTGGATCACGGGCCGCCTCGGCGACGCGAACGGCGGCAACGTTCTCCGGGACATCGTGGACTCGAACGATATCGGCCCCTCGCTCGGCCGCCAGCGTCGTCCCGGCGATGGTCGCCTCCAGACAGTCGCCCGCTTCCTGTCCGGCCAGCCTGAACAGCGACTTGTGAGAGTGTCCGACCAGAATAGGGCAGCCAAGCGCCTCGAACTCTGGCAGTCGGTCGAGTAGTTCGAAGCTCTCTGTGGCCGACTTTCCGAAGCCGATGCCCGGGTCGACGATAATCTGGTCGCGGTCGAGTCCGGCCTTTTCGGCGAGCAAGACACGCTCGGTCAACTGGTCAATACAGTCCTCGACCACATCGTCGTAGTGGATGTCGCTATCCGGGTCGACCGGCGTCTCGATGGAGTGCATCACGACCACCGGCACGTCGTACTCGGCGGCGACGAGTCGCATCTCGGGGTCTTCCAGCCCGGACACGTCGTTCAGGATGTCTGCCCCGGCGTCGAGTGCCGCCCGCGCGACGGGGGCCTTCCGCGTGTCGACGGAGATGGCGACGTCCAGCTCCGAAAGCGCCTCAATAACCGGGACGACGCGGTCAATTTCCTCCTCGACCGGGACCGGTTCGGCACCGGGTCGGGTCGACTCCCCGCCGATGTCGAGAATGTCCGCGCCGGCCTCGACCATTTGCTCGGCGCGGGCGACAGCGTCCTCGACGGCGTTGTACTCGCCGCCGTCGTGGAAGGAGTCCGGCGTGATATTGCAGATGCCCATGACTGCCGTGCTGTCGTCCCAGGGATACACTGTCGACGTATCCGGCTCGGGCTGCTGGATAGACAGCGCGGCCCGTAGCTCGTCGGCGAACGACGCGAGCCCGTCGGACTGGCCGTCCAACTTCTCCGCGAGGCGTCTGTACTGCGCCATCGTCGCCATCATGACCACATCGATGGCTTCCTCGTCCTGACCGCTCAGGCCGGAAATCGCACATTCGCCGCCCAGCGACAGCAGTTCCTCCTTGAGATACTGGGCCTGTCGCGGCTGGACGCGGGTGCGCAGGACGCGGTGGACGCCCTTGCCTCGCATCCGCTGGGTCCCGGCCGCGGTAACGTGGGCGCTCTCCATGGTCTCGCGGGCCTCGGCCAGCGAGTCGACCTGTTTGGGGACCAGCGAGCGCGACCAGTTGGTCCGGGCCTCCCGCACAGCGTACAGCGACCCAACCACGAGGACCGCATCGCCTGCTTCCGCGGCGTCGAGTGCGATATCCAGCGCCCCCGCAACGTCGCTGCGCGTCTCGACCGTCGCGTCGGTCGCGTTCTCCACTGCGGCCGCGACAACGCGGTGAGACTCCGCCCGGTCGACGTTGGGCTGGCAGGCGACGACGTGGTCCGGGTCCGGTAACGCCGCGGCGATGCGCTCGTGGTCCTTGTCGACCATCGCGCCGATGACGACGTGGAGGTCGTCGTAGTCGAACGAGGACAGCGTCTCCGCGGTGCGCTCGATGCTCCCGGGGTTGTGTGCCCCATCGAGGACGACCAGCGGCGACTCATTCATCACCTCGAACCGACCGGGCCAGTGGGCGTTTCGCAGGCCCCGTTCGAGGTCCGTCTGTGAGATGTCCGCGACTTGCTGGCACAGCGTGGCTGCGATTCCGGCGTTCTGCGCCTGGTGTGCGCCCAGCAGCGGGAGGTAGGTATCGACGCTCCAGTCGGAACCGTCGACCGAGACCGACCCTTCCAGTCCCTCGCGACCATTATACGTCGCCGTCACGTCGTCGTCGCCCTCTCCGACAGTCACAACATCGCCGGCAACCTCGCGGACGGCCGCGAGCGCGTCGCCGGTCGTTCCGGTCACCAGTGGAGCGTCTTCGGGGGCGACGTGGGCCTTGTCGTGGGCGATTTCCGCGACAGTATCGCCGAGAATGTCTGTGTGTTCGAGCGTTACGGACGTGACAGCGCTGGCGACTGGGTCGACCACGCTTGTAGCGTCGTACCGACCGCCGATACCGACTTCCAGCACCGCGACGTCTACGTCCTGACGGTCGAACTCCCACAGCGCCATCGCGGTCATCGTCTCGAAGAAGGTAGGCGAGTCGTTGGCCGCGCCCTGTTCGGTCACGTACGTCCGGATCGCTTCAACGAACTCGACGAGGGCGGCCTCGGAGAGTTTCCGGCCGTTGATACGAATCCGCTCGCGCACGTCGTCGAGATGCGGCGAGGTGTACAGCCCGACATCGAGGCCGGCTTCCCGCAACGTTCGTTCGACCATCCGCGCGGTGGACCCCTTCCCGTTGGACCCCGCAATCTGGACGCAGCGAAGTCCCTCCTGTGGGTCACCGAGCGACGAGAGCAGGTCCTGCGTGGCATCAGTACCGGGTCGTGGGGCGAACCGGCGCAACTCGAAGAGGAAGTTCGCGGCCTCGTGGAACTCCATGGTCGGGCTATCAGAGCCGTTCGCTTTAGCCTGTCGGACTGTTGCGTGTCTCCGGCGCGAAGACGCCCCGAACGCCCGCTTCCCAGACTAGCGCCACGGCCTCGCAGCGACAATTACGCCTGTTCGCTCCGGTCGCGCGTGGCCCACCGACCGAGCGCGCTCGACAGAATCAGGAACGCGGCACCCAGCAGCGGTGCCGGGTCGATCTTCGCACCTGGTCGGTCTGCCGTGTCCGTCTCCTCTGGCTCCCCCTCCGCTGGTGTCTGGGTCTCCGGGCTGGTGACGCCAGCCGGCTCGGTCTCTTCCTCGCTGTCCTGCTGCCGGTACCCGGACTCCGTCTGTGGCTCCTCTCCGGCCAGCGCAGTTTCCTGTGTCTCCGGAGTCGGCGTGTCCTCGGCTTCTGCGACCGCTGCTGGCGGCTCGAACTCCGTGTCGGCCGGCGATGGCGTGTCGACGGTCGGCTCAGCCGGTGGTGGCGTCTCGCTTGCACGTTCCGCGGCCCATCCCGACGTGTCCTCATCGGTGCTCTCGACAGCAGTTTCATCGGCATTTCGGCGGCGGTACCACCAGAGCCCGGCCGTCGCTGCGCCGAGCGCGATAAGCGACACCCCAGTGCCGAGCAGCCCCCACTGTCGCCATAGCGACCCGAGACGGTCCGTGAGACTGGGACCGGAATCCTCGGCTCCATCCGGCCCTTCCAGTCCAGATACGGGGACAGCAGTGGCGTCGTCGACAACAGCGACGCCGGGGACGGCGTCAAGCACCGAGGCGACGGCGTCCCGCTCCACCTCGACCTCGAGAAACGTAGGTGTGTCCATATTCGACCAGTCGTCGGGCGAGCATGTAAAACCCGCTCAGTATTACTCCCGGGCCGGTTCGTACTCGGCATCGGTCGCCGAGGTCCGCGATAGGTCGGTCTCGATATCGGCGGCGTCTTGCGGTTCCATCCCCGGGTCCTCGTCTTCGTCGAGAAGCGTCCGCAGTTCCCGTTCGTATTCGGCCTCAGAGAGTTCCCCCTCGACGTACCGGCGCGTCAACGCCTCGTGTCGCTCCTCGACGGTCGGCTCCGGCGGTGCGAACACGTCCGAGAGACTGAACGACGCGAGCGGTGGGACGACGGCTTCGAGACGGGCGAGTCCATCAGCGACGCGCTGGCTCTTCGGCACCGACGCCCGCCGGGCCAGCGCACGGACCAGCGCGACTGAAAAAACGATGTCGACGCCCACAAGTAACAGTGTGCCAAGCAAGAATCCGGCGACGGTCTGGACAACCGCGCCGCCGCCGAGAAGCGCTCCGACTGTCGCGACGACACCGACGATTCCCAGCCCGACAGCCCCCAGTGTCGTCAGAACGACAGCGGCAAACAGAAGCAGCAGGCGGTTATCTCTCACCCAGTTCACACATACGATAGCCGGAGGGCGTTGAAATGGTTTGTGTCAGCGCTCGTTCTCTCGCGATTCCGGATCGCTTCGGGGGATCTCCTCAGTTGCCGGCACGTACGAGCGGCCAGAGGCGGACCACCCACCCCAGATCCACTCCCGGATAGTGAGCTGGCGCTTGGACCCTTCATCCCGCGCCGTTTCGAGTCGTCGCTCGGTCGTGTGGAAGTAGTTGACGAC
The DNA here is from genome assembly GCF_003666065.1 of Haloarcula sp. Atlit-7R. Lineage (NCBI taxonomy): Archaea > Methanobacteriati > Methanobacteriota > Halobacteria > Halobacteriales > Haloarculaceae > Haloarcula > Haloarcula sp. Atlit-7R. The sequence continues at coordinate 230,478 of NZ_QXIK01000001.1, read as the reverse complement.
GGTCACGAGGACGACACCACCGACGGAGTTACCGATAAGTACCGGCAGGACGAACTGCCAGAGACCGACGGACAGTGCCAGCTCGCCGATGAACACCAGGTAGAACATCTCCGTCGCAGAGACGACAACGTGGTAGAGGTTTCCAAACGGGATCGCAAGGAACGAGATGTAGATCAACATGAGCCGCGAGATGCTGTCCCGTAGCGAGTAGTCGACCCAGACGACGCCAGCGACGATGAGGCCGGCAAACACCGCCTTCGAGAACAGCGTTATCTGGGATGTCTCGATGGCCTTCTCCGCGAAGCCGGCGGCGGCCGCCGCCGCGTCGGCGGAGAGAACGTTCGTCGTCGCCAGTGCGAGTGCGCCGAGCATGCCGCCGAAGACGTTTGAAAGCAACACGACACCCCAGATGCGAAGCAGCGACGGGAGGCTCGATAGCCGCTCGAGGACGAGCGCGACCGGCGGGAGCGTGTTCTCGGTGTACAGCTGGTAATCCCCGAGAATAATAAATATGAACCCGAGTGGGTACAGCAGCGCACTTAGTATCGGGTCGCCACCGGTCGTGCCGTACAGCGACGCGTACAGCAGGAACGTCACTGTGATAGCGAAGCCGCCGGCGAGTCCGCTGAAAAAGAGCTCCCGGGTTCCGGACGTCACCTCCTCGTCGGCCGCGACGATGATACGCTGGAAGATTTCGTCGGCGGAGAACCGGTCACGGATGACGCTGCCACCTGCCGGCGCACCGCTTCGAGAGACGTCCACGGCATCGCGGACAGCCTCCTCCCTGTCGTCGTTGTCTGCCATCAGTCGCCCGTTCAATAGCCGGTATGAAACCTCTTTCGTTGCCGACAGTCAGCCCGGCGACACATCATAAAAAGTCCGCCCTCAGCCGTGAGCCACCGATAGCCTTGCAGTACTCGTCACTGGGGTTCAGACACTCGTTTCTCTTGGTCAGTCGTGTCTGAACGACCGCTGACCGGTGAACACCATCGCCATGTCGCGTTCGTCCGCGGCCTCGATGACGCTCTCGTCGTTTTTCGAGCCGCCGGGCTGGATAACCGCCTCGATACCGGCGGCGGCGGCCTCTTCGATACCGTCCGGGAACGGGAAGAAGGCGTCGGAGGCCATCACAGCTCCGTCCGCGTCTTTCCCTTCGGCGTGTTCGTCGGCTTTCATCGCGGCGAGTCGGACGGCGTCGACACGGGAGACCTGCCCCATGCCGATGCCGACCGTCTCCGTCCCGTCGGCGAAGAGGATGCCGTTCGATTTGACGTGTTTGAGCGTGTGCCAGGCGAACAGCATCGACTCGATCTGCTCGTCGGTCGGCTCGCGCTCGGTGACGACTTCGAGGTCGTCAGCCGAGAGGTGCTGGGTGTCACGCTCTTGGACCAGTCGGCCGCCGACGAGGGGCTTCTCAGTCAGCGTGTCCGTAACCTCGAAGTTGTCGTTCACGTCAAGAACCCGGAGGTTCTCCTTCTCGAAGAGGACGTCTAGCGCGGCGTCGGTGTAGCCGGGCGCGACGACGACTTCCTTGAAGGAGTCGATAATCTGCTCGGCGGTGGCGGCGTCACATTCGCGGTTCAGCGCGACAATACCTCCAAAAGCGCTCATCGGGTCCGTCGAGAGGGCCTTCTCGTAGGCGTCAGCTACGGTGTCGGCGGTCGCACAGCCCGCGGGGTTTGTGTGTTTGATGACCGCGGCGGCGGGCTCCTCAAACTCCTTGATGAGATTCAACGCGCCGTCGGCGTCGTTGTAGTTGTTGTACGACAGGGCCTTCGTGCCCTCGTTGAGCTGGTCGGCGTGGACGACGCTGGCCTCTGAAACGGTCGTGTCGGCGTACAGCGCGGCGTCCTGATGTGGGTTCTCCCCGTAGCGCAGGCTTGCGTCGAGATCGTCTGAGACGACGCGGCGGGCGGGGAAGTCGCCGCCGTCGTCGCCCTCGACTGAGACCGTGCCCTCGTCCCAGTCGATACTGACGCGGCCCTCCGCGAACCACTCGATGACCCGGGGGTAGGCGGTGAACTCACCCTCGTAGAGCACGCGCTCTTTGAGGCTGTCCTCGTCGTCACCTTCGAAGACGGGAATGGGTTCCTGCGTGACGATGGGGCCGCCGTCGACGCTCTCGTCGAGGACGTGGACGGTACAGCCCGTCACCTTCACACCGGCGTCGAGGACCTGTTCGTGTGCGTTCGCTCCGGTGAAGTTCGGCAGGAGACTCGGGTGGATGTTCAACGCGGTCGGTGTCTCGTCCAGGAACGTCTCGCTGAGGACGCGCATGTAGCCGTCCAGCGTGACGAGGTCGAAGTCGTACTCCGAGAGCGCGTCGAGAACGCGCTCTTCGTGGGACTGGCGCGACTCGTCACCGTCGCGCTCGACGACCTCGGTTGGGATGCCGCGCTCGGCTGCTGCTTCCAGTACTGGCGCGTCCGCGTCGTTCGTCAGAACGACAGCGAAGGACGCCCCACCCGGGGCGCGGTCCGCGATGTTCATGAGGTTCCGGCCGCGGTTGCTGGCCATACCGGCGAGTTTCATGTGCGACCGACGGACCGGCCGGTGCAAAGTTGTTGCGAAACCCCCTTCGGAATATTGTGGTATGCGACCGAGCCACGCTATTTATGTCCATGGTGTCGGTGTCTATCGGTCCGATGCGCATTTGTAGCCCGCCGCCAACTCGCCCGTATGGCGAAGCTTCGGTGTCAGCGCGCTGGCGCGGTCGCTGCCGTTGGCGGTATCGTCTGGATCGGCTGGGCCGCGGCGCTGTCCGCGACCGGCCAGACAGCCACGAGCCTGCCGATTATCGCTGGAACCATCGTCTCCGCACTCGGCGTCGTGGCCGGCCACTATGCCATCGAGGATTTCTACGGTGCACGGATGAAACGACCCGGGACCGTCGGCGCGTGGGCCGGCGGCCTCGGCGGTCTCGGCTTCGCGGCCGGGCAACTGGTCCGTCTCCTCTCCGGCGACGGCGAGGCAATCATCGGAATCGGCGTGCTCGTGCTGGTCAGCGGGTCACTGCTGGTCGCCGCCGGTCTCGTCAGGACGCGGATTCAGCCGCCGTGGCTTGGCGTGGCGCTGGGCCTCGGGACTATCGCGTTCCTCGGATTCGAGGTCCAGCCTGCGACGGCAACTGCATACGGCCTCGCGTGGGTCGCACTCGGACAGGACCTCTACCGCTTCGATCCGCCGGACGGCCGCTTTGGCGATGCCGATGGCGACTACGGCTGGCTGAGTTGAAGCTTACCCGCTAGTGGGACCAGGTCCTCACTCTCTCGAAGGTATTTCGGCGTGAGCGACCGTCGAAACTCCTGACACGTTGTATCGGAGCTGGCCGTTGTGGGTGTGGAATTAAACGGAAATTGGCCTTATTCTGCGAGCACTATATCTCTCAAAACTGCCGCTTCAGTAGCTCCGTCGCAGATTGTTCCTATAGTCTAAAAACCATAATATTCATTAGTAAGATACTCAATGTTAGTACTGTGATGCAGGCAGTACTACTAGAAGAGTTTCAGGAACCGCTGACAGTACAGGATGTCGAACGCCCCGAGCCGGAGCCGGACGGCGCTGTCGCAGAGGTCATCGGCTGTGGTATCTGTCGGTCCGACTGGCACTGCTGGCAGGGGGACTGGGACTGGTTCGGCTACCGGCCTGACCCGCCACACGTCCTCGGTCACGAGCCGACAGGCCGAATCGTCTCTGTCGGCGAGAACGTCGAAAACATCGAGGAAGGACAGGAGGTCGCGATCCCGTTCAACTTCGCCTGCGGGAGCTGTGACCTCTGTCGGAACGGACGCGAAAACATCTGTGAGAACCACATCGGTCTCGGATTCATGAATCAGGCCCCCGGCGCATTCGCCGAGGAGGTCCACATTCCCAACGCCGACCTCAACGCCGTTCCGCTCCCGGACGGTATCGACGCCGAGTCGGCCGCCGGGATGGGCTGTCGGTTCATGACCTCGTTCCACGCGATGGCCCACCGCGCACCGGTCAGTGCCGGCGACGACGTGGTTATCCACGGCTGCGGCGGCATCGGGCTCTCGGCGGTTCACATCGCGAACGCCCTCGGCGGCAACGTCATCGGGGTGGACCTGATGGACGAGAAACTGGAGCGCGCGGAAGACCTCGGCGCTGTCGCCACTGTCAACGCACAGGAGGTCGATGACCCCGCGAAAGAGGTCAGAGATATCACTGACGGCGGGGCCGACGTATCCGCAGATGCCCTCGGTATTGCAACGACGTGTCAGAACGCGGTGAACTCGCTCCGGAAAGGCGGTACGCACGTCCAGATCGGACTCACTACCAGCGAGGAGGAGGGGATGGTGCCGCTCCCGACCGACGAGTTCGTCGCCAAAGAAATCGACTTTAAAGGGTCGCTCGGCCTCCAGCCGTCGCGGTACAGCGAAATGCTCGATATGGTCGAATCGAGCAAACTCGACCCGACCGCGCTGGTCGAGGACACGGTCGACATCCATCAAGTGCCCGACGAACTGGCCGCGATGAGTGACTACAACACGGTCGGTATCCCGGTCTGCAACGAGTTCAGCAACTGACGGCGCGACTCTCCCCTCACCCGAACCCCGACTCTCTCTTTTTCGCCGTCACGCGTCGCTGCCGCAGCGCGTCACGGTTGCAGGAGAACGACACGCTTTTTCTCGCCTCCCGCGCACACTCGGGTATGACCGACAGAGGGCCACTGGCCGCCGTCTCGCCGCTCGACGGCCGATACGCCCGCTACACCGAACCGCTCGTCCCGTACGCCAGCGAGCGGGCGCTGATGTCCGCCCGCGTGGAAGTCGAAGTCGAGTATCTCATCGCGCTCGCGGACCTCGACGCCACGCCGCTTTCCATCGACGACGACCAGCGCGCGACGCTCCGGGCGCTGTACGAGGAGTTCGACGACGAGGACGCCGCCGTCGTCAAGCAACTGGAGACGGAAGGGTACGGCGAGTACGCGGCGACCAACCACGACGTGAAAGCCATCGAGTACTTCATCCGGCTGGGCATGCCAGAGAGGCTGGACGCCGACAACTGGATTCACTTCGGGCTGACCAGCGAGGACGTGAACAACCTCGCCCAGCGGCTGCTCGTCAAGCCCGCCGCCGAGGACGTGCTCGTCCCGGAACTCCGCGAGATTCGGGACGCGCTCGTGGAGATGGCCCACACCTACGCCGACATGCCGATGCTGGCCCGCACGCACGGCCAGCCCGCGACGCCGACGACGTTCGGCAAGGAGATGGCCGTCTACGCCTCCCGACTGGGGCGGGCTATCACCCGCGTCGAACGCGCTGCAGAGGGTCTTTCCGGGAAACTGGCTGGCGCGTCGGGGACCTACGCGGCCCACGTCGCCGCCTACCCCGACGTGGACTGGCCGGCGTTCGCCGAGGACTTCGTCGCCGACCTCGGCCTGGAACACGAGCCGCTGACGACGCAGGTCAACCCCTGTGACGACCTCGCGGTCCTGTTCGACGCCCTCCGTGGCGCGAACAACGTCCTGCTGGACCTCGACCTCGACGTGTGGCTGTACGTCTCGGACCGCTACCTCGGGCAGGAGGCCGTCGAGGGCGAAACGGGGTCCTCGACGATGCCCCACAAGGTCAATCCCATCGACTTCGAGAACAGCGAGGGGAATCTCTCGAAGGCGAACTCCGATCTCGTGTTCCTCGGGGACTACGTCACGAACTCCCGGCTCCAGCGGGACCTCTCGGACTCGACGGTCAAGCGCAACATCGGGGCCGCCTTCGCCCACTGTCTCATCGGCTACAGTAAGTGCCAGAACGGGCTGGCGAAGGTCGTCCCCAACGAGCAGGTGATGGCCGACGACCTCGCGGCCACGCCGGAAATCATCGGCGAGGCTGTCCAGACGATCCTCCGGCGCGAGGGGTACGCCGACGCCTACGAGCAGGTCAAAAAGGCAACACGGGGCCGGGAGGTTACCATCGAGGACTTCCACGACATGTTCGCGGACCTCGACGTGAGCGACGACGTGCGGGCGGAACTGGAAGCGCTGACGCCGACCGACTACACTGGCATCGCGGAGCAGCAGGCCGACGACAGCTGAGAATCGCTACTCTGCCGCCGTTTTCATGTTGTCACGTCCCATCGCGGCGAACGCAACTATCACGAGTGTGGCCGCCTTCGTCAGTGATAGATGGTTCTCGGCACTGACACGCGGGTCCTGACGCTGGCGTTCGCCCGGATGGCAGACGCGCTCGGCAACTCGTTTCTCATCATCGTCCTCCCCCTGTACATCGCCAGTGGTCAAGTGTCTCTCGCCGGCATTGCCGGCCAGCAGATATTCGGATTCACGCTCCAGACAGAGACGCTCATCGGGCTGGTGTTGTCTCTGTTTGGCCTGCTGAATAGCTTCGGCCAGCCCGTCACCGGGCGGCTCTCGGACCGGACCGGCAAGCGCCGGGTGTTCGTCCTCACCGGACTGGTGCTGTTCGCCATCGGTAGCGCGGCCTACCCGTTCCTCTCCTCGTACTGGACGGTGCTTGCCGCGCGGGCGTTCCAGGGCCTCGGTGCAGCCTTTACGATTCCGGCGACGGTCGCACTGGTCAACGACTACGCGGCGAGTGACGCCGAGCGCGGCGGGAACTTCGGCGTGTTCAACACTTTTCGGCTCATCGGCTTTGGCTTCGGACCGATTATCGCCGGTGTCGTCATCACCGGCGGACTCGCGGCGAACGACGTGGTGACCTACCGAATCGCCGGCACTGCGGTATCTGGCTTCACCGCCGCCTTCGCTATCGCCGTACTGGGCGCTGTTGTGAGCTTTGCCCTCGTCTGGGCGCTGATTCGGGACCCGCCGTTCGAGGCCGACGCGGGCAAGGACCTCTCGATAGCCGTCTTCGACCGGGAAGGCGAGGGGCTGGATTCGGTGTTCGTCCTCGGCGTTGGGACGTTCATGATGGCATCCACTATCGCGCTGTTTGCCACCCTCGAAGGCCCGATTCGGATGCGACTGGACGAGTCGACGCTGTTCTTCAGCGTCCAGTTTGCTGCCGTCGTCATCGCGAACGTCGTCTTTCAGGTCCCCATCGGCCGAGCGAGCGACCGGTTCGGTCGGCGACCGTTCATCGTCGCCGGGTTCGTCATCCTTGTTCCGTCGGTGTTTGCACAGGGTGTCGTGACAGGACCGTGGAGCATGCTCCTGGCGCGGTTCGTTCAGGGCATCGCCGTCGCGCTCGTGTTCGCTCCGTCCCTTGCCCTTGCCGGTGATCTGGCCGGCGCACGCGGGTCCGGAACGACGCTGTCGGTCCTGACGATGGCGTTCGGCCTCGGCGTCGCTATCGGGCCGCTGGCGTCGGGCCTGCTGTACAACGTCGGCTCGTTCAGCACGCCCTTCACCGCCGGGGCCGCGCTCGCGTTCGTTGGACTCGTCCTGACGTACACACAGGTCGATGAGACGCTAGACCTTGGGCCGGAGTCAGACCAGCCGGCACCGCAGGACTGAGCCCGAGAACGCCACTGACTGCTCACCCGCCAGTCACGGTGACCACTGACCGGAATGATTAGGATGTACGACTCCATATGATGAGGTATGTCCACAGACCGCTCGGATGCGGCGCAACAGCTCGTGGCTGCGCTGCGCCGGCGGGATGCCGTCGCCGATATCGTCGTCACGCTCGCACCGGACGGTGTCCCTGTCGGCACCGTGGTCGCTGACGAAACTGGGCTCCCGATGGACGTCATTGTAATACAGCGCATACGGGCCCCAAACCATCCAGAACTGACTCTCGGGGCCGTTGCGCCGGGTGGCTTCTCGTGGATCAACAGCCCGATGATGCGGTTTCTGGACGTGAACTGGGAGTACATTCAGGAGGCGAAGATTCACGCGAGCGACACTGTCGAGTCACGGGCGGTCGACTACGGCGAGACGTGGGGGCCGCTTGACGTGGCCGGCAAACGGGTGTTGTTGGTCGATGACGGGATTCCGACGGGTGCGGCGATGCGCGTCGCAATCCAGCGTCTCCGGAAAGCAGGTGCGAACGAGGTTATCGCCGCTGCCCCTGTCGCGCCGCCGGACGTGCTTGAGGAGGTGCAGCGGTGGACGGACGACGTCATCGTCCCGCTGAAACCGACAGCGTTTCAGGCTACTTCAGACTACTACGAAGAGTTCGATAGCGTGACAGACGAAGACGCGACGACAGCGCTCCCTGACCCCGTCCAGCGACGGTCGGCGTAGGTCCTAATTTGCCGCCTCAGACAAGTCGTTCGACCGTCTCCCGCACGGCTCGTGCGGCAGTTCGCACATCGGAGAGGCGGACGTACTCGCGTTTCGAGTGAGCGACAGCACCCAGTTCGTCGCCCAGGTCGCCGGGGCCGAACACCACGGTCGGGCCGTGTTCGGCGAAGTACGAGGCCTCCGTCGCGGCCCCGAACTGCCGAACTGCGCCGCCGCTGGCGTCCTGTAGTGTGCGGACCAGTTCCGCATCGGTGTCGGTCGCAAACGCCTCGGGGAACGGCGTGTCCGGGCGGATGAGGTCCACGGTGAGGCCCATGGACTCCGGAAGCCACTGTTCGAGGTGGGCCTGCAGGTCGCCACAGAAGGTCTCGCTCGTCTCCGGCGGGACGCTGCGCCGGTCGAATGTGATGGTACATTCGGCCGGGACCTGATTGGTCGCCTCGCCGCCCTCTATCATCGACGCCGTGAGGATGGGGTGGCCGAGCGTCTCGTGTTCGCCGGGGCCTTTCTTTTCATCGTATGCCTCCATCGCCTGCAGAACCGGCGCGGCGGCCCGAATCGCGTTCTGCCCGCTGCCGGGGTCGGCGGCGTGGGCGCTCTCACCGTGGATAGTGACGGTCCCCTCGAACTGCCCGCGGGCGGCCGTACACACGTCGAGCCCGGTCGGCTCGCCGACGATGTAGCCGTCGGCGTCGACGGTCTCGGCGAGGTGTGCCCCGCCGGTCTGGGTGGTCTCCTCGTCTGTCGAAACCGCCAGCGTGACCCGGCCGTCGTCGGGCGTGACGGTGAGAAACCCGTCCAACAGGGCCGTGAGTGGCCCTTTCGCGTCACAGGCCCCGCGGCCACAGACGATGTCGCCGTCACCGTCGCCGCCGGTGCCGTCGACGGCTTCGCCCGGCCCCGGCGGCTCCGTCCGCCGCTCGTAGGGCAGATGCGGCGGCACGGTGTCGATGTGCGTGTTGAGGAGGATGTGGGTCCCGTCGGGATCGCCTCGCGAGGCGATGACGTTGCCGAGGTCGTCTATCTCCGGGTACTCGCCGGCGTCTTCCAGCGTGTCGACCAGCAGCGAGCGCATCTCGTCGACGCGCTCGTGGGAGGGCGTTTCGACGGCCCGCCGGTGGAACGAGGGGATGTCGAACGACATTACTGTTCCATGCGGGTCACGTCCGCCAGTGTCTCGCGCTTCCTGACAACTCGCGTCTCGCCGCCCTCGAAGCCGACCTCCGCTGGCCGGGGCTGGGAGTGGAACTGGTTCGCCAGTTCGTAACCGTATGCGCCGGCGTTGCCGATTGCCAGCAGGTCGGTCCGCTCGGGTCGGGCGACGGGCCGGTCAGTGCAGAACACGTCGGCGCTCGTACAGCAGGGGCCGCCCACGGACACCGGTTCGGCCTCGCGGTCCGGCGCGGTGACGTTCCGGATCGGGTGGTAGGAGCCGAACATCGCCGGCCGGATGAGCGTCGCCAGCGAGGCGTCGACGCCGACGACCGTCGCCGCGGGCGTCTCCTTGATCGTGTTGACCTCGGTCAGAATCAGTTCGGCGTCGGCGACGACGTAGCGGCCGGGTTCGAGTTTGACCTGCGCGTCGAGATCGCCGACGGCCTCGCGGACCTTCTCGCCGACCACGTCCATGTCCAGCGGCTCGGTCGTCTCGCGGTACGGGACGCCGAAGCCGCCGCCGAAGTCGACAAAGTCTAGCGCCGCGCCGTCGGCGATGACCTCCCGACCCATGTCTGCGACCTTCCCGATGGCCCGGCAGTGGTCGTCTAGGTCGTCGTGGAGGACGCCGCTGCCGGCGTGGGCATGCAGACCGACGAGATCGAACCGTTCGCGTACGTCCGCGGCGACCTCGGGGACCTCGTCGTAGGGGATGCCGAACTTCGCGTCCTTGCCGGTAGCGACCTTCTCGTGGTGGCCCGTGCCGATGCCGGGGTTGATGCGGATGGCGACCCGTCCGTCGTAGCCCCGCTCTTCGAGGCGGTCGAAGGTGTCCCGCGCACCTCCTGTAATCGTCAGCCCGGGATTCTCGGTGGCCAGCTCGACGGCACGGTCGAGGTCGCGATCCGGCGGGTTGACAGCCGTGTACTGGAGCGTATTCGGGTCCGCGCCGGCGTCGATGGCCCGCTGGAGTTCGCCCCAGGCGGCACACTCGATGTCGGCCCCGGCTTCGAGCAGTTTCGAGAGGACGGCCTGCCCAGTGTGGGCCTTCGCGGCGTACATTACGTGGGCGTCGGGAAACGCCGCAGCGAACCGCTTGTAGTTTGCTGCGACCCGGTCGAGGTCGACGACGTACAGCGGCGTGCCGTACTCGGCGGCGACTACCTCCAGGCGCTCGTGGTCCCAGTCCGCGAGACGGCGGACTGGCGGCGAGTCGTGGGTCATTGAGGAAACAACGGTGTCGGCGGCTAACAAGGGTTCCGTTTCGAGACCCAACGACGCCGGCCAGCGGCGACGAAAGCGGCGACGCGCCGGCTTCGTGCCCGTCGGCCGACGGCACGTCGGCCACTGTCAGGCCCCGCTCGCCACGCGCTCCGGGTCGTCGCGCGCCCTGACCGCGGTGTAGGTCTAGCCGAGCAGCAGGCCGTACACGAGATGGGCGACGCCACGACGAGGAAGTTCCCGAGCAGGCCCGGCAGCGGGACCAGCGGCTCGGTGAACGACTGGACCCCCAGCGCGCTCATCGACACCGGAAGCAGGAGTCCCGTCGAGAGCAGGCCGATGGCGGCGGCGAAGGCGACGCCGGCCGCGACGCTCTCACCGACGGATGCAATCTGGCCGTGAAACACCGGCCGGGAGACGACGAACGCGAACAACAGGCCCGCGAAGACGCTGTGCAGCAGGTGGACGACCCACCCGCCGACGACGGTCGGCCAGCCGTACAGCGCCCCGACGAACGGCATGAGGTTCGCCCCGCGTGGAACACGACCCCATGCCGACGCCGGCGACCAGCCCGCTTGCACTGCCAGCGACCCATCTGTACCTCGCCACCGCCGAGACGCGAGAGACGGTGTGTCCCTGGCTCATGCGACAAAGTTTGTAATATGGAACCAAATATACAGACGATTGTTCACGCCGCGGTAACCGGTGCTTGTTCGCATGGCCACAGCAGCACGCCCGGTGAGGGTACCCATCCTCACCCAGATACGGCACGTCACGGCTCACGATGGTCGCCCGTCGTCTACCGAGAACCGCTCCCGACGGTCGCGCCTCACGGCTTCGCCGTTCATCCCGTTACTCCACGGTTCGCTTCGCTCACCGTTCCGTCGAGGCCCGCTCACTGCGTTCGCGCGCCTCGCTACTCCCGAAGCGCGTCCTCTCGCTCCGTCGCTTCCAGCGTCTCCTCCTCCACGTCAGTCGCCACGACAGCGGGCTTGTACGCGCCCCCGGGGATGAGGTCGTTCTCGCCGACGGAGGAGTCGACGAACCGCTGGAAGGCGCGTCGCTCCGGCGGCAGTTCGCCGTACAGCACCTCGTCCTCGACGAGGTCGTAGACGGGAATCCGCGGCGTCAGGAGCGTGTTCTCGCCGACAATCGAGCCCTCACCGACGACAAAGCCGCTGGTGACGCGACAGCCAGCACCCAGCGATACTTCGTCCTCGACGATGACCGGCGCGTTCTCGACCGGTTCGAGGACGCCGCCGATGAGCGTGTTTGCGCCGAGCTTGACGTTCTCGCCGATCTGGGCGCAGGAACCGACGGTGTCACAGGAGTCGACGAGCGTGCCGTCGCCGACGTAGGCCCCGATGTTGACGAAGGAGGGCGACATCATGATGCAGTCCTCGCCGAGGTACGCGCCCCGGCGGATGGCGGTCCCGTCCGGCGTGTTGCGGGTCCCGCGCTCGCCGAGGTCCGCGGTCTCGCGCAGCGGCAGTACGTCGTGGTAGTCGACGCCGCCGTACTCGCGGGCCACCGTCTCGCGGAGGCCGAAGTTCAGCAGAATACCCTGCTTGACCCAGGCGTTTGCTTCCCACTCGCCGCCGGACTTCTCCGCGGCGCGGACCTCGCCGGCTTCCAGGGCCGCGAGGAACTCGTCGAGGATGGCGAGGTGGTCGTCGGTCGCGTCGGCCGCTGAGAGGCCGTCCTGTTTCCGTTGCCAGAGGTCGTCGATATCGGCTTTGAGGCTCATGAGAGTCACTATTTCTCGGATGGTATTACTTGTCGGGGTTTCGACTCGGGGCGACCGCTTCTGCACAGTACTGCCGGGGTCGGAAAATGGTTTTAATGTAACATAACCGCCAGGATGCACGACTGTCAGCTGACCTGGAAAAAAGTTTATTAAGATTATTGTAAATTTACAACCCGGATGACTGACGACGATTGGCACGATCGTTCGGTGAATCGGCGTGACTTCCTCAGCGGTCTTTCAGGGCTGGTGGCAGCCGCAGCGTACTCCAAGGAGGTCCCCGATGCGGTGGCAGCGCAGGTAACCGCTGGTGACGCTTCCGATACCCAGCAGGTGACATCTCCAGATAGCACTATTACGGTGACTATCGATGTCTCCTCGGGCGTCCCGCAGTACGAGGTTGCGTTCGGCGGGACGACGTACATCGCTCCGTCCCCGATCGGGTTCGAGTTCGCGGACCAGGCGGCCTTTGGCACAGCCGTCAGCGGGTCTGGACCGGACATCACTGTCACGGGAAGCGAGAGCGGAACCACCACAGAGACGTGGGAGCCGGAATGGGGTGATTTCGCGACAGTCTCCGAGGAGTACAGCTATCTCCGGGTCGGCCTGGAAGAAACGGCGAGCCCCGGCCGGTCGGCGAACATCGAAGTGCGTGTGTTCAACGACGGCCTCGGCTTCCGCGTCGCGTTCGACGACGACTTCGGCGACTTCACCATCAGCAGCGAGACGACGGAGTTCAATTTCAGCGGCGATTACACCGCGTGGTGGATCGAGAACGAGTACGTCAATCCCCGCTTTGAGCAGGAGTACACCGAAAGCTCGCTCAGCGACATTCCGGCCGGGAATAAGACGATTCGTCCCAACGACAACGTCGTCCGAGCCGGTGCACACACCCCGCTGACGATGGCGGCCGGCGACGGGACGTATCTCAGCGTTCACGAGTCGAACCTCGACGACTACGCGTCGATGGCACTCGCCTCCCAGTCCGACAGCGGGAGCAAGGAGATGGCCGTCGACCTGGCCCCGCTCCCGGACGGAAACAAGGTGTCGGCGTCGGCACCGCACGTCACGCCTTGGCGGACTGTCCAGATCGGGACCTCGCCCGGCGATCTCGTCGAATCACAGCTGGTGCCACTGCTCGCTGACCCGCTGGATGAGAGCGTGTTCCCGACGAATTCGGACGGTACAGCCGACACCGGTTGGCTGGAAAGTGGCCGGAAGTACACCGGTATCTGGTGGACGATGATCGCAGGCAGCGCCAACTGGGAGTACAAAAGCGACAGCGAAATCGAGAGCAACGGCAACAACCCTGCCGAATACGTCCACGGAGCGCGGACCGAGCGGATGAAACGGTACATGAAGTTCGCCGACGAGCACGGCATCGACAGTGTGCTCGCCGAAGGGTGGAATCAGGGGTGGGACACCTACCCTGGGGACGGCACTGGGTTAGAGATGGCCGTCAACGAATCCTATCCGGATTTCGACGTTCAGGAGGTCACCGACTACGGTGCAAGCCGCTCGAACCCCGTCGAGATGACGATGCACAACGAGACGGCCGGAAACATCGTCACCTACGAGGACGAAATCAACACCGACAACATCTTTTCGGGCTACGAGAACGCCGGCATCCGGTCTATCAAGAACGGCTACGTCTCGGACCCCGGACTGGGCTTCGATGGCGACGGCTCGACCCCGTCGCACAACCAGCACTGTCAGACCTCGGTCAACCACCACCGCTTTGTCATCCAGCAGGCGGCCGCGAACCGACAGATGCTGGAGATCCATGAAGGTCTCAAGCCAACGGGGGAAATCCGGACCTACCCGAACGTCGCGGCCCGCGAAGTCGTCAAGGCTCAGGAGTACGACGGGTTCGACTCGCTGGGTGCGAACGTCGGTCGGGACCACCACGTCCTTCTCCCCTTTACCCGGATGCTGGCCGGTCCGACGAGCTACCAGCCCGGCATCTTCGACATCACGTTCAACGACAGCGAAGGCGACCAGATTCAGACCACGCGCGCCAAACAGCTCGCGATGTACCCGAATTATCTGGGCGGTATCCAGATGGCCGCCGACCGGATGGAGGCCTATATCGACGAGTCGTTCGGAGTCGGTGAGTTCATTCAGGCCCAGTCAGGCACACTGAACGGCATGATTACTGCCGACCGCTGGCGCAACGCCTTCGGCGCGCACTACGTTCCAGTCGATCCGAACCGCGAGCCAGAGGGCGCGACGGTGCGTTTCACCGTCACAGATGTCCCCAGTGCCGGAACCTACGACCTCCACCTGCGCTACGCCGCCGACCAGGAAGACAATTCGACAGCGGTTCAAAACAACGGGGGTCCCGAAGCAGCCCTCGTCGTTAACGGTACGGAACAGACACTTACGCCGTCGTTCACCACGTACTGGGATACGTGGGACATCCATACTGTTTCGGTCCAACTCGATGCGGGCACGAACAGGCTCGCTATCAAACTCGGGCCGAACGATGTCGGTGGCTTCAACCTCAACACCGTCGGTGTCACCGAGCAGGGTGCCGGTGCACCGTTCCCGGCTGCCTACACCGACTTCACCGACAGCGTCGCCGCCGCCGAGAACTACGACACCGAACCGGAGTTCGACTTCATCGAGACCGTCCCCGTGAGCTGGGACGAGACGGTCGCTGTCGACGGCCAGATCGGGGACTACGTTGTCACGGCCAAGCGCAGCGGTAGCGAGTGGTATCTCGGCGCGATGACCGACGGAACTGCCCGCGACGTGACCGTCTCACTCGATTTCCTGTCGAGTCAGACTGACGGCTGGACTGTCACCGAGTACGCCGACGCTGCCGAGGCTGGCGTTGACAACAACCCGACAGCGGTCGTCATCAGCGACTACGACGTGACCGCGGGTGACAGCGTGACCCTCTCGATGGGCGCAAGCGGCGGGACCGCGATGCGAATCGTCCCGTCCGACGGCAGTGACACGAACGACATCGTCTCCGGTGAAGCGTACGTCCTCCGGAACGAGAACAGCGGGAAAGCGCTGGATGTCGAGTTCGCTTCGACCAGTGACGGCACGAACGTCCACCAGTACGAGTACAGCGGCGGTGAGAATCAGCAGTGGGTCGTCACTGACCTCGGCACCGGCTACTACAAACTGGAAGCCGTCCACAGCGGGAAGGCGCTGGACGTCGAGGCGGCTGCGACCGGCGATGGCGCGAACGTCCACCAGTACGAGTACAGCGGCGGCGAGAATCAGCAGTGGGCCATCACGGAGAACGCCGACGGTACCTACCGACTGCTGGCACGCCACAGCGGAAAGGCGCTGGATGTCGAGGCAGGCGCAACGTCTGACGGCGCGAACGTTCAGCAGTACAGCTACGTCGGTGGTGACAACCAGAAGTGGACGTTCGAACAGCTGTAACCCTCGTATCGCCGCCCGCCGACACGTAATTGTCCTGTTCGCAGTTCTGTTTCGATGCGGTCGACCGCGAGCAGTGCAACCGAACCAGTTCGCGGCCAGGTACCAGGACCTCGGCGCCAGCTAATCCCGCTTCAGTCGGCCCCGTGGCCGGGAATGTAGCCGCACTCCGGGCACATACTGATTCGCAGAGCCGTTACTTCGAACGAGGTTGCACATCGGGGACAGTCAGACGCGGGGAGTCGAACGGATTGGTTCGTAGCCATGCGAAATTGTCGCACAGACCTACATATAAGTATGCTTCTAATATTTATCGCAGTGTACTAGTCCATATAATTGGATATGTACTGCGCAGCGTAGCCCGTATTACGCGTCTACAACGTCGCCGAAGGCGTACCAGCCGGCATCACGGCCGACGAGCCACGCCGCCGCATCGAGTGCGCCGGCGGCGAACACGCCGCGGTCTTCGGCCCGATGCGAGAGCGAGAGGACTTCGTCGTTGCCGGCCAACACGAGTTCGTGCTCGCCGCGGATATCGCCGGCACGGCGGGCGAACACGCCGATTTCGTCCGCCTCGCGCGGGGCGTGTCCCTCCCGGCCGTACACCGGCTCAACGTCGCGCTCTTCCTGAATCACGTCGAGGATACTGGTGGCTGTTCCCGACGGGGCGTCGACCTTACGGTTGTGGTGGGTCTCCATGAGTTCGAGGTCGTAGTCCTCGAGCGTGTCGACAGCCTCGCTGACGAGGCGCTGGAGGACCTGAATCCCCTGCGAGAAATTGGTCGCCTTCAGCAGCGGAATCACCTCGCTTGCGTCTTGCAGGCGAGCCAGTCCGTCCTCGTCGAAGCCGGTGGTCCCGACGACCATCGGCACGCCTGTTTCGGCGCAGGCCTCGGCGACGGTCAGCGCGCCCTCGGGGACGGCGAAGTCGACGACAACGTCCACGTCGTACTCCCGGAGCGCCGTGGCGGCGTCGGCCGGGTCGACGACCGGGACGCTCTCGACGGCATCCGTCTCGCTGGTGGCGAAGCCGACCACGACCTCGCTGTCGGTGGCGGCCTCGATGACAGCGCCACCCATCTGGCCGGTGACGCCGTTGACCGCCACCCGCGTCATCGCTCGGCCTCCGCGTACTCGTCTTCGAGGTCCTCGGTTTCGAGCGTGGCGAGTACGTCACGCAGGTGGTCGAGGTGTTCGTCCGAGAGGCGAGTCAGCGGCGAGCGGAGATGTGCCGGGCCGTAGCCCCGGATCCGCATGGCCTCCTTGACCGGAATGGGGTTGGTCTCGACGAACATCGCGCGGAACAGCGGACCGAGTTCGTGGTGGATCTGGCGGGCGCGCTCGAAGTCGCCAGACAGCGCTGCGCCGACCATCGCGCAGGTGCGCTCCGGTTCGATATTGGCCGAGACGGAGATACAGCCGGTGCCGCCGACCGACAGCATCGGCAGCGTCATCCCGTCGTCACCGGACAGCACCGCGAAGTCCTCGTCCCGGGTGCACTCGATAATCTCGGAAATCTGGTTCATGTCGCCGCTTGCGGCCTTGTACGCCCGGATGTTCGGATGCGACGCGAGCTCGACCGCCGTCTCGGGTTCGATATTCTGGCCCGTCCGCGAGGGGACGTTGTAGACGATCTGTGGCAAGTCGACGGCGTCGGCCAGCGTCGTGTAGTGGTCGATGAACCCCTGCTGTTCAGGCTTGTTGTAGTACGGCGAGATAAGCAACAGAGCATCAGCACCGGCTTCAGCGGAGCGCCGGGATAGCTCCAGCGCTTCCTTGGTGTTGTTCGAGCCCGAGCCGGCGATGACTGGCACGTCGTCGACGGCGTCGATGACCGCCTCGACGACCTCAATGTGTTCGTCGTGTGAGAGCGTCGCCGACTCGCCGGTCGAGCCGACAGGAACGAGGCCGTCGACACCAGCGGATTCGAGCCGCTGAGCGTCCTCTCTGAGTGTTTCGAAGTCAATACTGCCGTCCTGGTGAAACGGCGTGCACATCGCCGGGAACACGCCGCGGAAGTCGATAGCTGTCATTGCTGTGTGTCGAGTGTCGCTGTGGGTTAGGTTGTCCGGTCGGAAACGGTGCGAAGGCCGGCTGATACCACCGGCTGTTGTGTGTCAAACGACCTGACCCGAGACGGAGTCGCCACGTCCGCCACGAGTCACTAAAACGTTGGCTTGCGCTTTGCGCGGACGACGCCCTCACCGGTGAGCCATGAGGCGGTTCCGGACTGAAGGCGTTGTCGCATGGTCGAGTAACCGCGTGTGACCGACTTAGCTTTTGTGTTCTCGCTGCCGCCGTTCACGGTCCAGCTAAAGTGCTATCGGGGCGTTGACGGAGCGACTACGGTTTAGTTATCTCACTGTTGTCTGAAACAACCGGTCAGTGGGCAGGTATCTTACTGAAGCCCGATTACTCGCGTTCAACCCCAGATTGATTCTGGAGCAGAGACGAGGAGAATCACGAAGAGAACGAGGGTGCCGAGACCGAGGGTTCGCAGCGCACCCGCTGCACGCCGTCGGTCCGAGGGCAGGAACTCAGCGAATCCAGAGAGTCCGAACGCGATGCCTAAAAAGAGCATGTTGTGAGGGCCGTCGAGTACAATCCCGAAATACACCCACCCAAGGATGCAGATGAACGAGAAGAGTGAGAAGAGGAGACCCTGCTGCCGCCCCTCTGGCTCACGAAATACCATTCGTTGAATTGTCATCATACGTACTGACAGACGGTTGACCTAATAAATCGTTCGGCTGCACTACCGTATATCCGGTCGCTAGATTGATACATTCGGGCCGCGAGTATAACTGCTGAATCTACAACAACTGGGTAGTTGGGGCATAAATGCGCCGCTGTTTCACGTTTGTATCCCGAAAGCATATTCGGGCCGATAGCCAATACCTGATATGACAGTTTCCCAGCCGGGACAGCGCGTGGCCGTACTGGCCGACGCGCAAAACCTCTACCACACTGCCCGGAGTCTTTACTCGCGGAACATCGACTACGAGGCACTACTGGAAGAGGCCGTTGACGGCCGCGAACTGACTCGTGCTATCGCCTACGTCATCCGGGCGGACTCGCCCGAAGAAGAGACGTTTTTCGAAGCGCTCGTCGACATTGGCTTCGAGACACGCATCAAGGACATCAAGACATTTCAGGACGGGTCGAAGAAGGCGGACTGGGATGTCGGAATGAGCCTTGACGCGGTCTCGCTGGCGAACCACGTCGATACGGTAGTGCTCTGCACCGGTGACGGGGACTTCGCCCGTGTCTGTCGGTATCTCCGCCACGAAGGCTGTCGCGTCGAAGCGATGGGCTTCGAGGAGTCGTCCTCCGAAGACCTCAAAGCGGCCGTTGATGGGTTTATCGACATGAGCGCCGATTCCGACAGGTTCCTGCTATAGCTACGCCAGCATGTGGGCTGCCGCTGTGACCACTGCTGGTTCACCCACGAGCGACATGCCCTCCCGCGGCTTCCCGTGGCTCGACAGACTCACAGCTACGGTGTTTGGGTTGTTATCGAGAAAAATCGGCGGTTAGACCGGGCGACCGTCTTCTGACGTTCCAACGAGGAGGGCACCGGCGGCCAGTCCCAGTGCAGCAAGCGCTCCGGCGGCGGCCGGGATGCCGATGTCGATTGCCCCTGTACCAAGGATGAGCACAGTGCTGATCACCAGCAGTGCAGCACCCAGCATCACTTTTCGCGTGTCAGTAGCCATATCACCCGTTTCTAAGAAGTCATCCGGTATAAATTTCCCCAAAACCGACGGAGGAAAGTATGGCACAAGGCAGCAATGCACACTTTTCTGCGATATCGCCGCCGCTCTAGCATGATAATTTCGGCCCACCTTCATGACTGAAGCAGCAAACACATCCCCTTGTAGTGCCCACCACCAGTTGGGTCACAGAGACGGTATGTTGCCACGCGCTGAGGATAGTCGAGACACCTCGCGGCTGCTCGTCACGGGCCAGGCGCGAGACGGAGACCCACTGCAGTTCCAGGCATCGTAGTCGGTCCTCCGACCACGGATTGGATACAGAGGCACGCGCCCCGTGTACTCGGGCCGGGGCGACTGACGGAGCGAACCAATGGCATTCCGGTTCGGGGCCGTCACCCGTCGGGCTGGACCGTTGATTCGGAACGGATCGGGGGGAGTGGCATTCCCATTGCCACACGATTTTGCCGGCCGTGGTCCGGGCAGCCACGGTCGGGCACACATCTCATTTCGAACTGCGCCGGATAGTGGGGCAGACAGAACCGAAAGGCGGTTTATGACCCGGCATCGAACACGAGCAATGAGTGACGACGAGTTCCGGGGGCTCCGGCGTGCGGCCGACTACCAGTTCGGCGGTGGCGGCGGGACGGCGCTGTTCGCAGGCCCTGACGCCCTCGACGTAACACACACCAGCTCCGGCCGTCCGCGACAGGTCCATGCCACGGACGGCCGCATCGCCACGTACGGTGCCGACGGCCGCTTTCGACTCGGGCTCGCCGGCGGGACCCGGCTCCTCGGTGCGTTCGACACGCCGCGACACCGCGTGGTCGTCGGCGACGAGAGCGAGCCGTTCATCCGCGAGGGCCGCAACGCCTTCGCCAAGTTCGTCCAGTCGGCCGACCCGACGCTCCGACCGGGCGACGAGGCCCTCGTCGTCCACGAGGACGGCTCTCTGCTTGCCGTCGGCCGCGCGGAACTGCCCGGCAGCGGCATGGACGACTTCGAGACGGGGATGGCCGTGAAGGTCAGGCAGGGCGCAACGGACTGAGACGGAGTCTGTAGCGCCTCCCGGTACGTGTCGACCTTGGAGTTGGCACGCTCCGGCCCTGCTCGACACCGTCTCGTGTGACAGAAAGCATTTGCTGCTCCCGTCGGGACGAGCGATATGCGCCGCCGTACGCTCCTCGCCGCGCTCGCGCTCTCCCCAGTCGCCGGCTGTGTCGCACCCGGTGACGACACGGCGATGAACGGCTCGACGCCATCGACAGCGACAGCGACGCCAACAGCACAGTCGACAGCACCGACGACTGGAACATCACAGGACACACCGACAGTAACGCCCGCTCCTGACGACCCAATCCTGTTTGTCGTCGACAACGACACGGGCAATGAGCAGACCGTCACGTTCACCATCACACACGACGAAACGACGCTCCTCGATGAGACGGAGACGCTGGCTGCTGGCGACTCGGTCGAGTACGACCCGATGATCGGTTCGACCGGGACGTACACGATTACCGTCGCGGTTGCTGGCGGTCCCAGCCGGACTCTCGAACGGACTATCGGCCGGTTTGCGGTCAGCAGCGGCTCGAACCACTTCGTTGACATCACCGCTGGCGAGATCAGGATATACTGGGAGGAGTAGTCACAACACGAGCCCGGACTGCAGCAGCCACACCAGCAGCGTGACTGTCACCGCGCTGGTGACGGTCGTCAGGAACACCGTCGCGCTGACGAGCTCACCCGGCGAACGGTCCCCGGTCCCGTGGCTGAACGCACCGACGAGGATGCTGGTCGTCACGCCGGTTGGCGTCGCGAGCAGGAGCACGACCACCCGCGCGACTGTCTGGTTCTGGAACCCGACGGCAAGTACTGCGGCGAACGCGAGAACCGGGGCTAACAGGAGTTTCAATGCGCTGGCGATACCGACGGACTGGAAGTCGCTGTTCCCGTCGACGTTCGAGAGCTGTATCCCGAGGATGAGCAACATCACCGGAATCGAGGCGTTGCCGAGCAGTTCCAGCGTCTGCATCACCGTCGACTCCGTCGGCGGGACCGCGCCGAGCCAGCGGAGGCCGAGCGCGACGACGACGGCGTAGACGAGCGGCACACCGAACACGCGACGCATATCCGCCAGCGGACTGCTCGCACTGCCTCGGGCGGCGATGTAGATGCCGACGGTGTAGAGCAACACGCCCTGCAGCGCGGTCACGAGGACGGCGGTGCTCCGTCCTGTCGCACCAAAGGCGAAATCCGCCAGGGGAATGCCGTAGTTCCCAGTGTTGGGGAAGATAGAAACGAGGACGAACGCGCCCAGCAGCGGTTCGGAGTGTCCGGTCAGACGGCCGACGCCTTCCGCGAGGAGGAGCATCGCGGTGGTAAACAGCACGACAGCGAGGACGACGCTCAGAATCGTCCCGCCGGCCAGCGTCGACGTGGTCAGGCTGTGGACCACCAGCGCGGGCGCGAGGACGTATACCGTGATGGTGTTGAGTGCGTCAGGGTCGGTGCCTTTCAGCCGGCCAAGCGCGAAGCCGGCCGCAGCGACGACGACTGGGAGGATCGCCGTGGCGAAGATAGACAGCAGTGACACGGCGGGGATGCACGGGCGAGCCTTAGAATCGTTACGAAGCCGTGGGTGTGTGCCGGTTTCGCCCAGTCGGCCGGCCTGTCCCGTGACGAACACCTGTCCGGGTCCGGGTCGCTACGCTTTTCTGCCCTGCCCCGCCAGTCCTACGTATGTTTGGCGGAGGCGGCGGGATGAACCCGCGCAAGATGAAGCAGATGATGGAACAGATGGGCATCGACATGGAGGACATCGATGCGCAGGAAGTAATTATCCGCACACCCGACGAGGAGCTCGTCTTCGACGACGCGGAGGTCCAGCTCATGGAAGCCCAGGGCCAGAAAACGTATCAGGTCGTCGGCGAACCCGAAAGCCGCGAACTCGGCTCCGATGAGGGCTCAGCTGCGGCGGCTGAGGGCGATTCGGACGAGAGCGACAGCAGCTCCGGCGTCGACGAGGACGACGTCGAACTCGTCGCCATGCGTGCCGGCGTCGACGAAGACACTGCGCGAGAGGCGCTCGAAGCCAACGACGGCGACCTCGCGGACGCGGTCGACGAACTGGAGTAACGTGGCGTACCTCTTCGTCCACGAAGACCGCGAGTACCTGCTGGACCCCGGCGAGCGCTTCGAGTCCGACCTCGGTATTCTGGAGGTCCCCGAGGACGTGGAACCGGGCGATGTCGTCGAGACCCATCTGGGCACCGGCTTCACCGTCCGTCGGTTGCGCGGCCCGGACCTGTTCACCCACCTCGAACGGACTGGCGCGCCGATGATGCCCCGCGACGTGGGGCTGGTCGTCGGCAAGACCGGCGTCGCCGCGGCGGACCGCGTTCTCGATGCCGGCACCGGGACCGGAATCCTCAGCGCGTACATGGGCCGCATCGGCGCTGACGTGGTGACCTACGAGCAGGACCCCGAGTTCGCCGAGGTAGCGCGACAGAACATGGAGATCGCCGGCGTCGCGGACACTGTCGAGGTCCGAACCGGCGATATCACCGACGATCTCGACGACCTCTCGGGGTTTGACGTGCTGACCCTCGACACCGAGGACGCCCCCACTGTGGTCGAGCGGACGCCCACGCTGCTTGACCGCGGCGGCTCGCTGGCGGTGTACTCCCCGTTCGTGGAGAACACGCGCGAAGTCGTGGCGACGGCCACCGAGGTCGGCCTCGACGGCGTCGAAACGCTCGACACAATCCAGCGGGAGATGGACTTCGACGACCGCGGCTCCCGCCCATCGACCGGCGGCGTCGGCCACACCGGCTATCTGACGTTCGCGCGGCGTCCCTGACTGCACCTGTCAGTCTGCCAACCCCCTGTTGTTGGGGTCGGCTTTAAACATGTTTGAGTACGTATGGAATACTGCATGAGCGAATCAGAAACGCCGATGGAGACGACAACCTGGCCAGACCTCGCAATCGGGCTCTACGACCGCCTGACTGGACGCAATGCCGAAATAACGTACGACTTCGACGACATGGAAGTCGATGTCCCGAGCAAGGCCGGCGAAGACGCTGAACACGCTCGCTGGCGGGTCGACGGCACGCTAACTATCACGACACGCGATAACGACTGACAGTGGCCACCACGACGAAGGCGGTCGGTGATCTGTTCGACCTGCTCGAGCGAAAGCCGGACCTCCTCGTCGACGCCGATCTGACCGTCGAGCGGGACGGGGTCGCGTTCACCGTCAGGGGATACGACGACCTCGTCGCCGTCGACCTGCCGTCGTTCGGGGCGGCGCTCGATCTCTGGCGCGATCGACTGGTCGAGGGCAGGAACGCCGCCGCGGCGCTGGCTGCTGCCGGACTGACGGCTGAAATCCGGGTTCGCGGAGCGCCCGTCGCCCGCCTCGGTGCGGACGCTGTTCCGAGTTCACTTGCAAACCGACTCGGCCTCGGGCCGATTCAGCTGTTCCTCGACGGCATGCTTCTGGCGATTACGCCACGGCGCGAATGAGGTCCAGCAGTTCGGTCCGGTAGTCCGACGGTGTCCGCCGGAGCGGTTCGGGCGGATTTTCCACATTCAGAAGTGTTGCCAGCGACCGGTCGGGATACGCTCCGGCGGCGATGCGGAACCCGCCGCTGTGCCAGACGCCGACCCAGCCAGTAATCGACAGCGTCGCGTCGACCGGTTCGAGGTCGAGTTCGGCGCTGTAGGTCCGGAGCCGTGCCCGGTCGCCGCTGTCCACGCGAACCTGTTCTCTCCGCCCGCGTTCGATGGACTCGAACCCCCTGTCGGCCAGTTCATCGGCGAAAGCCGACTGGGCCTCCGAGCGGACTGTCGGGAGAATCATCGCCGGTCCGATGCCCGGCGCGAGCGGCGGGGTAAACGACAGTGCGGTCGCGAAGAAGAACCGCCACTGGTGGTTGAGCCCGATTGCGTCCCGGACGGCCGCGCGTGTCTCGGCGGCGTCGTACACTTTCGTCGCCCCCTCGACGCGGGCCGTCGGTAGTTGAAAGACTGTTTCGACGCTCTCGTCGACGAGCTCCCAGCCGCCATCGCGCAACTGATCAGTGGGTACGTCCGGGTACGCGGGGTCAGTGGGCACGGGCTGGCCTCAGTGGTCGTCCTCTCGCCACTTGTGTTCGCACTCGGTACAGGTGAAAAAGCGTGTCTCAGACTCGTCGGCCGCGCGTATCTGCTTCATCTCGTAGAAGGCCCGTTCGTTGCCACACTCTGGACAACGTGCGCCCGTCGTCGGCCCCATGTCTTCGGCATCGACCTCGGAGGTGTCGACGACTTCCGACTCCTCCTGGCCCTGCGTGGTGACGGCCATCTCCTGTTCGGCCTCGGCGTTTCGAGCCTTCTCGTAGCCGCAACTGCCACAGACCCAGCGCTCGTCGTCCGTTTTCATCATTGAACCGCATTCGTCGCAAAACTCCATTGTAGTACCATCGTTTGCCTGCCGACCGTGTTAAATACCCGGTTTTGACCGAACCGCTCTGTCTCTCCGTGTCGCCGTACGCTGTGAGACGAACAGCAAAATCGGACTGGCGACCGTCTCAGTCGTTGCGAACCCACGCCGAGCAGGCTTCCGTGTCATCCATGACCTCACCGTGGAACGAACAGTACGGCTCGATGTCGCCGTCCTGCATCACGTACTCGAAGTGTCGGCAGTTCCCGCAGTAGGTGTCTGGCTCGCCCTGATGGACCGCCGTCTCGGTAATTGCGTCGTGCCCCGTCGTCGCCGTGCCGCCATCGGTCGACGGCGAGGCTTCCGGGCCGGCCTCAGCTATCCTCGGGTCGAGCGCGTTCTCAGAGGGCCCACTCTGGTCCCTTCGACGCGACGCGGTGTTTTGCTGCCCGGTGTTCGAGCGTGCGTTTGCCTGGCGGCCCGACTCCGTCGCTGCGCCGCTGTTCGACCGTCGCTGGGACCGCGTGTTGCGGTCAGACTGCGTGTCGGTCGACGGTTGGTGGTGGCGGCCGTTGGCCGTGCGCGCATCATCCGAGGGCTGTCCGGTCCCGCCGTCGCTGACAGCGCCGCTCGCTCCCGGTCTATTCGTCTGCGTCTCGACTGTGCCCTCCGGGTCCTGTCCGAAAAACCCGATGCCGCCCAGCCCCGGGAGCGTTCGGGCTTCCTCGACGAGGCGAATCGTCCCTTCCTCGGTCACTTCCATGCGTGCCGTCTCACCGGGGTCGTTTCGCGTCTTGAACGTCGCGAGCGACGCGAACAGACACCAGAACGTCGTCACGATGCCGGCGAAGTAGACGACGCCGGTAAGTAGTGCCAGCAGCGGGTCGCTGCTGGTCCAGCTGTAGGGATACAGCGACTGGAACAGCCAGACGCCGACCGCAGCGACGCCTGTCCCGCCAAGGGCAGTCAGCCGGATTCGTCGACTGGCCGGCAACACTGCGAACACGCCGAGGATAACCGACGGCAGCCCGAGGCCGGCGATGATGCCGGCGATTTGTCTAGCTGCGTAGGCGTCCAGCCCGTATCTGTTGCCGACGGTGGTCGTTGCGAGTGCGATTGCCCCGACGAGTCCGGCAACACCAACGAGAAACAGGGCTGTCCCGACGAGTTGCTGGCGGCGCGATGCGACGCGCCCAACCTCCCCTTCGTACACGTCGGTGAGACTAGTCATGCAGTACACTACTGCTACATCCGATAAAACTACCCGTCAGACAGATGCATGACGCGGGCACGCGCGTACGCAGCCCAACGGACACGCGAACCGTTCCGAAAGCACTAATCGGACCCACGGGCACTGTTCGGGTATGAGCGACGACGAAAGCGAGGACGCGGAGGAGCCGGCTGTCGAACTCGGCGACGGACCAGACGTTGCTGGTGCGCCACTGGCCCGTGTCTCGGCCCGGCTCACCTGGGGCATCGAACACAGCACCATCGTCGACCGCGAGGGAGACACGACGATACGGACGCCGGACGGCCCGCAGGAACTCGCAACGGTACTCGAAGATGTCGACGTGCCGTATTTCGCCGACCGGCAGGAGTTCGAGAACGCGGTCCGAGACGTCATCGGGACTGGCCCCGTCCCGACCGAGTAAGCTGGATTGCGGATCTTTGTCTGGCCAGGCATGGCCACACTAGTTGGTCTGGCTGGTCACGACAGGTCAGCGGTCGTCGTAGTCCGCTACCGTAGCGACACAACGCCTTGGCGACCAGCTATCGCATATTTTCGAGCGCACACACAGTATCGGAGATGATCCACTCCGTCTCACAGTCGGCGTGCTCGATACTGAGCGCGTTGAAGGTCTCTCGTCCGTCATCGACCGTTATTTCGAACGCTCGGCTACGAAGCGACTCCGGGTGGGGACTCGGTGGGGACACACATTCCCCTCATAGGGTGGGACCGATAAACGAGTCGATTCGCGGCGAGAGGGCCGTAACACGCCGATTGGCCGCTGTCTGGCGATTGGTCAGGATTCGGTTCGGTCGCTCACTTCGGCTCTGCCGCGGCGCTTCCCAAACAGGTACGCGGCGACAATGAGCGCCAGGGGGACAACGAGAAACAGCCCCATCATGATGAGGAGGATGACCAGTTCGATAGCCCCGGGCATACCGGGAAACAGGAGGAGGGCCATATCCGCCGTACATCCGCCTGTCGCAAAAAGCCACCTGCCAGGCGAGCCCGGGGACTCGCTCCTGCGGTGTCCGGTTCAGACGTGTGGCTTCGGCAGGAGGTCGTCGAACGCTTGCGCGTCCAGCCACTCACAGAGCCTGACGAGCTGTTCGGTCGCGGCCTCGAACATCTCCGCGCCCTTTTCGGCCGTGGCATCAGTCTGGTCGCCCAGAACACCGTTGTCGGTGTTATCAGCGGCGTCGTAGAAGGTTCGCGAGCCGTACTTCTTTGTCTCGGCTGCCGCAACGCTCGGAATCCCACCGTCCCGTGCGTCTTCGAGGCGGTCGTCGTGAACTAGGTCGGAGCGCAGGTGTTGAATCATGGCCGTTTCTTTCGGGCCGCCGTGTGGTCCGTTCTGTTCGAACAGGTCGTCCACGAGGTCTGGGATGCTCTCGTCCCACATCCACTCGATGGCGTACAGCACTTCGTCGTCCCGGAGCCGACGGCCGACCTCACGGAGGTGCTCGACGTTCCCGCCGTGAGCGTTCACGTAAATGACCCGGTCGATGCCGTGGTAGGCCAGATTCCGTGTGAATGACTCGACGTAGTCGCGAAACACCGGCGCGTCGACCCACATCGTCCCGTTGAACTGTCTGTGATGGGGGCTCACGCCCACGTTGATCGTCGGAGTACAGAGATAGCCCGTCCTGTCGGCGGCTTCTCTGGCGAAGGCTTCCCCGATGAGGTGGTCCGTCGCCAGCGGGAGATGCGGCCCGTGTTGTTCAGTCGACCCCAGCGGCACGAGCGCGAGCGACTCCGTCTCGAAATGGTCACCGAGGTCCGGCCAAGTCTCGTCGGCAAGGTACATACCACTGCTGGTGACGGGCGCGTCTTGAATCTGTGCCTCGCGACGACCGTTTCGGTAGGAGTGCCATAGGGCGACGGTTGTCAGTCGAATAGCTCGTAGACGCGGGCCTCATACGGTGCAAGCGTCACCGTTTCCGGATCTGCGTCGTCGCGGTCGTAATTGCCCTCGAGCAGCGTCGCATCGGCGTACTCGACCGGGAGTGCAACGGTTTCGCTCCCGTCATCGAAGTGCAAGACGACCAGAACCCGCTCGGTTCCCGCGTCCGTCGACAGCGACCGCGTGAACGCGAAGACGGTTTCGTGGTCGGGGAGCAAGTCGGTGTAGTCTCCGTACACCAGCACGTCCCTGTCGGAGCGCAACTGGATGAGTCGCCGGTAGTAGTTGTAAACGGAGTCTTCGTCCGTTCGCTGGGTAGCGGCGTTGATATCCCTGTAGTTCGGATTGACCTTTATCCAGGGGTCACCGTCGGTGAAGCCGGCGTTTCGGGAGTCGTCCCACTGCATCGGTGTCCGGGCGTTGTCGCGGGTCCGGTAGCCGACGACCTCTCTCACGTCCTCGTAGTCCTCGACATCGTCTTGCCCGAGGAGTTCCCGCGCGTGGTTGATGGCGTCCACGTCACGGAGGTCGTCCATCGTCTCCCAGTCGGCGTTCGTCATCCCGAGTTCCTGCCCCTGGTAGATGTAGGGCGTGCCACGGAGCATAAGGACGAACGTCCCGAGCAGCGTCGCGGATTCCCGGCGGTAGTTCTCGGGGTCGCCGTAGCGGGAGACGCTCCGCGGCTGGTCGTGGTTCTCCCAGTACAGGGCGTTCCAGCCGTCCGCCGCCAGCCCGTCCTGCCAGCGGTCGACGATGGTTTTCAGCTCCGGCAGGCTCCAGTCGCCGACCGACCACCGCTCGCCGCCGTCGTAATCGAGCTTCGTGTGCTGGAAGTGAAACGCCATGTCCAGCGGGCCGTCCGTGCCGGCGTACTTGCGGGCCGACTCGACAGTGAGCTGTGGCATCTCGCCGACAGTCATCACGTCGTAGTTCGACAGCACCGACTCGTCCAGTGCCGTCAGATACGACGACAGCTCCGGCCCGTTGATGAAATGCTCGGAGCCGATCCATTCGCTGTCCGGCTCGCCGTCGGGCAGCCCCTCGACTTTCGACAGAAGGTTGATAACGTCCATCCGGAAGCCGTCGATGCCCCGCTCCAGCCACCACTCGATGGTGTCGAAGACGTCCTGCCGGACGGCGTCGTTGCGCCAGTTCAGGTCCGGCTGTGAGGTGTCGTACAGGTGGAGGTAGTACTCGCCGCGCTCCTCGTCGAACTCCCAGGCGGAGCCCCCGAAAAAGGACTCCCAGTTGTTCGGCGGCACGGGCTCGCCGTCCGCGTCAGTGCCGCCCTCGCGCCAGATGTAGTAGTCCTCGTACTCCGGGTCGCGCTGTCGGGACTTCTGGAACCACTCGTGTTGGTCTGACGTGTGATTGACGACGAGGTCCATGACGAGCCGCATATCTCGGTCGTGGACTTCCGCGAGCAGCGCTTCCCAGTCGGCCATCGTTCCGAACTCGTCGTAGATTGCCTGATAATCGCTGATGTCGTAGCCGTTGTCTTCCTGTGGAGAGTCGTAGACTGGATTGAGCCAGATAACGTCGACGCCGAGGTCGGCGACGTAGTCCAGTCGGTCGACGATGCCCTGCAGGTCGCCGACCCCGTCGCCGTCGCTATCGCTAAAACTGCGTGGGTAAATCTGATAGACGACTGCTTCTTTCCACCATTCGCGGTCCAGTTCGCCGTCGGAAAGCATCTGCGATGACATCATTGTTGCTCTGAGAGTTCGTAGAGGCGCGCTTCGTAGGGCTGCAGTTCCAGGTCTGTGCCGTCGTGGCTGCTGGATTCGACCGCCGCGTCCAGTTCGTTCCCGAACAGCGGTGTTGCCTCGGCCTCGACCGGGACCGAGACGCGTGTGGCCGTCGGTGAGACGTTCAAGACGACCAGCACGTCGTCGACATCGACCGCCGGGTCGTCGAGCGTGCGCCGATAGGCGTACACCGTCTCGTGGTCGGGCAGTAATAGATCGTATTCGCCGTACACGAGCACGTCCAGGTCGCTCCGGAGGTCGATGAGGTCGCGGTAGTACGACAGAATACCGTCTTCGGTCGCCTCGGCCGCAGCGACGTTCACCTCCTCGTAGTTTGGATTGACCTTTATCCAGGGGTCACCGTCGGTGAATCCGGCGTTCCGGGAGTCGTCCCACTGCATCGGCGTCCGGGCGTTGTCCCGCGAGCGGAACTCGACAACGTCGCGTGCCTCGTCGTAGTCGTCGATATCACCCGACTGCAGGGCGAGTTCGACGCGGTTGGACGCGTCCGCGTCCCGGATCTCCTCGACTGACTCCCACGGGCAGTTCGTCATCCCGATCTCGTCGCCCTGGAACAGGAACGGCGTCCCCTGATGTGTGAGCAGGAAGGTCGCCAGCAGCGTGGCCGACTCCTCGCGGTACGCCTCGTCGTCGCCGAAGCGGGAGACGATTCGTGGCTGGTCGTGGTTGCCCAGGTAGACGGTGTTCCAGCCGTCGAGTTCGGTCTGCCACTCGGCCATCACCGACTTCAGCTCGGGCAGCGACCAGTCTTCGATAGTCCACCACCCTTCCTGCTGGTCCAGCAGCATGTGCTCGAAGTGAAACACCATGTCCAGCGGTCCGTCGGCGCTGACGTAGTCACCGGCGGTGTCGACGTCGATATCGACGCACTCGCCGACCGTCATCGAGTCGTAGTTGTCGAACGTTTCGGCGGCCATTTCTTCGAGGAACTCCTGTGTCCGAGGCCCGTTAGCGAACTGCTCGATACCGACCCATCCGGTGTCCGGGTCGCCGTCGGGCAACCCTTCCGGCTTGGATATCAGGTTGATGACGTCCATCCGGAAGCCGTCGATGCCCTTCGCCAGCCACCAGTCGATCATCTCGTAGATGTCCGAGCGGACCTCGGGGTTCTCCCAGTTCAGGTCCGGCTGGCGCTCGTGGAACAGATGGAGGTACTGCGCCCCGACCTGCTCGTCGTAGGTCCAGGCCGACCCGCCGAAGCCGGTGGTCCAGTTGTTCGGGGGCGCGGGGGTACCGTCCTCGTCGGTGCCGCCCTCGCGCCAGATGTAGTAGTTGCGGTAGCCATCCTCGTCTCGGCGCGAGCGCTGGAACCACTCGTGGTCGTCGGAGGTGTGGTTGACGACCAGGTCCATGACGAGTTTCATGTCCCGGGCGTGAATCTCCTCGAGTAGCTCCTCCCAGTCTTCCAGCGTGCCGTACGCCTCGTGGATGGCGCGGTAGTCACTGATGTCGTAGCCGTTGTCGACCTGTGGTGACTGATACACCGGGTTGAGCCAGATGACGTCGACGCCGAGGTCAGCGACGTAATCCAGTCGGTCGATGATACCCTGCAAGTCGCCGACGCCGTCGCCGTCGCTGTCGTTGAAGCTCTGTGGGTAGATCTGGTAGACGACCGCTTCCTTCCACCAGGCGCGCGCTGCGGTCATACACAGGGGTAGCCTGAGCCGTTCCTTAAACCCACGGATTCATACAACACCCGTTGTAAACACTCTCTCCACAATCGGAAACAGCGTTCCAGCGCCGCTACAGCTCAAGCACCGTGTGCCGCGGCAGTTCGAGGTCGTAGCCGACCGCCGAGACCGTCTCAGTCGGCCAGTCGCCGGTCCCGGACAGCAGTTCGACGTCGTCTGCAGAGACGAGATACGTGTCCTCGCTCTTCGTACCGGCGATAGTCGGATTCCAAGCGTACCCGTGTGGCAGCGCGACCTCACCCTCGTGTCCGGGCGTGGCGATCCATTCGCGACCGGCGAAGCCCGTCGCACCGCCCTGATGATGATTCTGCCACTCGCCCTCCCAGCCGACCTCGGCGTAGGCGTCCTGTATCGCGCCGAATACGTCGCCCGCTGTGCCGCCATCTCGGCCAGCAGCCTGTGTCGCAGCCAGCGCAGTGGTTTCGACGCGGGCAGCCTTGCGGGTGCGCTCCATGAGCCACTCCGGCGGGTCGAACGCGACCGCTCGGGTGGTGCTGACGTGGAGGCCGTTCCGCTCGACGGTCACCGACATGAGCGCGTAGTCACCGAGTTCAGCGTCTGTCGGGGTGTAGTGTCGGTAGGATTGTGCTCGCTCGGCGCTGCCGACGAGCACGACGGGTGTGGCGATGCCCCGGCCTTCGAGCTTCTGTCGGAGCACCGCGGTCACATCAAGCTCGGTGTGCGACGGCTCGACGTTCCGCGCGACAGCCTCGACTGCTTCGGCCGTGTCTCGCGCGAGTTCGCGGCACTGCTCAATCTGGGTCTCGGTCAGTGGCTGACGGAGACGCGCGGCGTCAACTGATTCGAAGCCGGGGACATCGAAATCAGCCGCCGCCGGGGTCGGACTCGCTTCAGCGACGGCTTCGGCCAGCGACTGTGCGTGCCAGTCGAATGTCTCGACGGCCACGTCGCTGTCGAGTTCCTCGTCGCGGAGCCGCGGCGCTTCGATGTTGTCGGTGACGACCCGTACCTTGTCGCCGTCGTAACCTGCGGCGGCGACGCCAACGCCGACCTCCCGGTCGACGACGTTGTCACCACCGCCGGTGAGCCACGCGAAGGAGTTCGGTCGGGCGAACCAGACGGCTTCGAGCCCCGCTGTCCGGAGGTACCGGTCGAGACGGTCTGTAAGCGTCATACCCTGACATGCCGCCGGCCCCCAGTAAAAACCAGGGACAACACGCGGCACCGGGACTGGTGCCACAGGTCTCACACAGCGGCAACGACGATACACCGTCCGTTACTCTCGTGTTCGCCTCCGCTCCTGACTCACTCGGTGATGCCGCTGTCGGGGTCTCGGGACTGGAGCAGCGAGTACATGACTGACTGGAAGGCGTCGCTATCGACGGACTCTACGACGTGGGTATTCGGGTCGCTGTCGGTCACACCGTTGACATCGACGCTGGTGTACCCACGGGTGAGTCCCTCGCGGTCGTCCACCGCAACGTGATACGTCGACACCGCTTCGCGGAGTTCCGGGTACGCAAACAGCGCGGCGGTGACACTGTCCGGGAGTGCCGTCCACCCGGGGTCATCGGGGCCCTCACTGTTGAACGCCCGGGCCTGCGCTGTCACCGACTCGAAGAACGACGCCAGTTCCGTGTCGAACGCCGATACCGCCTCGAACTCGGGAGTGCCGAACACTGCGTCCCGAAGGCACACGCCCCAGTCGACGAGCGTCACCTCGAAGGCGTCGAACACACGCTTGGCGGCGTCGGGATCGACCCACAGATTGAATTCCGCGGCGGGGGTGACGTTCCCTGCACAGTTGACGTTCCCGCCCATTACCCACACTTCATCGACGAGGTCTGGCAGCTCGGGCTCGCGGGCGTACGCCAGCGCCAGATTGGTCAGCGGGCCGATACAGAGCAGCGTGATTTCACCCGGGGCCGCCCGACAGCGGTCGACGATCTCGTCGGGGCCAAACCCCGCCGCCGATTCGATGCCGGTGTCGGGGAACACGTCCCCGCCGAGGCCGTCCTCGCCGTGAATGTACGTCGCGTGTTCGAACTCCTTGAGAAGCGGCTGTCTCGCCCCTTCGTAGACGGGCACGTCGAGTGAATCGGCGAGTTCGAGCGTATACTTCGCGTTCTCGACTTCTCTGTCGAATGGAACGTTGCCGGCGACGACCGTGATTGCGTCGACAGTAATCCGGTCACTGAGACAGGAAAGCAAAATTGCCTGTGTGTCGTCGCCCGCGGTATCCGTGTCGATGATGACGCGTCGCATACCCCCTCGTCGGATGGCACATACAAATGATACCGGGCCACAACTGCGTGCCACATCGACACTGCGTCGCTCGATACCACTGTAGAGCGACTACCGGTGCTGTAGACCGGCGTACTTACACCATTTCGAGGCGGTGTCCGCTGTCGTCACCGAGCGATTCGTACACGATACGTGCGGCAGCGATGTCCTGAATCGCGAGGCCGGTCGAGTCAAAGACGGTATTCCCGGACAGGTCCTCGCGACCCGACGCGCTCTCGACGACAATCTCGCCGAGTTCGGCGTCAATATCCGACTCGTCGATATCGCCTGTGCTCCATGGAACGTTTATCTCGCCGGAGTGGGTCGTCTGTTCGAAGTCGTCGATGACAAGTGTCGCCTCGCGGATAACATCGGTGTGGAGTTCCTGCTTCCCTTCGGCGTCGGCACCCATGGCGTTGACGTGGGTGTGCTCCCCGAGGTCCTCAAGCGTGACGATGGGGTCTTCGACCGGCGTGACCGTCGACAGGACGTCACACTGGGCCGCCTCAGAAATCGTGCCGGCGCGCACGTCGAACTCGTCGCCGAACGTGTCGATAAACCGCTGGACCCGGTCGTCATCGAGGTCGCTAACGACGACGGACTCGATCGGTCGCACCTGCGAGATGGCCTCCAGTTGCGTGTAGGACTGGACGCCGGCACCGATGATGCCCAGCGAAGATGCCCCCTCGATAGCGAGGTGGTCCGTCGCCACGGCGGCGGCCGCACCGGTTCGCTTCATCGTCAGCGTCGTCGCGTCCATCACGGCAAGCGGGAAGCCGCTCTCGGGGTCCGTGTATACGAGTGTCCCCATCACGGTCGGTAGGTCGAACTCGTCGGGGTTGTCCGGGTGCACGTTCACCCACTTGATGCCCGACGCCTCCCAGTCGTCCGTTTCGAGGTAGGCCGGCATCGACCGGAAGTCCCCGTTGTGCTGTGGCAGGTCGATGTAGGACTTCGGTGGCATCTGCGCCGTGTCGTTTTCGTATGCGGCGAATGCGGCCTCGATGGCCGGGACGAGGTCCGCCATCTCGACGGTCGCTTCGATGTCCGTACTGGGAACGATAGTCGTCTGGTTGTGCTGTCGTGCTGTGGAATGGAGTGAATTGCTCATATGCTGTGAATCTCTTATATCGGTTTTATCGGTCGCGCTATACTGGCTCGCTGCACTGTTCGGCACTCTGTGGCACTGCTAGAACGACCCCTGCGACAGCGTCTTCCGGTGAGTGACCCGGCCGCGGTGCTCGGCGTCGTCGAACGACTCGACCGTTGCGAGCACGCGACAGCCGACGATATCCGCCTCACCGTTTTCGAAGTAGAGGCGGGTCTCGCCGACCTGTGCGACCAGCTCGCCGGATTTCTCGTCGAGTTCCGTGACGTACACTTCTATTTCTTCGCCCGCCTCGAACGTCGGCGTGGTCGACCTGAAGGACATCCCGGTGAGGAACTTGCTGAGCATGCTCATAGACGGGTCACATCCTTGGATTTGCGGTCAGTGGTGTACTCAAGGCCGAAGCCGGTCAGCGCGGAGAGGAGGAACACACCGAACAGGAACCAGCCGTGGAAGACGTACGGCCACACCTGGACGGGGTTGACAATCATCGCGCTGGTGAACCATTCGTACTGCTCCGGGAGGCCCTGTAGCGTCGCGAAGCCGATGAGAACGCCGCCGCCCCACGGGAAGATGTACCCGAGCGCCGAGGTGTTCGCGTCGAGGATATTCGCCCGTCGGTAGCTATTGATGTTGTACCGCTGGCCGATGCGAGCGATGTACGGCGCAATCGCGATCTCTGCTGCCGTGTTGATCGTAATCATCGAGTTGACGAGGGCGGTCCCAACCACCATCGTCGTCTCGGCTTTTCGGACGCCCGTTGCGACATTTTCGAGAAGCCATTCCTGTATCGCTTCGAAGCCACCGCCACGGATCATGATCTCCGACCCGGCGACGATGAGCAACACGAGCACGATAAGCGGGAAGAAGCCGGCTGCACCGTTGTAGATCGAGCCGGTCACGCCGGCGTTTTGCGGCGCGACCACTTCGGCAACAGGGAGCGCACCGGCCCAGCTCGCGGCTGCTGACGTTTCGGGAACTTTGAACAGCAACACGTCACTCAGCGGTGCGAGATCGAAGATGACGTTGAACACAACCGCAACGATGAGTCCCCACGAAATGGCCTCGACAATGTGTCGGCCCATGACCGCTGTCACGATGACGACGAGCATGGAGATGAGATGCAACAGTCCCGCTGGTTCGCTGTTCTGGACGAACAGGTCCTGTGCTTGCTGGGAGATGTCCAGCCCGGCCATCGCGTTTCCGGCGAAGACGTACGCCGCAAGCGCCAGTATCGCTGCGATAACAGCGTACTTGAACCGCGACGCGACGACGCCGCCGATATCGGCGTCCTGCGTCACTGCGCTCACGATCGTCGTATCACTGACTGGCGCGAGGTTGTCCCCGAAGACGGCCCCGGAGAGAATTGCTCCGAACAGCAACACCGGATTCGCCCCGAGCAGGATGCCGGCCGGGAAGAAAAGCGCCGAGAACGCGACTGCCGCGCCGTAACCAGTACCGATCCCGGTCGTGAACAGCGCTGCGAGGATGAACGTGGCGGCTGGGAACAGTGCGCCCCCGACGTCGGCCGCGTTCGCTGCCCAGACGAGTCCGCCGACGAAGCCGCCTGCCTGGAGCGTGCTCGAGAACATCCCTGCCCAGAGCCATGCGACGACTGCTGTCGCGGCGACTCGCTTCGTCATCCCATCGAAGATGGTGTTCGCGTAGTTCTTCCAGTCTCCTTTGGCGAAGAACATCCCGACGATGAGCGCCACGAGCATTCCCGCGACAAGACCAGTCGTATCCCCGATTCCGAACAGGCCACTCTGGACAATCGCCCACAGGATAAACAGCCCTATGGGAATAACGCTCATCCACCGTCCGCCGTAGAACTCGATTGCTTCGACATCTGGGCCAGAGATCTCCTCGATCTCAGTCCCATCGCCGCTATCCGTGTCTGACATGCATTCTGTGCCTCGTCAAATACA
Organism: Haloarcula sp. Atlit-7R; assembly: GCF_003666065.1. Lineage (NCBI taxonomy): Archaea > Methanobacteriati > Methanobacteriota > Halobacteria > Halobacteriales > Haloarculaceae > Haloarcula > Haloarcula sp. Atlit-7R. The sequence goes on along the minus strand of NZ_QXIK01000001.1, from coordinate 193,765 downwards.
CACGCAAAAGTTCATGATAATAGCTAACTCAGCGGTAACAAATCATCGGAGCCGCCTCTGGTAAATTCTCATCCCGTCGCCGTCGCTGTAGACATATAAAACTCCGCTAGGATTGGAATTCGAGTGGTGTATTACCCCTGAATATCGTCCAGATTGAACTGAGTGGACACAATTTCAGACATATACTCTAAAAATATAACTCGTGGCAATCACTAGGCCGAATAATATCAGCGAATGGTATAATATCGACAGAACCTGTTCCACTATGACCGGACTTTTTTATACTGGTGTCGAGTCCACTGTGGTATGGACAGCTCTAGCGGTCGTCGTCTCCAGACGACCGAAACCTCCCTCGCGATCATTGATGCGGTAAACGAGCTGGGGGAGGCGCGAATGAGTGAGCTTGCGGACCGGCTGGACCTCTCGACGAGCACCATTCACGTTCACCTCAGGACACTCCTGGATCAGGAGTATCTGGTCAAGCGGGGTGAGCAGTACCGACTCGGCATGAAGCTGTTCCACCTCGGAGAGGGCGCCCGGACCCGAAACGAGTGGTACGAGGTCGCCCGTCGCAAAACACACGAACTTGCCGATAGCTGTGGTGAGGAAGTCACGTTTGCCATCGAAGAGTACGGACGTGCGATAACGTTGTTCAACGTCGTCGCTAACGTCCCGTCGAAAGGGTTCCAGGTGGGTCGGTACTACTACCTGCACAACTCGGCAGTCGGCAAGGCGATCCTCGCCGCGTTGCCGGAAACCAGAGTCAACGAAATTCTCGACCGGTGGGGATTGCCTGCTGAGACGGAGTACACAATCACCGACCGAGAAACCCTTCTGGACGACATTGCACGCACGGAAGAGCGCGGTTACTCGGTGAATGATCAGGAAGCAGTCGAGGGGCTTCGTTCGGTCGGCGTGCCGGTTACCGCCCCACATGGTGGCGTCCTCGGCGCGCTCGACATCTCCGGCCCACTGTATCGGCTCCCACCGAACGAGGAACTCGCATCGATGTTGCAAGACGTCGTTGAGGAGCTGGAATCGGAACTCGGAGCCCAGTAGCGCTCTGTCGCGCCTGTCGTCGCAAGCTTGGAACGCTGCCACCTGCTCTGTGACAGGAGACACGACAACTGGCCGGTGAGCCGAGACCCTGTGTTGTCGTCAGCCCCGGTCGGCGTCTCTCGGACCGAGAAGCGTGGCCTCGACTTTCTGGAGGTGTTCGTGAAACGTCGTCTTCGCGATACCGAGCTCGTCGGCTAGCTCGCTCCCGCTTACCTCTCTCGGGTAGTCGTAATAGCCGCGTTCGCGGGCCAGTTCGAACACGTCGCGCTGTCTGTCGGAAAGCTGTCGGACCGCCAGTTCGTCCCGCTCCCTGCTTCCGGTGGTCGCGGACGTAATCTGGGTCACGGTGATCGTCGCGTCTTTCTGTGCGCACACGGCGTCGAGCTTCTCCTGTATTGTCGTCCGCGATTCGTCGATAGCGACCGTCCAGTACTCGGTCCCGTCGCGGATTCGGATCGGCTCTTGATTCATGAACCCGTGTGAGACCAGCGCGTCGTGGATGCTCTCTTCGGGGCCGTATTCGACGAGAAGCGTGCGCGTCGCTTTGTTTACCGGTGCCGATATCCCGCCGAAGCTACGACGAGTATCCATTTCTGTGACTGCATGGGTGTGGTCGGATGCCCGGGTCGCCGCAACGAGCGCCTCGACCGCGGCCGCCGACTCAGCGTATGCGACGACGTGGGCTTTGACCTTCCCGTCGACCAGATACGCCGCGTTGACCAGCAGTTTGGCTGCAGTGGCCGCCGTCACTTCCCGCATCCAGCAGTCGGGATGCTCCAGTTTGAGTGTCAACTGGAGACCGCCGCTGGACGGGGACGCGGCCATATCGGAGCCGTCAGTGGCCATCGTTCTCTCCGGGTTCTGTGACGCGATAGCGCTCGCCTGTTCTTGCTTTCATTACCGGTTGTCGTCCTCCAGTACTCTCAGTGGAGGCCACACATGTAAGGCTCTGGATTGTCAGTCACGCCCGCAGTGTCCTTCAGTATGGACTTGCGGCGAAAATACGACGAAGGCACGCCCGCCGTTGTGCTCGCAGAGGGGGAGTTCGGACAGCCGGAAGGTAAGACGGCCAACGGTATCGTTATGCACGGAGAGCTGTTCGACGCGCAGGCCGTCGTGGACTCGACGTGTCCGAGCCCTCACGCCGGAGCGGCTCTTGAGTGGCCTGCTGCCGACAGCGTCCCGGTCGTCGAAACCGTCACCGAAGCGCTGGATCGGGCCCCGGACGCGGCCGTCCTTGTCATCGGCGTCGCGCCCGCTGGTGGTGACCTCCCGGAGTCATGGGCCGAGGCAATCAAGCACGCGATGGAGCGGGGCTGTGATATCGTCTCCGGCTTGCACGTCTTTCTGAGCGAGCGCCCGGCCTGGACCGAGCGCGCACAGCAACACGGTGTCGACCTCGTTGACGTTCGGAAACCTCCAGCCGTCACCGATCTGACGCTCGGTGACGGCCGCGGGGCTGCGGCCGACGCAGACGTCGTCCTGACGATGGGGACTGACTGTGCAGTCGGGAAGCGAACGACGACCTTTGAACTGTACCGGGCCGCGACCGATGCCGGACTCGACGCCGGCTGGGTCGCGACGGGACAGACCGGCATCCTCGTCGGCGCGGACCGCGGCGTCGTCATCGACCGGGTCCCGGCTGACTTCGTCTCGGGCGTCGTCGAGGACATGGTGCTCGACGTTGCGACGGACCACGACATCGTGTTCGTCGAAGGGCAGGCCGCCCTCACGCACACCGCATACGGCGGGGTGACGCTCGGACTGCTCCACGGAGCGGCCCCCGACGCAGTCGTACTGGCCGATGACCCTTCTCGGGAGGCCCGGTCCCACTTCGATGACCTCACTGTAGCCGGTGTCGAGGCCGAATGCCGCGCGATTACCGCCCTCACAGAGACGACAGTCGCCGCCCTCTCGACCTGGGGGGACCCGGAGGCGGAAACCGCCAGAACAGGGCTTCCGGCGGCGAACATCTACGACGATGACGGCCCGGAGACACTCCTCACAGCTGTTCTGGAGGCGCTATGACCCGTATCGACCGTGTCTCTGTCGAATCGCTCGATCGCGAACTCCGCGAGCCGTTCGAGATCTCGCTCGGAACTCGTGAGAAAGCGCGGAATCTGGTCGTTCTGGTCGAGACGGACTCGGGCGTCGTCGGCCACGGGGAGGGGTCCCCGTTACCGCCAGTGACCGGCGAGACGCAGCCGGCTGCCGTGGCGACTGCCCGGTCGGTAACGTCGATGCTTGAGGGAGCGTCCCTCGCCGACTACCGCGAACTCGCCGGTGAGGTGCGGGCCGCAGTACCCGGAGCGGTTACGGCACTGTTCGCCGTCGAGACGGCGCTGCTCGACGCGTACTGTCGCGACCGCGGTATCCCGCTCTCGGAGCTGTTCGGCGGAGCGCCGACCCCAGTTACCACCGATATTACCGTTCCGATAGTCGCGCCCGACGCGGCAGCCGAGCGAGCCACCCGTGCCGCGGCCGCGGGCTTCGACCATATAAAGGTCAAAACCGGCGGCGCGATTGACGACGACGTGGCCCGAACCGTTGCGGTCGCAGACGCCGCACCCAACGCAACGATTACCGTGGACGCGAACCAGGGCTGGACGCCGAAGGCTACAGAGCAGTTTGTCGACGAGGTGGCGACGGCTGGGGTCGACCTCGCTCTGGTCGAACAGCCGACGCCGAAGGACGATGTCCGCGGTCTTGCGAGGACCCGCGACAGACTCTCGGTCCCCGTCGCCGCGGACGAGGCCGTATTCACGCCCGCGGACGCAACTACCGTGGTTCGCGACGGGGCTGCCGACGTGATCAACGTCAAACTCGGGAAGTCCGGGCTCCTCGGGGCAGCGGCAATTGCGACAATCGCCGAGGCCGCCTCGCTCGATTGTATGCTCGGCTGTATGCTCGAAGGCGCGACCGGGATTGCGACGAGCGCTCACCTCGCCGCTGGGCTCGGTGCCTTCGACTACGTCGACCTAGATGGCCACCTGTTGCTCGACGAAACGCCGCCATCGATGGCGTTCGGTCCGGGCATCGATATCGACGGGCCGGGCCACGGAGTTTCGCTGCCGGCGGCTGTGAGTGGTGCGACTCAGAGCTGATGCTGTGGCGGGACGGTTCTCACGCAAAATAGCGTCCGGGCAGTTACTCTGCGGACTCCGCCGCCTCTTCGACGTCGGAATCGGCTTCTGAAGCATCGCTGCCAGTCGTTGCGCCAGTCCCATCGCCGCCGTCGGTTGCCGCGCTGTCCGCAGTGGCAGCGGTATCGTCCGCTGTTACATCAACCGCCGGATCGGTATCGTTGGACTCGCTCTCTTCGGTGGCTGGCTCCGTAGTGTCAGTATCAGCTTCAAGCGATTCGGCCATTTCCGCCATCGCCGCAGCGGACTCGTCCGGCCGGTCCAGAACCGCTTCGGTGTGCATTCGCATCTCTTCGCTGGCCCGGATCGTCCCGTCGACCGTCGCGTTCTCGTGGAGTTCGACGGTCGTCCCCGAGATGTCGCCCCAGACCTTCGCGCCCGGGCCGACGCGGACGGTCCCGTTGCGGGTCGTTACGTCCCCTTTGATCTCTGTGCCCCGGCCGACCACGATGTCGGCTTTCGCGCGGAGGCTTCCGAAGACAACCGTGTCACGGCCGACTTCGAGTGATTTTGCACGGATATTTCCGTGGAGCCGGCAGTCGTCGCCGACCGTCGCTGGCGTCGACACGCGCCAGGCGTCATCCGAGACGCTCGCGCCGCGTGGAATCAGAACCGGGTCGTGCTCGTCACTGCCGTCGTCTAGCATCTCGTCGATTACTTCCTCGGCCGCGTCTTCCTCGCCGATGCGGAGGAGTTGTGAGAGGTAGACGAACAGGAAGACGATGGTCGGCATCGGATTGCGGATGACGATCCAGCCGTTCGCCTCGAACCCGTTCTCGATGTCCACGTCGTCGCCGATATCAAGGTCGCCCGCGACACGGAGTTCGCCGCCGATGTGTACTCGTTCGCCGATGTAGGCGTCCTCGCCGACCAGCACGTTGTCCGCCACGTCACACCACATATCCAGCCGACAGTCACCTTCGGCTTCGATGTGGCCGCCAAAGCGGACTCGCTCGTCGGCGATGACCGTCCGCCCGCGCACGCCGAACTCCACGGTGGACTGGCCGCCGACGATGACATCACCGTCGGTCACCAGGTCGTGTTCCTCGACGGTTGTTCCGTCGGGAATGTCGAGTTCGGACAGCGGGTCGGAGCCGAGTGGCACGGTTCCTATAGCGTTTTCGTTCGTATTAAACCCTCATGACGTGCATGACGGGCGTCTGACGCGGGTCGGACGGGACCGGCATCGCCGCAGTCTCGCGACGGCAGCGGGACGGTCATCGAGTCCGTGTATACCCTGAAGCCGGACGGAATCTGACAGCTGAACGGCCATAACGAACTAACCCACTGATACAGTGGCACCGATATGTCTCTCGAACGCCGTCATCTCTCGCTTGCACTTGCGGTGCTACTGATAGCGTCCGCTGGCTGTAGCGGGCTGTTGGGCACTGAATCGGGTACAGCTGGAACAGACACCGAAATAACATCGACCTCGGCTGACGTCAACGGCCCCGCACCCGGCTCGTCCGGCTTCGATGCGGCGGCTATCGAACGCGGACACTTCGAGCGGCTGTCGAACTCGTCGTTTACCACGTCGCTGTCGTTCCAACTTTCGACGGTCCGCGACGGCGAGAACCGGTCGGTGTTCATCAACCGGACCGTTGCTATCGACCGTGCGAACGACCGGTCGCTAGCGCAGGGCGAACTGGTTCAGGCCGGCGGCGACACGCTGGTGACAACGACGTACACCGCCGATGGAACCACCACACAGCGCCGTGTCCTCACCCGCGGTGAGGAGGCGATGACGGAGATCCGGGCTGCGTCACCGCCGTACGACGGGTCGGTCCAGCCGGTCAACGAGAGCAGTGTCATCGACCGCTCGTTGCTCCAGTCACTGGGGTCGGACATCAACTGGACGTACGCCGGTACCGAGACGGTCGACGGTGACAGGGTCTCGCGGTTCGAAGCGACCGGGGGTAACGTTACTGGCTTCGCGGCCGACGACGCTGTCTCGACGACCGTCTCGGCCAACGGGACGACGGACTCGGCCAGTGCAACCGTCCTTGTTGACGAGGATGGCGTCATCCGGTCGTTCCAGTACCGGGTGACCACTGAGCGGGACGGCCAGCCGGTGACGGTGACGCTGTCGCTTTCCGTTTCGCAGGTCGACGATACCACCGTCGCGGAGCCGGACTGGCTGTCGAACGCGTAGCGCCGGTAACTGACGGCCCCCTACGGTGACTGCCCGGGGCTGAACTGTCTGGCGACCCACTGTGAACTGTCGAGCGCTTCGGCGCTTTGCTGCAAGCGCGCCAGCCGGTCTGCTCTGTCCGCTTCCTCCAGTTCCAGCGCCCGCTCGATGGTGTCCGCAATCGCACCGATATCGTGCGGATTGACTGTTAGCGCGCCGTCGAGATGGGTCGCCGCGCCGGCCAGTTCACTCAGTACGAGTGCGCCGTCACCATCAACACAGGCGACCGGATACTCGTGGGCGACGAGATTCATCCCGTCGCGGTGTGGCGTCACGACCATGACCTCGGCAGCCCGGTACAGCCCGGCCAACGTCTCGTTGTCGAGGGTGGCTTCGGTGTAGACGATGGGCTGCCAGTCATCGGTCCCGAAGCGGTCGTTGACGCGTTCGACGGCATCGACGACGTCCGCTCGGTACCGTCGGTAGGCGGCAATCCCCTCCCGCGTTCGACTTGCCTTCTGCACGTACGTGAACTCCCCTCGCAGGTCCGGCCGCCGGTCCCAGAGGTGCGCCAGCGCCTCAATCCGCTCGGGGATGCCCTTCGAGTAGTCGAGCCGTTCGACGCCGAGCGCGAGGCGGATGGACGTGTCCGAGCGACTGCCGCCCAGCACGGTATCGCGGACACTGCCCACGCCGGCAGCACGCGCTCGGTCCCGGACCCCCTCGGCATCGATACCTAGGGGGTTCGCGACGACTCGCGTCCGCTCGTCGTTCCGGGTGACTGTCCCGGTGTCCGTGTCGATGGTTGCCGCGGAGAACGCACTATCGACGCAGTGCAGGAACTGCTCGGCGTACCCTGCTGTGTGAAAGCCGATGACGTCACACGCCAGCAGTCCGTCGAGTAGCGCGTCGCTGTGGGGACAGTGCTGGAACACCGACGGCGCGGGCCAGGGGATGTGCCAGAACTGCAGTAGCCTTGCCTCCGGCCGTCGCTCCCGGAGCAGTTTAGGGGCGAGCGCCAGATGATAGTCCTGGAACCAGACCGGCTGGCCCGCGTCAGCGACCGTGTCGACGGCCTCGGCGAACTGCTCGTTGACGGCGCGGTACTGCTCCCAGTAGGCTGGTTCGGCCCACATCCGGCCCGTATCCTCGTGACAGAGGGGCCAGAGCACTTGATTGGCGTAGCCGTAGTAGTAGCCCTGGACCGCCGCGTCGGAGAGCGGGACGCGTTTCAGGTCGTAGGCCGGGTCCGACGGCGGCACTTTGACAATACCTTCGTGGGCGACAGCCATATCGGCGTCGCCGCTGCCCCAGGCGACCCAGGTGCCACCCCGTGACTGCATCACCGGGTCGAGTGCGCTCGTCAGGCCACCCGCGGCGGACTGGACCCGTATCTCGCCGTCGTCGCCCCGCTCGTGGCTATACGGTTCGCGGTTCGAGACGATCACCAGCGAATCCGGAACTGCACCGTCTTGCGCACTCACCGACAGTTCCGGGACCATTTGTCCTCCGTAAGGACTGCCCCGTCTTGAGGCTGTCGCGGAGTGCTGGCGTAGCTACGGGGTGGAACAAGTTATCGCTGCCCGTGAGGTCTGCCATTCGTGTCTGACGGTAAGAGAAAACTTATACCGGAGGCCTCGAAAGAAAGGGGTGAAAGCCGAAAGGGCACCCGGGTAGGGGTACACGGACGTGCCATTTCGGCTCAACTCGGTTTATCTGGCCACGAATCCGGTAGCGACAGCAACGCTCCGGGCCAGTGACAGCGTCGTGCAGTGTGACTGACCGGGGAAACAAGACAGAAGCATGTCCACTTCGTGGCGTCTGATAACAGATGGAATTTCACACCTGGGAGCCAGTGTATTCGGACATTCTCGACGACTTCGGGTACCCTCGTGACGGCGACGAGCTCGCCTGTGACCGCTTCGTCGAACTGCTCGGCGACGATAGCACATACGACCCGACGACCCTCGGACTCGACGGTGCATCGGTGGCTATCGCCGGAGCCGGCCCGTCACTGGAAACCGAGGCCGACCGTGCAGCCGACGCCGACGTGGTCCTCGCGGCGTCCACTGCTGCCGACCGTCTCCAGGCGGCAGGCGTCGCCGTCGACTGTATGGTTACGGACCTGGACAAGAACGCCGATACCGGGCGGAAACTGACTGCCGCCGGGACGCCGGTTGTCGCCCACGCCCACGGTGACAACATCCCCGCACTGGAGACACACATTCCGGCCTACGACAGTGAGTTCGTTGTACCGACGACGCAGGCGACACCCGCCCCGCCGGTCCGCAACTACGGCGGCTTCACCGACGGCGACCGCGCCGCGTTCCTCGCGGACCACTTCGGCGCTGCCTCGCTGGTATTCCCCGGATGGGACTTCGAGGATCCGTCCGTCACTGCTGAAAAGCGGCAGAAGCTCCGCTGGGCCGAGCGCCTGCTTCGCTGGCTAGAACAGCGCCGTGGCGAGCGCTTCAACGTTCTCGATGGCCGTCGCGACGCCATCGAGCCGGTAGTGACCGACTGAAAGCCACTCCCCACTTCAGGGTGCTAACACGTCGATGGTCGCGTCGATAGTGTCCCGTTCTGCAGCGCGGGGGAACGAGATGTTAATCGCGTCCACGCCATCGATAGCCTCGAACTGTGCGATACGGTCACGACATTCTTCAGGTGTCCCGGCAACGGCAATGCTGTCCAGTAGCTCGTCACTGATCGCGTCGACGGCGGCCGCTTTGTTGCCCGACCCCCATTGCTCGGCGATCTCGTAGGCGGTGTCCTCGTACCCCTGCCGGGCCAGCGCGTCGCGGTAGAACGTCCCCATCCCGCCGATGTAGAACGCGACGTGCTGACGGGCCAGTTCGCGGGCCTGCTCCCGGTCGTCCATCGCACAGCACGTCAGCGACAGCGTTACCCGCTGGTCGGCGCGGTCGCGGTCGCCGAGGTCCGCGCCGTGCTCGAAGTCTTCGAGCCGGTCCCGAAGGCCGTCAGCGGTCAGCATGAGCGCATGCCAGCCGTCGGCGAAGCGACCGGCGAGTTCGACTGATTTCGGTCCAAGACCGCCGGCATCCACGGGGGGCGCGGGTTCGGGCGGTTCACAGCGCAGCCGGAACCCGGACAGCGAAAAGATGTCTCCGTCGTAGTCGACGGTCTCCCCGGAGAGTACCAGTTTCATGATGTCGACTGTCTCTCGGGTGTACTTGAGGGGGCTCTCGAACTCACGGCCGTGCCAGCCTTCGATGACGATGGGCCCGGACGGGCCGACGCCAGCGCGGAAGCGGCCGTCTGAGACCTCCTGCAGTGTCGCTGCGGTCTGGCCGAGCAGCGCCGGCGACCGCGAGTACACGTTCAGAATCGATGAGCCGAGGCCGACCGCCGACGTGTGTTCGGCGATGCTGGTCAGCGTCGTCACTGCGTCCCGCCCCCACGTCTCCGGGAGCCAGACCCGGTCGTAGCCGCTGTCCTCGGCCTGCTGGCTCATCCCGACAAGCGTGTCGACCGACGGCTGGGCTGCGACCGGGAGATACACGTCTCGCGCTGTCATCTGTCGCCCTCCACGCGTCGAGCGGCGACCGGCCGTACTCCTGTCGGCTGGAACGTATGTACCTGAAACATGGCTCGCAGTGCGGCCGCACGGGAGATAAAGCCACATGAGAGGGGGAGTGTCGCCCGTTGTCCGCGGTTTATTCACAGGACGGTCAACTGGGCCGGGAGCGTCTCGGAAAGGGGACTGGTGAGGTGACGACAGTCGAAATGTATCGTATCTGTCCACAATTCTCGACGAGTGAACCCATACGCCTTCCTCGGAGCCGTGATTGTGTCCGAACTGCTCGGGACAACGTCGCTGAAACTCTCAGAAGGGTTCCCACGTCCCGTTCCCCGTCTCGGCGTCGTCTACGGCACCTGGGCCGCGCTGGGAATCGTCGGTGTCGTGGCGATCGGGACTGTCGTGTTCGACCGGCCTATCGACCTCCCCGGTGCCGTCGGGATATTGCGCATCATCATCGGCGTGTACTGTGTCACCGTCCTCTCGGAGACGTCTGCGCACTGAGCGGGAACCGGCCACAACACGCCCAGCGTCGTGAGTCTGCCCGTGCCGAACAGCTGTGCGTCCGGCTCGGCGACCGGCTATATGAGGCACCCGGTTCTACGGGGGCCTATGCCGTTCGACCCGGACCGCGTAACGACGATTACGTTCGACTCGTACAGCACCATCGTCGACGTTGAGGCGGCTCAGAAAGCCCTCGCCGACCGGGTAGATGACCCCAAACCGGTATCCCGGCTCTGGCGCTCTCGTTCACTGGCGTACACGTTCCTCGCTAACCAGATCGACGCCTACAAGCCGTTCTACGAGATGAACCGCGACGCGCTCCAGTACGCCCTCGATGTCCACGGCGTCGACATCACTACCGAGGAGCGCGACGAGATTCTCGCCGTCTACCACGAACTCGACGTGTTCGACGACGTTCGTGACGGCATGAACAAACTCTACGACGCCGGCTACGACCTCTATGTCGTCTCGAACGGGAACCCCGAGATGCTCGACTCCATGGTTGATTTCGCCGGTATCGGCGGCCTGCTCGAAGACACTGTCAGTGCCGACGAGATCCAGACGTTCAAGCCGGCGGCGGAACTGTACCGTCACGCATCGGACCGGACGTCGACTGAGATCGAGGAAATCGCCCACGTCACTGCAGGGTATTTCGACGTGTACGGGGCGATGCACGCCGGGATGCAGGGCGTCTGGGTCAATCGCGATGACGGCCCCTGGGACTCGTTCGCCGGCGAGCCCCATCTCACCATCGGATCGTTCTATGACCTTCACGAGAGACTACTGTGAGGCGTCGAAACGGTATGCAGCGGTGCCGGTGTAGCGGGTTCGTCGAGTGAGCCAGGAGAGCGGGTAGTCAGCGGGCAGACGTACCAGCTACTCAGAACAGCCGCTCAAGCAGGCCGCGGTCGCGGCGTTTCTCCGCCAGCAGGACGGAACACTCCACGTCGTCGACAACGTCCAGCACGAGCGACTTGGAGACGAGCCGGCGAAGTAGACCCTCCTCGGTCGCGCCGATGAGGAGCAGCGTCGAATCGGTGGCAGCGTTCCGGATCGCGGTCTCGACATCGCCGGATTTGACGAGGCGCTCCGCGTCTTCAAGCCCCTGCTCGGCCGCCCATTCCCGCAAGAATTGCTTGCCTGCCTCGCGGTCGTCGTCGACGTTAAGCAGCGTCACGTCGGAACCATATTCGGACTGTAACAGTTTCGCGATGGCGGCCGACAGCTCGGAGTCCGGCCCACCGGCTGTCGGAAGCAGGATACGCGAGGGGTCGAACCCGCGGTCACGGAGCACGAGGAAGTCACAGGGAACTGTCTCTGTGAGTTCGTCCATGGCAGACTCCGCCCGCCCGGGCGAGCCGTGCGCGTCTGGCCCCCATCCCATCACGACGAGGTCCGCCGTCTGCGTGCGGGCGGCGTCGAAGATAGCCTCGTAGGACTTGTGCGAGAGGACGGTGTGTGTTTCGACATCGACGCCGAACGTCTCGGCGTCCTCGCGAGCTTTATCGAGCAGTTGCTGTGAGCTCTTGTCGATCTCATCGGATCGGTCGGCGGCAGCCGAAAGCGCCGTCTGGTCGGGGACGGTGACGATGTGGGTCGCGATTACGGTTCCGCCGCGCTGTTTGGCGATGGCGCTGGCGAGCGTAATGAGGTCCTGTTCGTGTGCAGGATTGGCTAGTGGGACCATCACGCGGTACTGCCCGCCATCGGGCTGGACGCCGGCGGCCGCGCTGACGGCCGCGTCCGGCATTTCGTCGGACCGCGAGATGATGTGTTTCGACAGGATGCCCTGTTTTTCGGTGCGCGACCGAGCGTAGAACCCGTACCACAGTATCGCTGCGGCGGCGATGCCAAAGGAGAGCAACAGGGCGTCGCTGGCAACGAACACCAGTAGGGCAAAGGAGAGCACGACTCCCAGAATCGGCAGTAGAGGATACAACGGCACCACGAAATCCGGTGCGTACTCCTCCGGATTCACGTACCGCATGACGATGAGTGCGACGTTGAGTAATCCGTAGATGATGAGATGCAGGCCCGACGCAGCGCCCGAGAGCAGCGTCAGGTCCCCGATGATGATAAACAGGAGAATCAGGCCGCCGGTAATGCCGATTGCCCTGTACGGCGTCCCGTAGCGGGGATGTATCTCGTTGAGGGCCGGCGTGACGATCCGGTCACGGCCCATCGCGAAATTGATGCGTGACGACGCGAGGATGGAGGCGTTCGCGCTGGACGCTGTGGCGAGCAAGCCGCCGAACAGGAGCGCACCCCCCATTACAGCCCCCTGAATGTAGCTCCCGACCTCGACGACGGCGATCGGGTTCTCGGCGTCGGAGCTGATGATGTCCGCGATGAACCCCTGCGGAACGGCCGCGCTCATGATCACGAGGACGAGCGCGTAGATGACAGTCACGATGACGACGCTGCCGATAACTGCACGCGGAAGGTTCTTTCCGGGGTCTTTGATCTCCTCGGCCACGCTCGTAATCTGGACGAAGCCGAGATAGGAGACGAAGATGAGTCCCGTCGTCTCCAGAGTCGTAACCACGTCAGTAGCGGCCGGCAGGTTGGACGGCTCGGCCCGGAGCGTTCCGAGGAGTGTGAACACGGAGAGAATGGCGATAAGCAGGACGACGATGATGTTCTGCAGTCGCCCGGTTTCCTTCGCGCCGACGTAGTTGATGAGGACGAAGAAGGCCCCGCCGACGAGTGCGATAAGTTTCACGACGGTGAGCGATATCGGATCGACGCCGACGCTGCCGGAGAGACCGAAGATGCGGGCGATGTACCGGCCAAACCCGACCATGTAGAACGCGCTCGCGAAGGCCAGACCGAGCCAGTTGGCCCAGCCGGCGACCGAGCCAAACATCGGCCCGAGCGCGTGGTTGACGTAGTAATAGGCCCCGCCCGAACGCGGCATCGCTGTGCCGAGTTCGCTAGCCGACAACGCCGTGAACATGGCGATAACGCCGCCCAGAATGAACGCCACGGACGCCAGCGACCCAGCCTTGAGGATGGCCTCGCCCGGGAGGACGAAGATCCCCGCGCCGATCATCGTCCCGACGCCGATAGTCAGCGCCGCCAGCGGTCCGAGGTCCTTGGCAAGGTCTTCCTCGCTCATGTTCCATCCTCTCGGGGGAGTGCAATGACGGGCCGGTCCGAATTTGTCACCAGTTTCAGGGAGACGTCACCGGAGAGAAACTGCATGAGTCGGTTCCCGCCACGGGACCGATAGGCAATAGCGCTGGCGTCCACTTCCGCAGCGGCCTCGAATATTGTCTCCGCGACATCTCGGCCGTACGCGGTGTGTTCGCTGGCGTCAGGGAACACTGTCCGGACGGCAGCGTACGCCTCTGTGGCCAGTTCTTCGGACTGTTCGACCGGTGTCTTGTCCGGAACGCCACCGCCCTTTTCCACGACATGCAAGGCGGTCACGCTCCTTGGTTCGTACGGTTCGAGCGCCTGCGCCGTCGCCAGCGCGTCATCCTCGTCGGTGACGGGAAGAAGTACGTGGCCGAGGAGACCCTCGTCCGTGGGCTCACTGGTCATAGTGGTGGGAGAACCTACTCGCTGTTAAGCGTGTGTATCCGTTTTCTCGCATACGAATAAATAATAAGAGATGCTGACTATCAGGCTGACAACTCGGTCTGTTACCCGCGCATGAGATTCAACACTTCGTCGACGACATCGGTTTCGACGGCGAGAATATACTGCTCGTCAGGCTCCAGTACCGTTTCAGCGCCTGCGAGTTCCGTTCGATCGGCCGTCGAAATCAGGAGACTGCCAGCCGGAAGCGCGATCTCGTCGAGACGACGCCCTGCAACGGGGGCCGACGGAGCAACACTCACCTCGATGATATCGAGGTCAGCGGTTGGGTAGACGAGCGTTCGGATATCCTCACCGGTCAGTATATCGGCCGCGTAGTCTCCACCGAGATATTCGGGAAGTAGCGTTGCGTCGACGACTTCACCGTACTCCTGGTCCGTCTCCGTCTCTGCTCTCGCGATGGTCCGAATCGAGGGTGCGTACTGCTGTGCCTCCATACAGATGGCGAGATTCGTGCCCGGTTCGTCAGTGAGTGCGGCGATAGCGTCAGCCTCTGACAGGTCTGCCTGTTCCAAAATTGACGGTCGCGTGGCGTCCCCGTGGATAACTGGGCCGATATACGCATCCGATAGCGCCTCGACGCGTTCCGCATCGGCCTCGATCAGTAGGACGTCGTGCCCCTGTTCAACGAGGTTTTCGGCGGTTTGTTTCCCGACGCGGCCGCCGCCGGCGATGACGAATCGCTTTGTCCGGGCCATTGTTGTACTGTTATCGATGTGTTATCTTCAATGCCCCGCCAGTTCTAACCGAGCGGGAACGCAACTGGCTGAATCGGCGGTCACGCGGCAGAAGGCTTAATGAAATCCCATCACAGTTCTTACAATAGGAGAACTCCCCCCGGTACTCAAATGGACCGAGCGAAGCACATACAGCGTACGATGGACAGCGCGCCAGTTACAACCAGAACGCAATGAGCAAGAGCCAGACGCGGTCGCCCGAGGCTGAACTCGGACTCCTCGACGCGACGATGATCGGGATGGGTGCGATGATTGGGGCCGGTATTTTCGTGTTAACGGGACTGGCCGCCGAAATCGCTGGCCCAGCCGCGATTCTCGTCTTCGCACTGAACGGCGTCGTGACGGCGTTCACAGGACTTTCGTACGCGGAACTCGCCGCTTCGATTCCAAAGAGCGGCGGTGGATACGCGTTCGTGCGGGAGATATTCGACGACTTCGCCTCGTTCATCATGGGCTGGATGCTCTGGTTCGCCTACATGATTGCGGGAGCGCTGTATGCACTGGGATTTGCGCCGAACTTTCTCGAACTGTTGCACGTCTACGGCGTGGTCCCGTCACCGGACGAGGTCGGCGCCGTTGCAGTTCCGGTCATTGATACAGCGCTCCCGCCGGCCTTTTTGCTGGCGTTTATTGCAGTTCTTGGTCTCGTGGCGCTCAACGCCGTCTCGACGGCCGCCAGCGGTAGTGTCGAGACGATTTTCACAATAATCAAAGTGTCTATTCTGGTGGTATTCGTCGCGTTCGGGTTCGCGTCACCGATGTTTTCGGGAGCCGAATTCCAGCCACTGTTCCCGGAGGGGAGCGGAGCGGCTGCCGTCTTGCCGGCGATGGGGCTCACCTTCATCGCCTTTGAGGGGTACGACCTCATCACCACTGTCACGGAGGAAGTACAGAACCCGCGGGAAAACATCCCGAAAGCGATCTTTATTAGCCTCGCTGTGACTGTCGTCGTCTATCTGGCAGTTGTGACAGTCGCTATCGGAACGCTCGGAGCCGAGGGACTCGCCGACGCTGGCGAAGCCGGTATCGCCGCGGCCGCGACGTCGTTCATGCCGACCGGGCTCCCGGTTATTCAGAACGGTGGGGCACTCATCGTCTTCGGGGCTGTGTTCTCGACGCTTACCGCCCTCAACGCCGTCGTCATCGCGTCGTCGCGCGTCGCGTTCTCGATGGGGCGCGAAGGGCAGTTACTCCCTTCGATTGGCCAGATACACCACCGCTACGGGACGCCCTTCGTTGCTATCCTCACCAGTGCCGTCGTGATGCTTGGCTCAGTTGCACTGCCGACACAGAGCGCCGGCAATATGTCGAGCCTGTTCTTCCTGCTCTCGTTTATCATTGTCAACGTCGCGGTCATCAGGCTCCGCCGGGAACGACCGAACATGAATCGGCCGTATGAGATGCCATACTACCCGGCACCACCGATAATCGGTATCGCACTCAATCTAATTCTGACCGGGGTGCTGATAGAGTTTCTGCTCCGGACGGACCCACTGGCATTGGCACTCAGCGTCGCATGGATCGTGCTCGGCGCAGTCGTGTATTTCGCCCTCAAACGGGTAAAACAGCAATCGGACCGCGAGCAGGCGACTGCCGCCAGCGAAATAACACCTGAGGCTGAAGACTAACTCATGACCCGAACACTTGACATTATCATCGCAGGCGGTGGCCGCGTCGGCTTCCAGACAGCCGAGATACTTGCCGACCGCGGGCACGACGTGACGATCATCGAACGGGACGAACAGATGGTCTCGGAAATCGCCGATCAGTGGGTCGCGACGGTTATCCGAGGCGACGCGACGAATCCGGAGATCATCGAACAGGCAGGCATCGACCGAGCGGACGCGATTGCCGCGCTCACGGGTGAAACCGGGCTGAACCTCGCGGTGTGTTTAGCTGCGTCGGAATTGACACCAGATATTCGGACGGTCGCACGAATCGACCGCACAGCCGGTAAAGCGTACACCCGATTTGTCGATGCGGTGGTCTTTCCCGAACGGGCTGGTGCGAGGGTGGCAGCGAACGAAATCCTTGGGAGTGATGTCCAGACGCTTGCCGACGTGACAGGCAACCTCGATATCATGCTCGTCCGCGTCGCTGACGGCGCTCCAGCCGCCGGAAAAGCACTCACAGACGTACGCTTTCCCGAGGGGACGCTGGTTGTTTCCGACGATAACGGTGAGCGGATCGCCCGTGCCGACACGACCTTGACGCCAGGAAGCCGCTACGTTATCGCGGTTGAACCTGATGTCGTCGATGAGGTCTTGAATTTGATGCGCGGCTAGTGACTTTTTCGACTCGCAGACCGCTCCGCGTAATTCGCTCGTCTCCACGGACAGCCACTGTGGGACCGCTCCGGAGTAGTCTGTGAAAATCCCGTCATTGCAAGTACGGACCAGCCGCGGTGCCTACACACGCCGGGACAGCGAGGCCCGTAGTTCGCCGGCAAGCTCCCGGTGTCCGTCCTCGGCGAGGCTGTCGGTGACGACCTTCAGCGCAGCCGCGGCACCACCGACGTAGAGGCTGCCGCTGTCTTTCTCGACCACCACTACGTCAGTCACCTCGGCGACAGCCCGGATACTCGAGCGGGCGTCGTCGGTCAGGTCGCCGAGCAGGAACGTGAGCGTCGCGCCGTTGTCGGTGCCGCCGGCGACCGTCTCACCGAGGGCCTGATGGCGCGCGACCTCACGCAGAGACACGTCTGTCAGTTCCGACACGGTGGGGCCGGAGTCGGTCTCAGCCCGCGTCGTCCGCTCGTCACCGAGCGCGTCGGCCACTTTGACCACGTCATGTGTCTCTTGCGTATCGTGTGTTCGGATGATGTGTGCGCCGCGTTCGACTTCCATCGTCGCTGCGGCCAGCGAAACGGCGAGCTGGTTCTCCGTCTCGGGCTGGTCGGCCAGATCGCCGAGGAAGTCCTCACGGTTGGTCGCGGTGAGCATCGGCCGGTCGAAGGCACGGAACTCCCGCAGCCGACGGAACATCTCCCAGTTGTCCTCGAACTCCTTGCCGTCGTACCAGCCGCCGAAGGCCGGGTCGATGATGGTTCTATCCGTGAACCCGTCTCGCAGGAGCGCCTCGAAGATGTCGTCGATAGTTTTCAGTGCGCCGGGCCGGGAGAGGTCCGGCGGGCTGGCCATCTTGACGACCGGCATATCGTGGTCCTCGACGACGCCTTTCATCTCCGGGTCGGCGAAGCCACACACGTCGTTGATGAGGTCGAAACCGTGGCCGATGGCCTCTTCGGCCACCTCAGCGTAGCGCGTTTCGAGCGACAGCGGCACATCGGCGTCGAGTTCGTCGACCAGCGGCGCGACCTCTTCGAGCCGGTCTTTCTCCATCTCGACCGGTTTGGACTCGTATTTGGGGTTCGCCGACTGAAGACCGACATCAATGATATCTGCCCCAGCGGGGACGAGGTTCTCCTCGATAGCGTCGGCGGCTTCGGCTGGGTCCAGATACACGCTCGGTTTGTACCCGGAGTTCGAACTCATATTCAGCACGCTCATGACGCGCGTTGGGTGGCCATCACCCACCGGGAGGCCGTCGATTTCGACCGTTCGCATACTGCTTCCTGAGGACTGTGCATACATAGGTCCCGCGACATCGGCGGACTGGCGACGCCGTGTAACGTATCACTGACACAGAATCACCGAGTTTTATATACTGAGTTGCATGATTTGTACGGGATGGGTGGGGAGTTAACCGTTACATTCGATCTCGATTCGTTCGAGGCTGTAACACGACAGCTGATGGCTGCGGAGTCCGAGCGAGAGATCTGCGAAATCGCAATGTCGGAGATTTCGTCTGTGTTTGACCTGCCACTCGGAGCACTGTGGCTGTATGACAGCGACGCGACGGAGCTACAGCTGGCCGCGTCGACGGAGCGGGCGGACGAGGTGTTCGACTGGCCGGTTACCTACCGACCCGGCAACAGCCTCTCGTGGGAGGCGTTCGAGCAGGACGAAGTGCGGACGTACTCGGAACTCGACGACGAGCAGCGCCAGTACAACGAAAACTCCCCCGTCAGCAGCGAGATCATCCTCCCGCTTACCGAGTACGGCGTTATCAACATTGGGTCGCTAACCCCCGTTACGTTCGACGATGAAACGGTTCGACTCGCGAGGATGTACGCGACGCACGTTCAGGCGGCACTACAGAAAGCCGAGCGCGAGCATGACCTCCGCGTCCAGCGCGACCGGATGGAACAGTTCATCGGTGTCGTCTCACACGACCTCAGAAACCCGCTTCACGTTGTCGAGGGACGCATTGAACTCGTCCGAGAGAGCGGTGACCTGTCCCACCTTGACGACGCGGCGGAAGGCGTGGCTCGCATGGAATCACTCATCAACGACTTGCTAACACTTGCCAAAGAGGGGTATGCAGTCGAAGACCGCACTGCCATATCGCTTGACACCATTGTCGAACAGACATGGGAGATGGCCCGAACAGCCGACGCGACGTTGCAGATCGAAGGGTCCGCCCCGGTGTTCGGTGATCAGAACCGCCTCAAACAGGTGTTCGAGAATCTCTTTCGGAATGCGGCGGACCACGCGGGCGACGACGTGACCGTCTGGGTCGGCCCACTTGTCGACAGCGGGGCAGCCGACATAGGCAGTGCGGATGCGCGGAACGAAGGCCGAGTAATCGGCTTCTACGTCGCCGACGACGGACCAGGAATCCCGCCCGACAAACTGAACGACCTGCTCTCGGTCGACGCTCTCTCAGGCAGTGACAGCGGCCTCGGCCTGTCTATCGTCGCACAGATCACTGATGCCCACGGCTGGGACATCTCTGTGACCGAGAGCAGGGCCGGCGGCGCACGATTCGAAGTGACCGACGGGACGAAACCGGTCTCACCGTTTCACTCCTCGTAGCGTAGAGATGGCCACCGACGGCGCTTGAACCGGGTGCCAGTGCTGTCCGTGGCGGGATTGACAGATTTATTTGCTCGCCCACTAGATGGTATGGCAGTGCAGACCCCGGAACAGGACATCGAAGCCGTGCTGAAAGAGTCAGGCCCGGACTACGAGGGGTTCCAGTTCGAGACTCCGGGTGGGGGCCACCAGAGCGATGTCTACATGGTAACGCTGCGCCACAACGGTGAGGCGTATGAGGTCGTCGTGAAGTTCAAGCCACAGGGCGATGTCCCGTTCGCCGTCGAACCCTGTCTCCACGATTTCGTCGCCGCCCGGACCGATGTCCCTGTTCCACGCATCCTTGTCTACGAGGACAACCCCGACGCCGATGTCCCGCCGTATTTCGTCACCGAGCGCATCCACGGCGAGAATCTCGCCGAGGAGTTCGCCGGGCTTTCCACTGACGACCGACAGCGGGTGCTGGCACAGTCCGGTCGGATCCTCGGAGATATGCACTCCGAGATCGGATTCGAGGCGTTCGGCCGACTCACGCTCCACGACGACCGGATCATCGTGAGTGACTGGATGGGCAACTGGCGGGAGTACTTCGAGAGTCTCACCAGATCACATCTGTCGCACCTTGCCGGGACGCCCTTCGAGGACATGACAGACCGAGCGTGGGACTGTATCGAACCGGCACTGAGTATGGTGCCCGAGGACGGCGTTCCGCGACTGGTTCACGACGATTTCAGGCCGGCGAATCTGATGTTCGAGCAAACGGCGGACGCGCCGATCACGGCGGTCCTCGACTGGCAGGATGTGCTCGCGGCACTGCCGGAGTACAACCTCGCACAGACGGAGTTTCTCTTTATCGACTCGTCGTTTCAGGACCCGGAACTGCGCGACTCGCTCCGGACGGTGTTTCACGAGGGGTATCAAGAGATGCGCACGATGGAGTTCGACGAGGGGTACGAGCAGCGACGCCCCCTCTATCAGCTCTCGACGCTCCTGTGGCGGATGGCCGGCTTCGAGGCAGCCTTCGCTGACGAGTCCGGCCTCGCCACCGCTCGTGCCGAAGCCCAGTACCGCCAGCAGTTTGAGCGGCTCGTCGAAGAAATACAGGCGAACTAAACTGGGTCCGGTGAGTGCCCGCTGTCGACGAGGGCCCACACCGACTCCCAGTCGAGCGTCGTCTGTGCGCCGGGTGACTGCGCCGCGAGTGCGCCACAGGCATTGGCGACTGCGAGCGCGCGCTCTGGGCCGCTCTCCTGTGCGCTGGCGAGCAGATACCCGGCAGCGAACGCGTCGCCCGCGCCTGCAGTGTCCACAGAGTCTATCGGATACCCGGCGTTCGTGACTGTTCGGTCACCGACATGTGCGGTCGCGCCGCAGTCCCCGTGTTTGACAACAACTGTCGGCACTGTTTCGAAGAGCCCGCTGTCTCTGGCGTGGTCGGCCTCCCGGTCGTTGCAAAACAGGATATCCGCATGTGAGAGTACCGACGAGTAATCGCGGTACGGGAGCCGGCGGCCGGGGTCGAAGCTCACCGGAACATCCGCAGCCGTGGCATCGCGTGCGAGCGCTGTAGCCGTCGTCGGATCCTGTCCGGTCAGGTGGAGATGGTCCGCCTCGGCCAGGGCCTCGGCTGGGAGGTCCGACGCGCCAAACGCCTCGTTGGCCCCGTCGTTTCCAAGCACTGCAACGTCGCCGCTCTCGTCCACGATGAGGTACTTCACGGCCGTCGGCTTGTCCGATTCGATCAACACCGTCTCGACACCGGTGGCCGACAGTTCGCGCCGAGCCATGGTTCCGTGGTCGTCCCGCCCGACGCTACCGAGAACTAGCGGCTCCGCATCGAGCCCGGCCAGCGCGACGGCCGCGTTCGATGCGCTCCCCCCGCTAGACTGTGACCGGTCGGTGATACGCCCCTCGCCGTCGGGTTCCGGGAGGTGGTCGACGTGGAGCGTCACGTCCCAGTTGACGTGGCCGGCACAGATGACGCGCATATCCACCGCTGGGAGGGGCGCTATGATATCAGTTTCCCACTCAGATATATGCAGCATGTTTAACATTGACCGGAACGGACCGGCGCACATGGCAACGGTCCCCGATAGCGTCCTCCCGATGAGTTGTCGGACCGGCATACGAGTACCACAGCCAGAGGTGACCGCCTGATGCGTCACAGTGTGGCTGTACTGGCCTGCTTAGTCGTCATCGGCTCGCTTCCGCTGTCAGTCGCCGGCGCGAGCGTCAACGCGTCGATCTCGAACGTCGAGGTATCGCCGTCATCACCAGCACCGGGTGAAACCGTCACGTTCGACACGACTGTCCGGAATCTCCAGAGCAGCGATTCACCGCTCGAAATCAACGACATTGCAATTCGGAAATCGGGTGGGAGAGGAATCACCGAGTACGAACGCGTTTCGAATCTGGGCTCGATTTCCCCGGGCAGCACACTGGAGGTACCCTTGACCGCCTCGTTTGATTCGTCCGGAAGCAAGGACCTCCGCGTCATCGTGTACGGCCGTGACCGTGGCACAGGCGACAACGTCGAGCTCAGATACCCGGTGAAGCTAAACGTCGAAGAGCGTCACCCGCAGATGGATATCACGGCTAACGACTCCGTCGCCGGCGTTGAATCGACCGGCCAAGTCACCGTCGCAAACGGACTCGATTCCCAGATAACGAACGTCGAAGTCGTCGTCGAGGGCGATGGCGTCGAGATGACAAAGAGCCGGACGGTACGGTCAAGCATCGCCCAGAACGGGTCAATAACCGCACCGTTCCGGTTCCGACCTGAATCTGCCGGCGAACACTCGCTGACCGCAACGGTCAGCTACACAGTCGCTGGTGACACCACGCGCACCACAACCCGGTCAAAAGTCATCGAGTCGGACCCGCTCCGAAACAGCGTGGAACTCGATACGACTGCGGTCGGTAGCGGCACTGACCGCGCGTTGCGGGTCGCGGTCTCTAACGGGGCCAACGCTCCGCTTTCGGATGTCATGGTCAGTGCAACGTCGGAGAACGCGTCGTTCCAGCGCGTCCTGCTTGAGAACATCTCAGCCAGCACGACCCGGCAGGTGCGACTGAACGCCACGATGAACGAACCCCGCGCTGACGTTACTGTCACGGCCACCTACGAACTCGGGACTGAAACGGAACAGACAACAACCGAAACGACGCTTCGATCCGTCCCGGGAACGATAGACCTCACCGGTCTTGACGTGGTCCGACAGGGTGGGCGCCTCCAGATTTCAGGGAGCGCGAGCAACGTCGGGTCGACGGATGCGGACAGCGTCCTCGTCAGCGTCGTCGATACCGAGCGCATCACCCCGGCAACTCCGAACCGCGATTACTTTGTCGGCACGGTCCCGGCCAGTGACTTCGTCTCCTTCGACGTGTATGCCCGGACGACGGGGAACGTCACGTCGGTGCCGCTGGAGGTGACCTACCTCGTCGACGACACGCGCAAGACACAGCGCTTCGACGTGGACATCAACCAGATGGGCAGTGCGGCACAGCAGCCGGAGCAGGACGGCGGCAGCGAGGGTGGAAACCAGAACAGTATGCTGCCGGTGTTCATCGCCGGCGGCCTGGCGCTACTGGTCGTCGTCGGTGTCCTCGTACGCCGCTACCGCCGCAGTGATGACGATATCGAGGTATGACGGTCATCGACGCACAGGGACTGGTCAAGCGCTACCGGACCGGCGGCCAGACCCTCTACGCACTGGCGGGCATCGACTTCGCACTCGAAGCCGGTGAGTTCGTCTCGATTATGGGCCCCAGTGGCAGTGGCAAGACAACTCTGTTGAACATCCTCGGGCTGCTGGATACGCCGACGGAGGGAACCGTCTTGCTGGAGGGACAGGATGTGACCGGACTCGGCGACAGCAAGCGGACGCGCCTCCGGAAGCAAACAATCGGGTTCGTGTTCCAGCACTTCTATCTCCTGCCGACACTGACTGCTGTCGAGAACGTCGAGGTACCGCTGCTGTTGGACAGTGATCCGAAAGTCAAAAAGCGGGCCAGAGCGCTCCTGGAGCGGCTTGGGCTCGGTGACCGACTGGATCACAAGCCCGACGAACTCTCCGGCGGCCAGAAGCAGCGCGTCGCTATCGCACGCTCGCTCATCAACAGCCCGAAGGTCGTTCTCGCCGACGAGCCGACGGGCAACCTAGACAGCGAGACGGGCCGACAGATACTCGATGAGTTCCGCCGCATCGCCGACGAGGACGACGTGGCAATCGTCGCGGTCACCCACGACGACCTCGTCAACGAGTACGTCGACCGAACCGTCCATCTGGTCGACGGCACCATCGGGAGGGAGCGGAAGAATGGCGGGTAGGTTCTTCCCGGCCGCGCTGATGGCGCGGCGCAACCTCACGCGGACGAAGATGCGGTCATTGCTGGCGTCGCTGGGTATCGTCATCGGTGTCGTTGCCATCGCTTCACTGGGAATGTTCGGCGTCGCACTCCAGTACTCGTTTACCCAGAACCTCGGTAACGTCGGCAACCAGCTCACGGTATACCCGAACTCCGGCGAAAACATCACTGAACTCACCGAACGCGATATCCGTACGATTCGCAGAGAGGCAAGTCCGACAGCGACTGTGTCGCCGGTAAAGACGCGCGTAGAGCCGGTGTCGTACAACCGTGAGGACGCGGTCAGGGAAACGATCTACGGCGTGGAAGACCCTGCAGCGTTGTACGAGGCCAAGGAGGGACGGGTATCGCCGTTCCGGTCTGGTGCACTCGTCGGTTCAGATGTCGCGGAAGAGCACGAACTGCATCCCGGGAGCCAGATTACCGTCAACGGGACCAGCGTCCGCGTCCGGGCCGTCCTCGAAGAAGGCGACCCGTTCTCCTCGACAAACCCCGATAACCGAATCATCATGCCGGCTACTTCGTTCAACCAGCGCGGTTACTCAGAAGTGTACATTATCGAGTCGACCGGGACACAGGCCAATGAAACGGCGATCGGGATCCGCGACGCGCTCAACGACCGCGAGCAGCGAGTCTTCGTTCAGGAACTCGGCTCGCTCGTCGACACTATCGAAGAGCAGTTCCAGATCATCAACACTGTCCTCGCCGGCATCGCATCGATTTCGCTGCTCGTGGCTGGCATCTCCATTCTCAACGTCATGCTGATGTCCACCGTCGAACGACGGGAGGAGATTGGCGTCCTCAGAGCGGTGGGCTACCAGAAGCGGGATGTCCTCAAAGTGATGTTGATGGAAGCGACGCTGCTCGGCTTCCTCGGTGGCATCGCTGGTGTCATTCTGAGTCTCGGTGCCGGGTTGGCGATAAACCACTACGCCGTCGGCGATGCCATGGCTGTCTTCAGGCTGCCAAACGCCTGGTACGTCGGTGCAGCGTTCTCCTTTGGGGTGCTGACGAGCATCGTCAGCGGGCTGTATCCGGCCTGGAAAGCAGCGAGCGAGGAACCGGTCGAAGCGCTGCGCGGTTAAATCGTCGCGTCGACGCCCGGTTCCAGCAGCGGGTCGGTCCGGTCGACCGAGAGCGAGTCGAACTGTGCAAGCCAATCCTTGTCGCCGCGCTCGAAGGCTTCTAGCGCGTCGCCAACCGTGTAAGTCCGTTCCTCGTCCGAGCACGGGAACACGCCTTCCAGGTCGTCGCCGTCGTAGATCGCCAGCGAGACGACCGGGAACACGACCACATCGTCGATGCGGTCCATCCCGACGTAGCTCCGGTTCCGTCGCTCGAATGCCGGTTCGAGCGAGTGACAGTTCCGGGCCGCCCAGCCCGTGAACTCCTCGTAGGTCTGGATGGCTTCCGACCGTTTGTCCTCCGCCATCGTCCTGATCCGTTGCCACTCACCAGCGACCATCGACTCGCTGAACACGCCGTTGGCCTCCAGCCGCTTCACGCGATTGAGCACCTGCTGTTGTGCGTCGAACGTGCCGTAGGTATCTCCGCGAAGATACAGTTCCGCCCGAAGATGTGTGTCCCCTGTCATAGCTTTCTCATCGCTAGCTTCTCCAGAGACCCTCAAAACTCTTTCCCAGATTTGCGTGCCAACACACCACACGAACCTGGAAGCGGAAATTAGTAGTATGAGGAGCTCTATATCCATAATATAGAATATTTACCTGAATACAGCATCCCCCTATATTATTAGTTCAATAATAATTGTTTTCCCCTTAGGTCGATGTTAGGTTCGATAGTTGTCGAACAAACTACTGGCAAATAGCTTCCAGTTTAGCTGATGGATTCGAGGATACATAAGAAAATTAATTACTTTATGCCGGGAGCTTTTGTGCTCAGGAAACCTCGTGATGGCCTGTTCGAGATACTGCTAGCCAGCGGTTCCACAGGTCTCGTCTGATTCCAGTTCCGGATAGCCGCTGTACCTGTCTGCGACATTTGCCGGATTCGGGTGCGGTGCGCCCGAGAGAATTCGATAGTTGACGAAATCGTAGCCAACTCTCGTCGAAATACGGTCAGTCATACCACAATCCGAGAGCCCCTTGCTGCGTTCGGATACTCGCTACTCGTCCGCTACAAAAACGGTTGACAACTCGTGGCCGGGTCTTCCCGCCGATTTAGTCGTCTGCGTGCGCTTGTGCACCACTCGCAACAATATCGATCTCGCCGGCGTCCAGCTCTTCTTCGATTTCGCGGGCCGCCTGCACCATGTTCTCCATCTTGCCGTAGGCGACCTCGCGCGGCAGGAGCTTCACGCCACAGTCCGGGGAGACGGTGAGTCGCTCCGGCGGGACGACCTCCAGTCCCTTCTTGATGTTCTCCTTGATTTCCTCGACAGGTTCGACTTCGGCGACGTGTGCGTCGACGACGCCCATCGCGAAGTCCTTCGTGAACTCGTGCTCTTTGAAGACGTCGAGCTGGTCGTAGTCGCCGTTGGCCAGTTCGAGGTCGTACTCGTGGACGGGGTAGTCCAGAATTTCGGGGTAGATACGCGAGTAGTCGCCGTAACAGACGTGTAGCCCGAGGCGCACGTCGTCGGGGATCTCGTCGACGATGCGTTCCAGACACTCGCCGACGATGGCGTGGTCGTCCGGCGTCGTGGCGAGGGCGGGCTCGTCGATCTGGATGTAGCGCGCGCCGGCCTCGACCAGCGCCTCGATTTCCTCGTTGACGAGTTCGGCCAGCTCGTAGGCCAGTTGCTCCTCGCTGTCGTAGACCTCGTTGAACGACCAGTTGGCGAGCGTGTACGGGCCGGTGATCGGGACCTTGACCGGTCGCTCGGCCACCTCGTCGGTGAACTCGAACTCCTCGACGAGCCACTGCTCGCCGTACTCGACCTCGTCAGCGACCGAGGGCTTGTCGAAGTAGTTGTGGCCCCACACCTTCACGCGGCCGTTGAACTCGTAGCCGTCGATGCGGTGGGCGAAGTACTCGACCATCTCGTTGCGGCGCATCTCGCCGTCACAGATGACGTCGAGGCCCGCACGCTCGTGTTCGTGGGTGATGAGCCGCGAGGCGTCGTCTTTCGATTCTTCCCACTCGTCCTCGCCGAAGTCGGCGTCCTCGTCCTCGAACAGCTCGCGGGCGCGGTCGTGCCATTTGGGCTTAGGGTAGGAGCCGACGACGGTCGTCAGCAGGAAGTGGTCGTTCGGGTGATCCGCCGGTTTGAACTGGTCTCGTGGTCCTGTCATCGTCTTATGCCTCCGCCGCCTCCAGGTCCGCGGCGTTTGCGAGCGCTTCGAGCTTGTCTTCGAACTTGTTCACCGGGAGATAGAACGTTTCCGTGTTCGCCGTCGCGTAGACGGTGTCGTAGGCGGTGTTGGTCTGCTGTTCGAACCAGTCGATGCGGTCGCGGATGGTCTGGGGCGACTCGACGAGCGTGTTCTGGCCGTCGACGACGCCAAGTGCCACGTCGTCCTTGGTGCCGTACTCCTGTACGTTGTAGACCGTCTGATCGTGGTTCGCCACGAGGTCGAAGCCGATGGCATCCACGTCAGCGTCCATCAGATGCGCGTAGGCCTTCTCTTCGATTGCGCCCCAGTAGGTGTGGGCGACGACTTCAGCGTCGGCAGCCGAGGCGATGGCATCGATTGCCTCGGCGGCGCGTTTGTCCTCGCCGTCCTCTGGCGTGTTCTCGACCAGCGACGGTTCAAGCAGGAACAGGGTCTCTACCTCGGGGAACGACTTCACTTCCTCGACGAGGAAGTCGGCGACCGCATCGAGGAACTCGGCGTCGTCGCCGTAGTGTTCGTCCGTGGCGAGGTCCGCGAGCGAGTACGGTCCGGGGAGGACCGCCTGCAGGCCCGAGTCGACGACGTCGGCGGCGGCATCGAGGTCCGCGGCCACGTCGCCGCCGTCGGCGGAGAGGTCGCCCTGCACGACTGGCTCCCGATAGAAGTTGTTGTTGTCGTAGTAGCGGACGATGCCTTTCGTCTCCACGCTGTCGTGGACGGCCAGCGGGTGCGCGAGCATGTCGTCCCAGCGGAACTGGCCCTCGACAACGCGGTCAAGGCCGGCGTCCTGCTGGACGCCGATGACTTCCTCGCGGGCCTCGTCGTAGGCCGCAACGACCTCACCGGACTCGTCGCCCGAGATGAGGTCGGTCTTCTGATGACCTTTCAGATCTGCCAGTTCGTCCTTGGCCCAGTCCGGGAGCGGAAAGAGCCCAGGTGTCGTGGCGATTACCTGTGTCATTGCCCTGGGCTATGAAATGACGGGCTTTAATATTTCCTATTCGATTAAATGCCCAACGGTAATTACTCGGCGGAGAACCGCAGGACGACGAGCACTTCATACGGATGTTTCTCACTCGCCACGCGTTCGCTTGCCAGTCCGTGGTCGCTCGCGTACGCTCGCACCGCATCCGGGTCCGTGAGGCTGCTAACGAGCACGAGCGCCTCGCCGCCCGGGGCCAGCACGCGCTCGACGGTTTCGAGGAACGGGTCGACCAGCCGGCGGCCGTCCTCGCCGCCCGAAAGCGCGTGTTCCATCCAGTCGTCCCACTCCTTCTCGGGCGGCGTCGGCAGATACGGGGGATTGAACGCCACGAGGTCGAAGGCGTCCGCCCGGAACGGTTCGACGAGGTCCCCGCGGACGACCGGGACGCCGTTGCCGGCGGCCTCCCGACACGCGAGCGGGCTCACGTCGACCCCGACCGCCCGCGCGCCGGCCTCGGCGAGCGTCGCGGCGACGTAGCCCGACCCCGTCCCCACGTCGAGGACGGTATCGCCCGCCCCGACTCGCTCGCGGGCCGTCCGGGCCAGCAGGTCCGAGTCCTCCGCGGGCTGGTACACCGATTCCACGCCGCGCTGGTCGGCCAGCGAGGGGCGGTCGCCGTCCCCGCCAGCGTCGGCCGCGTCGCTCGGCTCCTCGCCCATCTCAGACCTCCGGCTGGCCGACCTCGTAGGCGAGCGTCGCCAGCGTGGCGAAGTCGGCCGGCGTGAGCTTCCCGGCGCGGGCGCGCATCAGGTCCTCGTCGGCCGCCTTGACCACCGCGTCGGGATCGCCAAGCCCGGAGATGTGGGCCGTGTTGCGGACGGCGTTTCGCATCGTCTTCCGGCGCTGTGTGAACACTGCCTTCAGGAAGTCCATGAAGAAGTCGTCGCTGGGGACGGTGTAGTCCGGCGTCCGCGGCGTCGTCCGGACGAGCGCGCTGGTGACCCGTGGCTGAGGGTCGAACGCTTCCGGCGGGACCGTCTCGACGACTTCCACGTCCGCGTAGTGGCCCGCTGTCACCGAGAGCCGCCCGTAGTCGTCGGTTCCCGGGCCGGCGGCCATCCGCTCGGCGAACTCCCGCTGGAACATCAACAGGAGCGGCCGTCCTTCGGGCAGCAGTCGGAACGCGATTTCCGAGGACGCGCCGTAGGGCAGGTTCGAGATGCTGGCGGTGAACTCGGGGAGGTCGACGTCGAGCGCGTCGCCCTCGACGACAGTGAGCCGGTCCGCCGCGACCTCCTCGGCGAACTCCTCGCGGAGATGCGCCGCGAAGTCCGGGTCGCGCTCGACTGCGGTCACACGCTCGGCCGCCGCGAGCAGGCGGTCCGTCAGCGCCCCTGGGCCCGCGCCGATCTCCAGCACGTGCGCGGTGTCGATATCGGCCTCGGTCGCGTACTCGGGAATCCGGTCCAGCACCCGGTCGTCGACGAGAAAGTGCTGGTCCTGTCGGGTGTCGGCCCGTTTGCCGGCCCGCCGGACGAGCGCGTCGGGGTCCCGACTCCCTGTCTCGATCGTAGTCATTAGCGAGCCGTAGCGGGTCGCGGTAGAAAAGGGTCGCCTTATACTGTCGGCTGTCGGGTTCGCTGCTTGCAGCTGACAGGCTTATGAGGACTGCTCCTCGCGCCGGACGAACAGCCGGTACTTCAGGTCGTCGTCCTGTAGCTCTTCGAGTATCCGCTCGACAAGCGTCTCCTTTGGACTGTGGAGGCCGTTGACGCGCTCTTCGAGGTCGTCGAAGCTCTCGAAGGGCTTTCGCTTTCGCTCGTCGAGAATCGTATTCCGGAGCTTCTTGCCGATTCCCGGCAGGAGGTTCAGCTGGTGGAGCCGCAGCGTGATCGGCTGGGCGTCGTTGTAGAAGTCGACGAACCGCTGCTCGTTTGCCTCGACGACTTCCTCGACGGCGTAGTCGAGTTCCGAACGGGCGCCGCTCGGAATATCTTCGAACTCGACTTCCGTCACGCGGCCGAACTCCGTCAAGTCAACGCGGTCGCCAAAGGCGATGTCAGCGTCCTTGTCCGCAAGCTGCAACTCGTAAATATAGAACTCATCGATGTCGAGCGCGTACGCGAGCGGCTCCTTCTGGTGCTGCGGCCGGTCGTCGCCGGGCCGTCCGTGCGGGAGCACATCGAGGACAGCTGCCATCATAGTGTCGCCGCCGCTCTCCGATTCAGTCATGTCAGGCAGTACGAGCACAGCATACTTAATGCCGGTGGATGCCCCGAACCGCTTCACGGGACGCCGGCGCTCCCTTCGTGTCCGTTTGGCGGCAACGGGAACGAATCTGTTCGCGTGGCTGCTCGTCTGTAAACGTAGAGAGAGCGGCCGAGAACCGAGCTGACGAGTTCCTCGTTATGCGTACTGCTTGACGATGTTGAGTATCTCGTCGAGTTCGTCACCGTCAAGCGTGTACCGCTCCTGGGCGAACACGGCCCGGAGCTCGTCGCGGTCCAGCGGCCGCAGGTTCGCGATTTTGTAGGCCGTCGGCGTGTCGACTTTCTCGAGTTCTTCGAGGTCTTCGACCAGTTGTAGCGACTCCTCGGGGTCGAGAACGGCAAAGCGGTTGACGTGCTCGATGGCCCGCTTTAGCTCGTAGCGCATCTCGCGGTCCTCGTCCGCGGCCCGCTCCATCTCGAGGTCTTCGAGTATCTCCTTGGTCTCTGCGACCGTCAGGAACTCCTCGCTGACTTTCTCTTTGAATATCGTCATTCTTGCCGGCGCAGGTGCGCAGCGGTGACAATGATGGTTTTCGCCTTGCCACCGTCGACGATGTCGACCTTGTACGCGTCACCCTGCTTCCCTTTGACGGTCCCGGTCTGACCGTCGAACCGTGGGTGGAAGCGCCCGTTGGGCACGGACGGGTCGATCTTGAGGTGAACCTTCTCGCCGTCGTCGAACTCTTCGACGGCGCGCTGTGGCGGCGAGGTGCCGCGGTCACGGGGCTTGTTCTTGAGCTTGTCTCGTGTTCCTTCGAGGGGTCCGTTTGAACTAGGCATTCTTGCTCCTCGCTAATCCGGTCGCCCTAATAAAACGTGCGTTCCGCGACTGTCGCTGGTCGTGCTCTTGCAGTCGCTACAGACTCAACTAGAAAACGACGGCGGCGAGTCGATTACAGGCGACCGGTGCTCTCGACGGAGACCGACTCGACATCATCGACGTTCGCGAAGGCCTCTTCGACGGCTTCCGTGCCGCCAGTGTCGTCGGGGACGATGACCGTCGGCGTCAGCGCGACGAGACCGAAGGCGACGTCCTCGCGCTCGAACCCGTTGATCTTCGTTCCTTCGGGAAGCACGCCCTCGAGACGCTCCTGCAGGTCGTCGAGGTCGACTTCGGGACTTTCCGGCATGACCTTGATCTTGGCTGCTACTTTCCCCATTGTTATGGCCCCATGAAGCCGCAGTCCGGGCATTTGTAGAGGTTGCTCTGCTTCCGGCAGGTGGCACAGCGGTAGATCTGCTGGCCACAGTCCGGGCACTTGAACGCGGCGGCGTTCGTGCCGGCGATGTTGATGCCACACGAGACGCACTTGCGCGCCTGTTTCTGTTGGCTCTCGCTCATACCTCTCTGTATCCGACCGCGGCTTTTAACGATTGCCAAACGCGACCGCCACCGCGAGAGACTGCCATGGCCCTAGTTCCCGGGCAGAATGTCCCCGAGCGCAGCGCCGATCGCCATCGGAACGAACGCCACGGCACAGATGCAGGCCGATTCGTAGACGACTGCGGTGTCCGCCGACCACTCGACCAGCCCCCACCCCGTGAGCAGGGCCACGGAGACGACTAGCGCTGTTCCGGTGACGCCGACGAGTCGCCGGGGAATCAGCCCGAAAATCGGGTTCGCCACTCGCACATCCTGAAAGTCGGCCACGTACAGAATCGAGATGACCAGCCCGATGGCGATGACGACCGTCGCCGCGAGATACAGCGGATGCTGGGCGATGTGACGGCCGGCGTCGACTGTCCCGCCCTCGACGGCCATGGGAATCCCGAACAGCAGCGAGCCGAGCAGCGCCTCCGCGAGGTCGGACCGGCCGAAGCCCCAGACGACCCGGCCGAAGGTCGCAGGCTCGTGGTCCTGTGAATCGGCGGCCGCGCGCATCGCATCTCGGACCTGCTGGCGCTCGTGTTCGGAGTCAACAAGCTGTTCTAACTCCTGCAGCTCGTCGAACAGGGTCGCGAACTCATCGTCCTCTCTCTCCGGTTCGGCCGGGGTGTCCTCCTGCGTGCTCATCTGAGATCTGGATCGCTGTCTCGCGTTGGTACCTCCGGGTCCGGGGCGGCCCCGGTCGTCGGCTCGCCGTCTTCCCAGACGTAGAACCCCTCGCCGGAGACTGCACCGCGTTGTCCATCCGCGAGCTTTTGACGGAGCAGCGCCGGCGGCTCGAACCGCTCGTCGAGCCGCTCGGCGAGGTCTTCTAGGGCCGTCAACACCGTTTCCAGTCCGTGCTGGTCAGCGCGAACGAGCGGCCCGTCACGGTCCGAGCCGCCACGCTCGAACGTCCGGTCGATATCACGAACGCCGGCGACGCCGTCCTCGAGCATCCGGATCGCTTCGGCGATGGTAGCGAGCTCGAGTCGGAGCGAGGCAAACCCCGGCGTGTCGCGGACGACGACCGGTGAGGCGTCCAGA
Organism: Haloarcula sp. Atlit-7R; assembly: GCF_003666065.1. Classification (NCBI taxonomy): domain Archaea; kingdom Methanobacteriati; phylum Methanobacteriota; class Halobacteria; order Halobacteriales; family Haloarculaceae; genus Haloarcula; species Haloarcula sp. Atlit-7R. The sequence continues at coordinate 160,898 of NZ_QXIK01000001.1, read as the reverse complement.
CTCTCGACGAAGTCAGTGACTCTGTCGCGGGTCGCCGCTGTCGTTTGTTCGGCGATGACGACCTCGACGATAGCGCCGTCCGGCGGGTCGACAAGGTTGAGACCGACGGCCCGGTCCGGGCTCCGCAGGCCGGTCGCGACCGCAGTCACCGACAGCGACGTGTCGCTGACGGCGATGAGCGTCTCATCTTCGACCATGGTCTCCGTTTCGGCGACCACTTCTCGGTGGCTGTCCGTCCCGCCGTCGGTTACGTCGATGCTGATGTCGCTGCCGCTGACGGCGCTTTCGAGCCCGGTGGTTCCGTCGATACTGGCCGAGACGTCATCGTTTAGCGCCCGCCGAATCTCGTCGACTCGGTCCATCACGTCCGTCGCATCTGTTCCCCGAAGACGCACTTCGTGGCCCGCACGGACACACCGCTGTGCGATATCCCGCCCCCGCTGTCCGGTTCCGAGTACGGCCACAATCATGACAGAACCACCGCACTCCCGGCGTTAATCCTTTACGCCGACCTGTCCCCTCGGTGTTCTCTTTCCGGTCTGTATCGCTTGCTGGCCGGACAGCGAGACCAGCGCGTCGGCAGTACGCTTTTTTTGACACCGGCTGTATCGCTGGGTATGGATATCGGCGTACTGACGGTCCCTCTGGGCGGACAGTCCCTCGACGAGGCACTGGCGTATCTCAGCGACCTGGGCGTCGATGCAGTCGAACTGGGGTGTGGCGGCTTCCCCGGTGACGACCACCTTGACCGGCAAGCGTACCTCGACGACGAGGACAAGCAGGCCGAACTGCGGGCGCTCCTTGACGACCACGACCTCTGGGTGAGCGCGCTGGCGACACATAACAATCCGCTCCACCCCGACGATGAGCGCGCCGCTGAGGCCGACCGGGAACTCCGGGAAGCGATTCGGCTGGCCGACCAGCTCGACGTAAACACCGTCACGGGCTTTTCCGGGCTGCCTGCCGGCGGCCCCGACGACGAGGTTCCGAACTGGATCACCGCGCCGTGGCCGACCGAACACGCCGACGCCCACGAGTACCAGTGGCGCGTCGCCGACGAGTACTGGTCGGACCTCGCGGCCCACGCCGGCGCACACGACGTGGACGTCGCCATCGAGATGCATCCCAACATGCTCGTCTACGAGCCCCGCGGCCTGCTCGAACTGCGCCGCCGGACGAACGACCGCATCGGCGCGAACTTCGACCCGTCGCACCTGTACTGGCAGGGCATCGACGTGACCGAGGCGATCCGCCTGCTCGGTGAGCACGACGCCATCCACCACGTCCACGCCAAGGACACGAAAGTGTACGAGTCAAACGCCCGCGAGAAGGGCGTACTGGACACTGCGCCGTACACGGACGAGGCAGACCGGTCGTGGCTGTTCCGCTCTATCGGCTACGGGCACGACGAGTCCCACTGGAAAGACGTGGTGTCGACACTGCGGATGGTCGGCTACGACGGAGCGCTCTCTATCGAACACGAGGACTCGCTGACCAGCGCACGTGAGGGGCTGGAGAAAGCGGTCGACGTACTCGACCGCGCTGTCTTCGAGACTCGGCCCGGCGACGCTTACTGGGCTGAGTGACCGGTACAACGAGCGACGCGGCTTTCTCGGCACGTAGGCTTATATAGTGTCTGTGAGATAATACGACCGGATTCCCGTATCCAGTGACACTCTATGGATATCGAACTTACACACAAGCCCTCGTACACGCACGTCCGCGCCGCCCTCGACAGCGGCGAGTCGATACTCGCCGAACCCGGCGCGATGGTCAGCCACTCGCCGACTATCGACATCGAAACCACAACCAGCCGGGACGGCCTTCTTAGCTCCGCGAAATCGATGCTTGGCGGTGAATCGCTGCTCGCAAACGAGTTCACGGCCCAGGGCGGTCCCGGCATCGTCACCCTCGCGCCGCCGACGCCCGGCGACGTCCACCACCACGAACTCGCCGGCGAGACGCTGTACGCCGTCGACGGGGCCTTCCTCGCGGCCGACCCCGCCATCGACATCGACTCGGAGTTCGGCGGTATCCAGTCGCTGCTGGCCGGCGCGAGCATCACGCCGCTGGCGCTGAAAGGGACCGGGAACGTCCTTATCGAGGCCTTCGGCGGACTGGAGACCGTCGAACTCGACGCCGGTGAGTCCTACACAATCGACAACGACCATGTCGTCGCCTGGGAGGAGTCAGTCAACTTTGACGCCCACCGCGTCGGCGGGCTGAAGTCGACGCTGCTCAGCGGCGAGGGCCTCGTGATGGACTTCACCGGCCCCGGAACAGTCTGGTACCAGACCCGCGGCCTCTCTTCGTTCACCTCGGCTATCGCCGACGCGCTTCCCGGCACGGGCGACAACGGCGGTGACGCGGCCGGGCTGGACGATTTCATATAGCCGGCGACGCGGCGCCGAAAAGAGCCGCAATTCAGGACAGCGCCTGCGTGATGTCCGTCGAGGACACCATGCCGACGTAGTCCTGGTGTTCGTCGATGACCGGGAGGTGCTTGATGTCGTAAGTCGTCATCATGGCGGCGGCCTCGCCCAGTTCGAGCGAGGTCGTCACCCGCTCGACCGGCGACGTCATCACGTCGCCGACGGTCGCCGACGAGAGGTCCTTCCCGCTTGCGACGGCATCAACGATGTCGGTGGTGGTGATGATGCCCGCCTCTGCCCCCGGCACGAAGATGCCGTTGATGTTCTGCGCTTGCATCTGCGTCGCGGCCGCTTTGACGGTTTCGTCGGCAGAAATCGTCTCTAACGGCGTCGACATGATATCCTCGATACGAACGGTCGTTTCAGTGGCCATGGAGTATCAACACGCGCATCCGGTTTTGGCTTTTCCCTCGCGGCGGTCCGCCGCCCTGCCGTCACCCTGAGCGTTATTTCGGTCCCGGGTGAACAGCCGTGTATGACCCTCGATATCGGCATGCTCGGCTACAAGTTCATGGGCAAGGCCCACGCCAACGCGCTGGACCGCTTGCCCATGTTCTTCCCCGAAGCGCCCGCCGTCAACAAGGACGTGCTCGTCGGCCGCGACGAGGACGCGCTGGCCGACGCGGCCGACCAGTTCGGCTTCGACCGGACTGCAACGGACTGGCGGGATATCGTTGACGAGGTAGACGTGTTCTACAACCTCGGCCCGAACCACGTCCACGCCGAGCCGTCCATCGCCGCGCTGGAGGCCGGGACGCCGACGTTCTGTGAGAAACCGCTCGCGCCCACGCTCGACACCGCCGAGGAGATGGCCGAAACGGCCGCTGACGCCGACGTCCCCGCGGGTGCGGCGTTCAACTACCGGTTCGTCCCGGCTATCCAGTACGCGAAGGGACTCATCGACGACGGCCAACTCGGCGAGATTCACCACTTCCGCGGCCAGTACCTCCAGGACTGGCTGGTCGACCCCGACGCGCCGTGGTCCTGGCGCAACGACGAGGAGATGGCCGGCAGCGGGGCGCTGGGCGACCTCGGCTCCCACACGGTCGACCTGGCCCGGTTCCTGCTCGGCGACGCCGCCGGCGAGATAACGGACGTGAGCGGGCACCTCCGGACGTTCACGGACGAACGTCCCGTGGAGGGCAGCGACGAGACCCGTCCGGTGACCGTCGACGACGCCTACAGCGCCCAGATTGCCTTCGAGAACGGGGCGATGGGCACGCTGGAAGCGTCCCGGGTCGCCAACGGCCACAAGAACGCCCACAACATCGAAATCGAGGGGTCGAAGGGCGCAATCAAGTTCGACCTCGAACGGCTGAACGAACTGCAGGTGCTCACGGAGGGCGACCGCGGCTTCCAGCAGGTGCTGGTCACGGACGCCGACGACCCCTACGTCGACCACTGGTGGCCCCCCGGCCACGTCATCGGCTGGGAGCACACGTTCGTCCACGAGAACTACGAGTTCCTCACGGCCGTCGCCGAGGGCGGGACGCAGGAGCCCTCTTTCGCCGACGGGCTCGCGGCACAGCGGGTCCTCGACGCCGTAGCGCGCAGCGACGAGCGCGGCGAGTGGGTCAGCCCGTAAGGCCGAACCGAAACCCCCTTTCGACGGCCACTGGTAGGGGCTGACATGCTCTCTATCGCGCTGGCCGGCAAACCGAACGCCGGCAAGTCTACCTTCTATAAGGCGGCGACGATGGCCGACGTGGACGTTGGGAACTACCCGTTCACGACCATCGACGCCAACCGCGGGGTCAGCCACGTCCGCACGGACTGTCCCTGTCTCGACCGGGAGGAGCGCTGTGGCGACGACAACTGCCGGGCGGGCAAGCGGTACGTCCCGGTAGAACTCATCGACGTGGCCGGCCTCGTCCCCGGGGCTCACGAGGGCCGTGGCCTCGGGAACCAGTTCCTCGACGAACTGTCGACCGCCGACGTGATTCTCAACGTCGTCGACGCCTCCGGCGGCACCGACGCCGAGGGCGAACCCGTCGAGGTCGGCGAGCACGACCCGGTCGAGGACGTTCACTTCATCGAGGAGGAGATGGACCTGTGGCTCGCCAGCATCGTCGAGCGCAACTGGGAGTCCATCGAGCGGCAGTCCCGGTCGCCGGATTTCAAGCTCGACGAGTCGCTCGTGGACATGCTGGCCGGCGTCGGGGCCTCCGAACTGGACGTAGCCCGCACCCTGCGGGACTTGGAGTACCCCGAGGACCCTATCGCCTGGACCGACGAGCACCGTGAGGCGCTGGCGACGGAGATCCGCCAGCGGACGAAGCCGCTCGTCGTCGTCGCGAACAAGGCCGACATCGCCCCCGAGGAGAACATCGAGGCCCTGCAGGCGGCCGCCGACGTGGTCGTGCCGGCGACGGCCGACGGCGAACTCGCGCTACGCAACGCCGCGCAGGCCGGCGTCATCGACTACGACCCGGGTGACCCGGACTTCGACATCGTCGGCGACGTGAGCGACCAGCAACGCGAGGGCCTGAACCGCATCCGCGACGTGATGGAGGAGTGGGGCGGCACCGGCGTCCAGGGCGCGCTCGACACCGCCGTCTACGACCTGCTCGACCACTTTACAGCGTATCCCGTCCAGAACGAGACCCACTGGACCGACGGTCAGGGGAACGTCCTCCCCGACGCGTTCCTGCTGCGCAGCGGGTCGACGCCGACGGACCTCGCCTACGCCGTCCACTCGGATATCGGCGACGGCTACATCCACGCCGTCGATGCCCGCGAGAACCGCCGTATCAGCGACGAGACGGAACTCGAAGAGGGAGCGGTCGTCAAAATCGTCAGCGACGCGAACTGAACTCGACAGAGTTCCGGGCGTCGCCGAACTGAACTGATGGGCGTGGGTGAAATCCACTGTTACTGTAAGTATTCGAATAATAACAAGTATGGTAGTCGGTCTCAGTGAGAGTATGGCGACAGAGAAGCCCGACAACATGCTACTGGACTGCTATCAGCGCTACATCGGCTCTCTGGAGGCGGTTTCGGAGGTCGACGTATACGCCGGCGCTGGGCTGACGATGGGGGGACTGCTACTGACCGTGGTCGGCTGGGGAGTCTTCCTCTGGAACGAGACCGCTACGTACGGAACAAGTCAGTTCTACACTGTCCGCGAACTCGCTATCGTGGCCGCCGGCCTGGGAATTCCCGTGTTCGTCCTCGGTGCTGTCGCGATGCTCCTCGGCAGCCACAGAACGACGGCTGTCGCAATAGGCGGGACGGCCATCTGTAGCGCCGCCGTCCTGTTGTTTGTCACGACATATCCGTCACAGTGGGATGCACCCGGTCGGTTCAACGCCCCGATCGGGGTCTCGCTGTACGGCCTGGGGCTCTCGGCGATGTTGTTCGCGTTTGGCGCGGCTTACAGCTGTCGTATGACTGGTAAGGTGTAACAACCCCAGTAACATGTTTCCAGTATTGTGTGGTGTAACGGGTCCTTACTCACCGCTGTGATCCGCGTCATCGGGACTGGTTTCTCCGGGCGCGTTCGCGTCCGGTTCGCCATCGGTCAGTTCGTTCGGGGTGAACATTCCCCTATTCGCATCGGCACCATCAGGTTCACTCCGATCTGTCTGGTCACCCTCTGGCTCGTCGAGCGCCGGCGGTTCGTACGCGTATCGGTACCCGTCGTGGAGTACGAAGAACACGCCGTCGTCCGGATTCTCGATGACGCTGTTATTGGTGTCGATGGCGAAGTCGACCAGATCACCGAGAGAGTCCGCTTCTGCCCGCGGCAGGTCAGCGGTCTCGCCCGGCAGTTCGATTCTGTTGATCCACTCGTCGTACGTGTCTCGGTCGTCCTCGAACGCGAGTCGCTCCCGTTCGGCGTCGGTGAGTGATAGCGCATTACGAGCCCGGGCTGCAAACAGCCCCACGAGGCCGACGAATCCGATACCGAACAGGAGCGGTCCCATGACCGACTGGAGGGTCCCCGGTTCTTGTGGTACCTCGACGGGGCGAGTCGTCTCCTCCTGATTTGTTGCCCCTGTTGCGTTGACGCTGTATCCACCGCTTTCTAGTGTGATAGGCATGGTATATTCGCGAGTCTGTGAGATTTCCTGACCGTTGACCGTGCCCGTGATAGTTACCGTGGTAAAGACGCTCATCTGTAGCTCTCCCGGTGGATTATCCAGCCGGTCGTCGATCTGCTGTGACTCGTTTCGTGCTTGCGTCACGTTGACCGCGTACGGGATCTGGACGGTCGATCCCGGCTCCACGTCTTCGGCCGTTCTGTTACCGAAGCCTGTCGTAGTCTGCCAGATCTCTGCTGTGCCGGCATCACGCTCTACAACCTTCCGCTTCCTGAACTGCTGGCTTACGCGCAAATCCAAAGCCCCGCTCTCACTGGCAGTATACTGGAACACGAAACTGCCATTCAGTATCGGTGTGATAGAGTCCAGATACAGCGGCTGTGCCCGTAGCGTCGTTCCCACATCGTACACCGGGTTCTCGTTGCTGACGGCCGCCGCGTGTGTGAATGTCCCGTTTGTTTCCCATACTGACACAATTTCCTGCTCGGTCGTGGTTCCCAGATTCACGTGCCCCTGATAGGTCAGCCACCCACCCGCCGCGGTGACGATGACTAGCACCGCGACGATACCGAGGAACTGCGCGTCGAGTATCTCCCGAACCCGGAGCCACCTCCGTGCCATGGCATGATTCGGAAAGGGAACCTGTTTTGTTATGGTTCCAATACCTCGGGGACGGAAGACTACCGATACAGATTCTGGATTCCTCTACGGAGTCGAACCCCGAATGACGACTCCCTCTCACGCGACCGGTCACGCACTCGTCCGGAGCCAGCGAGCGACACGCCCACGAGGTAGAATGGAATCCCGAGCATGGCGTCGATGACGACGATGGGCGCCCAGGGGTGGACCTGGTACAGCGCGCGTATCGTACTCTGTGGCAACAGCGCTAGATATCTGTACTCTGTGAGATAGTAGCGGTAGTAGCCGGTCTCCGGCGGTGCGGAAAGCGTCAGTGTGGTGTTCTGGACAGACCGCGACTGGACCGACAGCTCTCGGGGCTGAACACCGACTGTGTCACTCCCCGGTTCGAGGAAGACGACCACCGGAACGACGCCGCCGTTGCCGATGGGGTAGGTCACCGATTCGCTGGTCCCTTGTTCGATGACACGCGGTCCCGGTGAATCGCTTTCCGCGCTGACGACGCCGAACTGCTGGGAACCGGCGGGGCCGACCATCGCCGCTGTCGCGCTGAGGACGATGATAGCGGTGAAGACAGCGATAAGTAGGTGTGCGCTCGTGCCGGTGTCGCGGAACCGCTCCCGTGAGGTCCGGTCCCGGCTGCTGTCCCGCCACGTATCGACCCCATAGAACAGTATCGAGAGCGCGAAGATGAGGTAGGCCAGCCCCTGGACGCCGAGCAGCGAGCGGGTTCCGAGTGCAGCAGCGAGTGTCCCCTGTACCGTCCGCAAGACATCCTGGGTCCCAGTGACAACTGTTCCGATACCGGGAATTGCCAGCACCTTGCCGCCTGGTTGCCAGACGACTGCGACTATTTGTTCGTCTTTGACTAGTGGTTCACCGCTGTCTTGATCCGTGAACGGATTGGCGTCTCCCTTTGTGATATATCCGCGATCAGTCTCCCCAACGATTCGGTGGGTTGTCAGGCCGCCACCTTGGATTTCCTCTGCGCGGAAGACGACAACATCACCCTCTGAAACTGGTCCGATTACAAATGATGGTATAGAGACAAATCCATCCCCGACATTTAATGTCGGTTCCATGCTGCCAGTCTCAACGAAGCTAAGCAGGACTGGATGATCGAAAATTTGTCCAATAATAAGTACTACGACAAAAAAGAGCAACAATCTATAAAATAATCTCACAAACCAGTATCTGCTGGGCATCTATACAATCAATAAAATATACTGCTATATTTTATGGACCCTTCTCAGCTACTTGGGCAAATTCCTGCGAGAAGGCCCAAACATCCAGAGTAGCAGAGACACTCGCACCTGAACCAGGTATATCAAATATGTACCAATCCGGCGTTAATTCTTTGCCTGGGCGAAGGATATACGGATCGCTTGCAGGGTTCCAACCTTTGGTAGTATCATTGGTGCTTCCACTTCTATAGGCACTCGGCATTGCTTCTCCTTGATTGATTTTTCCAGCATTTCTGTCCTCATCAAACCACCCATGCTGTGCGGTACCCAGAGCATTTTTTACTTCATCGTACATATTCGCATTAACTGGTGGTTCCTCTCGGTCATTGCTAGCCGCAGCCCCAGCATTATCAACAAAAATTCCGAGTGACTGGTTACTGGCATTCCTTATCGTGAATAGGTCGTAAAATTCTAAGTCTGCGTCTGGGTTTAGATCTGGCAGGTCAAGTTCAAGAGCATCATCATTATTATAGCTAGCATATTTACTCGTAGCCACTAATTGGACTTCGGCACTAGCATCACCAACAACGGATATGCTTACATCCCGTCCTGCAGTCACTCTGTCAACTGCACCAGTACCCATTGCAGCCGCCGAACCGGCGGCGAGCGATCCCATTCCGACGAGGAATTTGCGTCGTTGCATTGTGTTGTCTCCGTGTGCACACCCGTTCGACCAGTCACGTCACCGACACCACGCCTGAGGTGCGCTCACTTGCAGCAATAACCTATCACCCCTTTGGTATACACAGCGGCCACACTGCAGAGACAGATTGCGCCGCTGCAATCATCGTTTGCGGTGTGCAATCGGTGTTTGCAGGATTCTAATCAGGCCTTACTCGCCAGGCCCGCAGAACTGAGGGTGTTGGCTAAATGATAGCGTCACCTTATCAATAAGTGTATATTTATTAACTATGTGGTGTCATAACATTTCACAGTTTGCGGGAACTGCGTGGTGGCAGTATGTATGAGCGAGACAGTAGTCGATACTTCCCAGGGCGGTGGAGGACAGGACCGAAATCAGCGGCCCACGGAGGACCAAGTATTCGAGATACTCAGCAACAGGCGTCGGCGGTACGTATTTCACTATTTAAAACAACGTGACCGAGAAGTCTACCTCAGAGAGGTGGCCGAACAGGTGGCGGCGTGGGAGAACGACAAGTCCACTCGGGACTTATCGTCAGCGGAGACCAAGCGCGTGAAGACGGCGCTGCATCAGCACCACCTCCCGAAGATGGACGACAGGGGCTTCGTGCAGTACGACGCGACGCGGGAGACGGTGCAGTTGGACGAGAATGTCGCCGATCTGGAGGTGTACCTCGACGTGGTGCCGGGAGCCGACATCCCCTGGAGTCTCTATTATCTGGGACTCGCGGGGCTCGGGATTGTCATGCTGACAGGTGCGTGGGCGGATCTGGGGCCGCTGGCGTCGATTCCCGAATTCTCCTGTGCCGCGTTCATCGTGGTGACGCTGCTGGTCTCGGCCACCATCCACACGTACGTCACGTATTCGCGGCTCCGGCTCGGTGGGACCGAGAAGCCGCCGGGGGTGAGCGACAAGTGAAGCTCAGTTCCGTGTCGGTTGCGCTGTGTGCGCTTGCGGTGTCGATGACACTCGTCGTTCAGACGGGGGCGTTTACCGCCGTTTCCGCTGACCGCTCGATAGAAGTAACCGTCGCAGACGACGAGGATGCGCTGTTGGGTATCGACGTACAGTCGGTCGCAGTCGAGCGCAACACGACCGCGAACGTGACGCTGCTGACTGTCGAGAACCGGTTCGACAGTCCTATGAATCTCAAGACGGCGGTGACCGGTCACGAGGACAATCAACGATTGAACGTTACGGCCGTTGACGCTCCGGCGTCGCTCAGTAGCGGCGAACAGGGCAGTGTGGTGGCGACTGTCGAGTGCGTGAACACGACGGTAGCAGAGGCCGTCGCTGTCGATCTCACCGCTTCGGGTGACGGGGCCAGTGTTGCGCTATCGCGGGACTTGGACGCGAAGTGCGTCTAAGCAATTCAAACAACCTCACTCCGATTTTTCAGCGGGTCTCAGTCAAAGAAACCGACAATCTCTCAGATTATTGGTTTTAGCGCCTTATTCCGGTAGCAGGTCCCGCAGCGTCGCCCGAATGTCCTCGCTCCCCGGACTCTGTGGCACCTGCCCGAGCACGTCCCGTCCGAGTCGGTCCGTCGCCGCCCCGACCGAAATCTGGTCCAGCAGGCCCCCGTATTTCAGCGCCAGCCGCGGCGACACGTCGAACAGCAGGTCACGCTTGCCGATGAGCGAGTGCGTGATTGAGAGAATTTCGACGGCCCGGTCGACGTACTGCTGTCTGGCGTCGTCGTCGCCGTAGCCATCGAGGGCGGCCAGCAGGAACTGCTCCAGTTCGGCCTCGCGGTCGCGGAGCGCCGGCGGGTCCGGGAGCATCGTCGTCCCGTCGGGTCGCTCGGGGAGCATGCTCCGGCGGGGCGCATACGAGAGGACCGCGCCGGTGGTCGGCGTGGTCGCGGCGGGTAGTGGTGCTGCCAGCCGCTTCGAGGGGTTCGTATCGGTGAAGACGACGTGGAGGTTCGACGGCTCGCCGCTCACGGGCTCGTCCCAGCCGTCGGGCGTGTGCGTGTAGCCCCGCCGGAGCGCCTCCTGTAGCGTGCGCGGAATCCGCCCGCCCTCGCCCTGTAGTTCCAGATGGAGCACGACGGGCCCGTCATCGCTCTCGTCGATCACGGACCACAGGGCCGGGAGCGCGTCCGCGGCACCGGCCGAGAGTTCGTAGCAGCGACAGTCCTGCTCAGCGGCCAGCAGCCGGGCGAGCGTGCTGCCGCGCCACCCGGTCAGGTCGGCGATGTAGAACCACGGGAGCCCGTGTATCGGGCCGACTGCGGCGTCGCCGGCCGCCGGATCGATAGCCGGTGGAACTGTCTCCAGATAGCCGTCAATAGTCGCCAGTTCGGGCGCGAAATACTCCGTCGTCGCTGGAGGGAGGTCGGTCGTCCGGCGACGGTGGTCGTCGACTGAGGCCATAGCCGGTGTACGCCCGAGTGTCGGAAAACGCTGACGAGAAGGGAAACCCGTTTTTTGCCCCGTCCCGAACCGGGTGTATGAACGTACGGACGATAGCCGACCTGGGTCCCGACGAGCGGGCCGCCTTCTTCCACCGCGACGCCGGCGTCGACGCCGTCAGAGACGACGTGCGCGACATCGTCTCGCAGGTCCACGAGGAGGGCGACGTGGCGCTCCGGCGCTTCGCCGAGGAGTTCGACGACGTGTCGGTGGGCAACATCGACATCACGGACGCCGCCGAGCGGGCCTACGAGGAGATCGACGACGAGGTGCGGGAGGCCATCGAGGACGCCGCGGCGAACATCCGCGCGTTCCACGAGCGACAGGTCCCCGAAGACTGGCGCGACGACTTCGACGGACGGGAACTCGGCCGTCGGTACCGGCCGCTCGATAGCGCTGGTGTGTATGCGCCCGGCGGCACAGCGGCCTACCCTTCGAGCGTGCTGATGGGTGTCATCCCGGCGAAAGTCGCCGGCGTTGAGCACGTCGCCGTCGCCACCCCGCCGGCCGAGGAGGTCAATCCCGTCACGCTGGCGGCTATCCACGTCGCCGGAGCCGACGCCGTCTATCAGGTCGGCGGCGCACAGGCCATCGCGGCGCTCGCCTACGGGACTGAAACCGTCAGCGCGACCGACATTGTCGTTGGCCCCGGCAACCGCTGGGTCACGGCGGCGAAGGCCGAGGTCCGTGGCGACGTTGCCATCGACTTCCTCGCCGGCCCCTCCGAGGTCATGGTGGTCGCCGACGGCGACGCGGACCCGGAACTGGTCGCAGCGGACCTCGTCGCACAGGCCGAACACGACGAGAACGCCTCCGTCGTCGCCGTCACCGACGACGAGACCCTCGCCGAGCAAGTCGTCGAGGCCGTTGACGAGCAGGCCGACGGCCGGGAGCGCGAGGCGGTCATCCGCGCCGCGCTGGACAACGACGCGTCCGGCGTCCTCCTCGCTCGCTCGATGAGCGAGGCTGTCCTCTTCGCCGAGGAGTACGCCGCCGAGCACCTCTCGATTCAGGCCGACGACGACGAATCGCTCCTCGAACGGATTCCCTCCGCCGGGTCCGTGTTCCTCGGCCCGTACAGCCCTGTTGCGGCCGGCGATTACGCGACCGGGACGAACCACGTCCTGCCGACCGGCGGCAGCGCACGAGTCTCCGGCGGCCTCTCCGTGGACACGTTCGTCCGGTCGACGACGGTCCAGCGACTCTCGAAGGACTCGCTGGACGATATTTCGGACACGATTACAACCCTCGCCGAAGCCGAAGGGCTGGAAGCCCACGCCCAGAGCGTCCGCAAACGGTTCGAGGAGTAACGCGGTTCCCGGTGGCCGTCCGTCTCTGACGCTTGCCACGGTGTTCCACCGGCGTCACTGTTAACACGTTCGGGCGTGGATACTTGTGTATGAGCAGCACAGCGGACGACGGCGACCCGAACCTCGGGGGCGAGGACGTAGCCGTCACCGAGCAGGCAGCGGGAGAGGCACTGGACCTTCTCGAAAGCGAAGGCATGGACGTCGAGGAGTCCGGGCTCCGCCTGTACGTCCAACAGGGCGGTTGCGCCGGCCTCTCATACGGGATGCGGTTCGAACACGAACCGGAAGACGACGACGAAGTGTTCGAGCGCAACGGGCTTCGCGTGTTCGTCGACGACGCCAGTATCGACTACATCGAAGGGTCAGTACTCGACTATGAGGGCGGCCTGCAAGGGGCCGGGTTCCACGTCCAGAACCCGAACGTGGTCAGCGAATGCGGCTGTGGCGAGTCCTTCCGAACGTAGCTACTCTTCGAGTTCGAACGCTACGACGACCTCGGCCTGGTACTCGCGACCTTCGACGCTGGCGATTTCGACGCCGAGTTCTTCCACTTCGACCCATTTGAGATTGTCCAGTGTCGCCTCCGCGCGCTCGATGGCGTCGTCGGCGGCTTTATCGAAGCTTTCCGAACTGGTTCCGATGAGTGTGATCTTTTTGAAAACCATCTGCGTGACATTTGTTCACACACCGATGTGATAAAACTACGGACAGGTCACTGCGACTGGCGGTTCAACAGTGCCTCGACGTGACCGACAGCGTCGGTGAGATGTGCGGTCCCCCAGATAGCCACAATAATGGCGCCGATACCATCGAAAACGAGATCGAGCATCGTGTCGCTGAGCCCGAACTGTGTCAGAATCGTGTCGTTCCCGGTCGCCGACGCGGCGAGGCTGATCGAGAACTCGATAACCTCCCAGAAGACGCCGAATGCCATCACGAACAGGAGGAGGAACACGAACATGAACCGCGGGGGAATCAAGATCTCATCGGTGTGTTCGTCGAGCGCGCGAACCGTCGTGTACCCGACCGCGGCGACGACCGACGACGAGAGAGCGTGGGTGAAGTGGTCCCACCACCAGATGGTGACATAGAAGTTCTCCTCGGCCCCCGGGAGACCAACGGTCCCGAGTGCATGGAAGAACGCCGCTGAGGTGATCCACAGAGTCAATGCTGGGTCGAGCGCGATGCCGTAGTCCCGTTCCAGCAGCGCCGGGAGTTGCGTGACGAGGATGGCGACGCCCGAATTGACGATGATACCGACGTTGCCTCGCTCGATCCCAACCGCAAGCAGGCCGATGAGTGCGAGTGACAGGGCTCGCGAAAGCCGTTGCTGTGTCGCTGTGCTGATGCTGAAGCGGTCACGGACCCTCATACGTCCGACTGGACCTCCTCGGGGACGCGGCTGATCCCGGCCTGCCGGCGGACGTAGTACGCGAAAACCACGCCGGCACCGATGCCGGCGATAGTCGACGCGACGAACTCCCACATCACCGCTTCCTCGATGACGTGTTCGGACACCGTCGGATCGAGGATGAAGGTGGTCCCGAGAAACTGGTCGGCTACCCAGCGGACGACGGCCCAGACGCCGGCGGTAGCCATCGTGGTTATGGCGACGAAGACGACGGCGAACCGGGGCGTCATCCGGACGGGCGTAAAGAGCTGGAGTTCGACGGCGAGGATGAGCGCGATGGCGGCAACCGAGAGGTAGGTCGCGAGATTGCCGGTCATCGAGAGCGTTGCAAACAGACGGCCAACGACGGGCGACGCCGCAAGCAAGAGGATTTCCCAGGGGAGCATGGCGTCCCGGTTGCGCAATAGAACCGGCGGAAACAGCGCCAGCGCCGCAACGGCCGCCGCGAATCCGGCCCACAACAGGTCGGCCTGAACGGCACTTGTCACCGAAACGGCCGCCAGCATAGCGACGATGCACCACGCCGCGAGGGCGTTGACGCGCCTGTCCCGGAGCAACCGCGCCACGTCTCGGCTCATATTGTCTGGTGAGCCCGGACTGGAAAAACCCTATCGACCGATATCGGCGGGGACTGTTTCAGACAGCCCCATATGCCATGGCGTACGCGAGTGCGGCGATGGTCACCGCTGCCAGCCCCGTCACGACTGTCTCCAGCCAGTCGACACCGTCACTGAAGGGCCGAGTCGGTGCACCGACGACGCCCAGCGCGAGGACGCTGAACACGAAGTGTGCCGACTCTTCGAGCGTCGGTGCGGGCAAGAACAGGACAGCTGCCCCGTAGCCAATTCCCAGCGCTGCCCGGGGACGGACGAGTTCGGTCAGCACGTATCCGCGGAGGTGGGCGTACGTCCACACGGCGAGCCACACCGTCGCGAGTTCGATGGCGAACGCCGCCAGGAGGTGCGTCGTCGGGTCGGGGTGGAGTATCACCCGCTCGGCGACGAGGCTCACGTCGAAGGGGTAGAAGAACGGGGGCGGGCCGCCAGTAAAGAGGTCACCGAACGGGTGGGTAAGCAGTCCCAGTAGGGCCAGCCCCGCCACCGTCCGGGAACTGATGTCGCGTGACTGTGCGACTGTGGCGACACCAAGCACGGCTACGATGAATACGAGCGTCACGAGTCCTGCGACGGGACCGCTAAGTGTGCCCGTGAGAACAGTCAGTGCGACGCCGATGGCCAGCACGAGGGCTCGGCCAGTCCGAGAGTTACTTGCCCAGAGGCCGGCCGCGGCGGCGAGTACGACCCCCAGCACGAGCGAGTGTGTCGGCCCGCGGTGGACGACGTTCGCTGTCTCCCAGAAGCCGTCCGCTGTCAGGTTCTCGGCAGCCCCGACGAGGAGTCCGAAGGGGGCGTAGACGATGTCAACGTCGGGAGTTGCGGCGAACAGGCCGGCCACGACGCCCAACTGGACCGCTCGCTCGCGCGAGAGTCCAAGCCACCACGCGGCGAGGGCTCCGAGGGCGAACGCAAACAGCGCATGCCCGACGAACATACATCGAATATGATGGCGAGAGGCTTAAACACCTCGTGTGAACGGGTAGCGCGGGACTCGCCCTCGTTCAGGACTCGGCGCTGACTTTCGTCCAGCGTTCTTCGATGGCCGTGTTAGCTCTGACGACGGTGTCACCGTCGACACGGAACCGCGTCTTCCGGAGTTCGATGGCGGCCACCTCGCCGGTGGTGTCGCCGGCTTTGACCGTGTCACCGGGGTTGAAGTCGGGGTCGCGGAGGAGATAGACGCCCGCGACGGCGTCCTTTATCATCTCCGAGAGCGCGTACGAGACGCCAAGTGCGAGGAATCCGGCCGCCGTTCCGAGAGATGCGGCGATGACGGTCAGGCCGACGATAGAGAGGAACGAGAGCGCCACGCCGAACCACAGAAACACGAGTACGATCACCGACAGAAACTGTCGGTACACGGGTGATTCGCCGGGTAGCGACCGCTTCAGAACGGCCTGGACGACGAACATGATTGCCTTGATGCCGACTGCAGCGATGGCGAGAAAGACGAACGCGGTTATAAGCCGCGGGAGTGCGTCGACGACGTTCGTGACTAGCTGTTCGAGTGCTCGATTGATGACACCGACTTGCACGCCGGATGGTGAACGGAGAGACTCCTAAGTGTTGGCGTCAGCCGACATGGCTGTGTCGTCGGGGTGACGAACCACCTCGTAGTCGCCATCTTCGGTGATTTCAATGACGGCCCAGTCATATGATACGTCTAGCCGATTGAGACGGCGGCTGAGGTGTGTTGCCTCGCCAGTGCGTGTGACGAAACAGCGCAGATTGCCGCTCTCTGGTATTGGGTCCTGCGAGTCGAGCACTGAGACCGTGACGACCCGCCAGTCGTGTTCCGCTCGCAGTTCGGTGCCAGTGCGCGACACGGTGTATCCGAGGTCGTCGAATATCGACCGGGCCTGCTCGTCGAGTGATGTGGTAACGGCCCCCATCTGAAAGTTAGTATCATTGGCTATTGCATAAACGTTCCCACTAGACACCTATCTGACAGTTCACTGGGACAGACGGCGGCTGCGCTGAGCGGGTGGATCGGTACTGGCAGGGGACCGGTTCTCTGAGCGACTGTCCGACTCACCGAGGCGGTCAGAAGGGAAAACAGTCCGGTCGCCCGGGTCCGCTGTCACTCGTGGGCGGCGTCCCACTCCTCGGCCTTGCGGAGGTTCGAGCAGTCGTTACAGCGGATGCGCCCCATCGAATCCATCGCGTTGTTGAACGTCTCGCAGTTGCTACAGAAATAGCCCCAGCGCCGCTCGCGGTCGGCGTCGCGGTAGACGACGTAAAACGCGCCTTTCGTGCCGATGTCGCCGTCGCTGCGGTCGACATACAGTGTCTCCTCGTCAGGACCGTCGAGTGCGTCCATACGTGATCATGACAGGCCAGCGGCTAAATCACTGCGGAAACCATTAGTGACTGGTTCCCCTGCACTGTGGGTGTGAGTCCCCGGCTGATTCAATACTCTGACGTGGAGAAAGCGTACGACACACCCGAGCGAATCGGTCGATTCGCGGGGACAGTGGCCGCCGCTGATGGCTCGGATGCGCTGGTGGTCGGCACCGGGGACAACACCGGTCCGGGGGTGCTGTCGCTGGTCACCGACGGCGAGCAGTCGCTCGACCTCTTTACCGCGCTGACGCCCGCGTTCGAGACGCTGGGCAACCACGATTTTGACCACGGACTCGATGCGACGCGGGCGATTATGGCACGGTCGCCACAGACGTGGCTGACTGCGAACGTCGAACAGGACGGCGAGCGGTTCGCTCGACGGGTGACCCGACCGTGGGCGAGTCGGGCCGTCGACGGAGTGCAGGTCGGTTTCGTCGGCGTCACCAGCCCGGACACGGCCTCGGCTAATCCACAGGCGACGACGCTGACGTTCACCGACCCTGTCGAGGCCGTCAGCGAAGCGGCCACAGCGCTTCGGAACGACGGGGCGGCCGTCGTCGTCGTGCTCTCACACCTGGGGCGGGCTGACGAGAAACTGGCCCGCGCTTGCGACGTAGACGTAATCCTCGGCGGGCACGTCCACGAGCGCCGTATCGACCGCGTCGCCGGGACGTTGCTCACCAGACCCGGAGCCAACGGCCAGGCCGTTGTCGAGGTGGACCTCACCGGGCCGAAACCGACTGCGCAGTTCCGCGAGGCCGCCGACGGCCCTGTCGACGCCCGACTCGCGGCAGCTATCGAGGACAGACTCTCCGCAGCTGGACTGGACGAAGTCGTTGGGCATGTCGCCGAGCCTCTCGACCGACGGCAGGCGACGACCTACGGCGGCGAGTGTCGGCTCGGCAACCTCGTCGCGGACGCGTACCGGTGGACGACGGGCGCAGATGTGGCCCTCCAGAACAGCGGCGGTCTCCGGAACGACACGGTTCCGCTCGATGGGGCGCTGACGGTCGCCGATATGATTTCTGTCGTTCCGTTCGAGGAACCGCTGACTGTCGCCGAACTGACGGGCGCGGAGCTCCGGACGCTGTGTCGACAGGGAAGCGGACAACAGGTCGCGTTCGGCGACCAGAGCTGGTGGCACGCTCATTTCAGCGGCGTCGAACTGATCTGGAACGATGAGACACAAACCATCGAGCGACTGCGGGTCGACGGAGAGCCGGTCCGCGACGACGAGACCTACACGCTCGCGACGAGTAACTACCTCTACTACACCGAGCTGGAGTTTCCGGTCCTCACCGAGTCCCACCGGGTCAGCGTCGCCGACGTACAGTACGAAGCGCTGGCCGACTACGTCCGCGAGACGGACATCGACCCGGCGGTCGATGGGAGACTCACTCGCCGCTAGCGATTTAAACCTCGGCACGGTACGTTCGGCCGATGCCACAGGTCGTCGTCCCGGTCAGATACCCGCTCTCGGAGAACTCCCGAGCCACGCTCGCGGAGGCCATTCAGATCGCCGACGAGGAAGACGCGGACCTCACCGTCCTGCATGTAAACCTATACCAGAACAGCCACCGTGTCGACCGGACAGAACTCAAACGTGCCGTCGAGCAGTCGTTCGGCCACGTCCCGCGGACGCGGTACGTCGTCCGGTCGGGGATGCTCGTCGAAGAGACTATTCTCGACGAGGTCGCCGCACAGGACGCCGACATCGTCGTCATCGGGAGCAAACAGGCGAGTCGCTGGCGACAGATGATCCGCCGGCTGGTCGACGACCCCGATGTCGAACAGTTCCTCCGCGAGGAACTCGACTGCGAAATCGTCACCGTCGAGCCGGATGCCCAGTCTAGCCGTCACTCGTCGGCGAGGTCATCAGGGTCCTGATGTGGTGGGACGGGTGAGTCACCGGTGGCCGTACGGGTCCGGTCAATGCCGTCTATGGCATCAAACCCGTTATTGAGTGAGACGTTCATTTCACCGCTGGTGTCGTCAAAGTACAGGTGCGAGTGGGGATAGGCGATCTCGACGTCTGCATCTTCCAGCCGCTGCCAGACGTTTGTCTGGACTTTCGAACGGACAGCGAGCAGTTTGTACGGTTCGGTCACCCAGTACCGGAGTGTCAGCAACACACCGTGGTCGGCGAAATTGTTGATATACACTGTCGGCGAGGCGGGATATCGGGCCGCACCGACGCGGATGTTCGGCCCGCCGGAGATGACGCTGTCCACTTCCCGGGCCGCCGCTTCGATAAGAGTCCGCGCAACAGCGATGTCGCTTTCGTAGGTGACCAGCACATCGAGGGACAGCCGCGTCCGTGAGTCCTCCGCGGAGTAGTTGACGACATCCCGCTGGCGGATCTCCCCGTTGGGGATGACGAGAAACGTGTTGTCGAGGGTGAACACCTTCGTGTGTCTGAGCGTGATGTCCTCGACGAACCCTTGCTGGCCAGTGTCGGCGAGTTCGATCATATCACCGATTTCGTAGGGCTGGTCGGCCAGCAGGAACACCCCAGAGATATAGCTGCCAAGGATCGGGGCGAGCACGACACCGACCACGGCCGTGAACACGGTGACCGAGAGGGCGATGTCACCCAGTTGGAGGCCGTAGATGTTCAGAATAGTCAGCAACGCGAAGACGTACACGCTGACACGGATGCCGCGCAGAACCGTTCGGGTGAGGCTCGGCCGCCGGAACTGCTGAGCGACGCGTCGACCGAGAAGACGGACGAGAAGACGGGAGACAACGATTGCCAGCCCGATGACAATCAGAGACCGCCCGATGTTCGCCGCCCACACCGGAATCGAGAACGGGAGCAACCCACCGATGTCAGTCGCCACTTCTGTCGCCACTTCCGTCGCGGCTTCGGTCGGCGTCGGAGTGGGCGTCTGCAACGGCCAGACAGGGCCAAAACGCATGCCAGGGATTCAACCCCGCCACGAAAAAAGGATTCCCCTCCCGAACTACTTAGCCCTCGCACTCCGACTGACCGACTATGTCTTCCGATGACATTTCGGTGGTCCTCTCAGATGACCGGCAACCGGTCGATACGCTGGTAATCGGTGTCTCTGAGTACGGGCTGGCTGGCCTCACCGCCGTCGATTATCTCGCCGACCAAGACTCGATGCACAAGGTCGGCCACCTGCGGACGACGGAACCGCCGTTCATCACGCCCTTCGAGAACGGGACCCCGAGACACCACACGCGGCTGTACGCGGACGAGGCAGCGTCGTTTGCCGTCGTCGTGGGTGAGCGGTTCGTACCGCCGGCCCAGGCTGGAGCGCTCGCCGCGGCAATCACGACTGCTGGGAGAAAACTAGATGCTTCGAACATGACGATGCTCACCGGCGCTCCCGTCGCACACGGCCCGGAAGACCACGTTCCGTTCTACATCGCAACGCCAGCGTACCGGGACTCGTATCTCGACGACACCGACATCAGGCCGATGGGGAACGGATTTCTCGATGGACTGAGTGTGGAGCTAGTCGCGCGAGGCATTGATGAGTCGTTTCCGACCGGCGTGTTTACGACGCCGACTCACCCGCAAGCGCCCGACGCGGCCGCCGCAATCAGACTGCTCACCGCGCTGGGAGCGGCCCACGCAATCGACATCGACACCGGGCCGCTGGAAGCCTTCGCCGTGAACATCCAAGCCCACTACCAGGCGCTCACAGAGCGGATGGAGGCGGCCGATTCCGAGCAGTTCCCAGATGACCGAATGTACATGTAAGGGACAATATCTAGAACAAATATCCATAATTCGGGGAATTTAAACTATGATAATTCCACATCGTGCGTGAACAATCAAACATTCTGCCGACACATTTTTCAGCCTACAGCGCGTTCTTTTCCTTGATGACCTCCACCGAAATCTACACGACCAGCGCGGTCGATTCAGACCCCCCACCACAGACACGGTCCAAGACATCGCTGTTCTGTCCCGACTGCGGTCACGAGAGCGCAGTGACTGGCGACTGGACAGCCAAAGCAACCGAGAACAGTTTGGAGCTCCGGTGTCCGGACTGTGACGCCGTCGTCCAGCAGCGGTAGACTGCGTACTTACCTCTCATCCTCTGTCGAGGAGGAATGACTGGTGTTCTCAGCAGGCGGATCCACTTTGATGAACGCAACAACGAGATACACCACTGCGCCAGTGGCCAGTATGAGCAAGTAGCTCGCTTCTGAAGAACGCTGCAGACTCACTCCAACAGTGGCAAGCGTTACAACAAGTACCGCGGTACACCGGCGGATGGTTTGACGAATGAGGGCAGTGTCGTCCATACGTGGCTTCTTCACTGCCAGTAACAAGAACCTTCGACCCAGCTTTTTCTTACTAGGACCCGCCGTGCTGACTACCGGACGAACGTACAGCGGCCCGTCTCAGTACTCGTGGATCCCGTCGTCAGTGACGACCGTATCCAGTAGCTGCGTCGGCGTCGCGTCGTAAGCCGGGTTTGCGACCTCGAATCCGTCTGCGGGCTCCCGGAGTACTTCCGACGGCGACCGAATCTCGTTCTCGAAGGCGAAGGCCCCGTCGACGTATTTCGCGGCAGCCCCGACCACCGTTACCGGAACGTCGTTGTCCGCCGCCGCTGTCGCAATCGGATACGTGCCGATGCGGTTGTACAGCGTGTCGTCGACGATGCAGTCCATGCCAACGAGCACGCGGTCGACCTCTGACATGAAGTGGCCGGCGGCGCTGTCGACGATGAGCGTCACGTCAACCCCGTCCCGGTCGGAGAGATGGCGCGTCATCTTTCGGCCGAGGAAGCGCGGTCGTGACTCCGTAACGTACACCTCGAAGCTGTGACCGACTTCGATAGCATCGTCGATGGCCGCAAGGACCGTCGAGGAGAAGTCATGCGTCAACAGCACGTCGTCATCGGCAATCTCCGAGACGGCGCGTGCAGCGGCGCGGTCTTTCGACGACTCGACCGAGTCGATAACGTCGTCGATAGCCTCGTTCGTCAGTTCCTTGGCGGCCGCCACGTCGTCGGGCTCCGCATCTGAGACGGTGTTCACGATCCGGTGCTGGGTCGTGTGGAGGGAGGCATGCGAGGGGTTCGCCCGCCGGAGGGCGCTGCTGTTGCGGTCGAGCGAACGGAGGTAGTCATCGACCGTCGGGTATTCCCTGTCAGTCAGGTCCCGGAGCGCCTGGGCGGCTTTGACTGCGACCACGGAGGAACTGTGGGTCTGCATCTCTGAGATCTCCTCGACAGTCTCGTCTATCATACCGGTGGCTGTGAGTTGAACCGATATGTGTCTTCCCCTCGCCGTCGAACAGCATTTAACGCCGTCTCACATTAGGGGTGATAGACGGCTATGGGACGGCTCAGCACTGACACGGTCGGGATGACAGAGGGCATCGGCGTCGCCGTACTCGTCGGAATGACGCTACTCGTGACGGCGATTGTCGGGCTGAACGTCCTCGTCATCGAGGACGATGACGGCGGCGGCCCGCAGGCGAACTTCAGCTACGACTACGTCGCGGACAGCGGTGCCCTCATCGTCACCCACGAGCGCGGCGACGAGTTCGAGGCCGGCAACGTCGAGTTCGAGGGGCCCGACGCGCGGGTCACCTGGGCGGAAGTGGCCGGCCGGGAGCCCGCGGCGGCCGTTGTGCCCGGCGACATCGTGCAACTGAGCAACGGGAGCGCCTACGGACAGCGGGTCAGGGGCCAGGACACGATACGAATATACCACAACGCGAGCGGAAACCGGACCCAGCTGGACCAGTGGGACGGCGCGAACTGACCTGCGGGACTGCTGTGGCCTGCTCAGTCAGCCGACACGACGGTCTCCCGGTCGCTCTGTGCCGGCCGACCGAACCAGTCATCGAACGAGAGCGGTCCGGCACCCATCGTGAACACCGCCGAGGCCATCCCGAACAGCGTGATGTGCGCGAGTACCGGGTCGTCCGGGAGTCCGAACAGCGTCGTGGTAAACAGGACAAAGGACACGGCCGCGGCCCCGCGAGTCATGAAGCCGAATATCAACACCAGTCCGACCAGCATCTCGGTCAGGCCGGCCCCGAGCACCCACATCCCGGGGTCGACGGGGACGACGGCAGTGAGGTCGTACTTTTCTACGACCAGAAGCGCCTGACCGGGTTCGGCGAGCTTCTGGAACAGTCCGAGATAGATGAACGTCACACCCATGCCGATCCGGACGATGACCGGGACGTACTCGCGGTACGGTGCCGTCGCCGAGTCGAGAAAAGCCTTGAGATAGTGGACCGGGTCGACGCGGCCGTAGTAGGTCCCGTCAGTGCTGGCGACCTGCTGGAGCATGTGGTCAGCGCTCGGGCGACCACCGCCAAGAATCAATAGCGCCAGAAACGCCGGCACGTACTCCATAGCGAGAATGACGCCGAGGTCGACGCTCAGCGCCCAGCCGTAGGTCACTATCCCGACCGCCGTGACGATACGGGTCGCGAGTCCGAACAAGAGCGTGAAACCCAACCCGATGAACAGGATGCGGACAGCCGGGCTCGTGGCGGGGTTAAACGTCACTGTCGGGGCAAACAGATACCCCTGAAAACCGGCACCGACGAGTGGCAGTCCAACGCTGAGCCGGAGCATCCACGGGACGAGGTCCGCGTAGCCGACGAGTACGTCCCGGAGGATGACGATGTCCGCAATCGTCGGCCGGACCCGGAGATACGCTACGAGGCCGACAGTCACGGCCACGCCCGAGACGCCGAAAACCGCCGCGTTCACCGGATTAGACAGCACGGATATCGCAAACGCTACCGCGTCAAGGGCCTCGCCCGGCCCGTCCGTCACGTAGTCGACGTGTGCCGCCGCGGGTCGCGACAGGAGAGCGAGCGTGAGGACGGCGGTGCCGATAAAACTCGGTACGCGTGTGTCCATACCTGAGAATTCGTGTGCTATCCACCTAACCCTGTTCGTCCGGTTCGCGGCGCTGGGCGTTGAGATACCCCTCTCTGTAGGCGGTGGAATTATATCCACGCCTCTACTACTTATACGGCAGTGAGCGTCAATATCGAGACACAGATCGTCGAACGCGGAGACGACGAACACGTCGACGCGGCGTGGCGGCTCAAGGAGGACATCCGCGAGGCTGACGGCGTCCTCCGGCAGCGACGGGGGTTCTTTCGTGACGCCTACCGACGGTCGACCACCTATCTCTACATCGACCGCTCCAGAGACCGCCTCATCGGCTTCGCCGCGGTTCGACGCGACGGCTACATTCTCTTTCTCGCAGTCGACGACGAGTACAGGGGCCACGGCTTCGGCAAGCGACTCGTCGCTCGCGTCGCCGAGGACTACGGCAGCGTGACCTGCCACGCCCGGGCGACGAATCGGGAGGCACTCGGCTTCTACAAACACATCGGCTTCGAGATTACACGGCGCATCGACAACTACTACGAGGACGGCGGCGACGCATACTACCTCAAACTTGGAGAGGACTCGATTACGGACAAACTGTCGAAGTTCCTGCGCGGTTAAGCGAACGCTTTTCAAGGGACCTCCCCAAGCAGGTAGCCGATGGAAGAGCGGACCCGCGCGTACCTCCGTGGCCGGTTCGGCGACCACTACCGCCAGGCATCCGTAACGCCGCCGCCGGCCGCAAACGAACGCGAATGGGGGTTCATCCCGTGGACTGAGGGCCCCGGCGAGACGATGGTCCGCCATCGCTCGCTGCTGGACCTCGGCGAAATTGAGGACTTCCTCGGCCGGCGGAAGCCCCGCCACGTCTACTTCTCCGCGGGCCGCTATGACGAACCGAGCGCCTCTACGATGGCAGAGAAGGGCTGGCGCTCCTCGGACCTCGTGTTCGACCTCGACGCCGACCACCTGCCCAGCGTCGTGCTGGGCGAGGACAGCTACGCCGAGATGCTCGAAAAGTGCAAGGACGCGCTGTTGCGGCTGCTCGACTTCCTGGAGGACGACTTCGGCTTCGAGGACCTGACGGTCGTCTTCTCCGGCGGTCGCGGCTACCACGTCCACGTCCGCGACGAGCGCATCCGCCACCTCGAACGGGACGCGCGCCGGGAAATCGTCGACTACGTCCGCGGCATCGGGCTGGAGTTCGACGAACTCGTTGACGAGGAGGCCGTCGCCGGCACGGCTGGCCGGTCCAGCCCGGCCCAGAAGCGGACGCTCTCAACGGAAGGCGGCTGGAGCGCTCGCGCCCACCGCCACATGCTCGCCGTCGTCGACGACCTGCTAGCGATGGAGGAGGCCGACGCGCTGGACCGACTGCAGGAGTACGACGGCATCGGCGAGGGGAAGGCGACGGCGGCGCTGAACGCCGCCCGGTCGAACTACGAGCAACTGGAGGCCGGCAACATCGACGTGCATCCAGCGTTCTACCAGTTGGCGAAAATCCTGCTTCACGAGGTCGTCGCGGCGGACAACGCGCCGATAGACGAGCCGGTGACAACGGACACGAACCGACTCATCCGCCTGCCTGGCTCGCTACACGGCGGCAGCGGGCTGGAAGTCCAGCGTATCGACCGCGAGGACCTCGACGCGTTCGACCCGCTGGTCGACCCCGTCCCGGAGACGTTCCGAGGTCACGACATCACCGTCGAGGTGACCGACGGCGGGCTTGTCGAACTGGATGGCGATAGCTTTACACTGGAGGCGGGTAATCAGACTGTACCAGAGCACGTGGGCGTGTTTCTCATGGCCCGCGGGCGTGCCGAGAAGGGGAAGGAATGAACGTAGACGAGCTCCAGTCCGTCCAATCGCGCGAACGCCAGACAGATCAGCTTCAGCAGCTGCGCGAGACGTTCTACGAGGACGCCGGACAGTTCATTCAACAGCTCCGGACCGAGCGCGAGCGCGCGGCCGAGCGCGCCGAGGACCCGTTCGACTCCCCCGAGGTCAACCGCCTGACCGACGACATCAAGACCGCAGAACAGACTGTCGAGGCCGTCTACGAGCGCCGCGTCGGCAAGATAGTCAAGATGGCGTCACTGGCCGCGGCGGACATGCCGACCGAGGACGACGGCCTCACGCGGGAGGAGCGGGACCTGTTCGAAACGATGGTCGATGCTATCGAATCCAATCGGGGTCACGTCCTTGACGTGATCGCCGGCGAGGCCCCGACCGGCGCGGTCGGCGACGAGCCGAAATCCGATGAGCGACAGGCCCCCGATCCGGAGCCACACCAGACGGCGAACGAACCGGCAGCCAATGAGTCCGAGCCGGTATCGACACCGGACTCGGGCGTCGACGCGGCTGACATGATGGGCAGCGGCGGAGACCAGTCGCCGCCAGCGGCGGACTCCGACGCACCGACGCCGCCGCCCGAGCTAGACACGGACAGCAATCCCACTGCCGCCGGACAGTCCAACCCGGCGGACGTGCCGGCCGAAGACGACGTTCCGGTCCCACCGGCCGAAGCCGGCGCTGAGTCCGACCCCGAACCGGGAACGGACCCGACACAGGCCGACGGCGGCCGGCAGTCACCAGGCGGTTCTGATGCGTCCGGGGCCGCCGACGTGGACCGACGAACGGTGCGCATTACGGACGACGTGGGCGAGATATTCGGCGTCGACCAGCGCGAGTACGACCTCTCGACCGACGACGTGGTGACGCTGCCAGCCGACAACGCTGACCCGCTGGTCGAACAGGACGCTGCCGAGCCGTTAGAGTAAGCCGGCCGGTGGAAGGAACTGGCCGCTGTACGAAGCGCCGCCCGACGAACTGCTTCGTGGCGGCGATGGGCTATTTATATTGAGTCGTCAAGCTGATACGTATGAACACGCACGTCCGAATCGTCGTTGCCTTGCTCCTCGGTGCACTCGTGTTCGCAGTCACAACCGTCGCAGTGACCGCCGGCTTCGAACCGGGGATAGAGTTCTCGCTGCTCATCGGGTTCCCTGTGGGCGTTTCAGCCGGTCTGACGGCGCTGTTTGCCGGCTACGTCCTGCTGTGGTACCGCGACCTGGCGGCCGCGGGTACGGTCTCCGAGCGCGCGGTTCGCCTTCGACTGGCCGCGCTGGCGACCGTCGCTGACTTATTCGTCGTTACTGCGGCCGGCGTTACCATCTACACACTCGCGGATGGCAGTACAGGTATCGGACTGCTGGTCGCGGGACTCCCGGTGACACTTCCGCTGGCTGCCGTCGTCGGGTATCTCACCGCCGGTCGCAGGCGTCGCGGACAGGGTTGGTTCCGAACGTAGTGACGCGCGCTGCCACAACCGCTGAACCGGCCTACGGCTCTGGTCTGGTTCCGAGCGTGAGTGCGACTGTCTCCTGTGCCCCGTCGCGCTCGACCAGAACGTCGACCGTCTCGCCGGGACTGGTCTCCAGTGCGAGGAAGCTTCCGAGCGCCTGTCGCGTCGGCGTCGGGGTGTCGCCCATCTGCCTGACCACGTCACCGCCAGTGGGAATCGCCGCCTCCGAAATCATCGTCTCCCCGTCACTTCCCTGCAGAACGCCCGCCGCCGGGCCGCCCTCAAGGATGCTGTCGATGTACACGCCAGAGGCTGGGTCTAGGTCGTTTGCCTCGGCGAGTCGGGGCGACACGCCCCGGAGGCCAACACCCATATACGGGTGATCGTAGTCGCCGGTCTGGATGAGCGACGGCACGACACGCTGAGTCAGCGGGGCCGAGATGGCGAATGCGACGTTGTCGCCGCCGCCCGAATTGATGACGCCGAGTACGTCGCCGTCTAGCGTGACCAATGGTCCGCCGCTGTTGCCTGGGTTGACCGGGGCGTCGGTCTGGACCGCGTCTGCGATGGAGAAGTTGTTCGCGCTCTGGAGCGTGCGGTCGACGCCGCTGACGATACCCGCAGACACTGACCCGGACAGCCCGAACGGGTTCCCGATAGCGACGACTTCGGTCCCGACGGTGGGTTCAGTCTCGGCAAACGAGAGCGGTGTCACGTCCGGCGTCGCACCGACACGGAGGACCGCAAGGTCGCTGTACACGTCCGCACCGACCACGGAGGCGGAGCGCCAGCCGGTGTCTGCGAAGCGGACGTAGTATTCGTCTCCGCCCGCGACGACGTGTTCGTTCGTGACGATATGCCCGTCATCGATGAGGAAGCCGCTCCCCTGCCCACCACGGGCGTCTTCGGCGTACACCCTGATTGAGACGACGGCATCGGCTACCGCCCGGTACACGTCGGTGTAGACACTGTCTGACTGTGCGAGTGCGTCGGCCGACCCTGACTGATCCCCGGTGTCACCGCCAGAGGTGCTGTCTGTCCCGAGACTCTGACAGCCAGCCGTGGCCGCGACAGCTGTCCCGAGGGCTCCCAGCATCGCCCGGCGAGTAAGAGACTGTTTCATACTGGAGCGTGGGTCTGGGCTGCGAAAAAGGCACGGTCAGGGCAATTTATCGTGGCCAGGTTGCTTGATTGCTGTTGACTGGGGCTTTCAGTTCGACCCGGAGAGCGGGCACAAACTACAATCGTCCCGATAGCATACGGGGGCGCATGGCAGAGGATTCATCGGGAACGAACACGCCGACACCGGGGTTCCTGTTGCCCGGACTGCGATGCGGTGTCGAGATGGCACTTGTCGGAACGATCGTGTTGCTCATCGGCCTCCCGACTGAGGAACCGATACGGCTTGGAATCGTCTTCCTGTCGGCGCTACTGGCGATGACTGTCGTACTGTTCTGGGCCGTCGGTCGACACATGCGGCGCTGGATCCGGTACGCACAGGGGAAACCGACGCGGACGACACCGTTCGAGTGAGTGGCGGCCGGCAATGCCAGCTACACGGTCGATACTGGCTGGGTTAATAATAAGACCGCACTTATTTATTAACTAATCCCAGTTTGTGGGCCATATTTAGCAGCTGGATTAATAAGACCGGGTAGTCTAGCACCGGTAATGACGGAGTCCGACAGCTGTTCGGATGGTGGTGCGTGTGTCGGCGCGGGTGACGACGGCCCTCCGACAGTGACAGACGGAGAACGGACGCCGCAGGTCGCACAGCTGTCCGTCCCGGAGATGGACTGTGCCTCCTGTGCCGGGAAGGTCGAGAATGCGCTCGGGGCGGTTGACGGTATCAGAGCCGTCGAGACGCGCCCGACCACAGGAACGGCCGTCGTCACGTACGACCGGACGGCAGTGACAGAGCGGGACCTCGTGACGGCCATCGAGAGCGCCGGCTACGAGGTCACGGAGACGGCTGGGGAAGACGAGACGGCGACGGGAGGGCCCGACGAGAGTGAGTCGCTCTGGACCAGCCCGCGGGCGCTGAAGACCTGGGTCAGCGGCGTGTTCGTCGCCTTCGGCCTCCTCTTCGAGTTCCTGCTTCGCGGCGCGAACGCGCAGGTCGGGGCCGTGCTTGGGTTGCCGCTGCACGTCGCCGATATCCTTTTTATCGTCGCCGTGGCGACCGGCGGCCAGGAAATCCTGCGTGGCGGCTACTACTCTCTGAGAAACCGGAACCTCGACATCGACCTGCTGATGTCTATCGCTATTCTGGGCGCGCTTACTGCCAGCTTGGCTTTCGGCAAGGCGCTGTACTTTGAAGCCGCGACGCTCGCGTTCCTGTTCAGCGTCGCGGAACTGCTGGAACGCTACTCAATGGACCGCGCGCGGAGCTCGCTGGAAGAGCTGATGGACCTCTCGCCCGACGAGGCGACGGTTCTGCAAGACGGCGAGGAGACGACAGTCCCCGTCGACGAGGTACAGGTCGGCGATGTCGTCGTCATCAGGCCCGGCGAAAAGATTCCGATGGACGGCGAGGTCGTCGACGGGACCAGCGCAGTCAATCAGGCTCCGATCACCGGCGAGAGCGTCCCGGTCGACAAGACCGACAGTGACGAGGTGTACGCCGGGACCATCAACGAGGAGGGGTATCTGGAAGTGCAGGTCACAGCGGCGGCCAGCGACAACACCCTCTCGCGCATCGTCAAGATGGTTGAGGACGCCCAGTCAAACAAGACCGAGCGCGAGCAGTTCGTCGAGCGCTTCTCGGCGTACTACACGCCGGTCGTCGTCGCCTTCGCCGTCCTCGTGACGCTGGCGTCCCCTACCGTATTCGGCGTAGCGTGGTCGACCGCCGTCGTGCACGGGCTGACGCTGCTGGTGCTGGCCTGTCCCTGCGCGTTCGTCATCTCGACGCCTGTCTCAGTCGTCTCCGGCATCACCAGCGCCGCGAAGAACGGCGTTCTTATCAAGGGCGGGAACCACCTCGAAGCGATGGGCGCGGTCGACGTGGTCGCTTTCGACAAGACGGGCACGCTCACGAAAGGCGAACTGACCGTCACCGACGTGATTCCGCTCAACGAGAACACCGAAGAGGATGTCCTGCAGTGCGCCCGCGGCCTCGAACAGCGGAGCGAACACCCCATTGGCGAGGCCATCGTCGCAGAGGCGGGAACGACCGGCGTCGAGAGCGCCGACGTCGATGACTTCGAGAGCATCACTGGGAAAGGCGTCCGTGCAGACCTCGACGGGACGCCCCACTACGCCGGGAAACCGGGCCTGTTCGAGGAGCTCGGCTTCGACCTCTCGCATGTCCACGCGACCACCGATGGCGGTGTTGTCACCAAAACGACCCAGCAGCTCTGTGAGCGCAACAACTGTCTGGACCTGCTGGAAGATGCCGTGCCTGAACTTCAGGCCGAAGGCAAGACGGTCGTCATCGTCGGGACAGAAGACGAGATCGAGGGTATCATCGCCGTCGCCGACGAGGTGCGCCCGGAGGCAAGAGCCGCCATCGCCCGGCTCCGCGACCTCGGCGTCGAGCGGACGGTGATGCTCACCGGCGACAACGAGCGAACGGCAGGGGCTATCGCCCGGGAAGTCGGCGTCGACGAATACCAGGCCGAACTCTTGCCTGACGAGAAAGTCGCCGCTATCGAGGACCTCGTCGAGGAGCACGACGGCGTGGCGATGGTCGGCGACGGCATCAACGACGCGCCGGCGCTGGCGAGCGCGACTGTGGGAGTCGCCATGGGAGCAGCCGGCACGGACACGGCGCTTGAAACGGCTGATATCGCCCTCATGAGCGACGACCTCTCGAAACTCCCGTACCTGTACGAACTGGCGAACGACGCCAATGGCGTCATCCGGCAGAACATCTGGGCCAGCCTGGCGGTCAAGGCTGGCCTCGCCGTCGCTGTTCCGTTCGGTCTCGTTCCCATCTGGGCGGCCGTGCTCGCGGGCGACGCCGGGATGACGACGGCCGTGACCGGGAACGCGATGCGGCTCTCACGGGTCCGGCCGGAAAGCGGTGTCGACGAGCCGTAAGTTCGTTCGGCTCTGCCGTTTGGCGCCCACTCACTGTAATATTAAGTAGACGCCGCGAGTAGCGTGCATCCGGTATGGAACTCACATGGTACGGCCATTCGACGTGGCACGTGACAGTCGACGACACCGAGTTGCTCATCGATCCGTTCTTCGATAACCCCAAGACGGATACGGACCCCGAGGAACTGGACCCCGATTACGTGCTGTTGACCCACGGCCACGCGGACCACATTGGCGACGTGGACCGCTACGAGGGCAGTGGGCTCGTGGCGACGCCGGAAGTCGTCGAGTACTGCGAGGACAACTTCGGCGACTTCGACGCCGTCGGCGGCATGGGGATGAACCTCGGCGGCACCGTCGAAATCGGCGACGCCTTCGTCACGATGCACCGGGCCGACCACACCAACGGCATGGACACCAGCTACGGCACCAGCGGCGGGATGCCGGGCGGGTTCATCATTTCCGATACGAAGCCGACACAGGTCAGCGACGCGGAGTCGACGACGTTCTACCACGCCGGCGACACCGGTCTCATGACGGAGATGCGCGACGTCATCGGGCCGTTCCTCGAACCGGACGCCGCAGCGGTGCCGGTCGGCGACCACTTCACCATGGGACCGATGCAGGCCGCCGTCGCCGTCGACTGGCTGGACGTCGACCACGCGTTCCCGATGCACTACGACACGTTCCCGCCCATCGAAATCGACACACAGGACTTCGTCAACGAGGTGGCGGGCACCGGCAGTGACGCCGAGGTCCACGTCCTCGACGGCGACGAGACTTTCGAACTCTAGTCCGGTCGTTCCACGTCGGTCACAGTAAACCGCGCGCCGCCCGCCTCGCTGTCATCGACGGACAGCGACCAGCCGTGTTCTTTTGCGATCCGGTTGGCGATGTAGAGTCCGAACCCACTGTTTTGCTTCTCTGATGCGTATCCCGCCTCGAACACCCGCTCCGGCGGCGAGACGTCGACGCCGGGCCCATCGTCCGCGACGAAGAACCCCGAAGACGTGGCACCGACCCGAATCGCCACGTCCGGCCCGCCGTGTTCGACGGCGTTCGAGAGCAGGATTTCGAGAAACAGGCGCATTGATTCCGGGTCCGCCAACACCCGCCTGTCTGATGTTACTTCGAGCGACGCGGCTTCGAGCGACAGCGAACTCCATACGTCCCAGGCGACCGTCGAGAGCCACTGTTGCTCGGGTTCGAACTCCGGCGAGTCGCTCGACGCCAGCGAGACGACTTTATCGACGATACTGGAGAGTCGGTCGATGGACTCCTCCACAGCGCCAATGTGCTCGTCGTCGGCCTCAATCTGCGAGAGGTGGCCAGTCGACACCTGGAGTTCGTTTCGGAGTTCGTGTGCGGCCAGCAGCGCCACCTTCCGGAGACGTTCGTTCTGCTGTCTGAGAAGACGTTCGCGTTCCTTCTGGTCGGTGATGTCCTGTGTGATCCCGATAAGGCCGGCCAGCTCGTCAGTTTCGTCGTACCATGGGACCTTCGATGTCCGGAGGTGCTTTCCCATCGACGGCGAGAACTCGTGGATGTCGAGGATGTCGGTCTCGTCGTTGATGACCTGTAAGTCGTCACCGCGCGCCGCATCCAGATACGTCGCCCCCGCGGGGAGCCCATCTTCGTCCCGCCGGCCGAGCAGTTCCGGGGGCGCGTACGAGGAATCGTTGAGCAGCAAATACTGCCTGTCAGTGTCTTTTACGTACAGGTGTTCGGAGTTCCGTTCGAACATCGTGGCGAGAATCGTCTCCGGCCGGGAAGCCGGCCGTGCGGCCATTGTCTCACTGTTTTCGAGCGCCTCACCGACTGCGGCTGCCAGTTCCGGCGACCCAAGGTCGTCGTCGGCGATCGCCTGAATGTGCTCTCCACGGTCTGCCTCAGAGCCGTACATGATTACTGGGAGGGTCGGGTAGAGACCGGTAGCCGCCTCCGCCAGATGTCCGCCAGCCATACCCTCACACGTCACCGGAACGACGAGGCAGTCAACCGCAGTACGTAGCAGTGTCGTATCGACGCATTCGGGCTCGGTCGTCTCAACCGTGGCGTCGATTGCTGCCTGTTCAAGTGCCGCCTGTAACCGCTTCCCGGCAGCAGTCTCGGCGGTGATGAGGAGGACGGTCGGCGGGGACATCAACACGCCCACGGTTTGTACTGGGATTGTAAATAGGTTTAGTAGTCATGATGAAAATAAAATATGACGTAGTAGCGGGATGCGCTCCCACGACTTATATCGGACACTGCCGTCCGCAGCGACCGGCCGCCGTCTGAATCGTCCCGGCAACTGCGCTCAGTGGCCGCTATACGGGAATAACACATCACGGGGGCTATTTCCCGCCCAGAGAACTGTACGGTAGTCGACGAGTGCCGTCGATAGAAACAGTCCATAGCCGTTCATGACGCCCAGGTGAAATGTTTCACAACACCCGAGTATCCGGACGGCGTATAGTCAGGTGTGTCCGAAACGTACGTGTGTGCCCGATGCCAGGCCGGCGTCGAGCGGGACTTCGAGGTTCGGTCGATAATCAAGACCTGCGATGACTGTGGCGAGAACGGACGGTTCCTCCACAGGTCGCTGGTCGAGTCGCTCGCTGAGATTGCCGCGGAGAATCGGCCAGACGGCTGGGAGCAGATGACGCTTGACGAGCGGTTCGAAGCGGCACTGAAAGAAGGGCTTATCACGGTCACGCGGACGTGAATCTTCGGGGCGGGTCCAGCGGGGCCGTCGCGGGCGGTTCGTTCCGCGCGCCGAAGCTGTGATCCGGTCTCAGTCCCACTTCGCGCCGGGGTTTGTCACCGCACCGTTGGCGGCGGAGCCGAAATCGCTGTGGTACTTCGCCAGCACGCCGCTGTCGTACGTCGGCTCGGGGTCGTAGTCTTCGAGGCGCTGTTGCATCTCCTCGTCAGTGAGATCGACCGACAGTTCGTGGTTGTCGATGTCGATAGTGACGGTGTCGCCGTCCTCTAGGGCGGCGATTGGGCCGCCGACGAACGCTTCGGGCGCGACGTGGCCGATGGAGAAGCCGCGGGTCGCGCCGGAGAAGCGGCCGTCGGTAAACAGCGCCACGTCCTCGGCGTGGCCTTGCCCGGCGACGGCCGAGGTGACGCCGAGCATCTCGCGCATGCCGGGCCCGCCCTGGGGACCCTCGTTGCGGATGCAGATGACGTCGCCCGACTCGACGTGCCCCTCTTGCACGTACTCCATGGCTCCTTCTTCCTGCTCGAAGACGCGGACCGGCCCCTCGTGGTGGAGGTGGTCCTCGCCGGTGATTTTGATGACTGCGCCGTCGGGCGCGAGGTTGCCCGAGAGGATGCGGATAGCCCCGCGCTTGTGGATCGGGTCTTCGACCGGGTACAGGTAATCCGCGTCGAGGTCCTCGATGGCCGGCGGGTCGATACGGTCGAGTTCCTCTGCGATGGTGTTGCCAGTGACAGTGAGTTCGTCGCCGTGGAGCAGGCCGGCGTCGTTCAGCGCTTTCAGGACGACCGGGACGCCGCCGACCTCGTGGAGGTCGTTCATGACCTTCTCGCCGCCGGGCTGGAGGTCGGCAATCTTGGGCGTCCGGGCGCTGATGTCGTTGAACGTCTCGATGTCGAGGTCGATGCCGGCCTCCGCCGCGAGCGCGAGCAGGTGGAGGACGGCGTTGGTCGAGCCCCCGACCGCGACCTGCAGGGCGATGGCGTTCTCGAAGGACTCGCGGGTGAGGAAATCCGAGGGGCGGCGGCGTTCTTGGACCACCTCGACGGCGAGTTCGCCGGCCCGGCGGGCCTCCTCGTAACGGGACTCGTGTTCGGCCGGCGGGGAGGCCGACCCAAGCGGCGCGAAGCCGAGCGCCTCGGAGATGGAGGCCATCGTGTTGGCGGTGAACATCCCGCCACAGGAGCCCGCGCCGGGGCAGGCGTGGCGTTCCATCTCGTCCAGTTCGCCCTCGGTCATCTCGCCGTCGGCGACCGCGCCGACGCCCTCGAAGACGTTCTGGATGGTGACCTCGCGGCCGTCGTGCTCGCCGGGCATGATGGAGCCGCCGTAGAGGAAGACGCTCGGCAGGTCCGTTCGGATAGCGGCCATCATCATCCCGGGCATGTTCTTGTCGCAGCCGCCGATGGTGACGATGCCGTCCATCCGCTCACCGAAAGTGACGAGTTCGACCGAGTCGGCGATGATTTCGCGGGAGATGAGTGACGCCTTCATCCCCTCGGTCCCCATCGAGATGGCGTCCGAGATGGTAATCGTGCCGAACTCAATGGGCATCCCCTCCGTGTCGTCGATACCGTCGTAGGCAGCATCGGCCACGTCGTCCAGATGGACGTTACACGGGGTGATGTCGGCGGCCGGGTTCGCGATGCCGATCATCGGCGAAGAGAGGTCCTCGTCGTCGTAGCCCATCGCGCGGAACATCGCGCGGTGGGGGGCTTTCTCGTATCCCTCCGTCACCTCGGTACTCCGCAGGTCCGGGTCTTTTTCCGGACGTTCTTGCTGCTCCTGATTGCTCATATTTCACCGAGGCCATGGGCAACCTTAAATAACTTGTACTCGCGGTACCGTCTCACACGGAGCACGGCGAAACCGACCGGTGACAGTACCTTCTTTTCCGTCGGGGACTTCCACCGCCGTATGCCGACGGTCACGACCGCCGCGCGACTCCACTTCGGCTTTCAGAACCTCTCGCTCGCCCACGAGCGCCTCTACGGCGGCGTCGGGCTCGCGCTCGACAAGCCGCGGCTGACCGTCGAGGCGTCCCGGGCCGAGACGGTCCGGTGCGACGACGCGGCGACTGAGCCGTACGTTCGGCGCGTCGTCGACGCGCTCGACGTACCCGGCGCGTCCGTCTCCGTCGACGAGCGGTTCCCGCGACACGTTGGCCTCGGGAGCGGCACCCAGCTCTCGCTGGCGACGCTCATCGCCGTCGTCCGGGCGTACGACCGGACTGCCGACGCACGGACCTACGCGCCGCAACTGGGCCGGGGCGGCCGGAGCGGCGTCGGCGTGGCCGCGTTCGAGTCGGGCGGGTTCGTCGTCGACGGCGGCCACCCGACGGAGCGGTTCACTGCCGAACCGCCAGCCGAAGGTGACTGGGACGTGCCGCCGGTGCTGGCCCGTCATGACGTCCCCGCACACTGGCGGTTTGTCATCGTCGTCCCGGACACCGACCCCGGACAGAGCGGGAGCGCAGAAGACCAGAGCATGCGGCAAGCCGTCGAGCGCGCCGACCCCGGCATCGCTGACGAGATTTCGACGTTACTGACCCGCCGGGTCCTCCCCGCGATTGCGACCAGAGACCACAGCGACTTCGGGCAGGCCGCGGCGCGGCTGGGCCGGCTCAACGGCGCGTGGTACGCCGACGAGCAGGGTGGCGTCTACCGCCCACCCGCTGGCGAACTCGTCGACTCGCTGTCGAGCGCTCCAATTATTTCCGGGGCCGGCCAGAGCTCGTGGGGCCCGACCGTCTGGGGGCTGACGACGGCGGCCCACCAGTCCGAGGCCAGGGAGGCTGGCGTCCTAGCTCTCGACGAGGCCGGCGTCGAGGGCACAGTCACCGTGGTCGCCCCCCGGAACACCGGTGCCTCGCTGACCGAGTAGGGCGCTGGCGGCGAGACGCCCAGGTGACGACGGAAACCGCCGGAACTAACGACGACTCTTGCAGCCGCCAGTGCGGTTATCCGTCTCGACGGCAAACTCCCATCGATGACTGCACTGTTCTCACCGCTGGAACTCCGTGAGACGACAGTCACGAATCGCGTCATGGTGTCTCCGATGTGCCAGTACTCCTGCGAGGCTCGTGACGGCCTCGCCACCAACTGGCACCGCACGCACCTCGGTTCGCGTGCCGTTGGCGGCGCAGGCCTGGTCATGACCGAGGCGACTGCTGTCGAAGCCCGTGGCCGTATCTCTCCGGAGGATCTGGGTATCTGGAGCGACGAGCACGCGGCAGCGCTGGAACCGATTACGGAGTTCATCACCGAACAGGGAAGCGTGCCGGGCATCCAGTTAGCCCATGCTGGGCGGAAAGCCTCCATCGAACGACCGTGGGATGGCCACGACCCGCTCCAGCCCGACGACGGCGGCTGGGAAGTCGTCGGCCCGAGTGACGACCCCTGGCCATACGAAGACGGCGAGGCACCGCCGACAACGGCGCTCGATCAGGGCGGCATCGAGGCTGTCATCGGCTCGTTCCGCACCGCCGCTGAGCGCGCGCTCGACGCCGGATTCGAAGTCGCAGAGGTCCACGCCGCCCACGGCTACCTCTTGCATCAGTTCCTTTCACCGGTGACGAACCACCGCGAAGACGACTACGGCGGCGACTTCGAGGGCCGCACGCGGCTGGTCCGCGAAATCACGACCGCCGTCCGCGAGGTCTGGCCCGACGACAAGCCGGTGTTCGTCCGTATCTCTGCGACGGACTGGCTCCCCGACCGCGACTCGTGGACCGTCGAGGATTCCGTGCGACTGTCGGACCGGCTCGCCGACATCGGCGTGGACCTCATCGACGTAAGCGGCGGCGGCATCCACCCCGAGTCCCGCCCCGACTACGCCGGGCCGAACTACCAGCTCCGGTACGCCGAGCGGATCCGAGAGGAAACGGAGTCGGACATCGCCGTCGGCGCTGTCGGCGGCATCACGACGCCCGAACAGGCCGAAGCCGTCGTCGCCAACGACCGGGCAGACATGGCCATCGTCGGCCGCGAACACCTCCGGGACCCGTACTTTACGATGAATGCCGCGAGGGAACTCGACGCGACCGACGAGATCGAGGGACCGCCGCAGTACCGTCGCGCCTGGGGCTTCTGAACCGCTTAGACCTTGTCGAGGTCGAGGTCGACGGCGTACCAGTCGAGGGCGAGCAGGAAGGCCGCGCCGACGGCACCAGCGGCGACGAACGCGATGAGAACGTCGGTCGAAAAACCGACCTTCTCCTGTACTTCCACGACAGGGGCACGCAGTGCACCGACGACGAGCGCGACGAGGAAAGCCAGTGTCGCTCGGCGGTTGTAATCAAGCGCCCGTCGGACGACGCGGGCGATGGTGAACAACCCGACAAGTCCGCCGAGGATGAACGTCACGACCGGCACGGCGGTCGTGGTCACGTCCTCGACCGTGCCGCCGGTGGCGAGCGCGATGAGCGCGTCGACGAACTCGCTGAGCGCCGTCGACATCCGGGTGTACTGCCCGAGGATGATGAGCAACAGCGACCCCGAGATGCCGGGTAGAATCATCGCGCTGACGCCTATCATGCCGGCGACGAAGACCAGCATGAGACCGCCCCCGTCCGCGGCCGATGTCGACACGCCGGAGACGTAGAACGCGAGGACGAAGCCGACGACGCCGGCCCCTATCTGGAACGGCGACTCGACGGTGAGGCTGCGCAGCAAGACGACCGCCGAGGCGGCGATGAGTCCGAAGAAGAACCCAAAGAGTAGCGCTGGCGTCTCCTGGCTGGCGACGTGGACGATTCGCGTCACGATGACGACGGCAGTCCCGACGCCGGTGACCAGCGCGACGAGGAACCAGACGTCGAGTTCGAGCAGTTCCGCGAACGCGCCGCGGGGGTCAATCCCGCCGTCCAGCGGCGTGAGCGCGCGGAGAAATCGGAGTATTCGGCCCGGCGTGACGGCGGTAATCGCAGCGATGAGCCGCTCGTAGACGCCGGCGATGAGCGCTATCGTCCCCCCGGAGACGCCGGGGACGCCGTCCGCACTGCCCATACAGAGGCCGATGAGAAACGTTCGAATCCACGCACGAAGCGGTGGCACCGAGCCCCGAATCGTCGGCGGGTCCCGGTCGGGAGGGGTGGTCATCACTGAACGGTTCCAGCAACACGCTCAAATCCCTTGTGGAGTCGTATCGTGTTGCTGGACTGTCACAAAGGCGGGGTATGGCTAAAAAGTAGCCCGCGACAGCGCTAACTTCGCTGCGAGAGCGTGAGCACGCCGTTTCTGAGTGTCTGGACTGCCCCGGCAGCCGGTAGATCGATGTCGAACTCCGTCTGGAGGTGCGGGGCGTCGACGGCAACGATGGCTTCTGTTCCAATGACGTCGACTGTGACGTGGTCGTCGCTAACCTGAAGCGAGTCGAGGTCGACGGCGACCGTCCAGCCGTCGTCGTGGTCGGTGTGCGAGACGTGTAGCGGCGACCGTTCAGTTTGTGCATCCATTCGTCAATCATGGGTACGTGTTACACACATAAAGGTCCGCGTTCGGCGCGTGCCAAAGCTCGGTCACACGGGAACGCTATCCTGCACGTCGCTAGACGGCAGGGCCGAGATAGCCCCACGCCTGCAGGCGGTCCCCGTCGCCGTCGATCCAGCGCTCGCCGATGTCGTCGCGGTAGTAACAGTTCGGGATGAGGATATCGTCGATTCGCTCGTAGGCCTGCTCCCGTGCCGCCTGCATCGTTTCGCCTTTCCCCGTGACGACTAGCGGCATCCCGCTTTCACCAGCCACACGCCACTGCCCGTCAACAGCCGCTTCCGGCTCGCTTCTCTCGCCAGCCGAGCGTTCCGCACCCTCAACGGGTACACGCTTCGCGTCCTCGATGTGGATGCCATCGCGGCTGTCGGATTCGAAGACGACTGCGGCGTTGCGGGAGTTCTCGTCGTACGTCTCTTGGTCGTCGAACGGGAACGGCGGGAGGACGACTCGAACCGCGATCTGATACCCCCGGTGGACCTCCAGCCCGGGGTCGCGCCCGTTCGCCAGATCGAGGAAGAACTGCCCTGTTCCCGACTCAAACGACTCCTCCTGCAGCGTGACTGTGGGGTACCCGAACCGCGGTGTAAATTCCAGCGGATAGATACCGTCCTCGTTGACGATGCAGTTGATGTCGATGCTGCCGACGTACTCCTCGCCGGCGAGCCAGCCCTCCAGTTTGCCGAGCGTCTCGGTGAACAGTTCGTTGCGCCCCGCCCAGAGCATCGAGGTCCCCATCTCGCCGGTCGAAGGACCGATGTTGTCCGGGAACAGTTTCTTGTGCTCGAAGTTGAAGTTGATCGGCTCGACGAACGACTCGCCGTTGAAGAAGCCACAGACGGCGATTTCGACGCCCTCGACCTTCCGCTGGAGCTGGAACCCCTTCATGCGGTGGCTCCACGCCTTCTTATACGCCCGGAGCACGTCGACGACATCGCTGCCGTCGTCCTCGTTGCCGACGTAGAGGAGTCGCTTGACGTTCTGGACCTCGCCCAGCGGCTTGATTACATAGGGTGCGGAGTCCTTCTGGACGTGCCGGGTGCCGGCGTCGAAGTCCTCGAAGACGTGATGTTCGATAGTGTTGACACCGTGTTCCTCGAGGACCGCCATCGCGTAGCCGCGGTCCTCTTCGAGCCGGTCCGTGTCCGGAGTGCCTCCAACGACGGCGTGGCCCTCGGCTCGGAGTTCCCGCG
This sequence comes from Haloarcula sp. Atlit-7R, assembly GCF_003666065.1. Taxonomy (NCBI): domain Archaea; kingdom Methanobacteriati; phylum Methanobacteriota; class Halobacteria; order Halobacteriales; family Haloarculaceae; genus Haloarcula; species Haloarcula sp. Atlit-7R. The sequence continues at coordinate 120,211 of NZ_QXIK01000001.1, read as the reverse complement.
CGAGTTCGCCGGTGCCGACATCGCTGCCGACCCAGATGTCGTCGAATATAATGACGTCGGCCCACTCAACTTCGGTGCGCCAGTCGTCGGTCTTCGGCACGAACCCGTCGGCGATTTTCCTGTCGCTGTCGGCCTCGATGTAGTACTTCACGTCGTGGCCCTCTCGAGCGACCTGCCAGGCGATGTCGCCGACAAGTGCCGCATCTAGCGAACAGAAGAGGAAGTTTGCCATGCCCGGTCTGGGAGCGGGGACTGGGTAAGCGTTGCGCGGCCTCCGGCCGCTGTTTATTTATAAGAATTCTGCTCGCGTAAGCCGAACCGTTTTAGTCCCCATCTGTAAACTTCCACGTATGACACGCGACGAACTCGCATCCGCAAGCGAACTGCTCGAATCGGCGTCCGAAGACACTAGCAGCGACGAAGCGAGCGAGCGCCTCGCCGAACTCGCCGACCAGCTCGACACCCTCGCGACCGCCGAACGCGGCCCGGACCACGGTCGGCTCGCCCGCATCCAGTCGGCGCTCAACGACCTGAGTAGCGGTGACGCGGGAGACGTAGCCGGTGTCATCGAAGACGCCGACGACGCGATCAACGAGTACCGGTCCGACCTGGAAGGGGTCTGAGGCGGCGCTCCTGTGCCAGCGTCTGACTGTTTGCTGTCGTCTCGATGCGCACAGGCGGCTCTCGAATGCGATGGATTTCTATGATTCGGTCGTAGCTTCCTCATCGACCGGTTTGATTCGGTGTGTCGCGTCGTTGTGGTCTTCCGAGGCTCGCAGGTGATACGTGACTTCGCGCGGCTCCGTCTCGTCGACGTAGGGACTCTTGCCATCGCGTGTAATGCTCTCTGTTTCACCCGGCGCCAGCTCACCGTCAAACCGTCCGACGGGCGTGTAAGCGACGCGTGGACCGGTTCGGTTGAGTGCGAGGACGTACCGACCTGCGGTGTCGCCCGTGTTCGTGACTGTTATCTCAAGCGTCGGCACGGCTGGCTCAGTGACGCGCCCCGGTCCGTCGAGAGTGACATCGAATGACGGCAGCGGCGCTTTGAGCCTGTTCTGGACAGTCTCTGGCGGTGTCCACTCCCCGCCGGGCCAGGAGAGTCGGGCGTCGCTGGCTGTGCCGGTTTCAGGGAGATCAAAGACCAGTGGTCCACCGGCCTCGGTGAACTGTTGGCCCCACTCACCGTCGCGATACAGCCCGTTCCTGAAGGTCTGTGGGCTGTACGTCGACCCGTTGAATCTGAGCGAGAACGCGGCGCGGTCTACTCCGGAGCCTTCGACAGTCACTGTGAGCACGAGGTACTGCCCATCGGCTGACTGGACATTGATAGAGTCAGTTCCCGGGACCACGACGCCGGGCATCACTACTGAGTCCGTAATCGTCACCGCGGGCAGCGGCCCGGTGTCAGTTTCGCTGATGGCCGGCGACGGGACCGGCGTCACTGTTTCGGTGTCAGCAGTCTCACCCTGACATCCTGCACCGGTGAGAGCCAGTCCACAGAGTGCCAGAACACGACGACAGTACATGGCTTTGCGTTGCCCTGAATAAATGCCTTCAGAAGGCTCAGGTTCTGTTTTGACCAACGGTGCCCTGTCCGGCCCATAGATCGGTCCCCCCGCTCTGCATAGTTTGTATCATTAGCATTCAGGCGCTGGCTGCGTAAATAACATATTAATTAATGTTTGTGTCTAACCAAAAGCTTTTGACAATTCCATTGGTTTCAGTCAAACGTATATCAGGTCGGGGGATTGGGTGGCGGTACCATCCCTATGTGGTGATATCAATGAGCAAATCAACGAACGGCCGAACGGCCCCCAAATCGATGCGTCACAAACAAATACTCGACGTAGCGGCCGAGAACCCTGAGGCGTCCATCGCAGAGCTTGCGTCCGAAGTGCCGAGCGCGACAGCGGAACTGGTCGAGCGGGTCCTCGAAGAACACGGCGACCCAGCCGAGGCCGACGAGACCGACGAGTCTCCGAGTGAATCGTCCGCGGAGACGCAGTCGCATCCGGCCCCGGAGGACCTCTCCTCGACAGAACGAGAGACGCTCCGGGCGATTCGGCAACACCCCACCGCGTCCCAGCGAGACCTCGCAGAGAAGCTCGATGTGACTGCCTCGACTGTGAGCAATCGTGTCAACGGTATCGACGGGTTCGACTGGGCGAACCGCGAAACGTTCGCAAACGCTGTGTTTAGCGACGAACAGACCGATTCAATGTCCTCTGACGAGACTGAAGCACTGGCATCCGAGAGCGAACCCCCGGAGTCACCGGACGCCCCCGACACCGGGGACGAACAAGTGTCAGAGACCGATACCGAGCCCGACGACGGCGACCGCTCGGCAGCGGTGGTCGAGACAGCGGCCGGCGAGGTGAATACCACGCTGACTACGTTCCAGTCGACTGTCGAGGACCTCTCCGCACAGCTGGCCGAGCTTGAAGGGCAGGTCGAAACCATCGCGGACGGTGGCGGCTCGCTGCAATCCAATCCGTTTCAGGATCCCGAGCTCGTCCACAAAGTCGTCCACGCGTGTATGAACTCCGAGCAGATATCCGAGGAGGAAGAGCTCCAGATTCTGGAGTCGCTGCTCTAGTTGTACTCACGCCACCGGTGGCCACACTCCTGGCACTTGAAAAACCGTGTCGGCGGTTCGTCGGCTGACCCGGTCTGTTTGATCGTGTACCACGCTTTTCCGTGCCCGCATTCCTCACAGGTCACGTCGTCGGCCGTCGGCTTGCCCTCGAAGTTCGAGCCCTCTTCGGTCTCTATCAGTTCGTCGCCGCTCTGTTCGTCCGTGGTGACGAACTCGGCCGCCCGGTCCTCGTCTTTCGCGACCCGCGCGCCACAGGACTGACAGACCATCTCGTCACCGTCGGCGTGCATCATCGAACCACAGTCGTCGCAGAACTGCATACACGCCCGTCCGACACCGAGGCAAAAAGCCGTTACTGCTCGTCCTCGATTTCGTGTTGCTCGGCGACGACCGGACAGTTCAGGAGCCGGACCGTCTCCATGTCGAGGAACTCCACGATTTCAGTCCCCTCGTTCGTGCAGTGTGCGTTCGGCGGTTCGGAGAAGTGTTCACACTGCTCGCAGTAGCGATGTTTCGACACCTCCGCGTAACGGCTCTCTGGCGCGGTCTCGCTATCGTCGTCGTCAGCGATTTCTGCCCACACCTTGTCGGCGTCGATGTGGTCGACATCGACCCGCTCGAATGCGCTGTCACCGCTGCCGAAGGGGTCTTCGCCGCGGTCGTCCATCCCCGAGAACGGGTCTTTCGGGCTAGGTGCCGACTCTGAAACAGGGCTGTCCGATTCAGCCGCCGAATCCGAACGGAACTCCGCCGTGTCGACAGCCGAGAGCAGGTCGTCAGCATCGGTTGCAGCGGGTTCACCGTTGGACCCGCTGTCGGCCGGTACGTCGCTCGATTCGCTGCCCGGCCAACCGTCGTCGGACGGCTGGCGTGTGTCTGTCGAGGTGTCCGCGTCGTCAGGTCCCGACCCGAGTCGCTCGAACGGGTCGCCCTCGCGGTCGTCACCGGAGTCGAGCGCTTCGAAGGGGTCTGGCTCGTCGTCACTCATTGTTCTCGCCCGGTTCAAGCTGTGCTGCGGCCACCAGCCGCGCCTTCGAGCGGATGATACCGCCCTCAGGCCGCACGTCCGACACCGTCGTGTTGCAGTGCGGACACTGGGGTTCGGTCAGGAGCCCGATCTCGACCTGCTCGTCACAGTTCGAACACCGTGCCGCTGAGATGTTCTCCTGTGCCGCGGCGCGTTTCAGGCGGTCGACCGCTTTTTGATTCTGGTCTCGGCCACCCTGGTCGTCGCGAAGGTCGCTGACGACCCAGGCGACGCGGGTGAGCTTGTCTTCGACATCATCGAGACGGTCGTCGATGTCGGCGATGCGCTCGTCCTGCGTTTCGAGCGAGTCAGTCACGTCACTTCGAAGCGCGGCGAGTTCCGTCTCTATCTGTTCAATCTCCTGTGTGAGTGCATCGATGCGGTCGAACTCCTCGTGGCTGTGGTCGGCAGGCGCTTTGGCGTCGGCCTCCCGTTTGACCTGTACGACGCGCTCGCGGACGTCTTCGATCTTCGTCTGGAAGTCTGCTTCCAGCGCCTCGAACCGATCAGCAAGCTGGCGTTCTACCGTGTCGACGATGTCCGGGACACGAGCGTTGACGGCGCTCTCGGTCGCCGCTTCGACTGAGCCGTTCAGCTTCTCGTCCACGGTCGCGGCGACGACGGCATCCAGTTCGTCCGACGACGGCTGGATGTGATCGCCCATTTCGCGGTCCGAATCGACCGTCGTCATGTATGCGGCCAGCAGTTGCTTCATGACAGCATCGCGAGACACGTCGAGTGTCTCGGCCTGCTCAGTCAGCCACTCGTCTAGATCTGCAGATAGCTCGACGTACACTCCCCCGTCATCAGTCGACTCGGAGGACATTACGACACCCTTGACGAACAAGACTGATAAGGGTTTACCGCCGATTTCAGATACCGAGAGTTGAAGCGATTCCGAAGCGCCGTTCTCGTTGCTCCCTGCCGACAGCTACTGCCGGCTGTCCCGCCGACTATCGCTATCGAATCTTGCGGACGTCGCTGATATCGAAGCCGGCATCGCCCAGTTCCGTCTCGAACTGAACGATGTCCTCGTCCTCGATCTGTGAGAGGACGCCACGGAACTGTTGAACGACGAGGGTTCGAGCCCGGGTGGAGCCGCCGGACTCCCACGCGAACTCCATCGTCCCGTGGGATGCGTCGACGAGTTGCCCGTATCGAACCGCCGACAGCGTCTCGGGATTGATATGCAAGAGGAGCAGGCAGCCCCACTGATGAGCCGCCTTCTGAAGCCCCTGGACGAGTGAGCTGATGTCCGACCACTCGATGTCCTCACCCATGGCGCTGACGAGGTCCGACAGCGAGTCGATGATGACGAGGTTGTTCGCCGCCACCTCGTTCAGAACCATCCCGAGTGTGCCGAGCAGATCCTCTCGCTCGTGGCGCGCCCGGAGGTCGGTAATCGACGCGGTTTCGTCTGCGTACCAGTCCCGAGGGACGGGGCTGATATGGAAATACCGCTCCGAGAGGTCGTGGAACTCGACCGCTTTGCTCCCTTTTTCGACTACGTTGTCGTCCATCGCCAGCCGCATCTCGCTGACCAGCTGTGTCTCGCTTGCGGTAAAGGAGATGTAATGGACTTCCTCCGGCGCGACGGCGTCGGCCGAGCGGTCGCCGTAGTAGAGGTCGTGCAGTTCCGTGTCTACCTGCTCGAGCCCGTTGATGAGCGCGCTCGTGTGCATGAACTCCCGGGAGCCAGCCCCGGCCTCGCCGGAGAGCAGGACGACGCTCCCCGCGGGCGCTCCACCGTTGATGATGGAATCGAGCTGGCGGATTCCAAACGGGATTCGATCCATACGTCCACCTTCCTACGCGGTTGCTTAAACGCTTGGCCTGTCTCGACGGTCGTGACGGGTGGGCGAGCGATGATGTCACCGCCAGACGGCCCGGCCGAGTCGCGTTTCCGAGAGGTCGAAGTCAAAGCGGTCCGTCCAGAGAAGGCCCGCTCCCAGCAGCGCGGCGATACCGACCGGCACCCAGTTCGCGTAAAAGAGGTTGATACCGCCCCACAGCAGGACAAAGCTCACCAGGTCATCGAGCATGAACGGACACGCTTCGAGCCGCTGTCGGAGCCCCGCACGGTCGAACCCGAGGTCGAACAGCAGGACGGCAACCGAGCCCGACAGGAGCCAGCCGGCGTAGTTCTGCCACGGAACGCCGTAGAACTGGGGCACCTCGTAGGTCCAGAACCCGATGGCAACGGCACCCGGATCGAGTACGAGATCGATAAGCATGACCGTCGAAAGCGTCGCCAGCAGCCGAACCGCGGTTGACGCCGCTCTGTTGCCGAGCAACAGCAAGACGAGCAGGTAAGCGTTCAGGACCAGCGGGAAGAAGAAGACCGGGAGGCCGAACGGTACCTCACCGAGCAACATTGGACCGAGGTCGACACCGTAGGTAAATTCGCCGTAGGGCCACCCGGTCCTGACACCGACAAGTTCGATGCCGTAGGAATACAGCGTCAGCGCGACCAGCGCCAGCCCGGCCCGGCGGTCCACGAGCGGGAAGACGCCGGCCACGAGGGGTAATCGCATCACGAACGTGCCAAAGAGGACGAAGTAGGGGTTGAACGCGAGCGGGTCGGGCAGGAGTCCCTCAGCGCTGGCAAGCAGGGTGACCGCGCCGACGAGCGGAAAGACGACGGCGATGGTAAACCGGTTCTCGGTGACGAACTGGTCGAACTGCGCGGTCGCGTCGGTCTTTGTCTCCGGGAGCGTCCAGCCCGGTCGCGTCCGGTCTTTGCCGCTACCCATACAGCATCACCCACAGCGCGATGAGCGTGAACACCATGCCGACGATGGTGTTGATCGCGGGGTACCACCAGTAGGCCTCGTCGATGTCGACGCCGACGCCGAGAATCCCGAAGACGAGGCCGGGGTAGACGAGCAGTAGCAGGCCGAAGACCCAGTGCGTGAAGTTGAACGCGAACGACGCCATGAGCCAGCACATCACGCAGTAGTAGTAGGTGTTTGACTCGCCTAGGAACGTCGCCGTCGTCTGAATACCGGCCTCGCGGTCGGGTTCGATATCGGGAATCGCCGAGAAGGTGTGCATCCCCATCGCCCAGAGCCACGCGCCAACCACCGCCGTCGCTGGTGGGGCGACGCCTTCGATAGCGGTGTAGCCGATGACGCCGGGCAGGATGTACAGGCCGTTCGAGATGGAGTCGAGGAAGGGCGTCGTTTTGAACCGCAGCGGCGGGGCCGAGTACTCGACAGAGAGCGCAATCCAAGCGAGCAGGGCTACGACCCCGAGCGTCGGCAGCCCGAGCATAAACAGCAACGCGAGCGCGCCGCTGACAACGACGATGGCCGTGACAGCGCTGTCCCCGCGGTAGCTGACCTCGCGGCCCTCGTCTTTCTTGGGATTGTGTTCGTCGATGTCGGCGTCGAAGATGTCGTTGACGCCGTACAGGAACACGTTCCCGGGGATGGTGAAGTACAGAAACAGCGCGATAGCCAGCGGCGAGAACAGTTCGCCCGGGCCGTCGGCCGCATAACTGACGCCGACGATGACCGGGCCACCGAGGTACAGCCAGAACCGCGGCCGGGAGAGGCGCAACAGGTAGCCCACGAGCGTCTCTTCCGGCGGGATAACGGCGGTAATGCGGTCGGTCGGAAGTTCGGGCATTACTCAGGCGATATCCTCGATGAGCGCCTCTGCAGTGTGTTCGCCGCTGATGAGACACATCGGCACGCCGATGCCGGGCGTCGTGAACGACCCCGTGAAGTAGAGGCCGTCGACGGCCGACGAGCGGTTGTTGGGCCGCAGCAGGGCCGTCTGGCGGAGCGTGTGGGCCAGACCGAGGGCCGTTCCCTCCGTGGCGTTGTACCGCTCGCCGAAGTCGGAGACGGCGAACTGCTTCTCGTAGACGATGCGGTCGCGCAGGTCGACGCCGGTGTTGTCGGCGATGTCGGCCAGCACCTTCTCGCGGTACTCCTCACGTATCTCGTCGCCGTCGTGCAGTCCCGGCGCAATCGGGACCAGCACGAACAGGTTCGAGTGCCCGTCTGGGGCGACGGTGTCATCGGTCTTCGAGGGCACACAGAGGTAGTAGGCCGGGTCGTCGGGCCAGGCCGGTTCCTCGAAGATGTCGTCGAAGTGAGGGTCCCAGTCCGTCGGCAGAACGAGTGTGTGGTGTTCCAGCGGCTCCACGTCACCCTCGACGCCCATGTACATGAGGAAGGCAGACGGCGCGTACGTCTTGTCGTCCCAGTAATCGTCGTCGTACTGGCGTTCGTGGTCCGGGAGGAGTTCACGCTCGGCGTGGGCGTAATCGGCGTTGACGACCACTTCGTCGGGGTGGGTCGTCTCGCCATGAACCGTCTCGACGAGGAATCCCTCCTTCCGTCGGGAAATCTCCGCGACCTCGGCGTCGGTCTCGTAGGTGACGCCGAGTTCTTCGCCGAGTTCGACCAGACCGTCGACGACTGCACCGACGCCGCCGTCGGGGTAGTACACGCCGAGGTTGAAATCGACGTGGCTCATCATGTTGTACAGCGCTGGCGTCGTTCGAGGTGAGCCGCCGAGGAAGACAAGCGTGTACTGCATTATCTGCTGGAGCTTCGGGTGCTCGAAGTAGTCCTCGACGTGGCTCTGCATCGAGCCGACGAGCTGGAGGCCGACCGGGGCGGCGGTCATCACGTCGAGGTCGACCCAGTCACGGAGCTTCGAGCGGTCCTTGTAGACGAACTTGTTCATCGCCGTCTCGTAGTGGCGTTCGCTGGTCGACAGATATTCTTCGAACGCCTCGCCCGCGCCAGGTTCGTACGCCTCGAACTTCTCGCGCATCTCGTCGTTGTTACCGGTCACGTCGATCTGGTCGCCGTCCTTGAAGAAGATACGGTAGTGCGGGTCGAGCCGCTGGAGGTCGTAGTAGTCGCGGGGCTCCTTGCCGAAGTACGCAAAGAAGCGCTCGAACACGTCGGGCATCAGATACCACGACGGCCCCATGTCGAACCGGAATCCATCCACCTCCAGCCGGGAGGCGCGGCCCCCGAGTTGCTCGTTTTTCTCCAGTAGCGAGACGTCCGCGCCTGCGTCCGCCAGGTAGCACGCGGCGGAGAGCCCACCGATGCCGCCACCGACAACGGTCACGTCTTCACCGGACAAGTCACTCATTACTAGAACTGAGGGGCTGGAACGTCAATAAATGAGCGGCCAAACTGCATCGGTATGGTATTCGTGGCCATATGTCGGGCCGCCGAGCGGCGCAGTGGGAGACGTATATGGGGATGGGGGCCAATCTGACACTATGGAACCTGCTCTCTCAGCACTGGACGCATATCTCGACGACGCCGGCGTCGATGGCTACCTTCTCGATGCGGATTCCGAGGTGTCAGACCAGTACTATCTCTCGGGCTTTGACGCGCCGGACCCGTTCATCACGCTGTACGACGGTGAGACACGCCTTCTCTTCCCACGGAGTCTGGAGTTCGGCCGAGCCAAGCGCGAGTCGCGGGCCGAGACTGTCGAACGGTATGTCGACTTCGACCACCAGCAGAAAGTCGAGGAGTACGGCCCGGACGAAGCGGTCTCGCACGTCCTCGCGGACTTCCTCGCGGCTTACGACGTCGAGAGCGTGGCCGTGCCGCCGCGGTTCCCCCTTCGGACCGCGGACGGCCTGCGCGCACGCGGCGTCGACGTGACGGCCGACACTGACGGCATCGTCACGGAGATCAGAGCGACGAAGACAGAGACGGAAGTCGACCACATCCGGACGGCACAGCGGGCAAACGAAGCGGCGATGGCGGCGGCCGAGTCGCTGCTTGACGCGTCGGACATTGCGGAAGATGACACGCTCGAAGTCGACGGCGAGACGCTGACGAGCGAGCGGGTGAAAGAGGAGATCGAGGTGACGCTGCTCCGCAACGGCTGCTCGCTGGACGAAACAATCGTCGCCTGTGGCGCGGACGCTGCGGACCCTCACGACCGCGGGAGCGGGCCGCTCCTCGCTCACGAGCCGATTATCATCGACATCTTCCCACAGGACAAGATGACGAAGTACCACGCCGACATGACGCGGACGTTCGTCAAAGGCGAGCCAAGCGAGACGGTGCGTGAGTGGTACGACCTCACTGAACGCGCGGTGGACGCTGCGTTCGACGCGCTGGAACCCGGCGCGACCGGCGCAGACGTACACGACGCTGTCTGTGACGTGTACGAGGACGCCGGCGAGCCGACGTTGCGTGACGACGACCGAACGGAGACTGGGTTCATCCACAGCACGGGCCACGGCGTCGGGCTGGATGTCCACGAGCTTCCACGGCTGGCACCGAACGGGGGGGAGCTCGAACCCGGGCACATCGTCACCATTGAACCTGGCCTCTATGATCCCGACGTGGGTGGTGTGAGAATCGAGGACATCGCCGTCGTCACCCCCGACGGATACGAAAACCTGACTGAGTACGAGATTCAGTTCGTCGTCTGAAGCAGTCGAACAGACGCGAGAGGCACGGTAGCAGTTGTAATCTGGCTACTGGCCAACGCTGTGTTACCTATTACCAAAACACTTGTTACCATGAGACAGTATTTTCCACACCTACATCATGAACATTTATGATGGATGGGGCAAAAGGTGGTGGTACCCAATGCTTGTATCCGACGTACGCCCCGCACGCGACCCACACACTGCACTGCCCACGAACCACAGACGCCGGCCGACACCACCCCCAGGATGACAACACGAATCACGACCCCTCGAAACGACGACTCGTACCCGACAACCACGCTGCCATTCGACAGCGCGGACGACCAGTCCCGGTCCCGCCATGCGCCGAAGATGTTCTCGCCGACCAATCACGCGACGATGGGCCAGTTCGACACTGAGGCGACGGACCCGCGCTGAACTGGGACATAACGCATATCCCGACGGCCCGCCTCCGTCCCGATATGGCTGACTACACCACAGTATCCATCCCGAAGGACCTCGCGGAGCGCGTCGAAGAGACTATCGAAGGGACGAGTTTCTCCAGTACGTCCGACCTCGTTCGGTTCCTGCTCCGGAGTATCGTCGTCGAACACCAGCGGGAAGGAGAACTGACCGAAGCACAGTTTCAGGATATCACCGACCAGTTGCGGGACCTAGGCTATCTGGAGTAGTCGGGCCGCTACTGCGGATACTTCTCGGGCGGTTCGACGTCGAGAACCGTAATCTCCTGTGCCTGCCCGGCTCTGTCAAAGGCCCCGAAGGCGTCGATATCCCACGGCGGGATGCCGACGAAGACCACCTCGTGGAGGTCGTCGGTCTTGCTGACTCCCATGTAGCCGTCGGGATGGGAGACGAACCGGCCCTGCGTCTGGCCGGCCGGCGTCCCCAGATCAACGCCGAACACCGCCTTCACGGAGGCCCCGGCTGAGGGGAGGTAGAAGTCAGTAAATACCGGTGTTTCGTCCGGTAGGTCCGCATCGGGAAGGTCCCCTGCAGGTGTGACGGCCAGCGAAATCGTCACGTCGTCAGGTTCGGCCTCGCTGGCGAGCCGTAACAGCGTCTCGACGAGTCCGCGTGTGACGTAGACCACGCCATTCTTTCGCACGGCCCGGGTAAAACGGCGTCGCTTGCCCCGGTTCAGCCGAGCACGAGCGACTTGAGGTTCTTCGCGTACAGCCCCGGCGTCCGGCCGCGAGACCCACGAAGTGCGTAGGCGATGGCCTCAGCGGCGTCCTCCATCACGCCCTCTCCGTGTCCGACTAGTACTCGCTCGGGGTCGAGGCGGCTGAGCTTCTTCGGCGGGAACAGGCGCAACATCGGGTGGACGCCGAGCCGCTCGTCGCCGGCGAGGAAGTAGTCCGCCGCCCCGACCGCTTCGGGGACGACTAACGTGTCGTCTGCATCGCCATACAGCGCGGCTTCTTGCCAGAACGTGTTATCGATTATCTTGTGGACGCCGTAGTCCGTGTCCGGCAGTTGTCGATGCATGCGTTCGACCGGCGCGTCGATATCCTCTTCGACGCCAGACATCCAGTCGGGGATGTACACTGATACGTCGTGTCGGTTTGCAACGGCGGCGCTGTCACGTTTGTGCCGATCCAGCAGAATGACGACGCCGGCAACCGCGCCGAACTCAGCGAATAGCTCGTCGATACCGTCGACGTCTATCGGGTCGACGACGAACACACCGGCTTCCGTTTCGAGAACGTGACTCGCCCGGACCATCATTTCGTCGGGATACGGAATGTAGCTCACGCCGCGCTCCCAGCGGTTCGTCTCTAGCCACTCCGTTGCCTCGCCCTGGCCTTTCATTGGCATACGCTTCCGTACGAGCCTGAGGTGAATAAATGGTCGAGAACGGGAAACACGCGTGCTGGGGTTGTTTCGCCCCCGAAACGGGTCCACAGCGGCTTTGTCGGTGGCGGTCGAAGCGCCGATTATGCTCTCATCGCCCGCCTGGCTCACGCTAGAAGTGAAGTATCCGGACCGTGCCACAGCGTTCTACGAGGCCTTTCTGGAGCTCGACATCGTTTCAGAGGGCCCAGATGAAGCCGTACTCGCGGCCGGCGATACCGAGCTTAGACTCCGTGCACCGGGAACAGTGCCGCGCGGTGGGCTCCACACGCACTACGCACTGACAATCCCCGAGCGGGAGTACGACGACTGGTACGACCGGCTGGACGAGCGCTTCGACCTGGTCGAACACACCTTCGGCGACGCGCGCTCGCTGTACTTCTACGACCCGGAGGGCAACTGCGTCGAACTCGGGGAGCGTGCGATCGACGGCACTGGCGTCACGGGCCTGTTCGAACTCGTCCTTGAAGCCGAGGAGCTGTCCTCGGCGGTGGAGTTCTACACCACGCTCGGGTTCGAGGTGGTCGACGACGGCCGTGACGAGGGCCGGGTCAGACTCTCGACTGGCGAACTCGATCTGGAACTGTGGTCGCCGCGGCTGGGCATCGCCGACGCCCGCGGCGGCGTCCACGTCGACTTCGGCGTTGTCGCTGACGACCCGAAATCGACGGCCAGGGAGGCCGCCGACGACGCGCTTGCGGTCACGTCGGTCGATGACGGCGTCCGAATCCGGGACCCGGACGGCCACTACCTGACGCTGGTGTCCGCGTAGGTAGCCGCGGGTGTCGGCGCGGCCGACTAGCGGTACCGGGGGAGACACTCGCTGGACGCGAATATAATGACCTCCCCTGTACTAGTAGCCGTATAGACCCCTCATAGGCAGGTTCTTTTCCCGTCGATAGCCACCGTCTAAGTGAGGATGTCCCCAACTGACTCCCGGACCGAGCACGGTGGCCTCACAAAGGCGACACTGTTCTGTCCGGACTGTGGGCACCAGAGCAGGTACGACGGTGACTGGGTCGTGGTCGAACGGCGCGGTAGCACGCACTATCGCTGCCCGGAGTGCCACGCTCAGATTGCGACCAGACCGAGCCACACTGACTGTGGAGCGTCCCGGTTCTTCGACACCTACTGGCAAGCGTGGAACCACGGCATTCGAGCGTGGAACGGACTGTTACAGCGACTGCTCTCCCCCTGAGCGGTCGTGCTAACTGTGACCGTGTCGATCAAAATCGCTACGCTGGGTTTCGGCGAATGCCCCACAGAAACGTGTTGCCTGCGACAGGACCGCTCGGTGGGGACCGGCTGTTCTGGCGCTCAATCCAGGCGTTCGGAGTCGATGCTGACTCCCGGTGGCGTCACAATCAGGAACCCACGGAAGTGCATCAGTTCCCCACCGGCCTCCCGGACCGGGCGGGCGAACCCGGCGGCGAGTTCGTTCAGGTCGCCTTCGACGTTGAGAACCAGGACCGACCCGTTTTCGATGGTGTTGACCCACTGTTCGGACGGTTCCGACCCGTCGAGGACCCCAAGCACGACGCGGTTGCTGCCGGCCCCGTCACGGTCCTCGTCCATCTGGTCCTCCACGGCCTGCAGGTCCAGGCCCTCGAAATCACTCATAGCCACATCCATGCGCGGACGGAGCAAAAATCCTCCCCACCTGTCTGACGCGCGGCAGTCGCGCTGGCTGCAATACCCGGCTTGCGGCTGTGTGCCGTGTCGACGTGCCACCGCCTTATGAACAAGTATAAATAGTGGAAGCATCCAGTTACGGGTGCTTATGTCCAACAACGAGGGCACGTCGGAATCTCCGGCGGATCGAGTTCTTCCAGGGCACACTGGATTCCACGTCTGAGATTACAGACGCACGGATTTTCGACACCACGCTGCGCGATGGTGAGCAGTCACCACGTACGTCGTTCAACTACGAGGACAAACGCGAGATAGCCGCGCTGCTCGACGAGATGGGCACCCACGTCATCGAGGCCGGGTTCCCCGTCAACTCCGACGCGGAGTTCGAGGCAGTGCGCGATATCGCTGAGTCCACGCGAGTGACGACCTGCGGACTGGCGCGCGTGGTCGAGAAAGACATCGAGGCGGCTCTGGATTCGGGTGTGGACATGGTCCACACCTTCGTCTCGACGTCGGATGTACAGTTGCAGGATTCCATGCACGCGACCCGTCAAGAGGCGCTCGACACTGCCGTCGACTGTGTCGAGATGATCAAAGATGCGGGCGTCGAATGCATGTTCTCGCCGATGGACGCCACGAGGACCGACGAGGACTTCCTCGTCGAAGTCATCGAGGCCACGTCCGCGGCGGGGGCGGACTGGATAAACATCCCGGACACGTGTGGGGTCGCCACGCCGCGGCGGTTCTACGACCTCATCGAAATCGTCGACGACTGCACCGACGCCTACATCGACGTGCACACGCACGACGACTTCGGGCTGGCGTCGGCCAACGCCATCTCCGGCTTCGAAGCCGGGGCCAGTCAGGCGCAGGTGTCGGTCAACGGCATCGGCGAACGCGCCGGCAACGCGGCCTACGAAGAGGTCGTGATGGCGCTTGAGTCGTTGTACGACGTCGACACCGGAATCGACACCACCCGCATCACGGAGCTGTCGCGGATCGTTGAGGAGAAGTCCGACATCGGGGTGCCGGCGAACAAGCCCGTCGTCGGGCGCAACGCCTTCTCCCACGAGAGCGGCATCCACGCCGCCGGTGTCATCGAGAACTCCGACACGTTCGAGCCGGGCGTCATGACCCCCGAGATGGTCGGGGCCACGCGCGAACTCGTGCTCGGCAAGCACACCGGGGCCCACTCGGTTCGGGAGCGGCTCGTCGACGCGGGCTACGACCCGACCGAGGCGGAGGTCAGAGAAGTGACCCGCCGCGTCAAAGAGTACGGCGCGGAGGAACAGGTCACCATGTCGGTGCTCGAACGGTTCGCCGAGGAGATCGGCGTGACCGAGGAGAGCGAGGAGGTCCGGGCGTAGGCCGATGACCTCGCTTCCGGCCGTCACTACGAGTGACCAGCCACCGGTGAGTACCCGGTTTCGAGCGGCTGCCCGCCAACAGCTATCACAGAACGTTTATTATTCGGGACGAACTGCATTCGGGTGTGATGACCGCGGCTGCTGGACAACAGGTTCGAACCCCCGCCAGCACCGCGACCGCTATTTTCGACGTGCGTATTGTAGGGGCACTATAGCCCCTCTCTTCACCTTTTCACCCCCGGCCGAATCGATTCGTCATACCACCACAGAGTCATCAGTCATGCACGCAGCACACACATCACCGCGGTATCGACCCCGAACACGAACAGACGGAGGGCTAACACGATGAGCGAACGCGCATCCGTCCCCAAGGAAGAGGACGACACGGAGCCAGAAACCGAACCGGAACCGGTCACAACGGGCGCACAATCGGTCATCCGTGCGCTTGAAAACGCCGGGACAGACTACGTCTTCGGCGTTCAGGGCGGCGCGATCATGCCCGTCTACGACGCGCTGTACGACTCAGACATCAACCACGTCACGATGGCCCACGAACAGGGGGCCTCACACGCGGCAGACGCGTACGGCATCGTCACCGGCGACCCCGGCGTCTGTTTCGCCACGTCCGGGCCCGGCGCGACGAACCTCGTGACCGGCATCGCCGACGCCAACATGGATTCGGACCCGGTCATCGCACTGACCGGCCAGGTCCCGACGGAGTTCGTCGGCAACGACGCCTTCCAGGAGACGGACACGGTCGGCATCACCCAGCCCATCACGAAGGAGAGCTACTTCGCCGCCGACTCCGATACAGTCGGCGACGATGTCAGCGAAGCGTTTGCGCTTGCCGATGCCGGCCGGCAGGGACCGACGCTGGTCGACCTTCCGAAGGACGTGACCCAGGGCGAGACCGAGGTCGAACCCGGTGTCCCCGAGACCCCGGACACATACGACGTGCCCGAGGAAGCCGACGACGAAAACGTTCAGGAAGCCGCAGAGGCACTGGCCGCTGCCGACCGCCCGGTCATCCTCTCGGGCGGCGGCGTCATCAAGGCGAACGCGTCGAGCGCGCTCCGGGAGTTCGCCACGGAGTACGAGATTCCGGTCATCACGACGATGCCCGGTATCGGCTCCTTCCCTGAAGACCACGAGCTCTCGCTCGAATGGGCCGGGATGCACGGCACCGGCTACGCCAACATGGCGATTAGCAACACCGACTGCATGCTGGCTATCGGGACGCGCTTCGACGACCGCCTGACCGGGGGCGTCGACTCCTTCGCCCCCGACGCGGAGGTCATCCACGTCGACATCGACCCCGCCGAAATCAGCAAAAACGTCTACGCTGACTACCCACTCATCGGGGACGCCCGGAACGTGCTGCGGCAACTGTTCGACGCGATGCCGCGCGCACCGGACGCCGACGAGTGGCGCGACCAGTGCCAGACCTGGAAAGACGAGTACCCGATGGAGTACGACACGCCCGACGACGAGCCGTTGAAGCCGCAGTACGTCGTCGAGCGCTTCTCGGACGTGACACCTGACGACACCATCGTCTGTACCGGCGTCGGCCAGCACCAGATGTGGGCCTCCCAGTTCTGGGAGTACACCGAACCCCGCACGTGGGTGTCTTCGCATGGTCTCGGGACGATGGGGTACGGCGTGCCCGCCGCTATCGGCGCGAAACTCGCCGCCCCGGACCAGGAGGTCGTCTGCTTCGACGGCGACGGCTCGTTCCTGATGACCGTCCAGGGCCTTTCCGTCGCCGTTCGAGAGCAATTGGACATCACCTACGTCGTCCTCAACAATGAGGCGGTCGGGATGGTCCGGCAGTGGCAGGACGGTTTCTACGAGGGCCGCCGGATGGCCTCGGAGTACCCGTGGATTCCGCAGTTCGACAAGCTCGCTGAGGCCTTCGGCGCACGCGGGTTCACGCTCGAATCCTACGAGAACGTCGAGGAGACGATACAGGAAGCACGCGACTACGACGGCCCGAGCGTCATCGACGCCCACATCGACCCCGGGGAGAACGTCTTCCCGATGGTCCCCAGCGGCGGTGACAACGGCCTGTTCGCGCTCAACGAAGACCATCTGGACATGATCTAACAATGACTGGAGGAATGCCAGGCCCCGCGCCGGACGAACGGATGCGCCCGAAGGGCCGACGCAACACGCAGGGAATCCGCGTCGACCCCGAGGCCGAAGTGACACACGAACCGCGCCAGGCGGTGCTGTCCGCGCTGGTCAAACACCGACCGGGTGTGCTGTCGGAGGTGTCGGCGCTGTTCAGCCGGCGGCAGTTCAACATCGAAAGTCTCACCGTCGGGCCAACAGTCGACGAGGACACAGCCCGGATGACGATCCTCATCGAGGAGCCGGACCCGGGGATCGACCAGGCGAAAAAGCAACTGCGGAAGCTCGTTCCCGTCATCTCGGTCAGGGAACTCGAAGGCGAGGCCGTCCGCCGGGAGCTCGCGCTGGTGAAAGTCAGCGGCGAGAAGCCCGACGACGTCAACGCCGTCGCCGACATGTACAACGGGCAGGCCGTCGACGCGTCGACCGACTCTGTCACCGTCGAAATCACGGGCAGCAAGCAGAAAATCGACGCCGCCATCGAGGCGTTCAAGCAGTTCGATGTGCAGGAGATTGTGCGAACCGGGGCCGCCGCACTGGAACGCGGCCCGAAAACACTAGAGAAAGATGTCTGACGAACTTACCACAACAGTCTACTACGACGAGGACGCTGACGTATCGACTATCGACGACGAAACCGTAGCCGTGCTGGGCTACGGCTCACAGGGACACGCCCACGCGCTGAACCTCCACGAGTCCGGCGTCGACGTGATTGTCGGCCTCCGCGAGGACTCGTCGTCGTGGGCCGACGCCGAGGACGCTGGCCTCCGCGTCGAGACGCCCGACGTGGCCGCCGGCGAGGCGGACCGCGTCGTGATGCTCGTCCCCGACACGATTCAGCCGGCCGTGTACGAAGCCATCGAGCACGAACTCGACGCCGGCGACACGCTCCAGTTCGCCCACGGCTTCAACATCCACTACGGCCAGATCGAACCGCCGGAGGACGTGGACGTGACGATGGTCGCGCCCAAATCGCCGGGCCACCTCGTGCGCCGGACCTACGAGCGCGGCGAGGGGACGCCCGGTCTCATCGCGGTCTATCAGGACGCGACCGGCAACGCCAAGGAAGAGTCGCTGGCCTACGCGAAGGGCATCGGCTGCACCCGCGCCGGCGTCATCGAGACCTCCTTCCAGGAAGAGGTCGAGACGGACCTCTTCGGCGAGCAGGCCGTCCTCTGTGGCGGCGTCACCGAGATGGTCAAGGCCGGCTTCGAGACGCTGGTCGACGCCGGCTACGCCCCGGAGATGGCCTACTTCGAGTGTCTGAACGAACTCAAGCTCATTGTCGACCTGATGTACGAGGGCGGCCACATGGGCATGTGGAACTCCGTCTCCGACACCGCCGAGTACGGTGGGTTGACCCGCGGCGAGGAAGTCATCGACCGCGATGGCATGGAGAAGATTCTCGAAGAGGTCCAGAACGGCGAGTTCGCCCGCGAGTGGATCAACGAGAATCAGGCCAACCGACCCGCCTACAAGCAGTATCGCGACGCAGAACAGAACCACCAGATCGAAGCCGTCGGCGAGAACCTGCGCGAACTGTTCGCGTGGGGCGAGGACGCCGACGCAGAGAAGACAGAAGCTCCAGCAGATGACTAACGAACGCACGGATACGACGGACGGCGAACAGAGCGAATCGCGCACAACGATGGGCAGCATCGAGCACACCCACCCCGAGACGAACGGGACCTTCGGCGCGGTGTTCCGCCGCGGCCCGGTTGTGGCTGCCGACGGCGGCGAACGCGATGCGGAGGAGGAGACTGACGAGACGATGGAAGACATCGACCACGAAGCTCCCGACGAGGGTGTCACCCGCGCGTACGAGCGCGGAACTGAAGGACGGGACGAGACAGTATGAGTTCGGGAACGCTGTACGACAAGGTATGGGACCAGCACAAGGTCACAACCCTGCCGAACGGTCAGGACCAACTGTTCGTCGGGCTGCACCTCATTCATGAGGTCACCAGCCCGCAGGCCTTTGGTATGCTCAAAGAGCGCGGCCTCGAAGTCGCGCGCCCGGACCTGACCCACGCGACAGTTGACCACATCGTCCCAACCGCGAACCAGGACCGGCCCTACAGCGACGACGCGGCCGAGACGATGATGGCCGAACTCGAAGAGAACGTCCGCGACGCCGGTATCCAGTTTTCCGACCCGACGACGGGCGATCAGGGGATCGTCCACGTCATCGGCCCGGAGCAGGGCATCACCCAGCCCGGCAAGACCATCGTCTGTGGCGACAGCCACACCTCCACCCACGGCGCGTTCGGCGCGCTCGCCTTTGGTATCGGGACCAGCCAGATTCGGGACGTGCTGGCCACCCAGACCATCGCGATGGAGAAACAGAAGGTCCGAAAGATCGAGGTCACCGGCGAACTCGACGAGGGCGTCGAGGCCAAGGACATCATCCTCGAAATCATCCGCCGGCTCGGCACCGAGGGTGGCGTCGGCTACGTCTACGAGTACGCCGGCGAGACCATCGAGAACCTCGACATGGAGGGGCGGATGTCCATCTGTAACATGTCCATCGAGGGCGGCGCTCGCGCGGGCTACGTCAACCCCGACGAGACCACCTACGAGTGGCTGGAGCAGACGGACTACTTCCAGGAGCACCCCGAGAAGTTCGAGGAACTCAAGCCGTACTGGGAGTCCATCCGCTCGGACGACGACGCCGAATACGACGACGTCGTCGAAATCGACGCCAGCGAACTGGACCCGGTCGTCACCTGGGGAACCACACCCGGCCAGGGCATCGGCATCGACGACCCGATTCCGGAACCCGAGTCGCTGGCCGACGACAAGGTCGACACCGCCCGCCGCGCTCAGGAGCACATGCGCGTCGAGCCCGGCGAGACCATGGAAGGCTACGACATTGACGTGGCCTTCCTCGGCTCCTGTACGAACGCTCGACTCCCCGACCTGCGACGCGCGGCTCGCATCGTCAAGGGCCGAGAAGTCGCCGACGACGTGCGCGCGTTCGTCGTCCCCGGCAGCCAGCGCGTCCAGCGCGCCGCCGAGGAAGAAGGGCTCAAGGACATCTTTGAGAAGGCCGGCTTCGAGTGGCGAAACGCCGGCTGTTCGATGTGCCTGGGCATGAACGAGGACCAACTGGAGGGCGACGAGGCCTGTGCCTCTTCCTCCAACCGGAACTTCGTCGGTCGGCAGGGCAGCAAGGACGGCCGCACGGTCCTGATGAACCCCCGGATGGTGGCCGCCGCGGCCATCACTGGCGAGGTCTCTGACGTGCGCGAACTGAAGGAGGTGAATTTAGCGTGAGCGACCCCACTGAGGACATCCCATCGGTCGATTACGTCGAGGGTTCCGGCATCCCAATCCGCGGGAACGACATCGACACGGACCAGATCATCCCCGCGCGGTTCATGAAGGTCGTCACCTTCGACGGGCTGGGCGAGTTCGCCTTCTTCGACCTGCGGTTCGACGACGAAGACAACGAGAAGGACCACCCGTTCAACGAGGAGCGGTTCCAGGACTCGAACGTGATGGTCGTCAACAACAACTTCGGCTGTGGCTCCTCGCGCGAACACGCGCCCCAGGCCCTGATGCGTTGGGGCATCGATGCCATCATCGGCGAGGGCTTCGCAGAGATTTTCGCCGGGAACTGTCTCGCGCTCGGCATCCCGACGGTCACCGCCGACCACGAGACCATCAACGCGCTCCAGCAGTGGGTTGATGACAACCCCGACGGCGAGATTGAGGTTGACGTGCGAGCGGAGACTGTCACCTACGGCGACAACGAGATCGACGTCAGCGTTGACCGCGCCCAGCGCGAGGCTCTCGTCGAGGGCAACTGGGACACGACGGCGCTGATGAAGGCCAACAAGAACGCCATCGAAGAGACGGCCTCACAGTTGCCGTATCTCGACCAGACGCGGTCAGATATCGAAGCGGACGACTGAGCGACGCCCGCTATTTTGGATTTCGGACGATACCGCCGTAGCGGTCGTCCAGTGATCTTCTGTCCCGGAGATGGCAAGACCAATAGCTGTGCGGGGCGCGTTCTTCCCGCATGGACCAGATTCGGGAGATACACATCGCGCCGCTGGGACACGAACGCGACCGGGTCACCGAGCCGATTCACCAGCACAACGCTGACGACGTATACCTCCTCACGGCGACGCCGGAGCTGTCACGGTTGACACCGTATCAGCAAGCACTTATCGAAGAACTGGACGCCGACGGTGTCAGCGTCGAACTACGACAAACAGATTTACACGACCTGTATGATGTGCTGGCCGAGGTCACGACACTGACCGCCGACCATCCCGAGGACATCGTACGCGTCAACGTCTCTACAGGACCCAAGGTGGCAGCTATCGGGAGCGCAATCGCATGTATGGCCACAGCGGCGACGGCCTACTACGTCCACCCAGAAGAACACGTCCCACCGATTTCAGCGAAGCCTCTCACACGCGGGATGGACCGCGCGGAGGTCCTCCCCTCGTACCCCATCGAAGCCATTTCCCGTGACCAGGTCGCAGTGCTGGACTATCTCACGCGGACAAATACAGACAAGTACACGGCAAAGAAATCGGACCTCATCGGGTTCGCTGAGGACGCCCGGCTTTCGTTCATCGACGATGCGGATCCGGCAAACGAGAAAGCGAAGTTCGCGCTGTTGAACGCCAACGTCGTCGACCCGCTGGTCGAAGACGGCTACATTGAGGTAAACGATGTCGGCCGGACGAAGCAGGTGGAACTGACCGAGACCGGAGAGAACGTCCTCCACGCGTTCCGACACAAGCTCTGAGCTTCTGTTGTCTCGATTGTCATTGCATCTAAGATACAACCCAACGCTTTCGTGGTTTCACACGATACCTGCATACAGTTGGGAGACGCCCGCATGGACCACTTCTCGATAGATAACATCAGGGTACTCCACGTTGACGACGATTCCGGCTTCGCCGATATCGTCTCGGAGTTCCTCGAACGGGAAGACGACGCGTTCTCCGTTGAGACCGCAACGAGCGTTGATGATGCGCTGACAGTGCTTCAGGACGCCCGGGTCGATTGCGTCGTCAGTGACTACGATATGCCGCAAAAGGACGGGCTGGACTTTCTCGAACTGGTCAGAGACGACTATCCCGGACTCCCGTTTCTCCTGTTTACCGGCAAGGGCTCGGAAGAAATCGCAAGCCGAGCGATTTCGGCCGGGGTCACCGATTACCTCCAGAAGGGGACCGGGACAGAGCAGTACACCGTGCTGGCAAACCGGGTCAGGAACGCGGTCCGGAGCAGTCGAGCCGAAACCGCGGTGCGGCGCACGGAAGACAGATACCACAATCTCGTCGACACTGCGCCGATCCCGATCCTCCTCTTTGATCATAACTGGGAAGCTCTGTACGCTAACGAGGCGGCCGTCGCATTTCTCGATACGGATTCCTTCACCGAGATTGCTGGGAAGAAGGCGAGCGACTTTCTCCACCCCGACGACCGGGAGGCGGCTAGAAAGCGGTTCCAGCGGCTGATGCGTGAGGACATCTCGGTTCCGGAACGGGAGTACCGCGTGGTGACCGTCGAAGGAGAGACGAAGACAGCGACAGTTGCCACCGCACCCGGCTACTACCGCGGTGAGAAGGTCGCGCAGGCGATGCTGTACCGATAGCTGGCGGGCGGTTGCGAGGACCGTATTCGTAGATGACTCTGGTAGTCTGTCTCAGTCCATGGCGTACACCAGTAGCACAGATTGTATTGTTAGTATACATAGTATCAACTGTGTTCGTAGTATTGAGATAGAACATACATAGCCACCATCGCTACGAACAGTTGCGCACGGGTCGCCAGCGATCACCCCTGATTCGCTTCGGCCCTCCACACGCTCACGTCGTCCGCTGGTCACCCGTGCCATTCCCCTGAGCGTGTCCACTGTCTGTCGTTTTCTTCGCTGCCGCGCCGATAGCGCGAACCGATCACTCGCATGTGGTGCACCGGCGGTTCGCGGGAGACGGTCGGAACCGAACCACTTTCACCGGGCGGCTACGTCCCTCCCGCCATGACACACGAGATAGCCGTTATTCCCGGCGATGGAATCGGACAGGAGGTCACACCCGCTGCGGTGGAAGTGCTGGAGGCCATCGATACCGTCGACTTCGACTTTGTTGAGGGCGAGGCCGGCGACGCAGTGAAGGAAGCAACCGGCGAGGCGCTCCCGCAGGAGACGCGTGACTTGGCGGCTGACGCCGACGCGACGCTGTTCGGCGCGGCCGGCGAGACGGCGGCCGACGTAATCTTGCCGCTCCGGCAGGTTGTCGGCTCGTTCGCCAACGTCCGCCCAGCCCGTTCGTATCCTGGCCTAGACGCCGTCCAGCCCGACACCGACATCGTGTTCATCCGGGAGAACACCGAGGGCGTCTACAAGGGCATCGAGAGCGAAATCGCCGATGGCGTCACCACCTGCACGCGGGTCATCACCGAGGACGCATCCGAGAAAATCGCCGAGTACGGCTTCAGCTACGCGAAGCAAAACGACTACGACGATGTGACTATCGCCCACAAGGCCAACGTCATGCGCACCACCGACGGCCTGTTCCTCGATGCGGCCTCGGCGGTCGGCGACGACCGGGGGGCGTCCTACGACACCGCGCTGATGGACGCGCTGGCGATGCACCTCGTGATGAGCCCTCAGGACTACGGCGTCGTCATCTGTCCGAACCTCGCCGGCGACATGCTGTCGGACCTTGCTGCGGGCCTCGTCGGCGGCCTCGGCCTGCTGCCGTCGGCCAACATCGGCGAGGAGAACGCGCTGTTCGAGCCGGTTCACGGCTCCGCGCCCGATATCGCTGGTGAGGGCATCGCTAACCCGTCAGCGATGATTCTCTCCGCAGCGATGTTGCTCGACCACCTCGGCTACGACGAACAGGGCGATGCAGTCCGAACGGCTGTCGAGTCCGTGCTCGACTCAGGCCCTCGAACGCCGGATCTGGGCGGCGACGCGTCTACTGCGGACGTAACCGCCGCGGTTATCGACGAACTGTAAGCAGTTTTCTCGCGTTCTATCTGGGCAGAAACAAGCACGGTCCAATAGAAAGAGGTAAAACCGAAGCGAAACAATCACGCCCGAAAGAATGCTCCCGGCCGAGCGAAAGCGCACTATTGTCCAGTTGGTGACAGAGCGAGACGGCTGTTCAGTGTCGGAGCTGGCCGCGGAACTGGAGTTCTCGAAGGCGACGATACGCCGCGACCTCCGGGATTTGGAATCCGAAGGCCGGATCGAGCGATCCCACGGCGGCGCGGTACCGGCGTCCTCTGTCGGCACCGAACGACCCTACGGCCAGCGTGAGGTCGACCACTACGCCGAGAAACAAGCGATTGCGGAGCGAGCCGCGCAGGAGGTCCGGGAGGGACAGGTCGTCTGTTTCGACGCGGGTTCGACGACAATGGAAGTGGCCCGTGCGGTTCCGGACAGTGATTATGTCGCGGCGACGAACATGCCGGACCTCGCGACAGAACTGGCCGAACGGGACGTTGACGCCAAACTCACCGGTGGCAGTCTGCGGCCCCGAACCCGCGCGCTCGTCGGCCCGACGGCCGAGCGCGCCATCGAGCGGATGAACTTCGACCTGCTGTTCCTGGGGACCAACGCCCTCGACAGCGCCGCCGGGCTGTCGACGCCAAACGAGGACGAGGCGGCCGTCAAGGAACTGATGGTCGAACGCGCCCGCAGGGTCGTGCTGGTCGCCGACGCGTCGAAGTTCGGCGACCGGAGCTTCGTCAGTTTCGCCGACCTGGACCAGGTCGATTTGCTCGTCACCGACGCCAGCCCGTCGGGGGCACTCGCCACAGCGCTCGCAGACGCCGACGTGCCCGTTGAGGAGGTCAGCACATGATTGTCACCGTCACCTACAACCCTGCAGTCGACCAGACAGTCCAGTTCGAGGAACAGATGGCCCCCGACCGCGTCATGCGGGCCGACAGCGCGCAGTTTGACGCGGGCGGGAAGGGTATCAACGCCGCGCAACTGCTCACCGCGATGGACCGGCCCTGCGTCGCGACGGGACTGCTGGGCGGGTTCACCGGCTCGTTCATCCGGGAGACGCTGCAGGGCGACGGCGTCGAGACGGCCTTCGTCGACGTAGACGGGATAACCCGGCTCAACACCACCGCCATCGCGGCCGCGGAGGAGTACAAACTGAACCAGGCCGGGCCGACCGTCGAGGAGGCTGTCGCCGACTCGCTGCTCGAACGGGTGCGAGCGCAGTCTCCCGACCGCGTGCTCGTCGGTGGGAGCCTGCCGCCGGGGCTGTCCCCCGAGGCCATCGACCGCATCGCGGCCGGCGGCGACTGGGAGACCGTCGTCGACACCGGCGGCGACGTGCTCCGGGCCCTCGACGCCCAGTACGGGCTCTGCAAGCCCAACCGCGCCGAACTCGGCGACGCGACCGGGGCCGACGTGTCCACCGTCGAGGGGTGTGCGGGCGCGGCGGACACGTTCCGTGAGCGGGGCTTCGACCACGTGCTGGCCTCACTCGGCCCGGACGGCGCGGTCCTCGTCGGCGACGCGGGCCGTCTGTACGCCGAGGCGCTCGACGTCGACGTCGTCGACACCGTCGGGGCCGGCGACGCGCTCCTCTCGGGCGTCCTGAGCGCCTGGGAGGCCGGCGCGGACGACGAGACGGCGCTCCGGACCGGCGTGGCCGTCTCCGCGCAGGTCGTCCAGCGGGCCGGGACGGCCGTCCCCGACCTAGCGGATATCGACTCGCTCCGAGACGGTGTGACGGTACGGCGGCTCTAAGACGGGGCTTCGCGCAGAAATAGAACTCCAAGCGGGGCGCTCAGAACTTCTCAAGGTAGTCGTCGACGAACGCGCGCACGTCGGCCAGCGACGGCTGGTCCGCAGTCCGAACGAAGTAGCCGGCGACGGCGTTGCCGACGACGACGGCGGCGGCGGACGGGAGGCCGGCGATGCGGGCGAGCCCCAGGCCGGCGTTGAAGTGGTCGCCGGAGCTGGTCGTCAGTTCCGGGTCAGAGACGGCGGGGACGGCCACGCTGTCGGTGCCCTCAGCGGTGACGACGACCGAGCGCTCGACGCCGTGGCCGACGAACCAGGTCGGTGCGAGTGCCTCGAACACTGCCTCGGCGTCCTCGGCGAACGAGCGCTCCCCTTCCCCTGCGTAGGCGTCGGCGAGCACGCCCGTCTCGGCGCGGTTCGAGGTGACCACCACGTCGGTCACCTCGTTCAGTCGGCTGATGGCCTCGCGGCCGGCCCGCAGGCGGTCGGCGTCGAGTTTGCGCACGTCGCCGGGGTCGACCAGCACCGTCCCTGGCGGGTCGTCGATGTCGCCCCAGAGGTCGCGCAGGCCGTCGAAGACCGTCGGCAGGTCCGGCGTCTCCGACCAGTAGCCGGTCCCTAACAGGCTCGCGCCCTCCAGCGTCTCGGTCAGTCGGTCATGGCCGAAGGCCGCGTCGAGTTCAGCCCAGTCCAGCGACATCGTGTCGCCGATTTCGGTGAGCATGAGCTTCCCGTCGTCGAACTCAACGGCGTCGGTGACGCCGGGCTCGCCCAGTGAATGGAGCTCGTAGTCGCCGAACTCCGTCTCGAAGGCGTCGTGGACCGGCTCGCCGTACATCCCGACCATCACCGGATCGAACGACCAGCCGCCGAAGGCCCGCGCGAGGTGGCTGGTGTGGCCGCCGGTCCGACTGTCTTGCTGGAGCCACTCGAAGGAAAGCGAGCTGTCGGCGGCGACGGAGCGGTCGATGCGGTCGCCAAAGCCTTCCAGCGTGGCGAGGCGCTCGTGGCTCTCGGGGTCGATGCGGTCGGCGACGACCTCCCGGACGCGGTCGAGGTAGCCGTCGAAGCCAAAGACGACCCGGCCGGTGTCGATAGTGTCGGGGAGCGCGTCGCTGTCAGGCAACGCCTCGTCCGCCGCGGCGACGGCTCGGCGCGTCTCCTCGTCCATGGCCTACAGGACGTCGTCGGCGGTCGCGTCCTCAAAGATGACGCCTTCGAGCTTGTCGAGGATGTCGTAAGGGTCGTCGCGCTGCCAGACGTTGCGGCCGACGGCGAGGCCAGCGACGCCGACATCCATGCAGTCCTCGACGAGTTCGAGGAAGTCGCGGTCGGAAGTCTTCGACCCGCCGGAGAGCAGGACGCGGTTGTCCGCCGCCGAGCGGACGGCGTGGGCCATCGCCTCCTTGTCGCGGGGGTATTTCACCTTCGTGAAGTCAGCGCCCAGTTCCAGCCCGATGCGGGCCGCGTAGGCGATGGTCGAGGGGCTGCGGTGCTCCTTGATGGCCTGTCCGCGCGGGTACGACCACATGGCGATGGGCAGGTCGTGGTCGCGGGCGTTTTCCTGGACCGGGCGGAAGTCCTCGAACATATCCGTCTCGCGGTTGACGCCGGGATAGATGGTGTAACCGATGGCGTCGGCACCAAGTTCGGCCGCGTAGTCGACTGACCAGTTCTGTGGCGAGTACGGGTCACCCATCCAGAGGTCCGAGCCGCCGTTGAGCTTCGCAAGGAGGTTCACGTCGTCCTCGTAGCTCGGGTAGTACGTCTCGGCGAGGCCTTTCCCGACGGCCAGCGCCGTCACGGCGTCGTGGGTCGCCATCTCGAACACCTCACGCGGGTCGAGGCGCTCCTCGACGCCGCTGAACTGCTTGGGACCGTGTTCCAGTCCGTGGTCGTGGGCCAGCACGAGCGTCTTGTCGTTCCGTACAAGCGGTGAGTCACCCAGTGGTCGCATGTGTCGTGTTTCTACCGAGAACGACCATTAACCGTTTTCGGTTCTGATTTGTTACTACTGTTCGCGTTTGTTTTTGATTGTGGGCGGGAATTAAGTGTGTTCCACTGAAAGGTTCAGATATGCCATCCGTGGAACTGGATGCCGAGACAGTGGAGCGCCTCGATGACCTTCGCGTCGAGGACGAGTCGTACGACGACATCGTGACGGAACTTATCAACATCTACGAGGCCGAGGAGCTAACACTGTTTCACAGCGGCGACTAACCCTGTGCCTGCTCGCAGACAGACTTCCAGCGCCCGTTCGACTCCAGTTTCTCCTGTAGTTGCTCAGCGTACGCCTGTGCGAGCCGGGCCGCCTCTTCTTTCTGTTGCTTGTCCCCGCCACCGGACCCGCCCAGTCCAAGCGCGTCCTTGACGCCAGAGAGGAGGCCGCCGCCCGAATTCCCGGACTGGTCGCCCCCGGGACCGGCCATCGGTCCCTGGTTGGCGACCCGTTCCATCTCCGGCATGACGCTGGAGAGTTTCGACGTATCGGCGACGATCCGAGCGGCGTCCGGGTCCTCCGGGTTCTCGATCTCGAACTCGACGGCAGTCATCACCAGCCCCCACTGCTGGCTGGAGAACGACGACGCTTTGACCTGTTCGTTGAACTGCTGGTCGACCGCCATCCGTTCGCCGGCGATACGGTCGGTCCAGTCTGAGTCACTCATGGACTGGTGTTTGCGGGCCGACGGTATGAGCGTTTCCCGCTCCGTGCAGTGATCTACGAGAGGGCGTACCGCTTCCGGCGCGACTGCCGGGGGCTTCGAGTGAGACCCCTGCTCCGCACTGTTATTTTCAAAACAGTTCCAATATGTTAAGTTAGCCCACGATATACTTGCATTTCAATGACTACTGAGTTTGGGACAGGGCAGGCGACGGGAGACTCGGGCGATGCCGCAGCGATGGACGCCATACGGGATGCCATGGCCGATATATCGGCCAGCGAACCGGATTTCTGTCAGATTTTCTGCTCTCCGACGTACGATTACGAGGCGGTGCTGTGGGGTGCTCGGAGTGTTGTCGGTTCGGACACCGAAATCGTGGGCTGTTCGTCCTCCGGAGAGTTCACTGAATCCGGTTCGGGGAACGGAACTGTCACAGTCGGTGTCGTCTCGTCGGACTCGATGCGGTTCTTTTCCAGCCTGTCGACCGAACTGAGCGCTGACCCCGAACGCTGTCTATTCGAAGCCGTCCATGACCTCCCTGCGAGCGAGGACGCCACTGTCGAGGGGTATCCGCATCGGACGGTCATCAATCTCCACGACGGCATGGCCGGAATCGGAAACAAAGTCACTCGGCTCACCGAGCAGTACCTCGACGACGAGGAGACGCCGGTTGTCGGCGGGTCTGCAGGTGACGACCTCCAGTTACAGCAGACCCACGCCTTCCGGAACGACCGCGTCGAGACGGACGCCGTCGTCCTCGCGCTCATTGCCTCAGAGGACCCGCTTCCAGTGACAGTCAACCACGGCCACGAACCGATCTCCGAGGCGATGACGGTAACCCGAGCAGAGGGCAGTACCGTGTACGAACTCGACGGCAGGCCCGCGTTCGAGGCCTGGCGGGACGCGATTCGGGAAGATGCGATGGAGACGTACGATATTGATGTTGACGAGCTGGAAGCAGGGTCCGAGGACCTCGTCATGTTGCTTGGCCGCTACGAACTCGGTATCGAATCGGAACCGGATGCCGACGCTGACGGACTCGCTTCACGAATCAAGACCTTCATCGAGAGCAAACTCATCTCGACGACGGGATACAACATCCGATGGCCGGGCCATACAACCGATACCGATGGGCCGCTGGATTTCGCCGTCGCTGTCTCCGAGGGGACGGAAGTGCGGGTGACACATAGCAACAAATCCGACCAGGTGTATGCGGTCCGGAACGCCGCCACCAACGCCGCCAATGAACTCCGCGGTGGAAATGTCGCGGGCGGATTCGTCTACGATTGCGCCTGCCGGGCGATGATTCTCGGCGACGACTTCGACGACGCCGTCGAGACGATTCACAGCGCTATCGACGCGCCCTTCGCCGGCTTCGAAACCTACGGCGAAGTCTGCTCGGCCGACCAGGACTACACCGGCTATCACAACACGTCCTCGGTTATCCTGCTGTTCCCGGAGTAACGACGACGGGGCTGCTACCAGCGAAAATAACCCCGGCCCTTGCCCGCTCAGACGCCGGACTCGATAGTGATTTCAGCGTGTAGCTCGTCCTGCAGCGCCGAGTGGACGTGGCAGATGTCCTCGGCGAGTTCAACGATGTCCTGTTCCTCGTCCGCGAGTGACTCCTCGACCTCGACATGGAAGTCGATATACTCTAGGTCGTCATCCTCGTCGAGACCTGCGGCGACTTCGACGTCGACGCTGCCGATGTCTTCGTGGCCGTACTTGTCGGCGGCGACGCGCAGCGCCGGGATGTAACAGGAGGCGTAATCGGCGGCCAGAACCTCGTTCGGCGACGGGCCGTTCTCGCTCAGCGCGTCGACGATGAGCTCCCACTCGCCGTTGATGATACTTTCTACCGTGTATCCTTCCTCACAGGTACTCTCGACTTCAATATCTGCCATAGCATTTCTGTGGACACAGCCCTCCCCCTAAACGTTTCCTGCATGGCATTTCTGGCCGCGAGGTACTGCCGAAAGGTAATACACCTCCAGTCCCTATAAACGATCAATGGAACACCTCGCACCGTCGAACGTGCCGGTGTATGTTACGCGGGACCACCAGCGCGAGATCTGGGAGCGCTGTCGGGACCGGGGCCACCCGGTCCTCGCCGTCCGAGACGCGACGCGGGGATTCATCGTTCGATACGACCTCCAGCATCTGTCCTACGAACTCTCGGACGCCACTGTTCAGGAACTGCGGGACCGTGTCCGCTCCCGCCGACCGTATCCGACGACGACGGACCCGATCTCGGAGACGGAGGGCGTCGGCGGCGAAGCCGGCCCGGTGTCCGGTGAACTCCACGCGGACAGCGAACAGGCCGCCAGAGAACTGGCCTCGCACATCTCTGGCTTCGTGCTCGACCGCTCGAACTGGCGGTAGTACCGAAACAACGCGGCTGGGGATTTTTGCCACAGCCGTACCTTGAGTCCGTATGGCAGTCGCCCGACACGAGACCGGTCCGCTCGCGACCGTGAGTGCCCTGGCCTCGCAGGTGCACCCGGTGTTTATGCTGCCACCGCTTGCGACCTCGCTGTTTGGGGGGTTGCTTTCCGGTGGGTTCTGGCCCCCGGTGGCCGCACTTCACGCGAGTGCGATGTTCTTCGCCGTCTACACGGCCCACGTCAAGGACGGCTACGTCGATTTCCACGTCCGCGGCGAGGACGACGACCACCCTCTCACTGGCTCGGGGTGTCGCATGGCGCTGGTCGGCGCTGGCGTCGGCTTTGCGCTCTGCACGGCAGCTATCTGGCTGTTGGTCGGTCCCGGCGCGGCGCTGCTGACGCTACCGACATGGGTTATCGGCTACACCCACGCGCCACAACTGGATATGAACCCTATCGGTGCGACGATGGGCTACCCGACGGGTATCGCGCTGTCACTGTTGGGCGGCTACTACGCACAAGTGACGACGCTGACGCCGCGTGCTGTCGGTCTCGCGGCCGTGTTTCTGCTGTTGCTGACCGGCATCAAGATAATTGACGACGAGCAGGACTACGACTACGACCGGTCGATACAGAAACGCACCGTCGCCGTCGTACTTGGCCATCAAGACGCCCGGCGACTCGCGTTCGGTCTGTTCGGAGCGGGCCTTCTCGGAATCGTTGGGCTGTCTGTGGCATTGCCCGGGGTCCCGCCGAGTGCTGCGGCGGCTGCGGTCGTCTTCGGGACGGTCGCGGCTATCGCCCAGCGGGGCGACCCTGAAACTGCGACGATGCTGCTGATCCGCGGCTCGTATCTTCTGCTGGCCGTCCTCGTTACCGCTGTTTGGTTCCGGCCGCTGTCGTGAATGTGGCTGTGCTGCCGGCTTCGCGTCTGCTGGCTCTCGAAACTGCCGCTGTGCGAACCGCTCCGTGCCAGTCAGCCCGAGATGTGTGTGAGGACATGGGTCGCCGAGACGGCGAGCGAGATGGTCACCATCGAGGCTGCCATGACACCGGCGACGACCGGTGAGAGGTCTCCAGTGAGGCCACCGACTGCGAGCAGTACGGCGGCAATGATCGTACAGACCAGCAGTGCCAGATGGACGAACAGCCACGGCCCGACACGTCGCAGTGACTCGAGCAGTGTCTCGACTCCCGACGGCTGTGCCGGCCGAACCCGCTCGCCGGGCCGGTAGTACTCCGCGGCAGTCCCGTACCCGTGCTTCCACCGCGGGTCTGGGTTGGCCGCTGTGTCGCTTTCGCCGTTGTCTCGCCTGCCGTCTCTGCGTCGGCTCGCTGGTCGACGTACTGCTGTGCGATGTCACTGACACCGCCCGTGGCTGTACCTCCGTCCGCGACGCTGTCGACGTGCCTGTTGACGTATGCGTCGTGGCCGAGCCGGTCGTATCGCGCTCGCTCGGCCTCGTCTGTGAGCACGTCTTTCGCCTGCGTGAGGCGCTTAAACCGGTCTCTAGCGGCAGGGTCGTCACTCACGTCCGGGTGATGCGTTTTCGTCTGCTCCCGGTAGGCGCGGACTATCGTCCCTTCGGTGGCATCTGGGTCCACCCCCAGAATACCGTAGAACGTCGCTTCCATACACACCCCTGTGTAGTTATCGAGTTGGACTATACGTATAATAAGGTATTCACTCCCTCACGACACGATATTGCCGAGCTGTCGCTGAGTCGCCGGACTGAAACTGCGTGGCCACCACCGTCTCAGTATGGACGAAGACACCGAAGACTGGGCAGCGCAGTTGGAGGCCAACCGGGCCGAGAAAGACCGCTTCTTCGCAGAGCATCGCCAATCACCGATTCCGCCCGAGGAACGCGACGAGTTCGACGGACTCAGTTACTTCGACCCGGACCCCGACTATCGGGTCGAAGCGACCGTTACCGTTCACGAGACACCGGAGTCGGTCGATCTGGAGACGAGCGACGACCGGGCGGTGCGCTATCTCCACGTCGCAACACTGTCGTTCGACCTCGACGGCAAGTCCCGCGAACTCCACGCGTTCCGGCAGGCCGCCGACGAGTCACGGACGCTCTTTGTCCCGTTCCGGGACAAGACCACCGGCCAGCAGAGCTACGACGGCGGTCGATACATGGAACTGGAACCCGACCGCGACCTGAGCGACGGCGACGAGATTACGCTGGATTTCAACCTCGCCTACTCGCCGTTCTGTGCCTACAGCGACACGTTCTCCTGCCCGTTGCCGCCGGAGTCGAACTGGCTCGATGCGGCAGTGACGGCCGGCGAGCGGACCGACTGAACGCGGGTCGCGACACCAATACCAAACGAATTGTTTACACATCGCCACGACCAAGGTAGCGTATGGCAACGGCGACCCGCGACCGTCCGGTTCTACAGGCCTTCCAGTACGGGTTTACGCTTTTTTCGGCACTCTCGCTGGGTGTGATAGGACTCGGGTTCGGCTCGATCCTGCTTCTCAGCATCGCTTTTTTCCTCTCACTCGGTGCCGGAGTACAGATAACGCAAGTACAGACGCTGGTCCTCGGACTGATAACAGTTCAGGGAATCGGCTGTCCGGTCATCGCGTACACGTACATCAAACTCAGACCGGTAATCAGAGCGAAGGTCCGCGAGGTGTTCTCCTATGCACCGGACACCGGTACATTCAGTATCGGCATTGCTGTACCGAGTCTCCGTGAGGCCGGCATCGTCGTGCTGGGCTACGTCAGCGCGATGGGCGGACTCGTGGTGGTTGCCACCATTATTACGACACTCGTCTCGCTGTTCGGGATCGAAACGGCAACCAATCAGGCGGCTGAGATTGGCATGGAAAACCCTGATGTCCTCCTCCTGTTGATCCCTGCCTCCTTCCTCCTCATCGGCCCGGGCGAGGAACTGCTGTTCCGCGGTGTCGTTCAGGGCCGCATTCGGGACTACTTCGGCCCAATCTCGGGCGTCACTATCGCGAGCGTCATCTTCGCCGGCATTCACTACCCCGCCCTTAGTGGCGGGTCGGTCACGGGGAAACTCGTCGGGGTGGGTGCCCTTCTCGTTCCGTCGCTCATCCTCGGCGCCACCTACGAGTACACGGACAACATCGTCGTCCCGTCACTCATCCACGGCGCGTACAACGCGACGCTGTTTACTGGCCTGTACGTCTTCGTGAAATTCAGCGGTGACCTCTCGTCCGCTCCGGCCGTGCTCGGTATCAGCGGCTTCTGACCGGCCCCTATCTCACCAGGTCCGCAATCTGGCAGGTCCGTACCTGACTTGAATGATTTCCTGCCCTGTATTCGCAAGGGATACCAGCGGCGACCTGTCTCTCACCGTCCCGGCGATAGCACATCTTCGTCTCACCCCTACTGCCGAAAATCGGCGAATCCGACGGCCTGCTCTCCGTCTACAACACCGAGCAGCAAGGGCTGGATGCCGACGCTGCATATCAGCGGTGGAGTAGCAACTGGTCCATCGATGCGGAAATCGAACTCAACGGTAGGCTATTCGAGACAGCCTGTTTCGTTGCCCGTCCACCGGTCAACTACGTTCAGAGAGGACGAACAGGCCTTCGTCGAACTGCTTACCCGCTGGCCCAGATACGAACTGAGCCGATGCGACGGGCAGAGCCAGTGGCCGCCACAATCCTGCTCACATCGAGTGTTGCGTAGCCGGCTCGCAGAACGATTTCCGACGCTCTCGGGACACACCTCCGTCTCCAATTAACAGTAGCATGTCGCCCGGAACACTAACGTCCGGCATCATCCTCGGCGGTGTGCCATGTCAGCCGGCAAACCCTCGTGCCGGGCGGGTCGTCCACAGACGACCAAGTGCGCGAGCGGCGTCAGCCGCGAGCGCGGGTGATTACGGCGTAATCACCGAACGCCCAGACGGTGCAACCGTCTGGCGGGTCGCCGGATACGGCGACCAGATGCGGTGTGAACCGCGGTCATGTCGCGTGCCCGGGTTCTCCGGGTCGTCATTGTCCCGGTGACGGGTCTCAGCCGGGGATTAAAGGCACGCAGATGTATTTCGCCGGTGGGACACCTAAGGGTGACGTTCAGACGGCGTAGTCGTCCTCGCGCAACTGGACGTACTTGCCGTTACGGTAGGAGAACTTCCCCCATTTGTAAGCCAGAACCATCTTGATGCCGTTGAAGCCGCCACGGAGCGCTGCGTCGGCCTTGATGCCGCGGGCGTCCATCAGGTCGTTGGCGGTGGTAAAGGCCCGGTCCCAGTCGCCGGGCCGCCAGTCCCGCACCATGTCCGCGAAGGTGACGTTCCGGAGGATTTCGTCGCCGATGGCGTCGTGCCAGGCGTCGTTGTAGCGTTCGAGGCGGTCGTTCGCGGCGAGGCGGCCGGCGATCTTCCCAGTGCGAACAGCGACGTGGTCGCCGCCCTCGTGGAACGCTGACGTAGTCCCCATTGCCCCACCGGCCACGGCAATGCCGGCACCAACTGGGGACTCTATCGGGCGGGTCGAGGAGATAGGGTACGTCTCTGTGCCCTTCGATTTTCCCCGGTCCTCGACAAGCGGGAAGTCGTCGAGGTCGTACGCCTGAAACTCCCGTTCGAGCAGCCGTTCGATGTACTGCCGTCCCTGCGGGATGCTGTCGTCGCTCGCTTTGAGCAGGTCCCACTCGCTGCGGTCGTACGCGTCGATATTCAGCCCGATAGGCATCGTCAGACCGATGCGGGCGACCGGGGCGTCGTTTGGGAAAATCCACGGATACGCTGTGTGGCCGGGCATGATGCCCCACCAGAACTCGATGAACTCCGGTGTGAACAGTTCCTCCGGCATCCGGCGGTGCTCTTGATAGGCGATGTGATTGACCTTGTTCGACGGCATGATGTCGGCCATCGTCTGCCCGTCTGGGAGAAACTGATCGAGCGTCCCGCCGGTGACGGTTCGCTGGGGGCCATCCGCGAGTATCACGTACTCCGCAGCGATGTCCTCGCCGTTGGCCAATCGAACGGTGTGTCGCGGCGAACTCCGCAGGTCGGTCTCGACGCCGGTGACGCTGACACCGACGCGGTAGTCCGCGCCCGCTTCCGTCGCCCGTCTGCGGAGCCAGTCGTCGAACCGCGCTCGGTGAAACGTGATGCCAAAGCTGTCGGCGCTAGAACTAATCCCGGTCTCCGTGAGCGTCATCTCCGTCGAAGGACCATAGAACTTCGCCCCGTCGAGTTCGCTCAACACCACGTCCTCGGGGAACTCGGACCGGGGAATACCCATGATGTCGAACCAGTAATCGAGCAATCCGGCGGCATCTGTCGAGTCCGGTCCCGCCCCCTCGCGGTCGGCTCTGGGGACCCCCTTTTCGAGGAGGACGGCGTCGGCCCCGTGGTCGGCTGCGGCCTCGGCCGCCGACGAGCCGGCCGGGCCACCACCCACAATGGCGACGTCTACGTGTTCCATACCCGCTACGGTGTCCCGCGCCCGCTAAAACCTATTGTCTTGCATCGAAACTACGGTGTGACGCGCTCACCGGACTGAACTGGAACGCCCTGCGCGCTACGGTCCGGACACTGCGCCGCCGAGTGATACGTCGTGTCGCTCCAGCCGCTTGACGACCCGCTGGTACGCGTCGCTCTCAGCGAGCGCTGTGGCCCGGACAGCGTCGGCAACTGTTGCTCGGCGGTCGGCGAGGCCCAGGAGCTCGCGGCGTTTCGCCTCGTACTCACACCGGGTACGAACGGTCGAAAGAACCGACAGCAGAGTGTCCCGGTCAGCGGGCTTTCTGAGATACGAATCCACAGGGATATCCAGAATATCCACGTCAGGCTTGACGCTACTGATCATGACGACCGCAGGGGTAACTGTCCGCTGTTGGAGTTTTTCCGCGACCGTTGCGCCGCTCAGGTCCGGCATCTGGCGGTCCAGCAATACCGCATCGGTTGTGTCGTCGATGCACTGTAACCCTGTACGGCCGTCTTCCGCTTCTATAACCTCGTATTCGTCCGGAAGCCAGAGCTTGTAGAGCTGTCTGTAGTCCTCGTCGTCATCGACCACCACAATGCTCGTCGGTCTCCTCATCTCTTGGAACTCATACGCTGGTCATCCTACAAATATGCTAAGATATCGGTGTACTATTACTACAAATTTTACTAATTCAGGCTGGTAATTCTCCTACTCTCTAGATGTAGAAATACCAACACCAGCCTTGGCGTGCGACCAGCGGTCTGCCGGCACCGTTTTGAGGCCCCCGCGTGGAACAGCCGGTATGGCTCCGCACGCCACAGGAGGGGTTCAATGGCCGATATCGTCGTGATGAGATACGACGTTCACGGGATGCCGGTCGACCAGTACGCGACTGCGCTCCGGGACCGACTGCCCGAGTGGGACATCACCGTCGCGGAGACACCAGACGCCGAGCGCGACCTGATTGCGGAGGCGACAGTCCTGACCGGTAATGATGTTTCGCCGAAACTGGTCGATGCGGCCGACGCCCTGGAACTGTTTGCAGGGACGTACGCTGGATACGACCACCTTCCGCTGTCGGAGTTGGCAGACCGCGACATCGCCCTGACGACGGCCTCCGGGGTCCACGGCCCGAACGTCGCCGAGAACGTCGTCGGCTCGTGGCTCGCCTTCGCCCGCGGTTTCTTCACCGCCCGCCGCCACCAGCGCGAGGGCGTCTGGCAGTCGTTCCACACCGACGACTTCGCTGGCAGCCGCGTCTGCGTTGTCGGCCTCGGCGAAATCGGGCAGGCCATCGTCGACCGCTTGCAAGGGTTCGACGTGGAGACCGTCGGCGTCCGCTACTCGCCGGAGAAGGGCGGCCCCACCGACGAGGTGTACGGCTTCGACGAGATTCACGAGGCCGTCGCCGATACGGAGTACGTCGGACTCGCCTGCCCGCTGACCGACGAGACACACCACCTCGTCGACGAAGCGGTGTTCGACACGATGCCCCCCGAAGCGGTGCTCACCAACGTCGCCCGTGGCCCCGTTGTCGATACCGACGCGTTGGTCAGTGCGCTACAGCGCAACCACATCGGCGGCGCGGCACTGGACGTGACCGACCCCGAACCGCTGCCCGGCGACCACCCGCTGTGGGACTTCGAGAACGTCCTCATCACGCCACACAACGCCGGCCACACGCCGAGCTACTACGATCGACTGGCCGATATTGTGGCCGAAAACGTCAGGCAGGCCGAGCGAACCGGCGAGTGGGACGGGCTCAGAAACCAGATCGAACTGTAGTCACTGCCGGCTGGCGAGATGGCCAGCGCGGGCTTCGTACACCAGATACGAGACGACGGTCACACCAAACACGCCGCCGAGTAGGTGCGAGACTGTAACGCTCCCGAGGCTAGTTCTCCCGACGGTACCCTGCAGCAGTTCGACTACGGCCACTACCGCCGCGAGCCCAATGTACCGCCAGCGAGCCGCGACCGGAAGCGTCTCGCTATCACCTGCCAGCGCGAGATACAGGTGTGTGCCAGCCAGAACGGCGAAGTACGTAGCTGCGACGAGCACGACCGAGGCAACAGGGCCGAGTGGAACCGCCCGGAACAGGAGCGCCCAGACGAGGACGACAGCGCTCACCACCCCGATCTGAAGCTTCGTATCGCGGGAGACCATATGCCAGAAGTCGAGTCTGGCCGTGAAAAAATATCGGATCGCCTAGCAGTTCTCGTGCGACTCGGAAGAACGGCGCTCGGCGAGCGTGACCGTTACAGATAGCCGCGCTTGTTCAGCAGTTCGCCGTTCAGCACGCTCGCACCGGCGGCACCGCGCATCGTGTTGTGCGCGAGGCAGTTGAACTGGACGCCGTCCGTCGTCTCGCGGAACCCGCCGACTGCGACGCCCATGCCGTCCTCGACGTTGCGGTCGAGGCGTGGCTGTGGGCGGTCGGGTTCCTCGAACACCGTGATGAGTTTCTCCGGCGAAGACGGCAGGTCGATGCCGGTAACCGACTCCATCGCGGCCTCGGCGTCGGCCGCAGAGATGTCCTCGGCGGTGTCGGCCCAGACGTTTTCGAGGTGGCCGTCGAGCGTCGGGATGCGGTTACAGGAGGCGGCCACGTCCATCTCGTTGAGGTGGACCTCCGCGCCGTCGAACGAGCCGAGCAGCTTGCGCGATTCGGTCTCCATCTTCTGCTCTTCGCCGCCGATGTGCGGGATGGCGTTGTCGATGATCTCCATCGATGTGACGCCAGAGTAGCCCGCACCGGAGACGGCCTGGAGCGTCGAGACGCGCACGTCGGTCAGGTCGAACTCGCGGTCCAGCGCGGCCAGGGGCGGGACCATCGTGATCGTCGAGCAGTTCGGGTTCTTCAGGAGCGCGCCGTCCCAGCCGCGCTCGTCACGCTGGACTTCCAGGAGGTCGACGTGGTCGGCGTTGACCTCGGGGATGATGAGGGGCACATCCTCGTCCATCCGGCCGTTGGAGGAGTTCGACGAGACTGTGTAGCCGGCCTCGCAGAACTCCGGTTCGACTTCCGCGCCGACGCTCGACGGGAGTGAGGAGAAGATGAGATCGACGTCGTCGGGCACCGAATCCGGGTCGGTGGCGCGGACTTCTAACCCGGCCACGTCTTCGGGAATCGGGGAGTTGACGCGCCACTTTGCGGCGTCCTTGTATGTCTCGCCAGCGCTTGCGTCGCTGGCGGTCAGTGCTGCGATCTCGAACTCGGAGTGGGGGTCAAGCAGTTGGATAAGTCGCTGCCCGACCGCGCCAGTCGCACCGAGCACACCTACGCGTACAGTCATCGGTTGACACACGGCTACGGGTGGTCAAAACAGTTTGGATACGGGGCCATGCCGCTGCCTTCGTCGGGTTACTCGCGCTCGGTGTCTTCGAACACCCATTCGATAACACGGGCCTCCACGAGATCCCGCTCCTCGACGTATGGGTCGTCGCGGTTCGCCAGCGTCTCCGCGGCCTCAGCGCGCATTTCGGCTTCGATTTCCGTATGGTCCGGTTCGTCTCGGATGTCATTCAGCAGTGCCTCGAAATCCTCACGGAGATCGAAGGACGCGCGGGCAGCGTTACACCGCGACAGCGGGCTCATTCCGGTCTCTAACACGAGGTCCCGCACCGTCTCCCAGTCGGAGCCACAGAAGTAGATGGACACCTCGCCGACGATGTCCTGCCAGGCGATTGGGTCTGCGTGCTTGAGCAGCGGGACCGCCCGCGGCGGCAGATCGAGACGGGTCTCAGTGTCGGGATTCCCGCACAGACAGCATGCCTTCTCGGTCTTCCCCGTGTACATATGAGACAGTTGTGTCGGACGTATTTGGACCCATCGCAGTTGGGCGGTCGCTGGCCGGCTACACCGGAATGAATTCGGGGTCCACGTCGTTCAGGCGGTCGGTGTTCGAGACGAACTGGTAGAAGTCGCTGTAGAGATCCGTACACTTCCCGTCGGCGTCGTAACGGAGTGTGTGCCAGTCGGCGACGACGGCGCAGTAGCGCTTGGCCCGCGTGAGCGCGACGTTCAGCCGCCGGGGGCCGTCGACCGGCCGCCCGAGGAACCCAACGGTTCCGTCGGCGTTGCTCCGGACGAGCGAGAGGACGATGGCTGTCCGTTCGCCGCCCTGAAACGAGTCAATGGTGTCGACAGTCACTCCGTCTCCGGCGTCGGTTCGCTCTGCGAGCATCTCCCGGATGCGTGACACCTGCGCGCTGTACGGCGTGATGACACCGATTTCCTCGGCAGGTACGTCTGCCAGCAGGTCCTGAACGAGATGCGCGACGAGGCGGGCTTCGGTGGGATTCGCCTTGGAGTGCCCGGCGGTTTCGACCCGACCGCCGACGTTGTACCCTTCAAGCGCCGGCCTGTCTGGGAGCGGGTCGACGGCGCGACCGTTCCGTAGCGTCCGGTCGTAGAACCGACGGTTCGGGAAGTACGCGATGTCGCGGTGCATTCGATACTGGGTCTGTAGCTGGAGGCCGACACCCTCGTAGATGCCGCCGTCAGCGTAGAGATGCTCGAACAGCGAGTGGCCGTAGCTCGACGCCGGCGGTTCGTCGCTGGCGCTGTAGGGCGGGAGCTGTCGGTGGTCGCCTGCGAGGACGGCGCGGTCGGCCCGGACCAGCGGGATACACGACGCTGCGCAGGTTGACTGCGTTGCTTCGTCGAGGACTACCAGGTCGAACTCCCTGGCGAGCGTCGCGGCGCTGTTGTTCGTTACCGCCACTACGTCAGCCCGCCCGGGTACGTCGCTGTAGGCGCGCCCCACAACATCGTTTGCTGACTGGCTCGCGTTCACGCGGTCGAGGGTGTAGTCGCCGTCGCCGTGCTGGCCATAGGCGTGCAGCGACTGCGGGTCGGCCCCGTCACCCGTCGACGACCCTGCCACGAGGTTGTCGACGGCCTGATTCGAGTCCGCACACACCAGCACATCCTCACCGGCCTGTGCGGCCCGCCGGACGATTTCGACGAGCGTCCGCGTCTTCCCTGTCCCCGGTGGGCCGTGGATACAGAACAGGTCGTCGGCCAGCAGCGCATGCTCGACAGCCAGTTGCTGCTCCTGATTCAGTTCCCCGTCGAACTGGTCGCTCCGGGCGGCAGCCCCGTTCGAGAAGGTTATCGGCCGGTCGCCGGCGAGTACGGCCCGAAATCGGTGGTCGGTCAGCAACTCAATCGCCGCACGTTCGCGGTCGAACGGAACGGGATTGAGCAGCGCCGTGAGCCCGTAGGTGGCATCACTGTCAGTGAGTGCGCTTTCGAGTGTTGTCGCCCCGTCGACCTCGCCCCAGTCCACCGCGAGCCAGACCGAACGCCCGCGGATGCGCTCGACTGTCGCCGGGACAGGGAACGGGTCGTCGCCGCGTCCGCGCTCCCTCTCGGCGTGAATCAGCACCTCGTTTCCCTCGTGAATGCCGAACACGGATTCGACGACAAACGCCCAGTCACCGTCCCACTCGGCGGCGATGTCAGCGGGTGGGTCGACGCGAAACCGATACGCTCCGTCATCACGGCCGCGCGCGTGCAGGTCGGGGACTGCATCACCACCGGCCCCGTACACCTCGGCAGGTGAGCGCCGTTCGGCGCGCTCTCGGTTTTGCTGGCGAGTCGCCGCACGTTCGCGCTCGACGTGAGACCGCAAGCCGTCGATCAGTTCTGCCGACGGGATCGGATTTCGGGGCGGTTCGCTGTCGTCTATCGGTGCGTCGTAGGAGGGTGGGTACGTTTTCGGGACGTAGTCGGAGTGCCAGAACCGGAGACGGTCGGCCAGCCCCGTGGCTCCGAACCCGTCCGCATCGACGAAGTCCCGCTCGCCGTCGCGCTCGAAGACGAAAATCTGTCCGTGTAACGAGTGGTCAGTGAAGGCGACGTACTCTCCCGTCGGTCGCGCCGAGTCTGGTTCGTGTAATGGGATACAGACCCAGTCTTCCGCGGGATGGGCGAGCTCGTCGTGGTGGGCCGCAAACTCGGCAACGGGCCGCGCGGGGACGACATCGCCGCTGTCGTCGAGAGCAGCGTCGGTAACGGCACACAACGACGCGTCGTCGAGGGCAAACGACCCGATGACGTGGTCGAACAGGAGGGACATCTATCGCCGATTGTGCGCCGCTGTGGTAAAACAGTACGGCCCACCTCGACAGCGCGTCACACCGGACAGGAACGTTTTAATCGCCGGACCGGCCACACTGCGGTATGGATACCGCCGAGCGACTCGATCTGGTGACGCGACACACCACAGAAGTCGTCACCGAGGACGAACTGCGGACGCTGTTCGAGGAGAGCGACCCGTCGGCGTACATCGGCTACGCGCCGACCGGCGAGATGCACATCGGTCACTTCACGACGATGCGAAAGCTCGCGGATTTCCTGCGGGCCGGCGTCGACGTGACGGTCCTCATCGCGGACCTGCACGCCCACCTCGACGACAACAAATCGCCCTTTGATCTGCTGGATGCCCGCTCGGCCTACTACGAAACGGCCATCGAGGGGATGATTGAAGCGGCCGGCGCAGACCCCGAGGACGTGGAGTTCGTCCGCGGGACTGACTTCCAGCTTGACGAGGAGTACACGCTGGAGATGTACCGGATGGCCGCCGAAACGACGATCTCCCGCACGCAGCGTGCGGCCAGCGAGGTCGTTCGCGAGTCCGAGAGCCCGAACCTC
Source organism: Haloarcula sp. Atlit-7R (assembly GCF_003666065.1). NCBI lineage: Archaea > Methanobacteriati > Methanobacteriota > Halobacteria > Halobacteriales > Haloarculaceae > Haloarcula > Haloarcula sp. Atlit-7R. The sequence goes on along the minus strand of NZ_QXIK01000001.1, from coordinate 77,287 downwards.
GGCGGGCTCATCTATCCGCTGATGCAGACGCTTGACGTGAAGGCGCTGGACGCCGACATCGCCTACGGCGGCGTCGATCAGCGTGGCATCTACATGCTCTCGCGTGAGATTCTGCCGGACCACGGCGGCGAGTCGCCGATCTGCCTGTTCGCGCCGCTCCTGTCCGGTCTCTCGGGCGGCAAGATGAGCGCATCCGACGAGGCGTCGAAGGTCAACCTCACCGACAGCCCCGACGAGGTTGACGAGAAAATCGGGCAGGCGTACTGCCCGGCCGGCGAGGTCGAGGAAAACGGCGTGCTGGAGTACCTCGAACACCTCGTGTTCCCGGTGCTGGACGTCCGCGACGAGTCCTTCGTCGTCGAGCGCCCCGAGGAGTACGGCGGCGACCTCACCTACGAGAGCTACGACGAGGTCGAATCGGACTTCGTCAGCGGCGAACTCCACCCCGCCGACCTGAAGCCGTCCGCCGCGGGCGCTATCTCGGACGTTATCGACCCGGTCCGGGAGCGCCTGGCCGACGAGGAGGACCTCCTCGCCGAGGCCTACCCCGAGAAGTACGGCGCGGAGTAACGCCGCGTCGCGATGCCCCCCTCCGACCCGAGCGCCGACAGTGAGGAACCCGCGCGCTCGCGGGCCGCCGTTCGCCGGACGTACGAGGACATCGGCGATCACTTCTCGAAGACCCGCGAGTACGCCTGGCCAGAGGTCGAATCGTTCGTCGACGAGTCCAGCAGTGCTCGAACGGCGCTCGATGTCGGCTGTGGCAACGGCCGCCACGCGGAACTGCTCACAGAGATCGCTGACCGCGTTGTCGGCCTCGACGCCAGCCGCGCGCTCCTGCAGGCGGCGACCGACCGCGTTGGCGACAGTGTCACGCTCTTGCAGGGCGACGCGACGCGGCTCCCGCTTGCTGCCGGGTCCGTCGACCTCGCGGTGTACGTGGCGACGCTGCATCACCTCCCGTCGCGGTCCGCCCGCCGCGCCAGTCTGGACGAACTGGCTCGCGTGCTCGCGCCGGGCGCTCGCGCGCTTCTCAGCGCGTGGAGTACGGCCCACGACCGCTTCGACGCCGGCCCCGACGCGGACGCAGGCTTTGACACGACAGTCGACTGGACGCTCCCCGGCGGCGAGACAGTGCCGCGGTTCTATCACATCTACGCGCCGGCCGAATTCGAACGCGATGTCGCCGACAGCAACCTCCGGCTCGTCTCGATGGAACTCTCAAGCGGCAACTGTTACGGGGTTGTCGAACCAGAAGGGAAACGCACTTAATTGCCTTCCATCTATGAGTGTATACGTTCGCACTCGGGCGGTCCCGATTCGAGAGAATCAGGGCTGCATGAGTGAGCGGTGGTGGTGAGCAAATCCAACGGATTTGCGAACGACGCCGCGAGCGAACGGCGTGAGCGAGCGGCGGTGGTCTAGTGGTAGGACCTGAGCCTTCCAAGCTCATGGCCCGGGTTCAAATCCCGGCCGCCGCATTCTGCGAGGAACGGACGTGACGAGCGAAGGCCGTACGGCGGGATTTGAATCACGCGAGACGAGCGCAGCGAGTCTCGCCATCGGGTTCAAATCCCGGTCGCCGCACTTTTTCGACGAACAATTCGTGAGTCGGAAATGCGGAATGGCGGATTTGAACTACGGAAATCCGAGCGATAGCGAGGATTTGCAGTCAAGTTCACTCCCGGTTGCCTAATTCTGGCGTGACAACAGCGACCGACTGAAGCGGTAGCAGGCGGTCTTGCCTTCGAGAGCCATTCAGCCGCCGCGACCAATCGACACTTCACTCCGGTTCGACGGCCGCTTCCTCGAACTCCTCCCAGTCGTCGCCCATCCACTCCTGCAGGCGATCAGTAACGCCCGCGAAGTCCTCGCCGTCTTCGAAGGACTCTACGACGACCCAGCCATCACCGTCGCGGTTGTAGCCAAGGCTATAGCCCCGGTCGCCGTCGATGATGACGACGAACGCGGCCACTACGTCGAGGTCGGGGAAGAACCCGACCGGCGCAAATCCGTAGTCGTCGTGCTGGGCTTCGAGGGCAGAAATCTCGCTCGTCGAGAGCGGCCTGTCCGGCAGCGAGTTCGTCAGTTCCGTCATTACGTCGCAGTCACGTGGAGAGGACTGAAAACGTTTCGAGCGGAACGGACGCAAAGTCTGTGCCAGATAGCACTGCAGCCAACATTGAAGTGTTTCCATGCGTTTTGTTAACATGGAGCTTCTGACGCTCCCGGCGGGAACGACCGTCGTACCATCCGGGATTGGCATCGGCGGACGACCACTCACCGGTGGAGCGATGGCCACTCCACCGGCCACGTATCGCTTTGAAACCAACGGCGTACGGAGCACCTGACACCCAACCCCCACCCCCACCACTTTCCCTGCTCCCGCCTTTCGAGGTGTTTTCGATACATCGGACAGTACCCTGACCTGATGCGTTCGGCGAGGGCCGGTGGGGTTTTCTGCCAGTACACGTAGCGTCGAGTATGGACGCTGCGCGACTCCCCGGGACCAGCGGACCCGAGCAGATTGTCGCGCACGTCGACATGGACTGTTTCTACGCCGCCTGCGAACAGCGGCGGGAGCCGGCGCTCCGCGGGGAACCACTCGTCGTGGGAATGGGCTACGAGAACGGCACGACACACGGGGCCGTCGCGACGGCGAGCTACGAGGCGCGGGCGTACGGCGTCGAATCCGCGATGGCCATCTCGGAGGCCCTAGAGCGGCTCCCCCGGAAGGTCGATGCCGTCGAGGACCCGGACCTGGACGTCGAGGACGCGGGGTTCTACCGCCCCGTCGACATGGACTTCTACGAGTCCGTCGCCGCGGACGTCCGGGAGATACTTCACGCTGAGGCAGCGGTCGTCCGCGAGGTGAGTATCGACGAGGCGTACCTCGACGTCACCGACCGGGTCTCTTGGGAGACCGTCGACTCGTGGGCGCAGGACCTGAAAGACACAATCGAGTCGGCAGTCGGCGTGGTGGCCAGCGTCGGCGTCGCCCCGACGATGAGCGCCGCGAAGGTGGCGAGCGACCGCGACAAGCCCGACGGGCTGGTCGTCGTCGAACCCGGAGATGTCCGCGAGTTCTTCGCCGACCTGCCCGTCGAGGACGTCCACGGCGTCGGCCCGGTCACCGCCAGCGAACTCGATTCGCTCGACATCGAGACCGCAGGAGACCTGGCGGCCGCCGACCCGGAACTACTGGCCGACCGCTTCGGCGAGCGCGGCCGCGAGATACGCCGCTACGCCCGCGGCGAGGACGAGCGGTCGGTGACCCCGAAAGGCGACCCCAAGAGCCTCTCGCGGGAGTCCGCGTTCACCGAGGCGACGACCGACTCGGAGGCCAAGTGCCGGCAGGTCCGCACGCTCGCCGAGGCCGTCGCCGACCGCGCCCGGCGGAAGGGCGCGCGCTACCAGACCATCGGCATCAAGGTCGTGACGCCGCCGTTCGACGTGAACACGCGCGCCCGGTCGCTCCCCGGCCCGGTCGAGGAGCCCGATCTGGTCAAGCGCGTCGCGCTGGACCTGCTCGGGGAGTTCGACGACGACCCGGTCCGGAAGGTCGGCGTCCGCGTCTCGAACCTTGATTTCTCGGCCGGCGAGCAGGCCAATCTGGACGGGTTCAGCGGCGACGCTAGAACCGAGGAGACGAGCGATAGCTCCGTCGCCGACAACAGCTCAGAGAGGGCCAAAGAACAGAACGAGGAAGGACAGGTCGGACTCGGAACGTTCGGTGGGAACGACGAGGGAAACGAAGCTGCGGGAGATGCGGCAAACGAGGGAGAAGACACCGTCAGTACCAACATTTCGCTCCCGCCCGGCCAGACCACCCTCACAGATTTCTAACGGTGTTCAGGCGACGCCGTGTTCCAGGTTTTCGAGCAGTTTCCCGACGAACAGCCCGGCCCGCGGGGAGATGGTGTCGTCGGCCGGCACCTCCGTTGGGTGTGCGGCCAGCGTCTCGGCGAACCGCTCGCTGTGAGTCATCGCGTGTAGCATGTCGACCACGTCGACCACCAGTCCCTCGTCGCTCGTGTCCATGCCGGCGTAGCGCTCCTTCTCCACGTCGGAGTAGGAGATGGTCCAGGCCGGGCCGCCGGCGGCCGCAACGATGTCGTCCAGCGGTGCCACTTCCAGGGGTCCGTCGGGGCTCCCGACGTACACGGTCCCGTCCTCGACGAACGTCTCGTATCTGTCCATGGACAGCCCTCAGCGAACGAGTGTGTCAAGGTGTCCCACCACAATAGCCGTTGCCCTCCGCCGCGAACCTGTTCCACAGTTGATGGGCGTCTGACGGAGAGTTATGGGGTGTGAGCGTCTCCGTTCCGACAGTAACGCATGGCAGAGACCGAACAGATAACTGTCGCGACGACGAGCGCGGGGCCGGGTGGGACCGGGGAGCCGGGCGAGACGGTCAATCTCCCGGTGGTGGAACTGCTCACCGGCCGGGGGTTCATCACCGGCAAGAGCGGGTCCGGGAAGTCGAACACGGCGAGTGTCATCGCCGAGAAACTGCTGGACAACGGGTTCGGCCTGCTTATTGTCGACATCGATGGCGAGTACTACGGCCTGAAAGAGGAGTACGAGATCCTCCACGTTGGCGGTGACGAGGAGTGTGACATTCAGGTCACGGAGGACCACGCCGGCAAGATCGCCTCGCTGGCGCTGGAACAGAACGTCCCCATCATCCTCGACATCTCGTCGTTTCTCGACGAGGAAGAGGCCGAGACGCTGCTGACAGAGGTCGCAAAGCAACTGTTCGCCAAGGCCAAAAAGCAGAAACAGCCGTTCCTGATGCTCGTCGAGGAGTGCCACGAGTGGATGCCCGAGAAGGGGTCGATGGGCGAGGTCGGGAAGATGCTCATCAAAATCGGGAAGCGCGGCCGGAAACACGGGCTTGGCATCGTCGGCATCAGCCAGCGCCCCGCCGACGTGAAGAAAGACTACATCACCCAGTGCGACTGGCTCGTCTGGCATCGCCTGACCTGGAACAACGATACGAAAGTAGTCGGGCGCATCCTCGACAACAAGTACGCCGACGCCGTCGAAGACCTGGACGACGGCGAGGCGTTCATGATGAACGACTGGGCTGAGCAGGTCCGCAGGGTGCAGTTCCACCGCAAGCAGACCTTCGACGCCGGCGCGACGCCCGGCCTCGACGACTTCGAGCGCCCGGAACTCAAGTCCGTCAGCGACGACCTCGTCTCCGAACTGGAGACCATCAGCGAGGAACAACAGGAGACGGAGAACCGCATCAAGGAGCTCCGGGAGGAACTGGACAAGAAGAACTCCCGCATCGCCGAACTGGAGGCGGAACTGCAGGACGCCCGGGACCTCTCGCGGATGGCCGAGCAGTTCACCGAGGCGATGGTGGAGCAGGCTGAGGACTACAACCCCGGCCGGACGGAACAGGAGAACATGCGCCGCAAGCGCGAGCGGTTCGCCGACCAATCTCCGTCGGACGGCGACGCAGACGCCGAGGATGAGGCGGACGCCGACGGTCCCCGCGACGAGCCCCCCGAACCAGACGAGACGGCCGATGCCACGTCGGGCGGCGGGTTCGGCGACGCGTTCAGCGCCTTCGCCGCGGACGAGGCTGCGATGAACGGCGGCAGCGCCAGTGGCGGCGCGGACGCGACTGGGAGCAGCGCGGACGCTAAATCGGTGTCGGATGCCAGCAATACGGACGCAGAGCCGGCGTCAAATGGCCACGCTGACAACGCTGCTGTGGCGACGAACGGGGACAGCCCAGACAGCAGTGCGGCGGGCGTACCAGTCAACGGCCGGGCTGAGACGGACATCGCTGAGGCTGACGACGACGCTCTGAGAGCGGCCATCGCCGAGGCCGTCGAAGCTGAGCAGTCGGCGGAGGTGACCGGAGCCACCGACGACGAGATGCCCTCAGATGTCGACGGTCCCGCCGTCTACGCTGACCTTCGAGCCGACATCGAGGAATTGGACCGAAAGACCTGCCGGATGCTCGCGTACTACCGGGATCAGGGACCCGGGACGCCGCTAAACGCCCACTTCTCGGCAGGCGGCTCCGGCGACCGGACGGCGGCCTACGCGCGGAACAGGGAGCTCCGGCTTCGCGGGCTGGTCGAACACGTCGGCCGTGGAAAGTACGACGCCCGGCTGGCGGCGCTGGTCCGAGAGGAGAGCGACCGCGGACTCGACGACGATGAAGTCAAGTCGGTGATCTCTCGACTCGAACCGGCGTTTCTGGACGGAGACAGCGACTGAAAAGTTCGAACCTCGACGACAGCGATTCTACAGCAGCGGTTCGACGAGGTCTTCCAGCGCCGCGCGCGGGTCGTCAGCTTTCGCAACGCCGCTTGCCAGCAGGACGCCGCTCGCGCCGAGGTCGCTCGCCGAGACGAGGTCCTCGCCGGTCGAGATGCCGGCCCCGCAGAGCACGTCCACGTCGCCGTTGACGCGGGCGGCGGCGTCGACTGCGCCGGTCACGATGTCCGGGTCGGCCTTGCTGACGGGCGTGCCGGTCCCGATGAGTTCCGGGGGCTCGACGGCGACGCCGTCGGGGTCGAGCGCGGCGGCCGCGCCGATCTGTGCGGGGTTGTTCGCACAGACGATGGTTTCGAGGTCCGCGCGGTCGGCGGCGTCGAGCGCGCCGTCGATGTCCGCGAGCTTGAGGCGGTTCTCGGAGTGGTTCAGCAGCGTCCCGACAGCACCGGCGTCCGCAGCGGCCTCGGCGAGGGTGCTGCCGGTGTGGCTGCCGTGTTCGACGGCGCTGACGTGCTGGGCCCACGTCTCGACACCAGTCTCCGCCACAGCGCCGATCTGTGCGGCCTGTGGCGCGACGGCGACACGGACACCGGAATCGTCGCTGACGTCAGCAGCGGCGGTCGCTACTTCGACTGGATCACACGGGTACGCCTTCAGATTGACAAGGACGAACATACGAAACGCACCGGTTGCTGTGGGGAAATAGGTTGCGAAGCCGCCGTTTGGCGTCCCTACCACTTCGCCTTCGATTCTCCCGAACCACGGCTCGGGGATGACAGTTATTACGGTTCAGCCGAGACAAGAAACGAGACAAGCCGTGACAGCAGGGGATGATGACACACCGACCGTTCTGATAGTCGAGGACGAACAACATCTGGCTGACCTGTACACCGACTATCTGTCCGACCAGTATCACGTCCAGACGGCCTACAGCGGCGAAGAGGGCTTGGAACTGCTGTCGCCCGACATCGATGTCGTGCTGCTCGACCGCCGGATGCCGGTCGTCTCCGGCAACGAAGTGCTTGCACAGATCGAGGAGAAGGGGCTTCGATGCCGCGTCGCGATGGTGACCGCCATCGACCCCGACTTCGACATCATCGAGATGCGCGTCGACGACTACCTCGTCAAGCCTGTCACCCGGGACGACTTGCAGGAGGTCGTCGACCGACTGTACAAAATCCGGGAGTACAACAACCGACTCCGGACGCTCACGTCGAAAAAGCTCAAGCGCAATGTTCTCCGGGTCGAGAAGACCGACCGTGAACTCCAGGACAGCGAACGGTATCAGGCACTGCAGGACGAGATCGAGCGGATCTCGTCGAACGTCGAGTCACTCGCGAACGAACTCGATGTCGAGAAAGACGACCTCCAGCTGTGACCTAGTCCTTTCGTTTCACGACGTCGCCGAGCGTGTACTCGCCGTCACTGCTGCCGCCGGACCACTCCGTTTCGTCAGCGCTACCGCCGGCGCTCAGAGAGATTTCGAGCGCGCTTTCGAGCTTCTTTTGTACGTCGTCGCTGGGCAGCGAGTTGCCCTGTTCGAGCTTCCGGATGAGGCTCGCCTTCTCGTTGAGTTGCTTGGCGAGTTCCTCCTGGCTGAGGCCCTGTGACTCTCGGCCTTTGCGGATCCGGTCGTCGTAATCCTGTGCGATCTCGTCCATCTCGTCGAACATATCCCGGCGGCGGCCACCGGATCCGCCACCACCCGAGGAACTCGATGAGGAGGACGAACTCGACGACGATGACGAGGAGGACGACGTCGAGTACTTCGTCGACGTGGACGACGTCTCCTCCGTCTTGACCTCGGTGCCGAAGTCGGTACACTCGTCACAGACGTCGAGTTCGGCGCCCTCGATTTTGACGCGGTTCGGAGACGAAACCTCCGTTCCGCACATCTCGCACTGAACCATACCGACGGCTTGGACGGGGCGCGGTATAAATGGTGCGCTGGCTACTCCAGCGCGACCATCGCGTGATAGAACCGCTGGACGGCGGTAACGTGCCCAACGACGGCGAACACGACCAGCAACCAGCCGACCAGCGTCAGGCCGGCCAGTGCGGTCGGGACGAACGCCGCGACGCCTGTGACAACACCGACGAGCGCAAGCCGGTCGGCCCGCCCGAGCAGGCCGCCGTAGACGCGGTCGAGGCCGACCGCCTGAGCCTGCGTTCCGAGATAGGAGGTCATCAGGACGCCGGTAACAGCGGCGATGCCGAGCGCCCACTGGCCGACGCCGGCGGCGAGGCCGATGATGATGCCGATATCGGCGTAGCGGTCGAGCACGTGGTCCAGCAGGTCGCCGCCCGAGGACGCGACGTTCAGTTCTCGCGCCAGCGCCCCGTCCACGAGGTCGAGCCAGCCGTTCAGGAAGACGAGAACGGCACCGCCGAGATACAGCAGCGGCTCCCGCGTTGCGGCGGCGTACACCCCACCCGCGCCGAGCGCCAGCAGGAAGGCGATGACGCTGACGCCGTTGGGCGAGAGGCCGGCCACCTTCGCGGCGCTGACGAACGGGCCCAGCGCGCGGTCGGCCAGCGGGCGGAACTTGTCGAGTGTCATAGCCAGTCGATGTAGGAGACAGTGCCCGCGCTCGGCTCGCGCTCGCCAGCCACGACGGCCTGAATCTCTTGTGCCACCGCGTCGGGGTCCCGGTCCGTTGTCTCTATTTCGTAGACGGAATCCACGCCATGCTCTTCTACGGCTTCCCCGAGAATGACGTCGAGCGCTTCTGACTCCGCGTTCTCGTAGGCCTTCGAATCGTCGTCGCCGCGCTCTCGAAGTCGCTCGACGATGGTTTCGGGGTGCGCTCGCAGCACAATCACGCGGTCGGCGTCGAAGTGATGCGCGAGGTGGGATTCGAACAGCACGTCGTCGCGGCCGTCGAGCCACTCGGACAGCCTGTCGAGGTCGGCGACAAGGCTCCCACGGTCTTCGTCGATGCCCGTCGAGAACCCCTCGGCCTTGATGATGTCGTTGAGGTGGAAGACATCGAAGTCTGTGTCGAGGTGTTCCGCTGCCGTGGTCTTGCCCGTCCCCGGCGTGCCAGTAACGGCGACCCTCACGGCTCGACCACCTCGATGACCTCGTTCAGTACCGAGACGGCGCGCTCCGTGTCCTCGCGCGTCCCGCAGGTGATACGGATGCATTCGGGGAGCCCGAACGAGGAGCAGTCGCGGATGATGACGCCCCGTTCCTGGGCGGCGTCCGCGACGGCCGACGCGTCGCCGACCTCCGCGAGAATGAAGTTCCCCGCGCTGTCCCAGGTCGGCGCGTCGAGTTCCTCGGCGAGGTACTCCCGGGCCCACGCGGCAGTATCGACGGAGCGCTCGACGTGCTCGTCGTCGTCGAGCGCCGCCAGCCCGGCCCGGCAGGCGAGTTCGCTGGCCGAAAAGGGCGTGTTGATGCGGGCGTAGGCGTCGGCCCAGTCGTCCGGGACGACCGCGTAGCCAAGGCGAATCCCCGCGAGGCCGTAGGCCTTCGAGAACGTTCGCAGGAGCGCAACGTCGTCGCGGTTGTCCAGTAATGGCCGCTTGCTCGGTTTCTCGGTGAACTCCCCGTAGGCTTCGTCGACGACGACCAGCGTCTGCTCGTCGGTTTCCTCTGCGATAGTCCGGACCGCGTCGGTCGTGAACTCCGCGCCGGTGGGGTTGTGCGGGCTGGTGAGATAGACGATCCGCTCGCCGTCGTAATCTTTCAGGACGGTGTCGCCGGTCTGAGCGAAGTCGTCGGCCTTCGAGAGCGTGTACTCGTTGACCTCGCCGTGGTGATAGCGTGCGCTCATCGCGTAGTACGCGAAGCCCGGTGACGGGACGAGCACGTCCTGGCCGGGTTCGAGCATCGCCCGGGCGAGGCAGTCGAGCGCGCCGTCGCCGCCGTTGCTCAGCCACACCTGTTCGGGCGTTACGTCCCACATATCCGCCAGCTCGTCGACGAGGTCGGCGTGGGAGGCCTTCGGATAGGAGTGCATTCGCTCGGCCGCCCCGCGAATCGCCTCGACGGCTCTCGGGCTCGGCCCGTACATGTTCTCGTTCGACGCCAGCTTCACCATGTCGTCCGGGTCGAGGCCGAGTTCCCGGGCGACTTCCTCGATACCGCGACCTGCCCGATAGACAGTGTGAGCGGAGAGGTCCCGTGGTTCCATGGCTGTGCAAAACGGACGGGGCGGCTTAAGCGTGCTCACATCGGGCGTGGCCGTGGCTTCCCCAGTCAGTGTCGCACAGAAATCCGCTGGCGGCTTCCCGTGAGAAACCCGTCGATGACGGGTACGACACGGAATAGCACGCTCCCCACCGAAACCCTGTCAGTCAGTGGTAATGAGCGTTACGGTGACCCACCGTGCAGCCCCGGGACGCCGTCCCCACCGAAAACGGTAACATACCATAGGTCCTGTTAGCCTGCAATGCCGCTTCTCATCGATATTCGGAAACTCACGCTCATCACCAGACTCATTCAGGATGGGGCCGAGCAGGTCGCTGATTCGCTGGCGACGCTGGCCGGCGTCGACGCGGCCGTTGAGATCAAGAGCCTCTCGTTCGTTCAGCCGGAGGACATCGCCACCGAGATGGGCGGCGGGAATATTTACAGTGCTCGCGTCCGGTTGACAGAGCCGCCGTACGGCGTCTTCCTGATGACGTTCGAGACGGAGACAGCCGCGGAGATTGCGGAGTTAATGACCGGCTCCAGTGTCGACGATGGGTTCACACAGCTCCACGAGTCCGCGCTCCAGGAGATGTGTAACATCCTCACCTCGGGCTTTATCGACGGCATCGCGAACACGCTGGACGCGACCATCAACATGGGGACGCCGACGGTCGTCCAGGACGACGCGACCGAGATCGCCGACAAGGCCCTCTCGCACGTCCGCCGGGACTCGCTGACCATCGTGCTCGACTCGCTGGTCGACATCAAGGAAAGCGACGTGGCGTTCTCGCTTCGTATCTTCCTCATCCCCGACCCCGGCTCGTTCGTCCACCTTATCGACCAACTGGACTACGACACCGACCGCGAAACCCACATCTCCGCCGACACTGACGCGGTCAAGGAACTCGATATGTCGGGTGATGCGGACGCCCTCGATGCCTTTGATTCCTCGAAGTAGCTGGACCAAACCCACGACGTTGAAGAGGGTCGCGTCCAACCGCCGGATATGAGTGTCGTAAACGCGGCTGTCTTCGGGGTACACCTGATATTCGCCGCGCTGTGGGCTGGAACCGTGTTGTTCATGACCTATGCCGTGCTCCCGACGGCGCTGAACGGCGACTCCTCGCCGGGGCCGCTGTCGGCGATTACCGCGAAGCTCCAGACGGTGTCGCGTGCGAGTGCGACGCTCCTGTTTCTGACGGGGGGACATCTGGCAGCGACCCGCTACACCGCTGAGTCGTTGACTGGAACCGGTCGCGGCCACCTCGTCATTACGATGATCGTCCTGTGGTTCATTCTGGCCGGCCTTGTAGAGGTCGGCGCATCGAAACTCAGCGATGGCTTCGCCCAGCAGAAGGTACGCGAACCGGCTCGGAACGCGCGCCCGTTCCTGCTGGGGGCGTCTCTCGTGTCGATTTTACTTCTGCTTGACGCCGGCGCTATTCTCGGCCTGTACTGAACAGCCGGCATCTCGGTCCCCGGGCTCGACTCACGGACACCTGTATCAGCAGATACAAATCACAATCCAGCATAGCACGACACAATGTGGCCGTGGGGACATCTCGCCGTCGCCTACCTCGTCTACGCTGTGTACACTCGGTTCGACCCGACCCGTCGCCAGACAGCGGCCACGCTGACCGCGCTGGCGGTGGGGTCGCAGTTCCCGGACCTGATCGACAAGCCCTTGGCCTGGACGTTCGGCGTCTTGCCGTCCGGTCGGTCACTGGCACATTCACTGCTCTCACTTCTCTTCATTGCCGTAGTCTTGCACCGGCTCGCCGCGCTGTATCGCAGAACGGACCTTTCGACGGCGTTCACGCTCGGTGCGTTCGCACACACGCTGACGGATATGAGCCCGACGGCGGTGGGCGGGGTACTCGGCGGTGACCTGACACAGCTTCAGTGGCTGCGCTTTCTGGTCTGGCCCCTGCAGCCACCGCCGCCGTACGCCAACGACGCCTCCTTCGTCGAGCAGTTCGCGTCGCTCTCGCTCGAGCCGTACGTCCTGTTTCAGTTCGGGCTGTTCGGCCTTGCCGTCGCCGTGTGGCTCGTCCATGGCGCGCCCGGGCTTCGGTCGGTCACTCGCCGGAGCAAGGCCATGTTCACCGACTTCACCGATTAAAGCCGCTCGGAAATATGGTCGGCACATTTCAACGCCAGCGCGGCGATGGTCAGCGTCGGGTTCATCGACCCGGCGGTGACGAACACCGACGAGGACGCAATCGAGAGGTTCGACACGTCGTGGGTCTGCAACTGTGGGTTCACGACGCTCTCTGCGGGGTCCGTCCCCATCCGCGTCGTCCCCATGTGGTGGTACGCCGGGCCGGTGTTTTCCGGCCCGACCGTCCAAGAGACGTCGACGCCGAGTTCGTCCAGAATCGCGTGCTGAATCTCGTTCGCCCGCGAGAGCGACCGCTCCAGCCGGTCGCCCCACGACCACTGGATGTCCGGCACCGGGTTCCCGTGGTCGTCCGTCGTCGAGGTGTCCAGCGTCACGCGGTTCTCCTTCCGCGGCGGCTGGCCGACCAGCCCGCCCATGGCGATGCTGTTGCCGTAGGCGTCCCGCAGACTCGACAGCAGGGTGTCGCCCCACTCCTCGCCTGAGAGGGCGAGTTCGACCGGCGACGGGCCGGCGTAGTTCAGGAACTCCAGTTTCAGCGGCGACAGCGCCCCGTCGGCGGCCTCGACCACCGTCTCGCCGTCCGCGACCCGCTCGACCGGCTGGCCGGGGTCGTCGTAGAACTGGTGGCACTCGCTCGTGAGGAAGCCGACGTGGTTCTGGCGCGTCTCGCGGTCGAGCGTGCCGCCAGCGCCGGCAAACAGGTGGTCCATGAAGTAGCGGCCCACCAGCCCGGACCCGTTCGCCAGCCCCTCGGGGTGGTCCTCGTTGGCCGACAGCAGGAGGAGCCGCGGCGTCTCGACGCCGCCCGCCGCGATGACGAACTCGCGGGCCGTCTGTCGGTGTTCGGTCCCGTCCGGCGTCGCGTACACGGCCGCCTCGACGCGCCCGTCGCCGTCGGTTTCCAGGCGCTGGACCGGCGCCCGGTCGATAACTTTGGCCCCTTCGGCTTCGGCGTCTTCGATGTGGACGCTGGCGTCGTATTTCGCTCCGGAGGGACAGACCGGCTGGCAGGTCCCGTAGCCGACGCAGGGGCCTCGGCCGTCGTAGGGCTCTGAATTGCGGGCGTTGGGGACGGAGTGCATCGTGATGCCCAGCTGCTCGCAGGCCTCGGCGAACAGCGAGTCGCTGTACGACGGCGGGAACCCGGGCAAGGGGTACGCGCCGTCACGCGGCGGCGCGAAGGGGTTGTCCACGTCGCCGGCGACCCCAAGCGCCCGCTCGGCGTCGGCGTAGTACGGCCGCAGGTCGTCGTAGTCGATTGGCCACGCGGGGTCGTCGGTGTCGTGGCTCCCGTCGAAATCCGAGGGGTGCAGCCGCATCACCATCCCCTGCCAGTGCAGCGTCGACCCGCCGACGCCTTTGACCCGTGAGATGTTCAGCGGGTAGTACCGCTCGCCGCTCGCACTGAACGCGTCGCGGTCGCCGCCCATTTCCCAGACGGAGCCGTGGTCGCCGGGTCGAATCGTCTCTTCCATCTGCTGCTCTCGTTTCGACCTGTCGAACCGCGGCCCGGCCTCTAGCACCACGACCTTCTGGCCCTCGCTAGCGAGCTGGCTTGCGATGAGTGCCCCTGCCGGCCCGGCTCCGACGACACAGACATCCGCCCGCTCGGACGGCTCCCGGTCCATTTCAGCAGGAGTTAGGCAAGCCTAAACTTATACGTTGGCATCTCAGGTGCTGTGGGCTGTCTGCACACCGGCGCGATGGGGTCTCGTCGTGTGGCAGGTAAGTCATCAGCCCGGCTCCGCTCTCAGCGGTGACTGCACGGGCGTGGCGGGAGTGAGCAAACGCGGTGCGTTTGCGAGCTACGCCACGGCCGCGAGTGTGTCTCGAGCGGAGGCGAGAAACCACGAAGCGGGCGTGGCGGGATTCGAACCACGGTCGGACGTGCTCGCTTCGCTGCGCGCGACCTCCCTGATTAGAATCCCGCCATGCCGGTTCGCTCCCTTCGGTCGCTGCACGGGCGTGGCGGGATTCGAACCCGCGTTCTAGGGGTTAGGAACCCCTCGCCCTGGTCCACTAGGCCACACGCCCTATCGGATGGTCGATTGAGCGGTGAAAAATCCTTTCGTTATCACTAGCGCCCGCTGAAAACGGAGAAGTGGTCGAGATTACGTCTCGGTTTCCGTCGCTTTCTCGGAAGACTCGGCCGCGTCCACGGTGGACGCGTCGGCCCCCTCTGCAGCGCCGCCATCACGCATCTCTTCGAGTTCCTGTTCGACTTCTTCTCGCCCCTTCTGGAACTCGCCCATGGCTTCGCCGGTCGACCGCGCCAGTTTTGGAATCTTGTTCGCCCCGAACAGCAGGACGGCGATGAGGAGGATGACCATCATCTCCGTCGTCCCGGGCATTCCCGGGAACAGTACTCCGGATGTCCCTAACATTGTGTCCGAAGGTTACGTGGTTGCTATTATAACCTTTTTGCTCAGGATGGCCTGCTGGGTGATTCACCGCCGTCGGGACTGTGTTGGGGCGCTGTATCGGCCTCTTGGCAACAAAACGAGAACACAACTGAGACAGACTTGAGCAGCCTGTGGCAGTGGCCTCGCCGGGGACTGCCGACGAGGCCCGACGTCAGGGGGTTGTGGATCGGACGGAGCGCCACGAGGCACCAGGTTTCCGACTGTTCCATCTCGATGGGCTGGGAACTCAACAGCGAGACCACACCGTGAGCAGCGGACTCCGCCGCCCGGGGATATAACTACTGTCGGGCGCTCAGAGATACCAGATGCCGGCTGATAGCCACACGATGGAAGTCAGGAGCGGACAGGAGGTAACGATTCGACCGATCAAACCCGTCGGGGAGGACGTCGTTCGGGTCGACATTGAGGCCGATGGGGTGTGGCGGCTCGATATCACGCGCGAGGGCGAGATTGCGGATGTCGTCACGACCCGGGACGCAGACGGGACACTCGCGGACCGCGAGCTCCCGGAGTGGATCGACGAGGTCACGGCGAAGTTCGCACAGTTCTGACAGCCGCTGTACTCGCCCGGGTCGGAAAGGGTTTTACCTGCCACGACCCAGGTCGCCACTATGGTATCAGTCGGCGACGCTGCGCCCGATTTCACGGCACCGATAGCAAATGGCGATATCGACGAGATAACACTGTCCGAGGCGGTCGCGGACGGCCCTGTCGTCCTCGCGTTCTTCCCGGGGGCGTTCACCAGCGTCTGCAGCCACGAAATGAACACGTTCCAGGACCGACTGGATGAACTCACCGATGCGGGAGCGACGCTGTACGGCGTCAGCATCGACACGCCGTTCTCACAGAACGCGTTCCGTGACGAACTGGGACTCGAATTCGACCTCGTGAGTGACTCCGGGCGGGAGATAGTCGACGCCTACGACATCTCGATGGACTTCGAGGCACTCGGCGTTCCGAACGTCGCCAAGCGGGCCGTCTTCGTTATCGACGAGAACCAGGAAGTCACGTACGCCTGGGTCAGCGACGACCCTGGTGTCGAACCGGACTACGACGAAGTTATCGACGCCGCCACCTGAGCGGTGGGGGATTTTTCGCGGTGGGCCGTCTGGGTAGTCGTATGAGCGTCGACAGAGACGATACCGGCGGCCGTATCTACGACCCCGAAGCGGACCATGCGTTCCCGGACGGACGACTGAACGCGGTTCTAGACACGATCACGACTGACGAGGAGATTCAAGCGTATCTCGAGGCCCAGAACATCAATCCCGTCGCGCGCAAGCGGTACAACGACCACGGCGCGAAACACATCGGCATTGTCCGAAATCGAGCGCTGTGCCTGTACGACCTCCTCAAGCAGGGGGGCGTCGAGTTCAACGGCGCGGCAGACCACGGCCTCGACGAGGCAGACGAGGCCGTCATCATCGCATTCGCAACGACGCTGCATGACATCGGACACGTCGTCCACCGCGACTCACATCCGTATTATTCGATTCCGCTTGCGGCCGACATCCTTGATGACATCCTCCCGGAGTTCTACGACATCCGTCAGGCGGTACAAATAAAAGGTGAGGTCCTCCATGCGATTCTCTGCCACCACACCGAAGAAAACCCGCTGACGCTGGAAGCCGGCGTTGTTCGGGTCGCTGACGCGCTGGACATGGAGCGTGGCCGGTCGCGGATTCCGTACAAGCGCGGCGGCCGCGGCATCGACACCGTCTCCAGCCAGGCCATCGAGACGGTGACGCTGACCACGGGCGATGACTACCCCGTCCTCGTTGAAATCGCGATGAACAACGCGGCCGGCGTCTATCAGGTCGATAATCTGTTGAAAGCCAAACTGAAAGACTCCGGTCTGGAGGAACACGTCCGCATCGTAGCGCTCAACACCCGAGAGGACGGCAACCAGATCGTCGAACGAATCGAGCTCTAATCCGGATCGACACAACGGTTTTGTACCGTGGTTCCCTAGCTATGCCCATGAGTCTCACACCCATGGATGAGCCACGGGGTGCCCGGGGCAACACGGATGACGGCGACGTGCCGTCGCCCTCGCTTCTGGACCGGGTCAGGTACCGCGTGCGCTCAGCCATTGAGACCATTTCAGTTGGGGAGCGATGCTCTGCATGGCTTGATAGACGTGGTCGAGACAAACCACAGTCACAGATTCACACCGATGGGTTCGCTGACGATGTCGTTGCGCCGCCGGAGTGCCCGTCGATCAGCGACCTGCCGACGCGGTCACGACCATTTACATACCCGACGCGGAATCACACGGAGAGCAACACTGTCGACCTGATCGCAGTTGAGGGCGGAGACCAGCTCACGATGACGCACCCAGACAACTCGGACGCGAAAATAACATCTGATATGTGGATGGACGTCGAGCAGTAACCGCAGAACACCACCTCCTTTTTAATCCGGCATTGCCACTCCCCGCTCACTGGAATGGTTTCAGATCGCTTCGGATAGTGAAGCTGTAACCCGTTCTTTGCCTGTGTAGAACTCGTTATTGTGTACTGTTATTATGTGTGACTAATTGTGGATATATAACGCTGAGCGCGCGGTTATTATCGATTTTGATGCCTCGGACGAGAACCTTTTTTAAACCCAATGGCTTGACCGGGTATGGCTGGCATTGGCCCATTCGGAACACTGGAAGTTGTAGGTCTGCTCGTTGCAGTAATCGGCTTAGTACCCGTTCTCTCACAATACCGGGAGGAAACTCGGTGGTTCACTGCCGGGTATGTCCTCCTTGTGGTTGGCATGGTCGCAACGAATCTTGAAGCGGTCGTTCTCGGTGACGTCCTAAATTTCGTTGAGCACGGCGTCGGAATCGGTGCTGCCGGACTTACCTTCTTCCTGGCCGCCTATCTTCGTCGGGAAAACCGGATCAAGACTGAGGGATAACGATGGTCGGAATTGCACCTATCTTTGATGGGCTGGGCGCGCTGGGGTTTATTGCTGCGACGGCGCTCGGCTGGCTCAATTATCGAGACACGGAGGCTGAATCGGCCTTCTGGCTGACGTTCAGCTTCGCATCCACGCTTGGTGCTGTCTGGACATTCAGCCTTATGCTGGAGAAGGCCGGCATCTACGAGGAGGTGTTCAATCTGGCAACGGGGCCGTTGATGACAGCAACAGTTGCTGTCTTCGCAATCGGGGGCACAGCGACTCTCTCGCTGGTCACAGAGATGCAGGAACTGGTCGACGAGGCAGAGACGAAACGACAGGAAGCAGAGAAAGCGAAACAGAAAGCGGAGGAACAGCGCAAGCAGGCGAAAGACGCACAGCGCGAATCTGAGGAGGCGCGCGCAGAAATTGAGGAACGCGAGGCGGAGCTCGAGCAGCTGACCACGGAGCTTGAATCAACTGCCACGTCATACGGTCAGGCGATGGAACGAGCAGCCGCCGGGGACCTTACTGTCCGGGTAGATGCGGACAGCCAGAACGATGCGATGGCAAGAATCGGGTCGGGGTTTAATTCGATGATGGACGAACTCCAGACCGTTATCGCCGAGATTCAATCGTTTGCACAGCAGGTTGATACGGAAAGCACAGAAGTCACGGGCGGTGCCTCGGATATCCGGTCCGCCAGCGCAGAAGTCGCGGAGAGCACTGAAGAGATTTCGGCCGGAACAGAAACACAGAGCGAGAAAATCAACGAAGCGAGCAGCGAGATGAGCGACTTATCGGCGACGATTGAAGAGATCGCCTCCTCATCAGAAGAAGTCGCTACCCAGTCACAGCAGGCCGCAGAACTGGGTCAGGAAGGCGAAAAAGCGGCCGAAACAGCCGTCGACAAGATGGCTACGCTTGAAGCCCGGACTGACGAAACTGTCTCAGAGGTGGCAAACCTCCAGAACGCTGTCGAGCGAATCGAAGAGGTCGTGAACCTGATAAACGACATCGCGGAACAGACGAACATGCTCGCCCTCAATGCGTCAATTGAGGCTGCGCGTGCCGGCGAAGCGGGTGAAGGATTTGCTGTTGTCGCATCCGAAATCAAATCGCTTGCCGGTGAGACCGCCGACGCAACTCAGGAAGTCGAAACGCTCATTGAGGGCATCGAAAACTCGACCGAAAGTGTCGCCGACGATATCTATGACACGCAGTCAGAGGTCGAGGAAACGCGAGAGACAATCGACGAGACAGCCTCCGTACTGAACCGGATTGTCACCGAGGTCGAGGAGGCCAGCAGCGCGATCCAGTCGATCAGTCAGGCCACCGACCAGCAGGCTGATTCCGGACAGAAGGTCGTCACGATGCTGGACGAGGTAACATCGATCAGCGACCGGACAGCCGACCAGGCACAGGAAGTGTCGGCGGCGACGGAGGAGCAGACCGCGACGATTCAGGAAATCGCGACCAGCGCTGAGTCGCTGTCGGACAGTGCAGATCGACTACTCTCTCTCGTCGCCCAATTTGACGTTCAGGAGCAACAGGCCCGGCCGGGGACTGTGAGTGCGGAGGTGACGACGGACTAACTGAGCGCCGACGGCTACAGATCGTACCGCGCGATAGCACTGGAGTCACAGACCGGGCAGGTCGTCGCGTCCGTTTCGAGGGTCGTTCCACAGCGTCGACACTCCAGATGTGACTGCTGTCGAGCCCCTACGACCCGGCGTAATCGCTCCATCATATTGCCAGACAGGACACCAAGACTCATATCATCAGTCAATCCACGGTGAAAGTGAAAATCGCAAGACATAGGGTCGATTCGGATGGGCGTCAGCCGAGCGTCAGACGCCGCTAACAGACCGTCCGGCCTATACAGCCACCCCTGTTACGCCCGGACCTGCTCCCGATCCTGCTTGCCGGACGCATACAGAAGCGCCAGAACCAGTCCGACTGCAAACAGCCAGACCACCACCAGCAAGAGCACTATCGACTGGACCCCGGTCCCGAGCATGAGCGGTACGCGTCACTGTCGGTACTTAATTAGGAGCTCTGTATCGGGAACGGGGACAGTGCCACACAGCGGATTATGCCGTCGATAACGGTGCAACCGGTGTCGGTCACTCTACAGCCGAATCGACTCGGTGCGCATGAACACTGCGCTCCTGTCGATTGGGTGGTCCCAGACGCCTGCCCGTCCAGGGCACGCCCAGACGTTTTTGTGCACGCCAACGTAGCCACCTCCGATGACGGGAACAGCCGCAGCCGAGCCCACTGTGACGACGTTTACGTCGACCGTCGACCGTATCGATTCGACCGCCGTCGTGCTAACGGAGACGTACTTTTACGCCGAAGGCGGTGGCCAGCCGGCGGACCGGGGGACGCTCGGTGGCGTCGAGGTTGTCGACGTGCAACACCGGGACGGGGACATCGTCCACGAACTGGCCGAACCGCCGTCTTTCGAGCCGGGCGAGTCGGTCGAAGGCGTCGTCGACGCGGCGTTTCGGACCTACTGCATGCGCGCCCACACGGCCAGTCACGTCCTCTACGGCGCTGGCCGCCGGGTGCTGGCGGACCTCGGCTACGGCGGCTTCGACATCAGCGCGACGGTCCCGGAGGACGGGGACGACGACTTCGGCCCCGCCGTCGGCGGCAAAGTGCGGGTGGACTTCGAGACGACGACCGAAATCGACGACTCGACGCTCGCGGACCTCGAACGGCTGACCAACCGCGCCGTCTGGGAGTCCTACGACGTGACCTGGGAGCAAATCCCCCGCGAGGAGGCGCTGGGCCGCGACGACATCGCGTTCAACACGAAGACCGAGGAGGGAATCGAGGGCGAGACGGTCCGGGTCGTCACCATCGAGGACTGGGACGTGGCGGCCTGTGGCGGGACACACGTCGGGAACACCCGCGAAATCGGGCCGGTGACCGTGCTGGGGCGGTCGAACCCCGGCGAGGGGCTGACCCGCGTCGAGTTCGCCGTCGGCCCGCGGGCGATTCGCCAGCGTGCGACCGAACACGAGCAATCCAGGCGGGCGGCACGGGCACTGGATACGAACGTCGCCGGACTCCCGGACGCTGTGGCGGCCCTGCAGTCAGAGCGCGACGACCTCCAGGACACCGTGGCGACGCTCCGGGAGCGCCTCGTCGACGCCCGCATCGCCGACCTGCGGGACGACGCCGTCGAGGCGGACGGACGGAAGTGGCTCGTCGGCACCGTCGCCGGACTCGACGCGAACGGGCTGGCCGACCGGGCGGAAGGTGCCGTCGGCGACGTCGTCGACGTGGCCGCGCTGGTGGACGACGACGGCCAGTACCTGGGCGTCGCGACGACCGGCGACGTCGACGCCGGCGAGGTAGTCGACCGCGTGACCGCGGAGTTCGGCGGCGGTGGCGGCGGCCGGCCGACCGTCGCGCAGGGCGGCGGGCTCGACGCCGACGGAGACGACGTCGTCGCGTTCATCCGTGACACGACGGCCGGCGGCGACTGACTTCAGTCCCCCCGCCTCGGCGTCCCGCCGAACCGCGCGACCTCGTTTCGCAGCGCGTCCCGCTTCAGCAGGCCGAATCCGATAAGAATACAGCCGAACCCGACACCAGTGTAGACCGTCGGCGTCTCGCCAAGGAACAGCAGTCCGGTGGCGGCGGCGACGACCGGCGCAGCGTAAGAGACGAGATTGATCTCGATAGGTCCCAGCCGCTCCAGCAGGTCGAAGTAGATGAGAAAGCCCAGCGCGCTGGCGACGACGACCAGATACAGCAGGGCCAGCACGGCTTCACCAGTCCACTGAACATCGGCTATCGATTCAGCGGCCCCGAGGCTGACACCGTGCATAAGCACCGCACCGAGCAGCATCGACCACGCTTCCATCGTCTCTATCTCCAGATCGTCGTCGACCCGACGGGTCAGCACGCTTCCGAGAGCGAAGGCCGTGGCCGCGAGGAACACCAGAACCAGCGAGACAGTCCGGGGGTTGAGGAGGTTTCCCGGGTCGGGGTTGCTGAGGACGCCGACACCGACGAATCCGACGAGAAGGCCGACGATGCCCAGCGTCGTGAGCCGTTCGTCCGGCAGGAACGCCCGCGCGAACCCGGTCGTGAGAATCGGCGAGAGGCTGACGACGATAGCGGCGGCGGCGCTCGTGGTCCCCTGCTCGCCGACGAACAGGAAGATGTGATACGCCGCAATCATGAGTGTGCCGCCGATCCCTATGACGATCCAGTCGGAGCGGCCCTTCGGGACCCACTGGTCGGTAGCGTACACCGCGTAGCCGAGCATCAACACCCCGGCGAGGTCGTACCGGAACGCAGCAAACAGGATCGGTGGGAAGTACTCCAGCCCGGCTTTGATAGCGGTGAATGCGCTGCCCCAGGCGACTGCGAGCGCGACGAAGAGGATTGCGTTACGGAACCGCATCGTCCGCTCAGTCGGCCGCCTCGTCGCCCGGCTCGTAGGTCTCCGCGATAGCGTCGAGCGCCTCGTGATGTTCCGTCGTGTGTGGCGCAGTCAGCGGCGAGACACTGACTTTTCCGTCGACGACGGCGCGGCGGTCCGTCCCCTCGGGGTCGGGGATGTCGCCCTCGGCCATGTGCTCCCAGATGCGGTCGTGGAGGGTCACGGCGTCGCCATCCTGCACAGCGTCCATCTCGTAGAGGTGAGACGGTCGTGTGACCGTCATCTGTGCGTCGCCCCACTCGGCGACGGGGGCGTTGATGTTCAGGTAGTCGCACTGTTCGAACACGCCGGCATCGACGGCGTGGTCGGCGAGGTAGGTCGTCGCTTTCGCTGCCTCGCGGTAGCTGTCGCCGTTAGCTTCGATATCGGCGAACGCAGCGTCCTCGCGGACCGGGATGTACATAGAGACGGCCATCGCCGGCACGTCGAAGAAGGTAGCCTCGACGGCGGCGCTGACGGTCCCCGAGCGGCCGAGAACGTACGCACCGAGGTTCGCCCCGCGGTTACAGCCCGCGACGACGAGGTCAGCGTCGGTGACGAGCGCTTCCAGTCCCGCCACGACGCAGTCTGAGGGCGTCCCTTCGACGGCGTAGCCGAGTTCGTGCTCGTGGACGGTCACTTCGTGGGAAATAGCCCGCCCGACCGCGCTCTGGTCTTCCGCCGGGGCGACAGCGGTCACGTCGCCGACTGTCGAGAGACCGTCGTACACCGCCCGGAGGCCGGCGCTCTCGATTCCGTCGTCGTTCGTCAGCAGAATCGTCGGCTCGTCCATACGTTCCGTGGGGCCGTCTGCGAGAAAAGCCCACCGCTAGCGCGCTCGGTCGACAACCGTCTCGCCGTCGACGACGACGTTGTACGCCTCCTCGTCGTCGTTCCACAGGACCAGCGCGTTCTCGAAGGACAGCAGGTCGCCGTAGTCGGCTTTCCGGAGGTCTTCGTTCAGTATCGACGCCTCTGTGAGGACGGCGAAGTGGTCGACCTGCTGGCTCCCGTCTCCGAGCAAGTACAGCGGGTTTGCGCCCTCCCGCTCGGCGAGGTCGTGGCTGAGCTTCACGCCCAGAAAGTTCACCCGGTCGGTGACGTAGTTCTCGGCGTCGGCCATCGGTGCGTGGATGCCGCGGTCCGGCGTCACGTCGTGCGTTCGCTTCCCGTCGGTTCGCAGGACGCTGTAGGCGAACTGCACGTCCGTGTTGACGAACTCGCCCGTGCCGCCACCGGCGTCGTCGAGCCGTTTTTGCATCGTCGGAACCGCGATGTCCGGCTTGCGGTCGAACGACCACGACTCGCTGTCGGGGGACTGGTGGGGCCAGAGCCGCACCGTCGGCCCGTACACCGTTGCTGGGCCGCCGTCGGCCACCTCCCGTTCGACGGTTCGGAGCTGTATCGCCGTGTTGCGGTCGGCCGGAGCCAGCGCCAGCAACGTCCCGTCGTCGGCGATCGCCTCGACGTACCGGTAGAGCGTCGCCGCCGCGTCGTCGAGTTCGCTGAGGACGTTCCCGAAGATGACGAGGTCGTAGCCCGCAACCGGTCCATCTTCTCCACCGCTGTCGTCACCGAACGACGACGACGGGTCGAACGCCTCCGCCGTTTCCCGGTGAATCTCCCAGCGGACGTTCCCGCTGCTGCCCTCTAGAAGGTGTTCCAGCACGTCCGCAGCGGCGCTGGGTTCGACCGCGTGGTAGTCGAGCAGGGCGTCGTCGGGGAGCAGGTCCCGCAGGGCCAGCGCCGGGCCGCCGACACCGGCCCCCACGTCCAGCACCCGGAGCTGTGTGGGGAGCAGGCCGTCCGCGGCGAGGTCCGCGAGGACGTACTTCGCCACGGCGTAGTAGTCCGGGAGGTGGTAGACGGCGTAGCCAAGCGCCGTCAGTTCGTCGTACTCGACGGCCTGCCCGCGGAGGTACCGCTCCTTGATGTCGCGGATGCGCTCGCGGAGTTGGTCGCCGCTGTCGCCGCTGTGCCACTCCAGCCCGCCCCACTCTGTCAGCAGGTCGATGACCTGCTGTTCGTAGCGGTCGGGGAACCGGTCGACGCCGTCGAAAGTCACCGAGAGCCGTTCCTCAGGTGCCGGGACGAAGGTCCCGTCCTCGCGCTCGACGAGACCGAGATCAAAGGCTTCCTCCCGGAGTACCTGCCTCACGACGGCGGGGTGGGGCTGGCCCTCGACGTACTCGTGTAGCTCCTCGGGGTCCAGTGGCCGGACGTTCCGGAGGTACTGGGCGTTGTCGCGTATCTGCTGGCGTGTGTCCTGGTTCATGAGAGTCGCTCGTACAGCCGTTCGAAAGTGTCAGCGTCGGCATCGGCGAGTTCCCTGGCCGCGTCAGCCACGGCGTCCGCGCCGTCGAAGGCGTCCTGGATGTCGGCGTACACCCGCGGGTCGCCGCCGGTGACCTGCTCGACAAGGTCGAACAGACCAGCCGAAATCGGCGTCTGGAACCGGTCCGGCACGTCGTCGGCGACCATCGCAAACGCGAGCACCGCTGCATGGGCGCTGGCCTGGACCGTCTCCATGGCCTTATCGTGTTCCGCCGCCGTCGTCTCGAAGCAGTTGTTCCCGGCCGCGGCGAGGGCGTCGACGACGGCCTCGGTCTCTGGCCCCGGTGCGTCGGCGACGACGGCGACGTTGCCGGGCGCGTTCTCGGGGGCGAAAAGCGGGTGAAGGCTGAGTCGCTGGCCGTCGGGCATCGCGTCCTGCATCGCCGCGACGGGGCCGGCCATGCTCCCGGTCACGTCGACGATTGCACCCGTGGCAAGCGGCGCGAACTCGTCGATGGCCGCCCCGGCGACGGGCATCGGCACGGCGACACAGACCACGTCAAAAGTCTCGGCCGCGTCGCTGGCAACAGCGCGCCCGCCGACCGCGTCAGCGGCGGCTTCAGCGGCCGACTGGTCGAGGTCGGTGAAGGCGACGGACGCGTCGGCGTGAGTCCGGACCGTGCGGGCGAACCACCGGCCCATCGCGCCGGCACCGACGACGAGGACGTTCATCGGCCCAGCGTAGCCCGTCCCGTCTCAAAAGCCGTTCGGTCACGCTTCTGCTCGCCGCGACACCGCAGGTGACGATGGACGGGTAGACAGCCGTCGAACAGCCCGCTGTAGTCCGGTTTCCCCCTCCTAAACGCTTATCTGTCGGCCCTGAGAGAACGGTGACATGAAGCGCGTTCGATTCCGTGATACCGCGGGGAACGTCCGGGGGGGTCGCTGGACCGTCGAGGACGGTGAGCCCGTCGTCACCGCCGCCGCCGGACCGTACGGCCGCATCGCCTTCGGCGACGAGTCCTACGACCCCGACGAGGTGGATATCCTGCCGCCCTGCGAGCCGACGAAAGTCGTCTGCATCGGGCGCAACTACGCCGACCACGCCGAGGAGATGGACTCGGAGCTCCCGGACCGGCCGATGCTGTTTCTCAAAGCGCCAAACGCCGTCGCCTCGCACGGCAAGCACCTCACGATGCCCTCGGGGAAGGAGCGCATCGACTACGAGGCGGAACTCGGCGTTGTCATCGGCGAGCAGTGCCGGAACGTCAGCGAATCGGGCGCGATGGATGTCGTCGCAGGGTACACCTGCGTCAACGACATCTCGAACCGCGACGACCAGCGCCAGGAACAGAACTGGGTCCGCGGGAAGGCCTTCGACAACGCCTGTCCCATCGGCCCACTCGTGGCCACCCCAGAACACGTCCCCGAAGACGCCAGCATCGAACTCCGTCTCAACGGCGAGACGAAGCAGTCCTCCTCTCGCGACCACCTCATCTTCTCCGTCCCCGAACTGATCGCCGAAATAACGTCATACATGACGCTGGAACCCGGCGATGTCATCGCCACGGGGACGCCGGAGGGCGTCGGCCCGATGGAAGACGGCGACGAAGTCGAAGTCGAAATCGAAGGTATCGGGACGCTCAAACACAGCGTCAAGATTCCGTAGGCGACCGACACGTCCGTTCCGACGCGGTTCGACGACGATTACTATTCGACAATGATTGCGCCTCTCATCCCCAGGCCTTGGTGCGGTTTACACGAGTACAGGTAGGTCCCGGTTTCCTCGAAGGTGTGCTGATAAGCGCTTCCGTCTTCGGCGACGAGTTCCGAATCGAGCGGCCCATCTCCCTTTGAGACGATGTTGTGGGGACCCCCCTCGCCGGTCCACTCCCAGCGGACGGTCGTCTCAGTCGAAACCTTCAGCGCCGGGGGGTCGAACGCGAACCCCCCGCCGTTGCCTTCCGCGCCGGTTGTGACAGTTGCCGTGTCAGTGCCGGTCCGATCGATAATGGTGCCGTCGAAGTTACTGGATTCTACGAGCCACTCGTCGACCTCTGTGTTGCCTGAAGACGGTGGCTCTTTCACGATAATCGCACCCTTCATCCCATCGTCGCGATGCGGTTCGGAGACGTAGCGGTACTCGCCGGTCTCCTCGAAGAAGTAGTGATACCCCGTCCCGGGCTGGGCGTTTGTTCGGCCGCTGTCAAAGGTACCGTCTACGGCGACTACGTTCTGCTGACCGCCGTGCCCAGTCCAGTCCCAGCGGACTATCGTCCCCGGTGGGACTTCTATGGCCGGTGGGCTGAATGCTAGTCCGCCATCCGTCTCCTGTCCAACCAGGATTGTCGGCCGGGACTCGGGGCCGTACCTGTGGGGTTCGCCGTCGTAGCCGTTGGCATCATCAAGCCAGTCGTCAAGCGATTCAGGCGTCGGTTCAGGCGTCGGTTCAGGCGTCGGTTCAGGCGTCTGTTCAGGCGTCGTGGTTGGCGTCGCAGTTTCGGTCGCTGTTCCGGTTTCGGCCGCTGGTTTCGAACTACTTCCCGAGGACACGCACCCGGCGGTAACGGCGAGCGCTGTCAACCCTGTGCCTGCGAGAAACTGTCTGCGAGTGGAGGGCCGTTGCATAGCAATCTAGCTGTTGTCATTCGATGATAGAAAAGGGAGTGTGCCCTTTCCAGATTCTGGAAACAAACGGTCGCCCTTTATCTGAGGGTGTTTTATATTTCCGACACTGACAGGAAACTGCTACCGGGGTACCGCAGGACATCGGGTCGAAGTATCCCACAGGATTCCCGTCGTTGCCCCGTCATATCGAAACCGAACCGTCCACAGAACCACCTCCACCCGTTCCCTGAGAGGGCCCCTCCGTGGCACACAACGACACGAGCGAGACACAGGCGCTGTTCGACGCTCTCGCCGACCCTGACTGTCGCGACATACTCAGGGTGCTCGACGAGCCGTTGCCAGCCAAGGAGGTCGCCTCGGTCTGTGATCTTCCCCAGACAAGCACCTACCGGAAGCTCGAACAATTGAGCGAGGCCGAACTGGTCGCCGAGGAAACAGAGGTGCGTGCCGACGGCCATCACGCGACGGCGTACGTCCGGGATTGTGACGGTGTGTTCGTTGGTATCGACGCCGACGGCGCGTTCGAGGTCGACGTTCTGCCGACCGAGGAGCGGCCGAGTGATCGGCTCGCCCTCCTGTGGTCTCGTGTCAGCGAGGAACTATGAACGCAGATATCCCACTCATCGTCATCGGATTCAAGACTGTGACAGTGTTACTCGGTGGGCTTATCACCTACTTCGCTGTTCGCGCAGCAGTGAAAACGAGGGCCACCGGACTCACGTATCTCGCCGTCGGATTCGCGACGATTACTGTCGGCTCGTTGCTCGCCGGCGTCGCAGACCAGCTGTTTGGCTTACCGACCGACGTCGCGCTGATAGTCGAGAACGCGCTCACCGCGGTCGGCTTCGCGGTCATCGCGTACTCGCTGTACGTCACCAGCCGCTCCGCGCTGGTAACACGATAAAAATCTGCCAGACAGCGATCCGTTATTCGACGACGACTGCGCCGACCATCCCGAGCGCCTTGTGCGGGACGCAGTTGTAGAGGTAGGTGCCGGTTTCTTCGAACGTGTACTCGTAGGTGGTCCCTTCCTCTGCGACAGCCGAGCCCGAGTCGAGCGGGCCGTCGCCCTCGGATTTGACGTTGTGGCCGGCTCCTTCGCCGGTCCACTCCCAGACAACCGTCGTTCCGGTCGAGACGTTGACCGCTGGCGGGTCGAAGGCGAACGCGCCGCCGTTGCCCTCGGCCCCGACAGCGACTGTGACCTCGTCCTGGTCGGTCATCACGACCATGGAGCCATCGAAGTTCGACGAGTCGCCGACGTAGTCCGCGACCTCGCCCGGCGCTTCGGCGGTTTCCACTCCCCCGCTGCTCTCGGTGTCCATTGACTCGGCATCAGTGGTTTCCATCTCCTCGGCGTCGGTGGCCTCCGTTTCGTCGCTGCCACCATCGCCGCCACTGCCGCCATCGCCGCCGGACCCGCCACAGCCAGCGAGGAGTCCAGCGCCTGATACGGCTGCCGTCGTGCGGATGAACGTCCGCCTGTCGAGGTCGTCTGTCATGCATTTAAACTTATGACTGTGCACGTATAAGCGAGTCGTTTCTGTCGTTTGTCAAGAAACAATAATTGAGGTTTTGACCGCTCCGCTGTCCCGGAATACCAACACAGTTCGGACGGGGATTGATGCTGATACAGGCCCGTAGTGGAACTAATGGGAGTGTCTGTTTGTCGATGACTGTCTGGCTTCGCGGAGACCACCTTGTCCGGCGGTCCGGTCCCGTCGCTCGACGACCTGACGAACCGGTGCTTCTGATAGAATCGGAGTCGTTCGCTCACAAGTTACCGTACCACCCACACAAGCTGATTCTGCTGTTCAGCGCGATGCGGCATTTCCGCGACGAACTGCGCGACGACGGCCGACCGGTCCGCTACCAGCGAGCAGCGACCTTCGAGGACGGACTGGCAGCACATTTCGAAGCCACCCCTGACGACACGCTCGTCACCCACCGACCACAGACTGAGTCTGCACAGTCGCGTCTCGAATCGCTGGTCGCTGATGCCGGCGGAACTGTCGAGTTTGTCGCCGACGAACGCTTCCTCTGCTCACCGTCACAGTTCGACGACTGGTGCAGTGACGGTCGCTACCGTCACGAGGACTTCTATCGGTTCATGCGCCGTGAGACGGGCTACCTGATGGCGAACGGAGACCCCGTCGGCGGCGAGTGGAACTACGACGACCAGAACCGTGAGACGCCGCCCGATGGGTGGACGCCAGCGGACCCCCCGCAGTTCGAGCCCGACGACGTGACCCGGAACGTCGTCGAGTGGGTCGAAACGACCTTCGAGGGAAGCTACGACGAGCGGCCCTACGGCGGTGACTGGGCTGACCCAGACCCGTTCCGCTGGCCGGTCACTCGTCGACAGGCCGTCCGCGCGCTGGACCATTTCGTCACGAACCGACTGCCGGAGTTCGGGCCGTATCAGGACGCGATGCTGGAGGACGAGTGGGCGATGAGCCACAGCCTGCTTTCCACGTCGCTCAATCTGGGACTCCTCGGCCCTGCGGAGGTCATCGAGCGCGCTATCGCCGCCTACGAGGACGGAGACGCGCCGCTCAACAGCGTCGAGGGGTTCGTCCGCCAGGTGCTGGGCTGGCGTGAGTTCCTCCGGCACGTCTACCGCCGGGAGATGCCGGAGCTGGGCGAGGCGAATCAACTCGGCGCGAGCGAGGCCCTGCCGGATTTCTACTGGGACGGTGACACCGACATGGCCTGTCTCTCCGACGTGGTCGACGGGGTTCGGGAGCGCGGGTACTCACACCACATCGAGCGGCTGATGATTCTCGCCAACTTCGGGCTTATCTACGGCGTCGAGCCGGCACAGCTGAACCGCTGGTTCCACGCTGGCTACGTCGACGCCTTCCACTGGGTGACGACGCCGAACGTCGTCGAGATGGGACTGTACGGCGCGGGCGTGTTCGCCACCAAGCCCTACGCCTCGTCGGCGAATTACGTGGACAAGATGAGCGACTACTGTTCGGGCTGTCCGTATTACAAGACGAAGACCACCGGTGACGGAGCCTGTCCGTTCAACGCGCTGTACTGGGACTTCCTCGACCGCAACGAGGACACGCTCCGGTCGAACCACCGGATGGGGCTGATGTATAGCCATGTTGACAACAAAAGCGACGATGAACTCACGGAGATCCGCGAGCGGGCCGCGGAAATTCGGGACATGGCGGCCGAGGGCGAACTCTGAGCGCCGCTGCGCGTAACAGCGGGGTTCCCTACTCTTCTCTCTCAGTCGCGTCAGTCGCCTGCCGCTGTCGCATTTCGTGGCGGGTGAACTGCGGCGACGACAGCGCCGGTCCGCGACTCCGGCGGAACGACCACGCGAGAATTCCGACCACCGCCGCGCTCCCACTCAGTGCGAGGGCCGCAGGCTGAAGCCCGCTCACGGTGTAGAGGTAAGCACTCACCGGCACGCCGGCACTGGCGACGATACCGAGCAGGAGTCGCTTGGCGAGCACCCGACTCAGTCCGTCGGAGTCTTCGAGGACGGTCTTGACGAGCAGTTCTTCGCGCTCGACTCTGTCAAGTGTGTCCTCCACCTTCGGCGCTGTCCGCACCGCTGATCGGGTCGACGATGTCACCGCGTCCTCTAGCTCTGTTTTCACCTGCTCTCGCACGTCGTTCACAGCGCCTCGCTCCATGACGTACTCGGAAATGATTTCGATGAAGTCGAACTCGGGGTCGAGCGTCCGACAGACGCCTTCGAGGACCGTCGTCACCCGAACCACCAGCGCCAGGTCCTGCGGGAGCCGCATCGGAAACTCGTACAGTTGCGTCTCAAACTGGCCCACTAGCTGCTCGATGCGGTACTCACTGATGTCTTCCCCGCGGAACTGTTCGATGACGATGTCGAACGCCTCCCGCATCACCCCGCGGTCGGCCATCGGGTCTAGCGCGCCCATCTCGACGAAGGCGTCCATCACGCGGTCCACGTCATCAGTCGCCAGTCCGACGTAGAAGTCAAGCAGTTGGTCCTGCGTCCGGGGACCGAGGTAGCCCGTCATCCCGAAATCGTAGAACACGAGCGTCCCGTCTGACTGGACCGCCAGATTGCCGGGATGTGGATCGGCGTGAAAGAGGCCGTCCTCGACGATCATCTGGATGTACACCTCTTCGAGCCGCCGGACGAGTGCCGGCCTGTCGATGCCGAGGTCGTCCAGCCGCTCCACGTCGTCGATCTTCACCCCGTCGAGGTACGTCATCGTCAGCACGCGGTCCGTCGAGTGGCTCTCGACGACATCCGGGATGGCGATGTCGTCGTCGTTTGCGAAGTTGTCGCCAATCTCCCGAAGCATCCGCGCCTCGTGGCCGTAGTCCATCTCTCGGCGGACAGTCGTTGCGAACTCCTCGGTGAGGTTTTCTAGCGTGAACGCCTGACCCGGGTCCGCGCCGTAGGTGAGCACTGGTAGCAGCGTCGACAGTACGCGCAGGTCGGTCTCGACGCGCGTTCTGATGTTGGGTCGAAGCACTTTCACAGCGACCCGCTGGCCGTCGACGCGTGCTTCGTACACCTGCCCGAGCGACGCCCCGGAAATCGCCGTGGTGTCAAACTCCTTGAACAGCGCGTCGATATCGTTGCCCAGTTCCCGTTCGATGACGGGCTCGATGGTCGCCCACGCGTCCGGTGGGACGTTGTCCTGCAGTTCAGAGAGCACGTCGACGTACGCTCGCGGCAGC
The DNA here is from genome assembly GCF_003666065.1 of Haloarcula sp. Atlit-7R. Classification (NCBI taxonomy): domain Archaea; kingdom Methanobacteriati; phylum Methanobacteriota; class Halobacteria; order Halobacteriales; family Haloarculaceae; genus Haloarcula; species Haloarcula sp. Atlit-7R. Next base: position 45,431 of record NZ_QXIK01000001.1, on the reverse strand, counting down.
GCGTCGGGCCGGGTCGACAACATCTGTCCGAGTTTGATGAACGCCGGGCCGAGGTCGACAAAGGTGTCTTTCAGGTAGCGTGCGCGCCGCGTCCGGGTTTCGGGGGCCACTGTCCGGGACCGTCCGAACAGAAGGTACCGCTTGCGGTCCCGGCCCCACTGCCAGAGCAGCGGGACGAACTGCCAGACGATGACCAGCGCCCGCCAGAGCGCCCGGAGCCGAACGCCGACGCCGCCTGGCTGTGACACTGTCTGTCCCGTCGGCTCGTCGGCGACACGCTCCTCAGCAGTCACTGTTCGCAACTGAGGCCCGGCGACAAATGAGTCTGCTGGAGACGGTCCTCGCTCAGCGCCGGAGGAAGCCCAACAGCCGATACGCCGAATCCGGCGTGTACCGGCGGAATGCGAGGCTGTTTGCGAGAACGGACACGGATGAGGCGGCCATCGCGGCGGCGGCGAGCACCGGCTGAAGGAGTCCCAGCGAGGCCAGCGGAATCATCACCGTGTTGTACCCCAGCGCCCAGAACAGGTTCTGCTTGATTTTCTGGAGCGTGGCCTCGGAGATTCGGATGGCCTTCACCACGTCGGCGGGGTCGTCCCGGAGCAGCGTCACGTCCCCGGCTTCGATTGCCACATCGGTCCCGGAACCGATGGCACAGCCGACGCTCGCGGCCGCCAGCGCGGGCGCGTCGTTGACGCCGTCGCCGACCATCATCGCCTGGTCGCCGTCGCTCTGGAGGTCGTCGACGGCGTCGGCCTTGTCTTCCGGCAACACGTTGGCCATCACGTTGTCGGGGTCGATGCCGACTTCCTCGGCGACAGCGCGGGCAGTCCGCTCGTTATCGCCGGTGATGAGCCAGACGCCGAGCCCGCGCTCTCGCAAACCGCTTACGGCGGCCTTCGCGGACTCTTTGACTGTGTCGGCGTCGGCGACGATACCGATGAGGCGGTAGTCCGGGTCGCCGTCGCCCTCGATGCCGTCATCGCCTTCGTCCTCGGCCAGCGCGACCAGCATCGCCGTCTTCCCTTCTCGCTCGAGTGTGTCCATCCGGTCCTCTGCCGGAGCGGTGTCGACGCCGGCCTCGGACAGCAGTTTCCGGTTGCCGACGAGGACGCGACCGTGGCGCGTCGTCGCTTTCACGCCTTGGCCGGGGACGTTCTCGAACTCCTTGGGGTCCTCCACCTCGATACCGCGCTCGCGTGCACCGTCGACGATGGCCTCGGCAAGCGGGTGTTCGCTGGCGTGTTCGGCGCTGGCAGCGACTTCGAGGACGAACTCTTCGGTCAGCTCGCGCCCGGGCTTGAGCGTCCCGCCGTCCGTAGCGGGACCGACGACTTCCACGTCCGTGAGTTCCATTTCGCCTTTCGTCAGCGTCCCCGTTTTGTCGAAGACGACCGTGTCGACCTCGTGGACGCGTTCGAGCACGTCCCCGCCCTTGAACAGGACGCCGTTGCGCGCGCCGATAGCCGTCCCGACCATCGTCGCGGCGGGCGTCGCAAGTCCGAGCGCACAGGGACAGGCGATCAGGACGGCAGAGGCGAACACGACGACCGCGAACTCGCTCACACCGACGCCGGCCGGGCCGCCCGCGGCCAGCCCCCACAGCGGGAGCGCGTCGACGACGGCCGCCAGCGTCTCCGGCACGACCGCCCACAGCACTGCCCAGAGGACGGCGTTGCCGATGACCGCCGGGACAAAGTACGCCGAGATGCGGTCGGCGACGTTCTGGATGTCGGGCTGGCGTGACTGGGCCTGCCGGACCCGCTCGGCTATCTGCTGGATGGCCGTCTCGGAGCCGACCTTCGTCGCCTCGATTTCGAGGACGCCGTTCTGGTTCACCGTCGAGCCGATGACCTCGTCGCCCTCGCCTTTCTCGACCGGGACGGACTCGCCGGTCACCATCGACTCGTCTACCGCCGAGTCGCCGTCGACGACGACGCCGTCGGTCGGAACCTTCTCGCCCGGCCGGACCTTCAGCCGGTCGCCGACCCCGACCTCGTCGATAAGCATCTCTTCCTCGCTGCCGTCCTCGCGGACGACCGTTGCCGTGTCGGCCTCCATTTCCAGGAGCTGCTGGATGGCGGCCCCGGCCTGACTTTTCGAGCGGGCTTCGAGGTAGTTCCCGAGCGTGATGAAGACGAGAATCAGCGCGGCCGTATCGAAGTACAGCCCCGTGCTCGCGATGAGGTCCGCCAGCGCGGCCACTGAGTAGAGGTACGCCGTCGAGGACCCCAGTGCGATGAGGACATCCATGTTCGCCCGCCCGTTATTGACAAGCGCCTTGTAGGAGTTCTCGTAGAAGGGCTTGCCAAGGAGTATCTGGACCGGCGTCGCCAGCGCGAAGGCGACCCAGCCCTGTGGGACGCCCAGAACCGTCTCGCGGAAGAGACCGAGCGAGAACAGGTGGTCCGCCATGAACAGCAAGAGCGGGGCCGAGAGAACCGCTCCAAACAGCGTGAGCCGAAGTTGTCTGCGCGTCTCCTCGTTGCGCGCGGCGGCGCGGCGATCAGCGCCGGACTGCTCACCGCCGTCGCTGTCGTCGGCGTTTGCACTCTCGCTGCTCTCTCTTACGGGCGTGTAGCCGGCGGATTCGATAGCGTCGTAGAGGTCCGAACGCGACACGTCGGCCGGGTTGTAGGTGACCTGACCTTCGTCGGTGGCGTAGTTCACGCTGGCTTCGATGACGCCTGCAGTCTCCTCCAGCGCCTCCTCGTTTGCCTCCGCGCAGTTCGCACACGACATATCGGTGATGCCGATGGTCACCGTCTCCGTCGCCACGCCGTAGCCAGCGTCCTGTACGGCCGTGACGATATCAGCTAGCGATACCACATCGGGGTCGTACTCGACGCTCCCCTCGTCGGTGGCGTGGTTCGCGTCGACGGATGTAATCCCGTCCAGTTCGCCCACCGACTCTTCGATGGTGCCCGCGCAGTTGGCACAACTCATTCCCGTCAGTTCGAGCCGGGTGGTCCGGTTGCTCATCTTGTCTTACTGTACGCCCCCCGTATTCATGCGGTTTGTCCCTTTGACTCGAAGGTCAGACCCGGCTGCTTAATTTAGAACTAAACTCGAATAGCCGATAAGTTTCCATTCTGAACCCCGAACCGGTTCAGGCCCCTTCTTTGAGCGATTCGTACTGGTCGACGAACCGCTCGGCACAGGAGCCACAGCAGAAGTAGTACCGCTCCCCGCCGAGCGTTCGCTGTTCCCCCTCCTCGTCGACGGAGTTGCCACACTCCGCGCAGTCGGGCGCGAACTCCGCCGCACCCAGCCCGGCGGTCCATTCGGTGTCCGCAATCATCCGGACCTCGTAGCGATCCACGTCCCCGAGGTCGACGTGTTGGGAGAGGAGGTCGCTCGCGTCGGCCTGAGAGACGTTCGCCACCAGTACGACTCGGCCACCAGCGGTCCGATAGACCCGCTCGACGGCGTCTGCGTCGCTGACCGCTGTAGCGATGTCGGCGGCCCGACCCGGCTTCGCAGTGACTTCGATCAGAACCGGCACGCCGGCCTGTAGCAGTGAGCGGTCGATATCGACGGTAAATCCCTGTATCAGTCCCATTTCGACGAGCCTGTCGACCCGATCGGAGACGGCAGGGGCCGAGAGGTCAACTCGTTCGGCGATGTCGCTGTATGGTCGCCTCGCGTCTTCGAGTAGCAGTCGGAGAATTTCGTGGTCCGTGTCGTCGAGTCCGGGCATACCGGACCAACTTCCAGCGCCGGTTTATGTGTTGTGTCCACCCGCGTCTGTGCCACAGAGCTGCCTTCAGGTACGAGCTGGCTTGCGAATTAGACTAGTCTAACACTATAGTTAGATAGAAACTATTATATTCTTCTTCGACAGCAAGCCACACATGGAAACTAACCAACCCTGCGACGAGCGGCCGTATGGAGTCACCCGCAGGCAGGCACTCAGTGCCGGAGCCGGAGCCCTTGCGACCGGCTTTGCCGGCTGCCTGACCGGCGGCGGGAGAGAGGCGGCATCGACTAGCAGCGGCGGGACGGACGGTTCGGACGGACCGGTTGCGGTCGCGTCGTTCTTCAGCTTCTACGACTTCGCCCGCAAGGTCGCACGCGGGACGCCGATAACGGTCAAGAACCTCATCCCGACTGGGTTGCACGGCCACGGCTGGGAACCGGACGCCGGGATCACGCGAGATATCATCGACGCGGACGCGTTCATCCACGTCGGCCCGGACTTCCAGCCATGGGCCGACCGCGCGATTCAGACGCTCAAAGACGACAACGTCGATACCGACCTCATCAATGTCCGCGAGGGTATCGAACTCGAATCGCTCGCGGCGAGCCTTGACCGCGACGAAGAGGGCGTCGGGCAGAACAGAGCCAGCGACCCTCATTTCTGGCTTGACCCACAGCGCGCGAAACAGTCGGTCGACAACATCACCGAGGGGCTGGTCGCGCTCGCCTCGGACGCTGAAGACACGCTCCGGGACAACGCCAATACGTACAACGCTGAGGTCCTCGACCGCATCGACGCGGACTACGCCGATATTTTCGACCGGGCCGACAGAAACGTGGTCCAGCTCGCGGCGCACAACGCATTCCAGTACATCGGAACGCGCTATGGCGTCGAGATGCGCCCGCTTGTGGTTAACCTCGCTGCCAGCGGTGACGTGAAACCCTCTGACATCACTGAGGCGAAAGCGGTCATCGAGGACAACGATATCCGGTACATCGGAGCCGGCGTCTTCGAGACGCGCAAACCAGCGAAGCAGCTACTCGCCGAAACACCGGTCGAAGCCTACTACCCGGTGACGCCATATGCTGGCGTCCGTGAGGAGTGGGTCGAAAACGGCTGGGGATACGAGGAAATCGCTTACCAGATAAATATGCCGACGTTCGAGGTCGTTCTGGGCAACACGGCTCCTGAAGACGCGGGCCCCGACGGCTGGAGCGAGAAGTGGCGGAATTTCGAATAAAGATGGCCATGCGCTCACACCACCGAGACGATACCGACGAAGCGACGACCGACTCGAACGAAAGCAGGTCATCAGTCGTCGAACTCACAGACGTGTCGTTCGGGTACACGTCCACGCCTGTCGTCGAAGACATCACTGTCAGCATCGACGCCGGAGAGTACGTCGCCGTTGTCGGCCCCAACGGGTCCGGCAAGTCGACGCTCATGCAGTTGCTGCTCGGCCTGCTGGAGCCAGATAGCGGGACTGCAAAGCTGTTCGGCGTCGACGCGACGGCGTTCGACGACGGAGCCAAGGTCGGCTACGTCGCACAGCGTGCCGGGGCGAGCCGGGAGATGCCCATCACAGTCCGCGAAGTGGTGAAGATGGGCCGGTTCCCACACGTCGGGTTCGGACGTCTTTCCGCAGCCGATTGGCGTATCGTCGACAGGGCCATCGACACGGTCGGGATGTCTGCCTTTGCCGACCGGCGAATCACCCAGCTTTCCGGCGGGCAGCGCCAACGTGCGTTCATCGCTCGGGCGCTCGCGGGTGAGGCTGACCTGCTCGTGCTGGACGAACCGACCGTCGGCGTGGACACCGAATCAGTCGACGCCTTCTACGGACTGCTCGAATCGCTCCACGCCGAGGGAATCACCGTCCTGCTTATCGAACACGACCTGCAGGCCGTCATCGAACACGCGGAGCGCGTCATCTGTCTGAACCGGGAGATCTACTTCGACGGGCCATCGGCGGAATTCACCGACAGTGCGGCGCTGGCCAGAGCGTTCGGGACGGGTGCACAGTCGTTGACCGGAGGCAACCGATGACGTTCGCGTTTGCGGCCGGCGGCGTCTACGAGGCGTTCGTCCCGATCCTCGACGTGTGGTACTGGCTTCTGGCACTGCTCTACCACCTGACCGGACTGGAGCTTATCAACCCCGAATACACGTTCATGTACCGGGCGATACTGGTCGGGCTGTGCGTCGGTGTTATCGCACCACTCATCGGAACTTTTCTTGTCCACCGCCAGCTCGCCCTCATCGGGGATGCACTCGCCCACACGGCTTTCGCCGGCGTTGCCGTCGGGCTGTTTCTCAACGCCGTCCTCGAACTGAGCGTGTCGCCGTATCTCACCGCTGTCGTCGTGGCCGTCATCGCGGCGCTGCTCATCGAACTCATCTCCGAGGCGACCGACGCCTACAACGACGTATCGATGGCGATTGTCCTCTCAACGGGGTTCGCACTTGGGACGGTTCTCATCAGCCTCAACGCTGGTGGGCTGGCCGTGGGTATCAATCAGTACCTCTTTGGTAACCTCTCGACGGTGTCTGCCGAGAACGCGGTCATCATGCTCGGGCTGTTCAGCGTCATCGTCGCAACGGTCGGGATCACCAGAAACCAGTTGCTGTACGTCACATTTGACGAAACCGCCGCCGCCGTCTCCGGACTGCCGGTCGCCTGGTACAACCGGATTATGGTGATGCTGACGGCGCTCGTCGTTGTCGGTGCGATGCAGATTATGGGCGTCATCCTCGTCGCGGCCATGCTGGTCGTCCCGGTTGCCGGCGCGACGCAGGTGTCCCGGAGCTTCTCGGAATCACTGCTGGTATCGATTGTGCTGGCCGAACTCGCCGTCCTGCTCGGCATCGGTATCTCGTACTACGTCGGTGCAACAGCCGGCGGCGTCATCGTACTCGTCGCAGTCGGGATCTACGTCCTCTCGGTTCTCGTCGGGAACGTCCGACAGAGGGGCGCGCCGGACGAAGCGCGGGAACTTGACAGCATCAGTCAGGACTGAACGCCGGTCTCGACTGGGGGCGGTGGGTGCAACTGAGAGCCACGTCTGGCGGCGACACGCTGGCCGACGGGCGAGTCACCGGAACGCATCACAGTCGCTGCTCGCGCTCTGCCAGTGGACGACGTCGTCCCCGGTGTACTCGACAATGATGTCGTAACAGTTGTCGTCGTCGAACGTCGTCTCCGCCGACACATCGGTCCCGGCGATGGCCGTCGCTATCGTTATTTTGCCCTGTCTGTCCGGCAGCGCATCGTCCAGTTCCACTGCACCGTCTGCCCCAGCCCTCACAGTGTGTGTCTCCTCGTACACCGTCTCGCGGTCGACCGTGACCGTGAATTCGAACTCATGTGTCGCTGAACCGGTGTTGGTTAGCCGTACGCCGGCAAGTCGAGCGCTCGCAGGACTGAGTGCTACACACCCCGAGAGGGCAGCGAGTGTTGCTGCTGCGAGGATACTCCGTCTGGAGGCATCACTCGGGGCTGGTCAACCGTTTAGCAAAAGTCTTCTGTCGGCTCAAGACAGCCAAACTGCTCGTCTCAGACACCCGCCTGCGCCGCGATGGTCGAGACCATCGTTTCCCACAGCGAGAACCCCATCGTCACGCTCAGGGCGAAGTCCGCGGCGAAAAACAGGAACAGCCCTGCGCCGAGGAAGTGCGCTTTCCGCAGGTCGAAACGGTGGGTGAACCGGTGGAAAAACAGCGCGTTGACGAGGCTCACTGGAATGATGGCGAGCATCTCCCCGGTCCAGATAGCGCTGGCGTGGGCGCTGTACTGAGCGGCAAGCGTGATGGTGATGAGTTGGGTCTTGTCCCCGAACTCGCCGAAGGCCATCATCGCGAAGATGGGCAGGAAGCCGCCGAGCTTGTTCGGCACTTGCCAGTCGACGACGGGAACGCGAACGTCTAGCTGTCCGCCGTCAGTGGTGAACCCGGACGCGGGTTCCTGCTGCTCTGTGTCGGCTGCCGGGGCACTGCGGACCAGCAGTATCGCGAACAGCAGGAACATCCCGGCGGTGAGGCTTTCGAGAACGATACCGGGTAGTACCGCCGTGATTGCGGAGCCGAACCAGATCTCCAGTGCCGTCCAGCCGGCGAAGGCGGTGCCCGCGGCGCTGACGACGAGGAACGGATTGAACCGCGTCGACAGGCCGGCGATGATGAACTGTACTTTCTCGCCGGGGAGGACCGCAAGCTGTGCACCGGCTGCTATCGCGACCACTGTCAGCCACGTCGCGTCGCTCACGCCTGACTCACTCCGTCCTCGCCCTGCGTATCCGGTGCGCGGACCTGAATCGCATCGGCGATGTGGTCCGGGAGCGACACTGACGACCCGCTCTCTAGCTGGACCGTCACCATCCCGATGGGCGCGACCTCCTCGACAGTCAACACGGTCCCCGGCGTGACGCCGGCGTCGGAGAGATACGTGAGTTCGTCGGGGTCGCGGTCCCGGACACGTGCGACTTCGAGTCGCCCACCTTCGCTGTGCTCTGACAGCGCCGTCGCGGACTCGTCGTCAAGGGGGTCGAGCGAATCGCTGGGAATCGGGTCCCCGTGGGGGTCAAACTCCGGTTCGTCGAGGACCGCCGCAACTCGGCGCTCGAACTCCTCGCTGATGTGGTGTTCGAGTACCTCCGCTTCCTCGTGGACTTCGGCCCAGTCGTACCCCAACTGCTCGGTGAGAAACGTCTCGAGCAGGCGGTGATGGCGGATGATCTCGAGGGCGACTGTCTCGCCTTCCGGGGTTGTCTGTACGCCCTTGTACTTCTCGCGTTCGATCAGCCCGCGGTCGGCCAGTTTTTCCACCATACTGGTGACGGTCGGTGCGGTCACGTCCAGCATCTCGGCGATAGTAGACGGAGCAATCGGCGGGTCGCCGTCCCGCTCGAGGCGATAGATGGCTTTCAGATAATCCTCCATCTTGGCACTCAGCATACACCGGATTAGACGAATCTAACGCAAAAAATTGACGGTTCCAACAACTTCGTGCGCCCGGCCGCCTGCTGTCACTCGTCGGCGGCGTATGTTTCTCGTCGGTTCCGGGTCAGGAGCCACAGAAACAGATAGCCGATGGCACCCAGAACGAACAGCGTTGCGGGGATGAGAAACGGTCCGAACGTCCGAACGAGCGTCTCGATCCCCGACAAACCGACCATACCCTAGGTAGGGACGTTGCCCTGATAAACCTCAAGGGTACGCGGAGACGGCGACCGGTGCCCTCTTCGGAACCCTGTGAGTTGTGGCGCAAAAGCGGTACCGCGGTCGGATTCAGTGTGGTCTGTTTAGATGAGGTCCTGATCTTCCAGCGAGGCCATGACGTCGTCGACGAAATCGTCGACACTCTCGTACGGGAACTCCCCGTTGAGCTTCGTGTTCAGTTCCATCGCTGTCATCGAGAAGTCACCGGACTCGAACTTCGTCGACGGGCCGCCCGGAAGTGCCGGAACGAGGTCCATCGGACTGGAAATCGGGTAGTCAGCTTCCTCGAACGCATCAACGAACTGTGATCTGAGGTCTTCTTTGTCAACCATGGTCGGACGTTGTGCGAGTGTTATGATAAAAGGTTCGACATCGGTACACTTTCCCATTGTTTTGAGTTTATTCGAACCTTGCGCCGTTCTGACAATCGTGGTGCTGTATCACTGTGTGAACAACTCGCCGCTGCGGTCGACGAGACGGCCCGGGCCACTCACCGGGTTCGACCCTCGTCGTTCGTATCGCGGCGGGCAAGCCGTTCGGCAGTCTCCCGGTCCGTCTCGACCCGCTGGTCGTGTTCGCTTCTGACCAGCGCGTACAGGGCCAGCGGTGCAACCAGTGCGAGTAACACGACCACGACGAACAGTCCGCTTACGGCGGCCATCGTCACCCGAGGAAGATGTCTGCCAGGTCACTGCCAGCGGACCCGGTGTCACGGTATAGTTCAGAGTAGCCGCAGTTCGTACACGTGACGACCTGGAACTGGTTCGTCTGGATGTCGAACATCTTCGAGAGACCGCCGCCGGTGGTTGAGATGCTACCCACGTCAGTCCCAGTGTGGCCGCACTTCGGACAGCCGCGGTCGTCGTTTCGGGAGGTGTCGGAGGGCATTACACACGACTGTTCTCTCCCCAGCATAACAAATCTGGTGGCACTGTGACACGCACTCGGTCCCTTCTTGGCGGTGGCAGTTCGTTACTGGAATCTGTTATATTTTGTAATTGTGGAAAACGAGGCGGGCGAACGTAATGGTGCACTATGCCAGTACCCACCCGCCTCAACGGAGGGAAACGGCCAGATTATTTGTTTGTTATGAATCCATCTAATCTTGTGCTCTCTCAGTCGTCGGCGGGGATGGGCTCGCCGTGGGATACGTCGTCCCCGAGCAGGGCCATGAACTGCGCGAGCCACTCGGGGTGGTCGGGCCAGGCCTGCCCGGTGACGAGGTTGCCGTCGGTGACCACTTCGTCGACCCACGAACAGCCGGCGGCCTCACACTCTGCGCGACAGGCCGGGTACGATGTCATCTCGTAGCCGTCCAGTACGTCGGCGGCGGCGAGAATCTGTGGACCGTGACACAGCGCCGCGACTGGTTTGTCTTCCTCGAAGAAGTGCCGTACAGCGTCAAGCACCTCGTCATACGTCCGGAGATACTCGGGGGCACGCCCACCGGGGACGACGAGCGCGTCGTAGTCGCTGGGATTCACGTCGGCCATCGTCGCGTTGAGGACGAAATCGTGGCCGCGGGACTCCATGTAAGTCTGGTCGCCGCGGAAGTCGTGTATCGCTGTTTTGATCGTCTCTTCGGCCGCTTTGTCGGGACACACTGCGTCGACCTCGTGGCCGACCATCTGTAGCGCCTGGAACGGCACCATTATCTCGTAGTCTTCGCCGAAATCACCGACGATCATGAGGATGTCTTTGCCCATTGGAAACACCACTGAAAGCTACTGCCGCAGTCAAAATAAAGCCGCAGGTGAATTACCAGAACGGTGTCATGCGTCGAGCGCCACCAGCACGTCCTCAATCTCCGCCAGCGAGTCGATGACATAGTCAGGTGTCACAGCACTCCGTTCCAGCGACCGCTCGTTGGACACGCCGGTCCGGACAAGAACGGTCGTCATTCCGTTCCGTTCGCCCATTGCGATGTCCGTCTCCAGCCGGTCGCCAACGACCAGACAGTCCGCTGGCCCACAGTCCAACCGCTCCAGGGCCGCTTGGACGGCAATCTCCGAAGGCTTCCCGAGTATCCGGTCCGGGTCCCGTTCGATGACGCCAGCGACGGCGTTGATTATCGCTCCGGAGCCCGGAACCGGGTCGCCGTCTTCGCCAGGGAACGTCCGGTCCGGGTCGGTTCCGAGGAAGACGGTGTCGTCGTCGACGGCCCGGAGCGCGTCGACCATGTCGTGGTAGTGGAAGCCGTCCGTCCAAGAGGCCAGTAACACGTCTGTCTCGGCTGGGTCTTCGGCCAGCCGTGCCTCTGTCCCCGTGACCATGCTGCGGAGCGGCTCACTCCCGATGACGAACACGTCGTCACCCGCATGAGATCCGTTGAGGTACTCGCGGGTGACGACGCCGGAGGAACAGGCCTCGCCCTCGCGGGCGTCGACACCCAATCCCTGCAACCGCTCGACATACTCGCTCCCGTCGTGGATGGGGTTGTTCGAGAAGAAGCAGATTCCCAGACCACGCTGCCTGAACGTATCGATTGCCGACGCCGCGCCCGGCAACAGCGTGTTTCCGTGGTACACCGTTCCATCGAGGTCGATGATAACCCCCGCAACTGTCATTACCACTGCTCGGGTCCCAGCAGTGAAAAGTCCGTCTCAGTTGTGCAGTTCGACGCCTGCCACTTCAAAACGCGCCCCGCCGCTGTCACTCTCGGTCAGAGACACTTCCCAGCCGTGGGCTTCAGCGACTTGTTCGACGATAGCCAGGCCGAATCCGGTTCCGTCCTCCGTCGAGGAGTAGCCCATCTCGAACACGTCCTCAGCGTCGCCCTCGACACCTTCGCCGTTGTCTGCGATGTAGAAGCCGTCGTCGGACCCCAGTAGTCCGACTTCGATTTCCACGTCGCCGTCGTTGTGTTCGATGGCGTTCCGGAACAGATTCGCCAGCATGTCCTGGACACGCCCGCTATCGGCGTTGAGCTCCGTGCTCGACTCGACCGACATGGAGGCCTGCTCAGCCTCGATCCATGTCCACGCGGTCGACGCCAGCGTCGACAGCTCTGTCTCCTGTGGGTCACTGACCGTCTGGCCTTGCCGCGCCAGCGTGAGCACGTCCTCGATAATACAGCCCATCCGGTCCAGTGACCGGTCGATCTTGGCGACCAGTTCGGCTTCCTCGCTATCGGCGGGCTCCTCAAGCAGATCGACCGCGCCCTGAGCGACGTTCAGCGGGTTCCGCAGGTCGTGGCTGACGACGCTGGCGAACTCTTCGAGTCGCTCGTTCTGGCGTTCCAGTTCGCGCTGGCGTTCGACGCGTTCCGTGATATCGCGTGACACCAGCTGGAAGGTATCCGCCTTGCGGTGGCTGTCGACAGGGATGTACTGGTTGTGGTAGTGTCGTCCCCCAACGGCGTCCTCGGAGCGAGTCGCAGTCCCGTTTTTGACTGCGCTTTTCCCGGCTTCGAGACGCTGATTGGCCGCTTCGCTGTCCATCACATCGCTCAGTTGTTGTCCGACGAGCGTGTCGGGGTCGCTACCCAGTCTGCGTGCCATCGAGGGGTTCGCTGAGAGGATGGTCCCGTCAGTCGTCAGGTGGACGATACCGTCCGGCGAGTCCGACACAAGCGATTCGAACTTCTTGCGGGTCCGCTCTTGGGAAACAACGTTCTCGATTCGGTTCGCTAGCCGACCGTACTGCTTGTCTTCGACGACTTCCAGTTTCAGCAGGTAGTCGGCGACGCCCGCCGCAATAGCCGCGCTCGCCGTCTCTTCGTCCCCGCGCCCGGTCAGCAAAATGAACGGGATAGACGGGTTCGTTTCTCTGATTGCCTCGAGCAGTTCCAGCCCGTCCATCTCGGGCATTTCGTAGTCACTGACGACGCAGTCAAACCCGCCCCCGTCAAGTCGTTCCAGCGCTTCCATGGCGCTGTTTGCAGCAACGGACTCGATGTCGTGTTGTTGCGTGAGCGTATCGGCGGTCATCTCCGCGAAAAAATCGCTATCGTCAACAACAAGCGTTCGTATATTAGTTTCAGCTGTCATATAGGCGGCAGGGTCCTTGTTCCCCCAACGGTCTGTCCGTACTTATATTTCAAGGGAGCCAGGTTGCCCGCTGGTCACGGCTATCGCGGTACCGGTGGGGCGACCGAAACCCGAAGCGCAGGGCTGTGGTGGACCAACGGGTCCGAGTTAGGGGCCGACATATCAACTATTGAGAGTACAGATCCGGTCACAGTGGCGTCAACGCGGTCGAGTCGCCACGGGTCGTGACCGAGGCTGCCGACGAGGTGCGTCCCGAAGCGCCCGGTCGTGAAATATCGCTGCCGGTCGACGAGGAAAGAGGCCAGTGAGTCCGGTGGAATCGCCACTGGCTCACCGCCGGCCGTGTACCGACACTCGAACAGTCGTCGCTCCCCGGCGTCAAGGACCCGGCGACGGTCAGCCGTTGAGAGCGTCCGTGGGACGGCATCACCAACCGTAATGCGAAATAGTTCCGAAACCGCCGTCGCTGTCCGCCTGTCGTCACCGAACAGCCCGAGCACACAGACCCCGCGCTGGCCGGTCGGCCCGCGGACGTAGGTTCGAACCGTGAGCAACTCAGACGGCCCAGCAACCTCGATACCAAACGTCTCGACGCGGTCGACGGTCGCTACAACGGCCGACACCCAGGCGTCACCGTCGGCCGTCTCGACGGTGAGCCAGTCGGGGACCGCCGATCGTACCGCGGCCTCGGAGACCGGCCAGTGACAGAAGCAGACGTCATCAAGCGTGACCTGCAGCGGACGGAGGGCGACCACATACTCACTGGGGCCGACACGCTAATCAGTGTACTGGGCACCCCCGTCGAGCCGGTGAAGCCGACCCGCAGTCACTGGAATCTCGGCGCAGTAGTGGACGAGCGGGTCGCCATCGGGGTTCTCAAAGCCCGACGCGGCGAACAGGCCGTTCATCCGAATATCTGCGTGTCCTCTCTGCAGTGGCCACGGCTCGTGGTCGATGTCGGCGTAATACACCGTCCCGTCGTCACTCGCGGCATAAAAGCGGTACCGCTCTACTAGGAACGACTCCACCGAGCCCGGTTCGGGCGGCGACGGCGGTTCGGTCGGCTCGTATGTGGCGTGGAAATCCGCCGGTGGCGCGCGCGAACTGGTCCGGCGACTCCGGAACTCGACGCTGTCGCCGTCAGTCCGGACCTGCATCGACGCCTGGTAGTAGGACAGCTGGAACAGCTGCCGTGCCAGCGTGACGCTGAGGCGGTCGTCAGCGTCGAGGTTGTAGAAGTACACCCCCGGCGTCCCGTCGGCGACTACGTAGGTCCGGAGATTTAGCTCGCCGAAGGACCGCCCAATCGGACTGCCTCGTGGTCTGATGTCCGCCATCTGGAACGGGACCACGCTGAGCCACGCCTGCCCGTCGTACGTGTCGACGTCGAGCTGATCCGGCAGTGTCGTCTGGATACTGTCGGGCTCGATCGGCCAGTGCATGAACCCCACGTCTCGCCACGTCATCGTCAACAGGTCCATACCTGTTTGTAGGGACCAGAGGGGTTTTTGCCTGCTGTGGGGTTCGGTGACAGGCACCAATAAAACCGCTCGGTCGCGCTGGCGCTAAAACTTTGTCAGTGCCGCTCCCAGCGTCGCGTATGGAGTTCGAGGTAATCCAGGGCGACATCGCTACACAGTCGGCGGACGCACTGGTCAACGCGGCGAACACGAGCCTCCGGATGGGCTCCGGCGTCGCCGGGGCGCTCAAGCGCGCCGCCGGGTCGGGCCTGAACGATGAAGCCGTCGCGAAAGGCCCGGTCGACCTCGGCGGTGTCGCCACGACCGACGCCTACGACCTCGACGCCGAGTACGTCATCCACGCCGCTGCGATGCCACCGGGCGGCCAGTCGACCGCTGAGAGCATCCGCACAGCGACCCGAAACGCACTGGCAGAAGCTGACGCGCTGGACTGCGAATCAGTCGTCCTCCCGGCCATCGGCTGTGGCATCGCCGGGTTCGACTTTGAGGCGGGTATCAGAGTTATCTGTACTGTTATCGACGAGTACCAGCCCGACTCTCTGACAGACGTGCGACTCATCGCTTACTCCGACGACGACTTCGCGGCAATGCAACGGGTCGCGGCCGACGTTCGCAGCTGACTGCCCGCTACAGCAGGTGTATCCGGCCGGCACGCCACTCCCAGGCGAGTTCCAGTGCGATCCAGCAGACGAGCCATATCGCAGCGAAACTAAACACCAGCCACGTCGAGCCGAGATACGTCGTGGTCCCGGTGACGGACTGGAGCCACGGATACGCTTGCACACCGACGATGAGCGTCGCGGCAAGTCCCAGTATCCCGGTCACGTAGTGCTCAATTGCGTTCCGTACCGGACACACGCAGGCGTCACCGCTCGTCGGCTCCTCGAACGCCTCGTTGCTCGGCCCCCGAGCATTGGTCATTGTTACCTTTCCTTAGTATCAAGCTTCATCATACAGCGCAATAACCGTTTCGGCGGCTTACTCGTGGCCCGACACCCGAACTGGCTCGTATGGCTCTTCCAGCCACTCTACGTCGCTCGCCGTGAGGTCGATCTCCAGCGCCGCGACCGCTTCTTCGAGGTGTTCGAGACTGCTCGTCCCGATAATCGGTGCGTCGACCCACTCCTTGTCGAGCACCCAGGCAAGCGCAATCTGTGCCATCGAGGCGTCGTACTCGTCGGCCAGTTCCTGCACGCGCTCGTTGATTTCGCGGCCGTTGCCCTCGAAGTAGGGGTGTTCACGAGCGTAGTCGTCTGTCTCGCCCCGGACCGTCTCCTCGACCCGCTCGTGCGGGCGGGTAAGATAGCCCCGGGCGAGCGGACTCCACGGGATAACGCCGACGGCCTCCTTCTCACACAGCGGGAGCATCTCGCGCCCCTCCTCGCGGTACAGCAGATTGTAGTGGTTCTGCATCGTCTCGAACCGCTCCAGTCCTTCGCGCTCGCTCGTCCGGAGCGCATCCACGAACTGGTGGGTCCACATCGACGACGCGCCGACGTGCCGTGCCTGTCCCCGTCGGACCGCGTCGTCCAGCGCCCGGAGCGTCTGTTCGATAGGTGTGTCGTAATCCCAGCGGTGGGTCTGGTAGAGGTCAACGGTGTCCATCCCGAGCCGGGACAGCGAGTTCGCCAGTTCCTGCTCGATGGCCTTCCGCGAGAGCCCCCCGGAGTTTGGGTTGTCCTCGTCCATCTGGAAGTATCCTTTCGTCGCCACGACCTGTCCGTCGCGGTCGTAGTCGTCGAGGACGGTTCCGAGAACACGCTCGGACTCGCCCATCGAATACATATTGGCCGTATCGAAGAAGTTGATGCCGAGGTCGATGGCCCGCTCGATGACCTCGCGGCTTTCCGCTTCGTCGAGCACCCAGTCGCGCCACTCCGAGGTTCCGAAGCTCATACAGCCCAGACAGAGCCGGCTGACTTCCATGCCAGTCGACCCGAGTGTCGTGTACTCCATGCTCAGGTTCGCGTCCGCGCTGGCGAAAAAGGTTCGCCGCTGGTTACAGTGATTCCGCCGCGACCCGCCCGATGTATAGTCTGGCTACGACGTAGCCAGCGACCGCCAGCAGGACCGCCCCACCGACGTGGCCGTAGGTCAGTAGGGTCGGGCTATCCACTGCAAGCTTCGCCACCGTCGTCGCCGGGTGTTCCGGGAGGACGACGGCCCCACCGAAGAGGACGAGGGTGAGCACGGAGAACAGCAACTGCGCCGGGCGACGGTTCTGGAGCGTGACGCCCAGCACGACGCCGAGCGTCACGACGACGACGGTGACGGCGGTGATAAACAGCAGAATCGCGGCCGGGTTCGAGACGGCGATACCGTTCGTCGACAGCAGGGCGAGCCACAGGAGCGCCTGTGCAGGGGCAAGCAACACCATTCCGAGGGCTTTCCCGTCGATGATGTCGAGCAGCGACACCGGGGCCACGCGGAGTAGTTCCATCGTCCCGCGTTCGAGTTCCTCGGTGACGGTGTCGACGGCCACCGAACCGCTGATGAACGGCGGCAGGAACAGGAGCAGTGGAATCAGGATGGTGTAGGTGAACCCGAAGTACTGGCTCGCACTGACGGTCTCAGGCAGTGGTACGGGGGGCGAGTCGAGATACGGCGTCCGCTCCAGCCGCTCCTGACGCTCCAGCGCGCTGAGGACCCGGCGCACTTCGACGACGATGAGCGTCGATCGAATGCTCCCCTCCGGCACGATAGCAGTGACCGCTATCTGCTCTCCTGGCCCGCGCGCTGACGGCACGTAGTCGCCGCGCAGTATCGCGTCAACCTGGCGCTGGTCGAACGCCCGCTGTGCCGCGCTCTCGTTCTCGAAGGCGGTAACGCTGGTTCCGTCCTGTTCGGCGGCCGCGGCCACCAGTTCCTCCCGGGCGTCGCCGGTGACGGCCATCTCCACCTCGCCGGCTGCGACCGAGCTCGGGTCGTACAGCGACGTGAGGCCGACGACGAGGAACGAGGAGAACCCCGCGACGAACAGCTGAATGAGCAACGCCAGCACGATGGTCTTCTCGCGGGACAGCGACCGAATGTCACGCCGCGCGATGACGATTCGCGGGTCGCGCCAGACCGGACGGTCTTCAGACAAGGGTACTCACCACCGCGAAGTTGTAGGCGAAGTGGACGACGATGGCCACAGTCAGGGCAGTCACGTAGGCGCGCCGCCCGCGGCTCGCGCCAACCGACGAGATGGCCGCCGTCACTGTGTGCAGTGCCAGCGGGAGCAGGAACAGCAGGCCCGCGACCCACAGCGGCAGGCCGGCAGGCAGCGTTGCGCCCTGCAGCGCGGCTTCGCCGATGGGGAGGCTCTCTAAGTCTGACAGCCGTGCGATAAGCAGCCCTTTCTCCCCGATAAAAAAGCCGAGTCCGGAGAGCGCACCGACGCCGAGCGCCGACCGGAGCGTCCGCTCGTAGCGGGCGTGCTCGTAGCCGGCGTAGACGTGCAGACTCTTGGCCACCTCCTCGATAACGACGATGACACCGAGCACGAGCACGATGCCCAGCGACTGGTTCGTCCCGAAGACGTTCAGCGACACCGAATCGAGGACAAACAGGAACGCGATGGCAGCCAGCTCGGCGACGATGACCAGCGGCAACAGAACGACGCTCATCTTCAGCGCGCTCCGGCGACCAGTGATACCGCCGGCCAGCGCGTCGAGCACCTTCAGCGGAATCGGCCGCTGGGTGAACATGTCCTCTTCTCGATAGAGACCGGCCCCCAGACCGAACAGCACCAGTCCGGTCAGCAGCGGCGGTGCCGTCGAGAAGACGAACGACGAGAGCCCGATCGGCTGGCCGGTGAGGTCCATCACGACGAGCGTCAGCGGCGAAATGAGCGCAATCGGCGTCACGTCGGTGAAGATGGCCGGCACGAACGCGTAGGAGGTCAGCGTCACCGTGATTGTCACCGTCACGAAGGTGAGTTCCTTGAACGAGCGGGCGAACATCGCCCCGCAGAACGTCGCCGAGAGGAAGAGGACGACGAGTGGGACCACCGCCAGCACCGCGACGTAACTCCCCGCCGGCGCGATGTTCCCGAACCGGAGCGCCGCGGTGATGAGCGCCGCCACGCCGACAGCGCCCGCGAGGTACGGGAGCGTCTTGCCGCCGATGATGTCGCCCCGCGAGGCTGGCGTCACCAGCAGGAGTTCACCGCGGCGGTTCAACCGTTCCGAGAGCATCGACGAGCCGTAGGCCTGAATAACGAAGTTCATCGGCACGATGTAGAGGAAGGCAAGCACGAGCGACTCGAAGGGGAACGGTGGCGAGATATCAGAGGGGGTGCCGCCCTGGACATCGCCGGTCAACCGCGCGCCGATAGCGCCGAGGTTCGCGCCGCTGCCACCGGCGGTTCCGCCGTTACCGCTCGCGACCGAGCCGCTGTTGCTCACATTGCTGTCGACAGTCTCTTGGCTGCTACCGCTACTATCGCTGTCATCGCCCGTTGCCGAGCTATCGCTATTGCTTCCGTCGCTATCATCGCTGCTGTCGTCGCCCGCTCCAGTACTGCCACTGGTGTCCGAATCGCTCCCGATCGAAGTACTCGTCTCTTCCCCATCGGAGACGCTGGTGTCGTCTTCCGAGGAGCCAGACCCGTCACCGCTGTCGCCGCTCCGGGGGTCGAGCTGGCTGCTCCCCGACTGCTGCTCGTAGATGAGCGTCACAGAAACGGGAAACGCGGCGGTCTGGTTGTCGTCCCGAGCGAGCGTCCGGTCGTTGTACTGCGCCGTGCTGTCGCGGAGTTCGGTAAGCGCAGCCCGCTCTTTGGCCGTCTGTGGCGCGTTCTGAAGCCGTATCCCCCGATACAGGAGTTCCTGCTGGCGTCGCTCAATGGCAGCAGGGTCCGGCTCGCGGATATCGAAGGTCGAGTCATTAGCTGCCACGTCGTAGTACGGGCTGCTCTCGTCGACGCCAATCCGGTAGATGCCGTCGTCCATGCCCGCGCCGGTACCACCGCTGACGGCTATCGCGGCGACCGCGCCCATCGCAACGAGGGACAGCGCCATCACGACGATGGTCCGCTTGTCGACACCGCCGGCGTTTTTTGTCACCTCCCACTTCGCGACGCGCAGGAGCTTGTCGGGTTGCATCTACTCCGCGTCCTCCCCGACGTATCGCGTGCCGCGGGTCCCGGCCTCGGCGACGTTGAGGAACACCTCCTCAAGGCTGGACTCCTCCGTTCGTATGTCGACTACTTCTCCACCGTTTTCCTCCGCCTGTTCGCGCGTCGCTTCGACGGCGTCCATGCTCTCGACGACCCGCTTGTACGAGCCGTTTTCCTGCACCGCGTCGGGCACGTCGACGGTCGTATAGACGTGATACCGCGTGTGACCGTACTCGGTCTGGAGTTCGTCGAGGTCGCCGCGGGCGACGATTTCGCCCTCGTTCATGATGACGACCCGGTCACAGATAGATTCGACGTGAAAGAGATTGTGTGCCGAGAAGACGATGGTTTTGCCCTCCTTCGCCAACTGCTCGGTGAACTCGATGACGTAGTTTGTCGTCAGCGGGTCCAGCCCCGACGCCGGCTCGTCGTAGATGAGCACGTCTGGGTCGTTGATGAGCGACCGGGCGATGGCAACCTTCCGTTTCATCCCCTTGGACATGTCGCCGAGCTTCCGGTCGCGGTGTTCGAGTTCGAGTTCGTCCAGCGTGTCGTGCATCCGCTCCTCAGCCACGTCCGGGTCAACGTCGTAGAGATCGGCGAAGAATTTCAGGTAGGAGATCGGCGTCATCTCCTCGTACAGCGGCGATTCTTCGGGCAGAAAGCCCAGTTGCTGGCGCATCTCCGCGGTTTCAGTGTCGAGCCCCGCTACCTCGGCGGAGCCGCTCGTCGGCTCCAGCAGGCCCGCGAGCATCTTCAGCGTCGTCGTCTTGCCGGCCCCGTTCGGCCCGATGATACCGAACACCTCGCCGCGGTCGACCGAAAACGAACTGCCCTGTACAGCGACGAAACCGCCGTACTCCTTCCGAATATCCCGGGCGTCAATCATCTGCCGGTTCGTTGTGAGTGAACTAACCTATACCTTGGCTCCGGCCTATTGCTTCTGATAATGGCACTCGAACTCGGCGCGAGTAGCGTCTCACTCGAACGAACACCGGACGGCCGACGCCTGCTCGTCCGACATGATGTCGATGCGTCGGTCGACACCGTGTGGGATGTTCTGACCGACACCGACTGCTGGGCAGACTGGGGGCCGTCTGTCACAGCCGTTGAGACAGCGGACCGGTACATCACCGCGGGGACGACCGGTCGCGTTCGCGTCGCCGACGCGGTGTGGCTCCCGTTCGAGGTGACGGCGTGCGCGCCGTATCGCTGGACGTGGACCATCGCACGGCTCCCCGCGACCGGCCACTTCGCCGAGGAACGGACCACCGGCTCCGTCGTTGGGTTCGAGATTCCGCCGCTGGCGACTGGCTACGCCCCGGTGTGTGCCCGAGCGTGCCAACGGATCGCCGCTCTGGGAAAGCAACGCGAGGCGTAGGTAACGCCGGGCCGACCCGTCAGGGCTGTACTGGCGTCTTCGAGCGCGTGCGAGTGTCTTCCTCTGGGTCGTCCGTCCTCGCGATGCCCGTTATCTCGAAGCGCGTCCCACCCTCGTCGCTTTCGGTCACGTCGATTTCCCAGCCGTGGGCTTCGACGATGCGCTGGACGATTGCCAGCCCCAGCCCGCCTTCACCGTCGGTGGCAGTATAGCCGTCGTCAAGCACCGCATCACGCTTTTCCGGCGGAATTCCGGAACCGTCGTCGGCGACATAAAACCCCCCAGACAGCTCGTCGACACGAATCGTCAGGTCAGCACTGCCACGTTCGAGGGCGTCGTCGGAATTCACACTGCCCGTGGAGCCATGCTCCACGGCGTTCCGAAACAGGTTCTCGAACAGGTGACGGAGCCGATCCGGGTCGGCGTCGATGACGGCTGTTACTTCATTTGCTAGTGTCGCATCCGCCGTCGGCACTGCCTCCCAGCAGCTCTCGACCAGTTCTTCGAGGTCAACGGGCTCCGGTTCGCTGATGACGTGTCCGCTTCGGGCCAGTGTCAGCGTCCGGTCGATGAGCGTTTCCATCCGGTCCAGCGCTGTCGCAGCCGTTTCCAGGTGTTCCGAGTCGCGGTCCATTCGTTCGAGTTCGAGCTGACCGGACGCGACGCTGAGCGGGTTTCGGAGGTCGTGTGCAACAACGGCCGCGAACTCGTCGAGGCGTTCGTTGCGCTGCTCGACGGCCCGCCGCTGGAACCGCTGTCGTTCGGCCTCGACGGTTCGCGAAATCGCTCGCGCTTCAAAGATGCCCGCGACCAGACCACCGGAGCCGCCGACACCAATCGCAAACAGCGCCCATCCGATAGTCCACCGGAGCGACTCGGCGGGCCAGGTCCACATCATCACCAGGTTCAGTAACAGGAAGCCACTGAGCCCGCCGGTGAACCAGATTCCGACCCGCTGGTACCGTGACGAAGTCAATGCTGAGTTTTCTAGCCAGAACCCACCGACGATAATCACCGCGGCAAACGGCACGACTGCCAGCATACTGACGACGAAATCGGCCGTGAGGACAGCCGGAATTCCAGAATCAGAAAAATAAAAGTAATTGCCGATAACCCCGAGCAGAAGAGTCCATCCAACCCCCTGAATATGGGCTGGCAGGCGATCCGGGTCTGTCACTTCTGCATCAGTTTGTTAGGTGAGCATTTACTGCTACTGGCCAACGGAACAGGCGTGTGTCGAGTTCTCCGCGCTGCCGTCCACCGGATTGCTAACCTAGCCTGTCCTTCCCGATGCTACTGTTTGGTTACGCGTGCGTCAGATACCTTGTGGATGTCGTCGTCGATCCCGGTGCCGTCACAGTCGTCATTCGGACATCGATAGTGCCAGCCGTCCTCCGTCGCCGCTCGCTCGGTAAACCGGTCACCACATTCGTCACAGTAGAGCTGCCCGTCCGAACACGTGTCGCGGTGGAGTTCGAGTTCGAGTTCTGTGCCGAAGGTCCGCTTGCAGTTCCGACAAATATGAGGCATATTCGAAGATACAGATTCATCCCTTATAGCGATACCGGAACGTTCACGCCCGCTTCTTTCCGTTGACAGAGGGTTCGGGTCGTCCGCCGTCCGTCGATTTTCGATAGTTCGTACACCTCATATCTTGGACAGTAATGGTTCCCAACGCTGACTACCAACGTACACATCTCGGCAACAGCCAGTTCGAGAGCAGACACGCAAGCTACCGTTCCAAGCGGTCCACGGTTATCGTCTGTCACGACGCCGCTAGACTGTCGTCACGTCAATCCGCGTGCCGCCGGATTCGCTGTCCCCGACCGACACCGTCCATCCGTGTGCCCGCGCCGCGGTGTCGACGAGGAACAGTCCGTATCCTTCCCCTTCCCGCGTCGTCCCGAAGCCCTGTTCGAACACTTTGTCGTGGTCTGATTCGGGAATCCCCGGGCCATCGTCGGCCACGTAGAATCCCGACTCGGTGTCACTGACGGTGACGGTCACCGGTCCCTCGGTGTGAGCGACGGCGTTGTCAAACAGCTCGCGAAGGAGCAACTGCAGTCGGTCGTTTTCGGCGTCGATAGCCGCGTCTGTCGTCACTTCGAGCGTCGCGTCCTCGTAGCTCGCTGCGGCCCAGACTTCGGTAGCGACGTCAGAAAGCGAGAGCGAGTCGGGTTCCGAAACGGGGCGTCCGATGCTTCCGATACGAGACAGGTCGGTAAGGAGCGACTCAACCCGGGTGACGGACCGAAGCAATGCGTCTTCATGCGGCTCACCGATATCGAGAAGCTCTAACCGGCCCATGACGACGTTCAGCGGGTTCTTCGCGTCGTGGGAGACGCCGCTGGAAATATCGTTCCACTGGCTGGCACCGACCCACCAGTCAGTCGGCCACCGGGTCGCGTACGCTTCGAGCTTCGCGGCCAGCAGGGATGCCGGCGTTGCTGCGGTCACGTAATCACTGACGCCGGCTCGGAGCGCCTCGGTGACCCGGTCCGGTTCGGGGTCGGTTCCGACGAATACTATCGGAATATCGGTACCCGCTGCCCGTAGCCCCTCGAATACCGCAACCCCGTCACAGTCGCCGTCGTCACTGATGACGACACCCCTGATGTTCCCGTCACTCAGCCGGTTCTGTACGTCGCTCGTGTCTGGGACCGCCTCGGCTGTTGCCCCGTCCGTGGTCAGCGCTTCGGAAAGTGCCTCAGCTAGATCAGTCACTTCGCGCCCGGCGACGAGATAGACGGTCCCACGAGCAGGCGTCATCCCGTGATATTACGAAAACGGTTGATAAGAAACCGACGGTGCCCTACAGCAGGTCCTCGACGTGGTCGGCGACTTCCTCCGGCGTGTCACCGACCGGGACGCCGTTGTTCTCCAGCGCGTTGATTTTCGACTCGGCGGTCCCGGTGCCGGAGCCGGAGACGATAGCGCCGGCGTGGCCCATCCGCTTCCCGGGCGGTGCGGTGCGGCCGGCGATGAAGCCGGCGACCGGCGTGTCCATGTGCTCGCCGATGTAGCGGGCGGCCTCCTCCTCGTCCTCGCCGCCGATTTCGCCGCACATGACGACGGCGTGCGTGTCGGGGTCGGCCTCGAACTGCTCCAAGGCCCCGATGAAGTCCGTCCCGATGATGGGGTCGCCGCCGATGCCGATGGCCGTCGACTGGCCGATGCCGCGGTTGGTGAGGTTGTCGACGACCTGGTAGGTCAGCGTCCCCGAGCGGGAGACGAGACCGACGTTCCCGGACGAGAAGATGTTCCCCGGGAGGATGCCGAGCTTGGCGACGCCGGGCGTGATGACGCCGGGGCAGTTCGGCCCGACGAGATGCGTGTCGGTCTCCTGCAGCTTGCGGTAGACCCGCGCCATGTCCTGGGTCGGGATGCCCTCGGTGATGGCTACGACGAGGTCGATGCCCCTCGCGTCAAGGGCCTCGAAACAGGCGTCGCCGGCAAAGGCCGGTGGCACGAACACGACGGCGGCGTTGGCGTCCTCCTCGCGGGCGGCCTGCTGGACCGTGTCGTAGACCGGCACGCCGGCGACCTCCTGCCCGCCGCGGCCGGGGACGGCCCCGGCGACCACGTTGGTGCCGTACTCCAGCATCTGTTCGGTGTGGAACTTCCCTTCACCGCCGGTGATTCCCTGTACAACGACGCGCGTGTCTTCGTCGACTAGCACACTCATGCTTCCACCTCCTTCGCGTACTCGACTGCACGCTGGACGGCGTCCTCCAGCGTGTGTTCGACCGTGACGAGGTCCTCGTTCAGAATCTCCATCCCCTCCTCGGCGTTGGTGCCGGCGAGGCGGACGGTGACCGGTTTCGGAATCTCGTCGAACTGCTCAAGTGCCTGGTTGATGCCGTTGGCGACCTCGTCGCCGCGGGTGATGCCCCCGAAGATGTTGAACACGACCGAGTCGACGTTGTCGTCGGAGAACACCATGTCGAGGGCGTTCGCGATGCGGTCGGCCTTCGCGCCGCCGCCCACGTCGAGGAAGTTAGCCGGCTCGCCGCCGTAGTAGTCGACGAGGTCCAGCGTCGTCATCACGAGGCCCGCACCGTTACCGATGATGCCGACGTTGCCCGAGAGCCGGACGTAGTCGAAGCCGTACTCGTCGGCCTTCTGTTCGAGTTCGTCGCCCTCCGCCGCTTCCTCGCCCATCTCCGCGATCTCGGGCTGGCGGAACAGGGCGTCACCGTCGATGTTCATGACGGCGTCGGCCGCGATAACCTCGTCGTCGCCGGTAATCATCAGCGGGTTGATTTCCGTGTCAGCGCCGTCACGGTCGTCCCAGAGCTGGTACAGCGTCGTGAGGACGCTCGCAACGTCGTTTGCGACCTCGCGGTCGACGCCGGCCTCGTAGACGACCTTCCGGGCCTGGAACGGGTGCATTCCGAAGGCCGGGTCGATGTGTTCACGAGCGATGGCGTCAGGGTCCTCCTCGGCGACCTCCTCGATGTTGACGCCGCCCTTCGTCGAGACCATGGCGACGGGGCGACCCTCGCCACGGTCCATCGTCACGCCGACGTACAGTTCGTTGACGAAGTCGACGGCCTCCTCGACGAGCACCTTCGAGACGTGGTAGCCCTTGAGGTCCATCCCGATGATGTCCTCGGCGGCCTCGCGAGCCTCTTCCTTGGACTCGACGAGCTTGATGCCGCCGGCCTTGCCGCGGCCGCCAACGTGTACCTGTGCTTTGATGGCGACCGGATATCCGATTTCCTCGGCCGCGTCGACGGCCTCATCTACTGTCTCGGCCAGCTGCGAGGCGGGCGTCGGGATGCCCGCGTCAGCGAAGACTTGCTTCGCCTGGTATTCGTGCAAGCGCATGTCATGCAGAGAGGCGAGCGGTGGCGATTTAAATCCGTCTTTCTCTTCCTGCGACCACGCGGAATCCGTCCCAGTTTACTGTGGGTCGGGATAGCGGTTCAGGAGCGCACACTGTGGCGCGATACGGCTGGCTCCGGAGCGACTCGGGATACAAGGGAGCGTCCGCAGTCGTCTCCCACACCGAATCCAATCCGATAGACCCACACCGTCGCACTGCGAAGCGAGCGTATGGCCGACGACAGGCACGGGACCGACGATGTCGACGATGGGACGCTCGATGCTGTGGCAGAGGCGATTCGCACCGCCGAAACTGGCGTCGCACTCACCGGCGCGGGCGTCTCGACGGCGTCGGGCATCCCCTCCTTTCGCGGCGACGACGGTATCTGGGAGCGCCACGACCCGGCGGACTTCCACCGCCGTCGGCTCGACGCCGACCCGGCGGGTTTCTGGGCGGACCGACTCTCACTTCGGGAGGCCATCTACGGCGATGTAGACCCCAAACCCAACGCCGCCCACGAGGCGCTGGCGAGGCTCGAATCTTCGGGGCATCTCGACGCTGTGCTCACGCAGAACATCGACGGACTGCACGACGACGCCGGCACGGACCGGGTCATCGAACTACACGGGACCCATCGGCGCGTGGTCTGTGACGACTGCGGTCACCGTCGGGACGCCGAGGCGGTGTTCGAGCAGGTCGCTGCAGACGGCGACCCGCCGCCGCGCTGTGATTGCGGCGGCGTCTACCGCCCGGACGTCGTGCTGTTCGGCGAGGCCATGCCCGACGTGGCGATGAACGAAGGCCAGCGCCTCGCCCGGGACAGCGACGTGTTCCTGGCTGTAGGGTCGTCCCTGTCGGTACAGCCCGCATCACTGCTTCCGAAAATCGCGGCGGAGGCGGGTAGCACGCTGATCGTGATAAACTACGAGGAAACGCCGCGTGACGCGAGTGCGGCGCACGTGCTTCGTGCCGATGTCACGCAGGTTCTCCCGGCGATTGTCGAGCGGTTGTAGCAGCGGACGCCGCTATAACTCGACGCCGCCGGGGATCAGGCTCTGTCCGCGCAGGAGGCTCCCGTCGTGGTCATAGACGAGCAGCGTCCGCAACTCGTAGGTCCGTGACTCGCCCTCGCCGTCGGTGAGACGGACTCTAAACTGTGGGTCTTCTTGAGCGTCCGCCGCGGAGACGAGCGCGTCGACAGCCGCTGTCGGTGCTGTCGCCTCGAAGACGTACTCACCGGTGAGTCGGTTCGTTAGCGAGAGCACGCCGTCGCTTTCAGGCTGGCGGCGGAAGGTCACGTCAATGTCCTCGCCATCGAGTGTGCCACCGTCTACTTTGGTGAGGCGCTCGCGAAGCTCTCCTGTCGGCCCATCGTATACAATCGCGATCGTCGGGTCGTCGTTGTCGGTGGCCGAAGCCTGGATGTCGACAGTGAAGTAATCACGCCTCATTCCGGTGTTTACTGGTACGTGTCCCGGCCAAATGAACGTAACGGCGCACCGACTGTCGGTATCGGTAGCTTTTACCGGACCGGCCCACCCTCTGACAGTAGCATGGCCTGGGTGAAGTCAGAGTACGCCGGCGAGTTCGCGGTGCTTGCGACGTGGCTCGTGGGACTGGCCCCGTGGTCGGTGTCGCTGTTCGAGATTGATGGGGTGACTGTCGTCGGGCTTCGGTTTCTCCCGTTCCGGTTCCAGTTTATCTTCGGTGCGACGCTCCCCGGAGAGCGGCCGTTTCTCTGGGCCTGGCAGGTCGCCACATTTCAGGAGTCGGACCCGCTTGCGCTCGCCGGAACACTCGGATTCGCAGCCCTAGCCGTCTTCCTGCTTCCGTTCGGCCTCAGCATCTATTATTACGCCGCTGAGGACCGTGTTGAAGCGACCTTCCCCGTGGACCCGGTTCGCCTGTTTGGCGGCTTGCTTGGCCTCGTCGGCGTCCTCACGCTCGCGGCCAGCGGGCTGTTCATCACGTCGTTTCCCGGCATCACGGTCCCCGTCGGCGCGCTTGTCGCGCTCGTGTTCGCCTATCTCCTGTTGACCGTCGACCGAGCGTGACTGCCAGTCCGGTCCCGTTCGTCCGACCGCTGGCGATTATACTCCTGATAATTTGGCGAGCGAATTTAAGTAGGTGGATACGATAGCAGAGGTATATTGCGCGGAGCACCGTGTGCTCCCCACTACACTACCGATGTCGAATCCAGAATCTCCCAAACCCGGTGACATCGTTTCGGACCCGCTCGGCCACATCCAGTCGTGGCTCTCGCGGACCGCGACGGTGTTGAGCGGGGCGGCGGTTCCGACGGCGAACTACGACCCCAGCCGCCACGGGACACTGGTCGAGTTCGACGGCCTCGACGGCTACAACGAGGTGGAACGCTACTGGCTGAACGCCCCCTTCGCCTTCGCCTCTATCAACCACGACCCGGACCGCGACGAGCACCTGTATCACGTCGTCGAGCCGTCGCTGACCGACATCGAGCGAGAACTGCTCGACCGCCTGTTTGAAGACATCCGCATCCCACTCATCTACCGCGACGACGTCGACACTGATCCGGAGCGTGTCCTCGCCGAGGAACTCGAAGCCAGGCTGGAGGAGTACGGCGTCGTCATCGAGCCGGAGACGTTCTACCGGCTGTTTTATTACCTGCATCGCTCCTTCCAGGGCTACGGCCACATCGACCCCCTGATGCACGACCCGGATATCGAGGACATCTCCTGTGACGGGGCGAACCTCCCCATCTTCGTCTACCACGACGGCTACACGGATATCGAGACGAACATCACCTACGACGCCGACGAACTGAACGACTTCGTCATCCAACTGGCCCAGCGCTCGGGCCGACACGTCTCCGTCTCGGACCCAGTCGTCTCCACGACGCTCCCGGACGGCTCCCGTATCGAACTGGCGCTCGGCGAGGAGGTGACTCCCCGCGGCTCGGCGTTCACTATCCGGAAATACGCCGACGAGCCGTTCACGCCCATCGAACTGCTGGAGTACGGCACGTTCTCCGTGGAGATGCTCGCCTACCTCTGGCTGGCCATCGAGTCCAACAAGTCGCTCATTTTCGCGGGCGGGACGGCGGCCGGTAAGACCACGTCGATGAACGCGCTCGCGATGTTCCTGCCGCCCCGGTCGAAGGTGCTCTCAATCGAAGACACCCGCGAGCTATCCCTGTACCACGATAACTGGCTCTCCTCGGTCACCCGCGAGCGGCTGGACGACTCGGACATCACGATGTACGACCTGTTGCGGTCCGCGCTCCGGCACCGCCCCGAGTACATCATCGTCGGCGAGGTCCGCGGTGAGGAGGCCATCACGCTGTTCCAGGCGATGAACACCGGTCACACGACGTTCTCGACGATGCACGCGGACTCGGTCCAGACCGTCATCAACCGGCTTGAGAACGAGCCGATCAACGTCCCGCGGCCGATGGTCCAGAGCCTCGACATCCTCTGTGTGCAGGTGCTGGCCCGCTCGGGCGACGAGCGCGTCCGCCGCGCGAAGACGCTCGCCGAAATCGAAGGCATCGACCAGCGGACCGGCGAACTGGACTACTCGACGACGTACAACTGGCGGGCCACGGAGGACCGCTTCTCCGAGAACAACAGCGAGCTACTGGACGAGATCCGCGAAGAGCGCGGCTGGACACAGTCGGAACTGCTCACCGAACTCCGCAACCGCCAGCGGTTCCTTCGCTATCTCCAGTCCGAAGGCATCACCGACTACCGGAAGTTCACGGCGATGGTCAACAAGTACTACGCGGACAAAGAGCAGGTCATGGCGAACATCGACGACGAGATAGCCTGACATGGCGCTGAATCCGCTCGGTCTGGCACCGCTCGCCGTCGTCGTTGGGATTCTCGGGCTTATCGGCTACAGCACGGTCAACGAGCGCTTCGACCGCAACGTCACGCGGCTGTCCCGACGGCTTTTCGGTCGGTATGTGGGACAGTCGCCCGAGCGGGAACGCCAGCTCGAAGCCGCATACGTCGACGAGACCTACCGCGGCTACGCCGCCAGAACGCTGGTGTACGCCTGTGCTGGTGCTGTTTCGGGAGCGATAACCGGCGCGTACGCTATCGGCGGCCTGCTGTTGATTCTGCCGGCGCTGGTGGAGCTTGCGCAGAGACTCCCCTCGACGATGGTGACCGCCTTCGGCCTGCGGACGTTTGAGCTCGTGTTGACGCCGACACAGACGCTGTACATCCTCATCGGCGGCGGCGTGCTTTCCGGCGCAGTAACGGCCGGACTCGCGTACCTCTACCGCTGGGAGCGGCTCAAGAATCAGGCGGATGTGCGGAGCCGGAACATCGACGAGGGGATGGCCCGCACTATCGCCTTCATGTACGCGCTGTCCCGTGGTGGGATGTCCTTCCCGGACGTGATGCGTGTACTGGCCCGAAATCAGGAAATCTACGGCGACACGGCGAGGGAAGTCGGTGTCGCCGTCAGGGAGATGGACCTGTTCGGCCGGGACATGATCACGGCGCTCGAACATGTCTCCCGGCGGACCCCCAGCGAACAGTTCAAGACGTTCACCGAGAACCTCTCCAGCGTCCTCCAGAGCGGCCAGTCGCTGGCCCCGTTCCTCCGCGAGCAGTACGAGCGCCATCAGGAGGAGGCCGCCGAACGCCAGGAGGATCTGCTCGAACGGCTGGCCACGGTCGCCGAGGCGTACGTCACCGTGTTCGTCGCCGCCGTGCTCTTCCTGATGACGATTCTGCTCGTGTTCGGCCTGACGACGACGGACACCCTCTGGCTGTTACAGATGATGGCGTATCTCGTCATCCCGCTCGCCAACGTCGGGTTCATGGTGTACTTGGATATCAAGCTCCAGTCGCTCGGCATCGGGAGCGCCGGCACGACGGACGTTCTAGAGCGCTACGAAACGGCGTCGCTCGGCAAGCCCAGTTTCGCCTCCGGCCGTCTCGGCCTGCCCGACAGCGGCGTCGTCCCGGCCGACGAAGCGAACTGGCTCCGACTGCGGTTCTACGACCGCGTCAAATCGCTTCGGGACCTGCTCAGCTCCCCGATCCAGTCGCTCGTCTGGAACCCGGTGTACGTCCTCTACCTCGCCGTCCCAGTCGCTGTGGTGCTACTGCTCCTCCGCGCCCCTGCGGCGTTTCAGACCTCGTCTATCAACGTCCGCATTCTCGACGATCTCGTTATCCAGTCGCTCCTGCTGGTTCTGGGGCCATTTGCGCTGGTGCGGTTCGTCTACACCCAGCGGCTCTCACGTATCGAGAACGCGACACCCGACCTGCTCGAACGGCTGGCGAGCCTGAACGAGGCGGGGATGACCGTCGTGGAGAGCCTCCGACGGGTCCGGGGCAGTGACATCGGCGTCCTCACACAGGAGATGCACCGCATCTGGGCCGACATCCGGATGGGCGCGAACGTCACTGACGCCTTGGTCCGGTTCGGCCGCCGCGTCCAGACGACGGCGATAACGCGCATCGTGACCCTGCTGACTCACGCGATGCACGCCTCGGGCCAGCTCGGCCCGGTGTTTCGCATCGCGGCGACCCAGTCACGGGCCGACCTCCGGCTGAAACGGCGGCGACGCCAGCAGATGCTCACTTACCTCGTCGTCATCTACGTCGCCTTCCTGGTGTTTCTGGTCATCATCGTCGCTGTACAGGAAGTGCTCGTCCCGAGTCTGCCCTCCAGCGTGCCGACGCCGGCCGGCGAGTCGAACCGCCTCGGCGTCGGCGTCGACCAGTTCGCTCGCTTCGGGCGCGTCGACAAGGCCGCGTACACGCTCGTGTTCTTCCACACTGCTCTCATTCAAGCAGTTCTCACCGGCTTCATCGGCGGCCAACTGGGTGAAGGGACGCTCAAGGACGGCGCGAAACACGCCGCGATTTTGCTGGGCGTCGCCTACGTCGCCTTCATTCTCCTCTCCTCGCCGGTTGCGTCGATGACGGTCACCAGCCCTGCTGTTTCCGGTGATCAAATAACGGTCGAATCGGCATCGCTGTCAGAGGGCGGGTTCATTGTTGTCCGGGAGTTCGAAGCGGACGGTAGAGTGCTCGGGACCTCTGAGTATCTCTCGTCGGGGTCCCACAGCGATGTCCAGATAACGCTGGACAGGCCGCCGTCGACCGGCCAGTCGCTCGTGCTCGTCGCCCATCAGGACACCAACGGGAACCAGCAACTCGACTATCCCGTCAGCGACACTTCGGGGTCGCCGGACCGACCGTATGCGTCGTCGACGGCCGGCGAGAACGTCACCGTCGAGTACACGGTCGAGTGACGCTGGATTTACGGTGCCCAATCGGGTAGGAGGCGCTGATGGAGTTTGCCGCCTTCGCCGACCGGGCCGACGCAATCGAAGCCGAGAGTGCCGATACCGCGATTACGGAGGCGGTCACTGACCTGTTCACCGATGCGGGATCGGACCTCTCGACGCTCGCTCGCTTCGTCCAGGGCCGGGTGTTCCCGGCCTACGAGTCGCGCACGCTCGACATCGGGCCGCGGCTTTGCTACGAGGCGATTGCCCGAGCAGCGGGCCAGAATATCAGCGCTGACGACGTGGAGGAGCGCCTCGCCGACATGGGCGAAATCGGGGCCGTCGCGGCCAGCTACGACCTCGGCGGCCAGCAGGGCCTCGCCGCGTTCGGTGCCGGCGGGACCGCCGCGCTGACCGTCGCGGAACTCGACGCCGAGCTACGGGACCTGGCCGCCGTCGATGGCAGCGGGAGCCAGGGGACGAAAGTCGACATCCTCTTTGGCCTGTTCTCGCGGTGCTCGCCGACGGAAGCGAGCTACCTCGCCCGGCTCGTCCTCTCGGAGATGCGCATCGGCGTCGGCGAGGGGACCGTCCGGGACGCCGTCGCGGCCGCCTTCGACGTGCCGGTCGACGCCGTCGAACGGGCCGTCCAGGTGTCGAACGACTACGGCACGGTCGCCGAGATGGCCCGCGACGAGGGCGAGGCGGGACTGGCGACCATCACGCTGGAAATCGGCCGCCCGGTCCAGGCGATGCTGGCCCAGGCCGGGACAGTCGCCGGCGCGCTCGAAGACTGGGACCGCGCCGCCGTCGAGTGGAAGTACGACGGCGCTCGCGTGCAGGTCCACTTCGACGGCGAAACCGCCCGGCTGTTCTCGCGGAACATGGAGGAAGTCACCGACCCGCTGCCGGAGGTGGTCGAAGCCGTCGAGGCGGCGCTCGACGCCCCGGCAATCCTCGACGGCGAGGTGGTCGCGGTCGACGCCAACGGCGACCCGCTCCCGTTTCAGGAAGTGCTGCGGCGGTTCCGCCGGAAACACGACGTGGCCGCGGCCCGCGAGGACGTGGCGGTCCGCCTGCACGCCTTCGACTGCCTGCACGCCGACGGTGAGGACCTGCTGGACGCGCCGCTGGAGACGCGCCACGACCGCCTCGAATCGCTGTTCCCCGACGGGAGCGACGCCGTCTCTGAGATGTGGCTGTCCGGCGACCCCGAGGAAATCGAGGACCTGGAGGCCGCGGCCCTCGCCGCCGGTCAGGAGGGCATCATGCTGAAGGACCCGACAGCGGCGTACTCGCCCGGCAAGCGGGGCAAGCACTGGCGCAAGCGCAAGCCCGACGTGGAGACCCTGGATTGCGTCGTCACCGGCGCGGAGTGGGGCGAGGGCCGCCGGGCGAACGTCCTCGGGTCGTTCGAACTCTCGGTCCGGACCGACGACGGCTACGCCACCGTCGGCAACGTCGCGACCGGTATCACCGACGAGGAACTGGACGACCTGACCGAGCGGTTCGAGCCACACGTCCGCGCCGAGGACGGGCGCGACGTGGCGCTCACCCCGGCGGTCGTCTTCGAGGTCGGCTACGAGGAGATACAGGCCTCCCAGTCCTACGACTCGGGCTACGCGCTCCGGTTCCCCCGGTTCCTCTCGGTCCGCGAGGACAAGACGCCCGCCGACGCCGACTCGCTCGAACGGGTCGAGCGGCTGGCCGAGTCCCAGTAAGACCGTCGAGACTGGGACGGACCGACACGCGTAATGGGCCGCTCCGAGAACGCCCGTACATGACAGTCAGACACGACGGCATCACCGCCGAGTGGCTCGGCTACGCGACGCTGCGGCTGGAAGGCGATGACACGGTCGTCTACTTCGACCCCGGCCGCTACGGCGTGCTCACCGGCGAGTGGGAACCGGACACGCCCGGCGTCGGCCATCCGCCGACGCGGGACTACGCCCCGAATGACGGCGACATCGTCTGTGTGACCCACATCCACCACTACGACCCCGACGGCATCCGCCGCGTCGCGGGCGAGGACGCCACCGTCGTCGCCTTCGAGGGTATCAACGTCCACGCGACCGACCGTGACCTCGACCGCCTCGCTGACCTCGACTACGAGGTCCGCAAAGTGTCGATGGAAGCCGACGTGTTAGTCGACGACGTGCCCATCTGGACCATGCCGGCGTACAACCACGAGGACGGCCGGAATGTGAAAGACGACGGCAACCCGATTCACCCGAAGGGTATCGGCTGTGGGTTCCTCGTCTCGCTGGACGACACGCGCGTGTTCTGGCCCGGCGACACCGACGTGCTGGACGGCCACGCCGAACTCGACGTCTCGCTGTTCGTCCCCTCTATCGCCAAGAACTTCACGATGAACCGCCACGAAGCCGCCGAGCTGGCCGAGGCGATGGACCCGGACCTCGTGCTCCCGATGCACTACAACACGTTCGAGTCTCTGGAAGCCGACTCGGGCGCGTTCGCCGACGACGTCGCAAAACGCGGCGCTCCGGTCGTACTTGACGAGACCTAATCAGAGGATACCCATCTCGTCCAGCCGCTCGGGCAGGTATGTCTCCGTCACGAAGTCGAGGCCCCGAGAAGCGAGCGCCTGCTGCTCGGCCTTCTTGTTGATGTCGAGCTGGAGCTCGATCTGTTCTTCCCAGAAATCAGTCTGGAAGCGCGGGTCCTCAAGTTCGCTCTCTAGGGCGTTGACGTCGGAGTCCGACAGGGGGTCCGTCGGCAGTTCGTATTCAACGATGTCCTCCGGGCGGATGCCGATGAACTGGGCCTCGGGGGTCGCCAGGTACTCCGAGAGGTGCGCGCTCTTGATGGAGCCGTAGGAGACCGACCCGAAGATGCGGTACGACCACGGGTCACCGTCAGTGAACACCGTGACCGGGAGGTCCAGTTCGTCGTGGAGCCGTTTGATGAGCCGCCGGGTCGCCCGCGCGGGCTGGCCGCCGAGGTGGACGACGAGGGCATCGTACTCGTCGTCGAAGCCGTTCTCGACGAGGCGGTCCCGCATCCCGCCGGTCTCCACGCAGAGGACGAACTCCGCGTCGTTGTCGAGGAACTCGATGGTGTCGGGGTTGTTCGGAATCTGGTAGCCGCCCTGCCCCACGTCGTCCTGACAGTGAATCTCGCGGTCGCCGCGGTTGGTCTGCTCGCGGAGGAGTAGCGGCCCCATCACCTTCGCGCCGGATTCTTCCGGGCGCATGTGGAAGTCCTCGCGTTTGACGTCGGAGACGATTTCGAGGTCCTCGATGAGGTTGTTCGACTCGTCCTGCGTGTTGAACTGGGCCTCGTCGAGGTCCCAGGATTCCGAGAGGTAGTACAGTTCACGCAGGGTCGACGAGCGGTCTTCCTCCAGTTGCTGTGAGAGGAAGTCGATGGTATAGACGGCCTTCAGAATCTTCTCGGCCCCGGATATCGTCTTGGCCGACCGCGTGGAGTTCCGGTCGCCGTACACCCAGACCTGCTCGTCCTCGTCGAAGACGATGTTCGACTTGGTCCGGGTTGGAATGGTCATCGTCGGCACCTCGCCGTCGGCGAACTGGTCGTAGAAGTCCGCCGCGAGGTCGATGAGTTGCTCGCGCGCTTCCTCGGTGTCGGGTGTGGTGTCTGAGTCGGTGCTCATATCAGGCGTTCACCGTGAGTTTCTCCTCTTCGACGCCGTCGACCGAGACGGTGAACTCGGCCTCGTCGGGGACGCTGTATTCGAGAACAGCGGTCTCGCCGGCCGCCACCGTCGGCGACCACTTGACGAACCACTCGCCGTCCATCTCGACGACGGTCGCGCCGTTCGTGTCCTGTGGCTCGGCAGTGACGATGTCGGTCAGGTCGATGTCGGCGTTCGTGTCGTCGTTGTTCTCGACGGTCACGCGGACGGTGCCGTCCTCGATTTCGCGCTCGACGAGCACGTTGTTCATGATGCGGGCCAGCGAGTCGTCGATGTGCAGGTCGTCGTTGCCGGTCACTTCGGTGAGCTTCTCGGCCATCTCCGGCAGGATGGTCGCCAGTTTGTCCTGTTTCTCGCGGCGCTGTTGCATCGACTGGCGCTTGTTCAGGTAGCTCTTGAGTTCGCGGGCGGCCTCCCGGATGGCGAGTTCGATTTCGTCTTCCATCTCGGGGACGTTGGCGATGGCGTCCTTGGACTCACTGGTGAAGGGCACGTTCGTCGAGGCGACGTGGACCATGATGACAGCCGGCCCCTTCGGGATGCCGGAGCCGCCGGGCTGGTCGAGGTTGTAGTTGCGCCAGCGGATGGACTTGACCACGTCTGTGGTTGCACAGGCACCGCGCTGGTACACCAGCGGTACGCGGTTGGCGAAACGCATCACGTCGACGCTACCCTCGGCCTCCAGTTCGCCGCCGTAGGCGATGCCGGCCTCGACGATGAACGGGTCGCCGCCGTGGACTGACGCGTCACGCGTCGAGGCGGCGTAGAAGTCCGCGTCGAACTCCTTCCGGAGGCCTTCCTCGACGAGTTCCGCGCTGATGGGGGAGAGACAGTCCGTCGGCGGCGCGATGATGTCCGTCTCGCGCATCGCCGACAGCAACTGACTCGCCGTATCGCGGTCGGCGGCGATGTCGTCTACCTTCGGCGGGTCCTCCGGGATGTTCACGGCCGCGGTCCAGAGTACCTCCAGCACGTTCTCGCGGGCCGTCTCGCCGAAGGTGGCGTCGTCCTGCTCCTCGGTCATGTCGGCCGCGCGGTCGACGTACTCCCGGAGTTCGTCGCGGGTCAGTCGGTGGCGGCCCTCGTCGGCGAACTTGTCGGCCAACCGGCTCGCCAGCCCCTCGACTACCGCGTCGTCTTTGCGTTTCGTCGTTACGTCGTCGATGAGGGTGTAGAGGTCGCTCGACAGGGTATCACTGACGGCATCCCAAGCGGCCTCGACGGCGTTTTCTCGAACTGTCGCGCCGAACGTGGTGTCGCC
Organism: Haloarcula sp. Atlit-7R; assembly: GCF_003666065.1. Lineage (NCBI taxonomy): Archaea > Methanobacteriati > Methanobacteriota > Halobacteria > Halobacteriales > Haloarculaceae > Haloarcula > Haloarcula sp. Atlit-7R. The sequence goes on along the minus strand of NZ_QXIK01000001.1, from coordinate 8,565 downwards.
GTCGGCCTCGGCGTCTTCGGCCGCCGAATCGACGATGGCTTCGACCTCGTGGTACGCGACCCGGGCGCGGTCGTGAATCGCCTCGGAAACGGCGGCGGCGAAGGTCGCCGTGGTTTCAGCGCCTTTGTTCGCCACGGCGTCCTCGACAGCGGCCTCGATGTCCGCGTCCTCGCCGACTTTCGGCGGCTGCCAGGCCATGCCGCGGCCGTAGTGGCGGTCGTTGAAGTTCGCGATGACGCTGTCGGCGGTCTTGCCGCCCACGCGGGTGAACTCCTCCTGCATGAACCCCGAGACGGAGTAGGAGTCGGTGGCTTCGAGCATCTTCAGCAGGGTCCCGAGTTCGACGCCGTGGGGGTGCGGGCGGATTTCTTCGGTCTCGTCGGGAAGGTCCGCACCTTCCGCGCGCTCGAACTTCAGGGACTCGTCCAGCCCCGGTTCGTCGAACTCGATGCGGGCGTGAGGGTTGACGACGGCGGTGTCCTGGATGTAGTCCCGCAGCGTCGAGCGGGCGCGCATGTTGGCCTCCATCTCCAGTTCGATCCGGGTCCCGTGAGGGCGCTCCCACGTCGTCGTCTCGTCGACGCTGATCTCGGGTTCGTTGGTGTCCGTGTCGACGATGAGTTCGAAGTACTGTGCCTCGTCCTGGCCCTTCGGCCGGGAGGTTATCTTCGCGGGCTTGCCGGAGGTCAGTTGCGAGTAGAGGACCGCCGCAGAGATTCCGATCCCCTGCTGGCCGCGGTTCTGCTCTCTGGCGTGGAAGCGGGAGCCATAGAGGAGCTTTCCGAAGATTTTCGGGGCCTGCTCTTTCGTGATACCGGGCCCGTTGTCCTCGACGACCAGCCGGTAGTAATCCCCGGCCTCCTGAATCTCGACGTAGATATCGGGGAGGATACCGGCCTCCTCGCAGGCGTCGAGCGCGTTGTCGACGGCTTCCTTGACAGCCGTGACGAGCGCCCGGGCCTCCGAGTCGAAGCCCAGCATATGCTTGTTCTTCTCGAAGAACTCGGCGATGGAGATGGCCCGCTGGGATTCGGCCAACTCCTCGGCGATCCCCTCGCCCTCGCCGAGTCGCGACTGATACGAGGTCATTGTCGTGCGGTACGTACCCGCGTCGGGGTTAAAAGGTAATCGCCACCGGAGTGAAAGTGAACGCTATCCCCGAAACCGCGGCCCCGCGCGCGTGCGGGAGCTTTATACGTGCCCCTCTATTAGAACTGGTAAGTTCCTATGTCAGGAGAGTCTGATGAGTACGGCGCAAAGTCGATCCAGACCCTCGAAGGGCTGGAAGCCGTCCAGAAGCGACCCGCGATGTATATCGGGTCGACGGACGCTCGCGGCCTCCATCATCTCGTCTACGAGGTGGTCGACAATGCGATCGACGAGGCGCTCGCCGGCTACTGTGACAACATCGACGTAACGATTCACGACGACGGCTCCGTCTCTGTCAGCGACGATGGACGAGGCATCCCCGTCGATACCCACGAAGAACACGGCCGTCCGGCCGTCGAGGTGGTAATGACGATTCTCCACGCTGGTGGAAAATTCGACAACAAGTCCTACCAGGTCTCCGGTGGCCTCCACGGGGTCGGGGTGAGCGTGGTCAACGCCCTCTCCAAGTGGCTCGAAGTCGAAGTCAGGCGCGACGGCGCGCTCTGGAAGCAGCGTTTCGACCACGGTAAACCGGAGTACGACCTCAAGAAGGTCCGCGACCTCGAACCCGACGAGGAGACGGGCACGACGGTCCGGTTCTGGCCCGACGACGAAATCTTCGAGACCGGCGAGTTCAAGTTCTCGACGCTTTCGTCCCGACTGCGGGAACTCGCTTTCCTCAACTCCGGCGTCGCCATCTCTATCCACGATGAACGCGACGGTGACACGGAGACGTTTGCCTACGACGGTGGCATCCGTGAGTTCGTCGAGTACTTGAACGAGACCAAGGACCCGCTCCACCGAGATATCATTTATTTCGAGGACGAAGAGGAGATCGCGGAAGGGCCGGTCCAGGTCGAAATCGCCATGCAGGGGACAGATGACCTGCAAGGTTCGATCCACGCCTTCGCTAACAACATCAACACGCGCGAGGGCGGGACACACCTCACAGGATTCAAAACCTCGCTGACACGGGTGGTCAACGACTACGCGACCGACAATAATCTACTGAAAGATCTGGATGATACACTCAAAGGCGACGACATCCGCGAAGGGCTGACGGCTGTCATTTCTGTTAAACACCCCGACCCACAGTTTGAAGGGCAGACCAAGACCAAGCTCGGCAACAGCGAGGTCCGCGGCATCGTCGAATCGGCGATGCACGACGGACTTGCGACCTTCTTCGAGGAAAATCCCGACACGGCCGAAGCCATCGTCGGCAAGGCCGTCGAGGCCGCGAAGGCACGGAAGGCCGCACAGAAGGCCGAGGAACTCACCCGCCGGAAGTCTGCGCTCGACTCGACCGCACTGCCCGGAAAGCTGGCCGACTGCCAGACGCGGGACCCCGAGGAAGCCGAACTGTTCATCGCCGAGGGTGACTCCGCGGGTGGCAGCGCCAAACAGGGCCGCAACCCGGATTTCCAGGCCATCCTCCCGATCAAGGGGAAGATTCTGAACGTCGAGAAACACCGGCTAGACCGGATTCTTGAGAACAACGAGATACGGAACCTCATCACCGCGCTGGGGACCGGTATCGGCGACGAGTTCGACATCGACGACCTGCGTTACGAAAAAATAATCCTGATGACGGACGCGGACGTCGACGGAGCACACATCCGGACGCTCCTGTTGACGCTGTTCTATCGGCACATGAAGCCGCTGCTGGAAGCAGGCTACGTGTACGCCTCCCAGCCGCCCCTGTACCGAATTCGCTACCGCGGGAACACCTACGACGCGATGACGGACGCGGAGCGCGACACAATCATCGAGGAGAAGTGTGACGGGAACCCCACGCAGGTCCAGCGGTTCAAGGGCCTCGGTGAGATGAACCCCGACCAGCTCTGGGAGACGACGATGAACCCCGACAACCGGATTCTCAAGCAGATAACCATCGAGGACGCCGCAGCCGCGGACAAGATGTTCAATATCCTGATGGGCGACGCTGTCGAACCGCGCAAGGAGTTTATCAAGGAGCACTCGCCTGAAGCGGAGTGGGTCGACATATGAGTTCCGACGCTAACGACGCGAACGCCCCGGCAGAGCAGATCAAGCACGTCCGCATCGAGGACGAGATGGAGCAGTCCTACATCGACTACGCGATGTCGGTCATCGCGGGTCGGGCGCTCCCAGACGTTCGGGACGGACTCAAACCCGTTCATCGGCGTATCCTCTATGCGATGCACGAGATGGGCGTCTCCTCGAACACCGCCCACCGGAAGTCCTCCTCGATTGTCGGGGACACGATGGGTGACTACCACCCACACGGCGACTCGGCCATCTACGACACGCTCGTCCGGATGGCACAGGACTTCTCGATGCGATATCCGTTGATAGACGGCCAGGGGAACTTCGGCTCAATGGACGGCGACCCGGCGGCCGCCATGCGGTACACGGAAGCACGGATGGCCCCTATCGCCGAGGAACTGCTTGAAGACATCGAGAAAGACACAGTCGATTTCTCCAGCAACTACGACGACCGCCTGCAGGAACCCGACGTGCTGCCGTCGAAGGTCCCGAACCTCCTGCTCAACGGGTCGTCCGGGATTGCCGTCGGCATGTCGACCAATATCCCGCCGCACAACCTCGGCGAACTGGTCGACGCGACGGTCCACCTGCTGGAAAACCCCGACGCCACCGTTGAGGACCTGATGGAGCATGTCAAGGGGCCGGACTTCCCGACCGGCGGCAACATTGTTGGCCGCGATGCCATCTACTCGGCGTACGCGACCGGCCGGGGCCGTTTGCGGGTTCGCGCAGAGTACGAAGTCGACCCCGAGGAGGGTCGCATCGTCATCAGTGAACTCCCCTATCAGGAGAATAAGGCCCGCGTCGTCGAGCGAATCGCCGACGACGTGAACGAGGGGAAAATCGAGGGCATCTCGGACCTGCGCGACGAGTCCGACCGCAACGGCGTCCGCATCGTCGTCGAACTCAAGCGTGGGGCAAACATCGACGTGGTCGAGAACCGGCTGCTCGACCATCATCTGGAATCCACCTTCGGCGTTATCAACCTCGCGCTGGTCGACGGTCAGCCGAAGGTCCTCTCGCTGAAAGAGAGCCTCCAGCACTACATCGACCACCGCCGCGAAGTCGTCCGTCGGCGCTCCGAGTACGACCTCGCCGAGGCAGAGGAGCGCGCCCACATCCTCGAAGGCCGGCTGAAGGCCCTGAACAACGTCGAGGACGTGGTCGAACTGATCCGCGACAGCGAGGACCGCGATGCCGCTCGGGCCGGTCTGCAGGAGTCCTTCGAGTTCTCCGAAGAGCAGGCCGCTCACATCGTCCGGATGCAACTCGGCTCGCTCACTTCGATGGAAGCGGCTGAAATCGAGGAGGAGTACGAGGACGTACAGGACACGATTGACTACCTCGAATCCGTCCTCAACAGCCGCGAGAAGCTCGACAGCGTCATCGCCGACGAACTCCGGGAAGTCAAAGACGAGTACGACGACGACCGCCGGACGAGCATCATCGAGGACGAGGGCCAGGTCACCCACGAGGACCTCATCCCTGAAGAAGACTGCGTCGTCGTCATCACCGAGGACGACTACATCAAGCGGATGCCGGTCGAGAACTTCGACCCCCAGAACCGCGGCGGCAAGGGGATCATCGGAGCCGACCCCAAGGAGAACGACCGCGTCTCGAAAGTGTTCCGGGCCAACAGCCACGACTACCTGCTCTGTTTCACCAATCAGGGGCAGGTCTACCGGCTCAAAACCTACGAGATCCCGGAGATGTCTCGGACTGCGCGGGGCAAGTCCGCTATCAATCTCATCGACCTGGACGACGACGAGGAACTGACCGCCGTCGTCTCGACCGACGAGTTCGGCGACGATGAGTGCATCACGATGGTGACCCGGAACGGCTACGTTAAGCGGACCTGCTGTTCGGAGTTCGAGAACATCCTCTCGACGGGAATCATTGCCGCTAAACTCGAAGACGGCGACGAACTCATCGACGTCGATGTCACTGACGGCACCGGCGACCTCGTCATCGCCACGGAGGCAGGGATGACCATCCGTTTCAGTGAGAGCGAAGTCAGCGAGATGGGTCGTTCGGCTCGCGGTGTCAACGGCATCAAACTACAGGGTGACGACAAGGTTGCGGCGATGGTCGCCACTGACGACGACGACCCCCGGTCGCTGCTGACCGTCACGAAACACGGCTTCGGAAAGCGGACCAAACTCGACGAGTACCGCACGCAGTCCCGGTACGGCAAGGGGCTCATCGATATCAAGACCGACGACCGCAACGGTCGGGTGTCGACGGCCAAGGCGGTCACAGACGAGGACCATCTGGTCATCATGTCCGAACAGGGCCAGATCATGCGTATCCGCGCCGGCGACGTGTCCCAGGTCGGTCGGAACACGAAAGGTGTGACGATTATGGGACTCGAAGACGACGACCGCGTGGCGAGCGTGACGGTCGTTCCTGCTGTCACCGACGAGTAGCGGGTTCCGGCCGCGCTGTTTTCGGCGACCCCGTCGCAGTTACAGCACGCGCTTGCCGAAGGCACTGGCGACGAGCTCACAGGCCAGTTCCGCAGTGCGGTTGTGTTCGTCGAGAATCGGGTTCACCTCGACCAGTTCCATCGACCGCAGCTGGTCGTGCTGTTCAGCGACGTATTCCATCGCAATGTGAGCCTCGCGGTAGGAGACGCCGCCACGAACCGGTGTCCCGACGCCAGGGGCCTCCGTCGGGTCGAGCCAGTCGAGGTCGAGTGAGACGTGAATCCCATCTGTCCCGTCGGTCGCGATGTCCAGTGCCTCGTCGACGACCGCCGGTGCGCTCCGGGCGTCGATATCCGACATCGTGTACGCCGTGATATCGCTGTCTTCGATCAGCCGACGTTCCCTGTCGTCCACGTCTCGCAGCCCGACGATGACGACGTTTTCTTCGCTCACGGCTGGCGTGTGCGCCCACTCGTGGTCGGAGAACACACCGAGACCGAGGACGGCCGCCAGCGACATCCCGTGGATGTTTCCGCTGGGTGTTGTCTCCGGTGTGTTGAAATCACCGTGTGCGTCGAACCAGATGACGCCCAGCTCCTCGTCATCGCTGGCTGCGCCGGCCATGGTTCCGATACCGATCGAGTGGTCGCCACCCAGAACGAGCGGGAACCGGCCTTCCCTGCGCGTCGCATCGACCGCCGTCGTCACGTCCTCACAGACTTCCTTCGTCTCCCTGAAAAACTTCGCGTGACCGCTTTTCAGGCCGCCGGCGTCGGGGTCGCGTTCCTCCGGCCGCGGCACGGCGATGTCGCCGCCGTCGACGCAATCGATCCCGATATCTGTCAGCTGGTCAGCGAGGCCGCCGTACCGTATCGCTGACGGCCCCATGTCGACGCCACGCCGGTCGGCCCCGAGGTCCATTGGGACGCCGAGGACACGAACCTGTTGTTGCATACCGTCGCCTCCACGGGCGGCGAATAAAGACCCAGCGTTGGGCAAGCGATATTCAGCGGCCCCTACGTGTAGGGTGCACAGACTAGTTCGATACCTTCTTCGAAACGTATCTCAGGTTCCCAGCCTGTCGCCTCGTGCATCTTCGAGAAGTCAGCACAGGTGTCGTGGACGTACACGTCCTCAGGGATCGGGTTCTCGACGTAGTCCGGTTCGATGTCCGTTCCCAGTTCATCGTTCAGCATTTCGACGACCGTGTTAAAGTCGTAGGCCTCGCCAGTACCGAGGTTGTACACGCCGTTTAGTTCGTGTTCGGCGGCCAGAACAAGCCCGCGGACGATGTCGTCGACGTGGGTGAAATCCCGGGTCTGCTCGCCGTCACCGTACAGCTTCGGTGCGTCGCCGCTTGCCAGGTCGTCGGCGAACTGCGCGATGACGTTGGCGTACTCCCCTTTGTGTTCCTCTGCGCCGCCGTAGCCCTGATACACCGAAAAAAAGCGCATCCCGGCCAGTGTCAGGTCGTAGTGGTTCTGGAAGTACTCCGCGTACGTCTCCCGGGCCATCTTCGAGGCCTCGTAGCCGGTGTTGACCGTCACGTCCATGTCCTCTGGCGACGGGTCGGTCCGGCTGCCGTAGATGGAGGAAGTGGAGGCGTAGACAACGGTGTCACAGCCGTCGTCCCGGGCCTGCTCGACAGTGTTGACGAACCCCTCGACGTTCACGCGAGCGCCGTGGGTCGGGTTGTCCTCATGCATCGCGTAGGAGGAGAGCGCTGCGAGGTGAAACACCACGTCCACGTCAGTCGGCAGGTCGTCATCGAGGACACTCTTCTCGACGTACTCTACGTCTTCTGATACGTTTTCCGGCGTGCCGAGGTAGCCGTCATCCAGGGCGACAACGTCGTTGTTTTCGGCCAGTTTGTTCGCGAGGTTTGCCCCGATAAACCCCCCACCGCCGGTCACCAAAACGCGATTACCTTCCATATCTATGTCAGATCAGCGATGCAATAAAGTACTAACGTTTTCCGCGATTCTAAGACGGTTCCAGACGGTTTACCGTCGCATTTAAGGACGGCTGTACCGAACAGGACATTATGTCATCTATCGAACTGACACCCAGTCAAAAGAACATTCTGCAGGAACTGGTAAATCTCTATCGGGAAAGTGAAAGCGCTGTCAAAGGCGAGGATATTGCCGAGAAGGTCGACCGAAATCCCGGTACGATTCGCAACCAGATGCAGAGTCTCAAAGCCCTGCAGCTTGTCGAGGGCGTCCCCGGCCCCAAGGGAGGGTACAAGCCCACCGCCAACGCCTACGACGCGCTCCAGATCCAGGACATGGACCAGGCCGCGGAGGTCCCGCTTCGGCACAACGGCGAGCTTGTCGAACATTCGAACGTCGAAGAGATTGACCTGACCAGCGTCCACCACCCCGAGGAGTGCCGTGCGGAGATTCAGCTGCAGGGCACGATGTCCGAATTCCACGAGGGTGACTCAGTGACAGTCGGTCCGACGCCGCTGTCGAAGCTCCAGATTATCGGGACCCTCGAAGGGAAGGACGACACCAACAACAAACTCATCCTCGCTATCGACGATATGCGGGCACCGGCGGGCGAGCCGGAACACTAGTCCGTGTCACTGGTCTTTTGAATTGTTTTCCTGCGGTCACCGGGATCGCATCATTTTGCATGGCGGCGAGTCTCACCGGAGAATCCTGTCCCCGCTGAGAGGGATTTCAAAGGGTTTGTATCAGTTGGTTTCGGAGTCCTCGGTATGACAGAGAACGTGGTCGTGCTCGGGTCGGGGTATGCCGGCGCGGGGGCAATAAAGAGTTTAGAGGACGAGTTAGACGGTGAGACGGACGTTGATGTCACGTGGGTTTCTGAGAGGGATTATCATCTGGTCTTGCACGAGTCTCATCGGTGCATTCGGGACCCGAGTGTCCAGGAGAACATCGCTATCCCTGTTCACGAGATCAAGCAGCCCTCGACCGCCTTCATTCAGGACGAGGTCGTC